>JAUYCF010000071.1 GCA_030692355.1 Thiobacillus sp.
ATTACGACGCCGCAGGCAATGTCGTCGGTATTGAAATCCTGGATGCCAGTCGGCGCATGGAGAACCCCACGGCCGTCGAACTTTCGGTCAAAGCGGCTTGATCCTGAAAATCAATCTAACCATGGCCCCTTTGATTCTCTCCGGGCAGGCGAGGATCGGTTCCTTGACGTCGGCGAGGTCGATCTCGATGACGGCGGCGTATTCGGCGTCAGCGTCGGGCTGGAGCAGGGTGCCGTTGGCGATCCATGCTTCCATGGCCTGAATGCGGCGGGCGAGGGTGCGCTTGTCTTCGTAGCCTTCGGCGATCATCCACTTCATCAGCGTGATGTTGGAGCGCAGGTACTCGACGATCGGTTCCTTGTTCAGGCGCACGGCGCAGCCGGCGGCGGAGCGTTCGGCGGAGGCGTCGGTGAGTTCAAACGCTTGCTCGACCTTGAGGTCGGGCAGGCCCTCGATTTCGAGGATGCGGCCGGAGAAGGCAGCATCTGGCCGCGTGCTGTGCCGCCTCCAGCGCATCGACGGGCAGCGCCTCGCCGAACCACACGACGCCGGGGCGTACGGGGCCGGCACAATTGCGGCAGCTCGGCGGCGGCAGACGGCAACCGTCGGGAGGCTCGTCGGGAATCCCTGGGGTAAGCCGATGCGCCGCCCCGCAAACCGAGCAGCGCGGCTGGTGGAGGCTGCCGTGCAGGTGCACCACGCCGCGGCTGCCCGCGCGTTCATGCAGGTCGTCGACGTTCTGCGTGATCAGCGTGAAGCGCTCGACCTGCCCGGCCATCGCGGCAATCGCGCGATGGCCGGCGTTGGGCAGGGCACGCATCGCGAGCATGCGACGCCATTCGTACCAGCTCCACACCAGCTCCGGGTCGCGTGCGAAGGCCTCGGGCGTGGCCAGTTCGAGCGGGTCGAAGCGGGCCCACAGGCCGGTCATCGCGTCACGGAAGGTGGGAATACCGCTCTCGGCCGACGCGCCGGCGCCGGTCATCACCACGACGTGGTGCGCTTCGCGCATGCGGGTCGCGAGTTCGTTCATCGGTGTATGAGGGTCAGTGGCAATCGTGCCATTGTCGCGCATCCCGGCTTCGATGCGACTTCCGGAGGACGTGTCCGCACGCTTCAGCCAGCTGCAAGTTATGTGTGAGACATGGCCGCTCAGATTTGTCGGGCGACTGCACTCCGGCCTTGATATCGACTCACCGGTGACGGCGCGTTACGCAGCACGCATCGATGACGATGCGCTTCGTACGCACGGGGCGATCGAGTTTGCGAGGGACTGACGCGGAACGGTTGAAGTCGGTGCCGTGCGAAGCAGGCGACGAGATATCGGGCGCCGCTGGAAGGCGGCGCCCAAGTTGCGCCCGAGACAGTGATCTCAGTTCGCCTGACGGGACAGTTCGAGTCGCGCCTGACGCACGTACGCGATATTCACGCCGTCGCACTGCTCGGAGGCGAGGTCGGTCGCACGTTGCATCACGGGCTCATCTGCGCACATTGCGGACTCATGTGGACAGACGCCATCCACGTCCATCTGGGGCGCTGTCGCGGCCCACGACGAACCTGCGAGAAGCAGCGCAAACGGGAGGGTGAAATAGCGGATGGTGGTCTTCATGGTCATCTCCTTCGGATGGTTTATTAGACTGGGTTAAGCTTGACCACGCCTGGTCAGCGACCACAGTCTCCAACAATCCGGCTCACAGATGACTCACAACTCGACGAATACTTTGGCATATAACAACCTTAGTATTATTTCTGTCGTATAGTGCAGGCGGCCCGCGCAGTCGAAAGCGCCCGATGCAGCGATGCTGCGCCCTCATCCACTGCGAGACCCCTTTCACAGCACGCAACGGCGTCTTCTGGCCGGCCGCTCCGATGCAGGTATTCGGCGAGCCAAGTCACCGTCCGAACGAAGCGCGCGTGAAGTTGTTCGCGCAGCGCAAATATCCAGGGCTCATCCACCTCGGGCAACAAGGGTCCGCGGTAAAGTTCGAAGACACGTTCGGCGAGCACCGCGATATCTGCGGCAGCGGCACCGCGCCTGATCGCATCGTCCACCTGGGCCAGCAGGGACTCCAGCGCCCGCGAGTCCAGCCAGCAGAGCTCCGGATCGAGACTCACCCGGCCTTCCTTCACGACCAGCACGCCATCGTGGCGCAAGAGCTTTCGCAAGCGATAGAGGGTTGTTTCGAGGTTGTGCTGCGCGTAGTCGCCGTCGGCGTCTGGCCATAGGTCTGCCGCAACTAGCGCGCCGTCCACGTTGTACCCACCCTCGGCAAGCACACGGCGCAACAGTTCCAGGGGTTTCCTGGGCGCTTTCGATCCGAAAGCGAGCGACTCGTGATCGACATGCACGCTCAGGCCGCCAAGCACGTGGAGGCGTAACGGCCAAGGCCAGGCAAGGTCGGGCACGGCGATGTTCGGCATGGGACGGAAGCGATGAACGCGAATCAGGCGTCGCGCATACTCCGGCTCGATGTCGTGTGCCAGTGCGACCGAACACAGCACGGACATCATATCGGGGCGCCACCATGGATGCCGGATATTCCCGCTCGCCGCGCCCCAGGCGAACGCATGGCGCAAGGGCTCGAGGGCAGCTTCGGGGTCGCCGTCGAGCAGAGCGAACCAGGCTTCGGTGCAACGGCTGCAGAAGAGAGCCATTCCGCTTCCCATACCCTCGGCGAGGGACTTTGCCTGGGCCAGGTGATCGCGCGCCCGGGCGACATCGCCACGGTCCCGACAAAGCTGTGCCATGACGACCCCGATTGCATGCGCGGTGAACGGCACGTGCAGTTCGACGGTCTGGTTCGCCGCCTGCGCATGGCGCCACGCCCCCTCGTGGTCCCCACGCAGCCACGCGACCCAGCCGGCAAGATAATGGTAGTGCCCACGGTCAAGCCGTCGCGGCGAATCGATCGTATCCACGGTCGCGAGTTGCTCCTCGGCCGACGCGAGATTCCCGGAGTAAACGTGCGCATAGACGATCTGCGCGGCCAACAGGCTGTCAAAGATGCGGATTCCCGCTTCGTCCGCCAGGGCACGTGCGCTCTCGAGACGCTCAAGTGCAATGTCGATGCCCCCCGAGAACGAGTGGAGGTGACCCTCGAAGGTACGCGCGCAGATCGCCGCCAGTGGCCCATGCGACCCGGCGGCGTCAACGCGACCCAATTCGGCGGCCACGAACCGCATCTGGTATTGGTCACTCGTGAGCCACGAATGATACTGGCCGAGCACATGTCCCAGTGCATTCTTCGGCATCGCCTGCGTGATCCCAGGCAGCAGACGCCCGGCACGTTCGGCCCAGTGGTGCACTTCCGGATCCTGCGGCCGGGCATGCAGATACAGGCCGAGAGCCCCGGCCGTGATGGAAACCTCCGCTACCGGTGGCAACTCCGGGTGCCGCGACCGCAAACCCTCGAACTCATCCAGCCAGAGCCGCGCGGGGCCGAAGTCGTCCCACGCGAAGAGGAAGGAATCGGCGATGCCTGCCCACGCAAGATACTGACCCGTCGCATCGCCGGCATCACGCAGCATGCCATATGCCCTTTCGAATGCACGACGCGCATCGTAGGGTGAGAGTGGCAACGTGCACATTCCCTGCCAGTAGGCGACCCAGGGGACATTTCCGGAGATCGTGTCAGGCACGCCATTGAGCCATTGCAGCAGTTGCTGCTGTCGCCCCTGACCGAACATCTCGGCCGCATGATCCAGCAGCACGGCAACATAGCCGGACCAATCCCCGCTATCGCGATAAAGCGCAACGGCATCCTCGAAACGTCCGGCCGCAGCCAACAGGGTGGCAGCGCGTCCCAGCAGGACGTCGAACTCCTGCCGAGAAATCGCGCGCTGTGCACGAGCGAGCAGGAACGCCCGAAACAGCGGGTGATAGCGATAAACGTTCTCGTCATCGCCCAGCCGGGCGGTGAAGAGCTGACGGTCGGCCAGACTTGCCAGAACAAGGCCCGAGCCGCGGCGCTCGAGCAGCCGGTCCGCCATCTCGCCAGTCAACTCGGGGAGCACCGCAGTCTTGAGGAGGAACTCGCGCACGTCCGGGTCGAGCGTGCGCAGTACCTCGGCGGCGAAGTAATCGAAGAGCAACTGCGCTCCCGAGTCGCCTATCGTCGGGACTCTACCCTGACGATCGCCATGCTCCAGCAGCAGGATCAGCCCGGCCATCCAGCCGCCTGCCTGCCGATGAAGCTCGGATATATCGCGCGCGTCGTTCGGAAAGCCCCTGAGGCGCAATCTCGCCACGGCTACGCTCTCGCTTTTGGTCAGCCGAATCTCGTCCCAGCCCACCAAGCGCATCCGTTCGCTGACGCGCAAACGCGCGTAATCCTCGGGCGGCGGCTCACGGCTTGCAATGTACACGCTCACCCCCGGAGGAACGCGTTCAAGCGCCTGCGCCAGCAGTCGATGCACGGCCGCATCGGCGGGCACTTCCTGATAGTCGTCGAACACCACCGCGCAAGGTCGCGGCAAGGCGGCGAACAGCGTGTGGAAGAAGTTGCGCGAAAAGGTTTCGACGCCCGCCAGATACTCCGGGGTCAGCAGCGGAAGGCGCTCGACCCGCGCAGGGATGACTTGCGCGGCGGCATGCTGAAGGTGGAAAAAGAAACTCGCGACATCGCCGTCTCCGGCGTCGAGCTGGTACCACAGGTAGGGAAGCTTATGCGTCTCGAGATAGTCGGCAATGAGCGTGGACTTGCCAGCACCGGCCGGCGAGGCGATCCACAACTGGCCGCTGTCCGCGACATGGTCCAGCATCTCGAATAGGCGGGTACGGTGAACCACCCGCCCGGCCCGCGGGGCTGCGAACTTCGGAAGCGGGACGCCGCCACCACCCTCAGCTTGCCCTACATCGCGCACGAGTGGCCCTTTGACTTGCTGTCACATGACTTTCTGACACGAACAAAGAACGGCAAGCCCCAAAAAGCTTTCCCCCATGACACTCTGCGAAAGATCTCCCAGACAAACGTGCGCACACCCTGCCGCGACGACATCATGCGTGGTACCCGCGGAAGCAAAGTCGAATATTATTTTAAGCTTAACATACGCAAACCTTCGCGCCACGCCGTAGCCTTCTCCAATGACACATGAGCCTGCGAATCAAAGGGGCCATGCTCGAATTGTTTATCGGCCAGTTTCACTGCTGCTCACCAACACCGCTCATGGCATCCAGCGCACCCCAGCGCTTAGGGCTGATTTCGGAAAACAGCAATTCAGGACTTGCTTAGCTGCGCATGGCCGGCGACCTCGGGCGCCGCGTCCGCGGACTAGAATGCTTGTATATCAGCCTCAAA
>JAUYCF010000079.1 GCA_030692355.1 Thiobacillus sp.
CTGCGCATCGCCGGCGTCGACTTCGCCCTCAACCCCGCCCAGTATTTGGCCGGGCGCCTCTGGTGGGGCCTCCTCTGCGGCTTCGCCGGCGTGTGGCTGGCCGCCAGCTTTCATCTGCCCGGCCTGTGGCCGTTTCTCATCGGCTTTCTGGTCGGCTTCATCTACCCCGCCGTCTGGCTCAAAGACCGCATTGACCTTCGTCGCCGCCAGGCCCTGAAATCGCTGCCCTTCATGCTCGACCTCATCACCCTGTGCGTCGAATCCGGCCTCAACCTCACCGGCGCCATCCAGCAAGCCGTCGACAAAGGCCCCGCCGGCGCCCTCAAGGACGAATTCGCCCGCCTCCTGCGCGACGTCCGTGCCGGCAAGCCCCGCGGCGAAGCCCTGCGCGAACTCGCCGCGCGCATGGACATGCCCGCGGTTTCCAACTTCGTCGCCACCCTGATCCAGGCCGAAGCCACCGGCATGAGCCTCGGGCCGATCCTGCGCGCCCAGGCCGACCAGCGCCGCATCGAACGCTTCGCCCGCGCAGAAAAGCTCGCCATGGAAGCCCCGGTCAAGATGCTGTTTCCGCTCATTGCCTTCATCTTCCCCTGCGTCTTCGCCATCCTGCTGTTCCCCATCGTCATGAAGTTCATGGCTTCGGGGTTCTAACAACCCGCTGTTTTGATCAACCGAAAGTGAATCCAATGAAACATCTCTCATGCAAGCCTTATTTTGCAGCACTGTTGTTCGCCCCCGCCGTGTCCATTGCGCAACCCAGCGAAGTGAGCGAGCGGGAAATTGCCGTGCCGACCTGCACGCGCCCGGCCGCCAAGGTGATGTTCACCGAATTCAAATGCAAATCCGCGGATTGTTCCTCCGGCGCCGGCCAGCAGGATCCGCGACGGTACCGCTGGTGGGACTACGCAGCGGGCAGCGGCGGCAATGTCCAGCAGCCAACTTATACCGGTGTCGGCACCGGCATGACTGACATGCTGGCCACTGCGCTGACCCAAACAGGCTGTTTCGACGTTCAGGAGCGCGCCGCACTCGAAGAATTGAATAGGGAACTGGCGCTGGTCGGCAAAAAGATCGAGGCCGAGGCAGCCGATTACATGGTGACGGGTTCCATCACCTCGCTCGGATACGAGCAAAGCTCGACCGGACTCGGCGGCCTGGGCTTTCTCCCCGGTCCGCTTCGCTTGCTGGCGGGATCGGTCGACTTCAAGAAAAGCAAAGTGCACATGAATATTGATATCCGGGTGGTGGATGTCAACAAGGCCCGGATCGTCGCGTCCAAGACCTTCCAGGCCAACAACGAAAAATCCGGGTTCGGCGTTTCGGCGCTCGGCTGGGGGGGCGTGGGCCTGGGCGGAAGCCATGCCAGCATCAGCGGCTCGCCGCTGGAAGAAGTCGCCCGCGACCTGCTGGTGCGTGCCACCGTGTTCCTCACCGAAACCATTGCCAAGAAGAACATCGCCGAGCGGGTCGCGCTCAAGGCACAGGAGCTCAATGTGAAGAAACCCGAGGCCAAGACGAGCGAATAAAGCATGACAGATGTGCCGGTGATCAACCCGCTGCAGCAGGACGACAGCATGTCGGCCAACGCAACGCGCCCGAATAGTCCCCCTCGCCTTGCCATCCGGCTGGCCGACGGGTTCTTCAGCCGGCTGGCCGGCCTGCTGTTCTCGCCGCCGTTGCAGCCTGGCCACGGCCTGTTGCTCGTTCCCTGCGCTGCGGTTCACACCGCCTTCATGCGTTATGCCATCGACGTCGTGTTTCTCGATCGGGCAGGGAAAATACGCCGCATCGTCCCCCGCCTTGTACCCTGGCGCACCGCCGCATTCCCTGGTGCATACCAGACGCTGGAACTGGCAGCGGGGGAGGCGGCGCGGCTGGGACTGCAGGCAGGCCAGCCGCTGGCGCAGGGCTTGTCGACTTCGACACCGGAGAAACTCGCATGAAACGCTGTTGCGCCTGCCAGCGTGGCGCCACCCTGGTCGAATTCGTCGTCGTCGTCCCCACCGTCCTGTTCCTGCTGATGAACCTCATCCAGTACGGCCTGCTCTACCACGCCAAGAGCCAGCTCAACTACGCCACCTATGAAGCCGCAAGAGCCGGCACCGTCGCCAACGCCAACCCCGCCGCCATCCGCACCGCCTTCACCCGCGCCATGACCGGCTACTACGGCGGCGGCACCACCACCAGCCAGCTCGCCACGTCCTACGGCAAAGCCCTGGCCGACACCACGGCCGCCAACGTCCGCATCGAAATCCTCTCCCCCAGCAAGGAGAGCTTCGACGACTACGCCAGCCCCCAACTGGCCGCCAAACTCAAGACCAGTTCGCGGGTCATCCCCAACAGCAACCTTGCCTTCATCCAGTGCCCGATGGATGTGCCCGGCTGCAACAACAATCCCAAGACCAACAAAAGCGGGCAGACCCTGGCGGACGCCAACCTCTTGAAGCTGCGCATCACCTACGGCATCCCCGAGCGCAAACAGATTCCGCTCGCCGGCAAATTCATGAACTGGGCGCTCGGCATCCTCAACAGCGGCGACCCCGACGCCTTTCGCCAAGGGCTGGTTGCAGCCAAACGCATCCCGGTCGTCACCCACACCGTCATGCGCATGCAAAGCCCCGCCTATGAGAACGCCAACGCCAGCAGTCCCGGCCCCGGCAACGACGGCAAGCCCGAAGACCCCGGCCCCCCGCCCACGGGCGGCGAACTGCCGAAGTGTCCCGTCACCGATCCGGCGTGTACGTCTGAACCCCGGCCGGTGCCGGGCGATCTGGATCCCCTCTGCGATCCCAAAATCGATCCCGCGTGCGCCAACCAGTCTCCGCCGTGCCAGAACCTGACCCCCTCCCCCTGAAAAGCCATGAGCCTATCAACCTCTATCCGTGTTTTACTTCTTGCGGCGCTGCTCCTGCCTGGGCTGTTTGCTACTGCGGCTGCTCAGGTCGGCTTTCAATCCAAACCATCTTGCGACCCCTCGATGGCGAGCTGCATGCCGGATGCAGCACCGGCGAAGTGTGAGAGCACTGGATGCTTCGGCACTCTTGAGGATCAGGCGAAGTTCGAGAAGGAGAACAACTGCAAGTTCGGCACCGATAATTTTTGCGGCGGCAAGCTGCTCGACAAGGAAACCCAGTGCTGCGGTAAGGATCCAAGGACTGGCAAACCCCTAGCAGTGGATAAGGTGATGGCCAAGAAGGGCGTAATCAGCTCTGGTCTCGATAGCTTCACCTGGACGAATTACCAGATGGCCTGCCCGGACAAGAAACAGAATACTGCGCCGCCAAATGAGCTGTGGCAGATGTGTGAGAAGGATAAGTCGTACGGTGGCGGTTATGACATCGATGAAGTCCGGCAGAACGGAACGGCTCGACCCTATTGTATTGAGGGGTGCAGTATCCCGGGTTACGCCGTGGCGGGAGCGGTCGCACTCGAGATATTTCTCTTCCATGATCGCAATAATCCCATCGGCTACGCCACATCCAGCTTCAAGCCGGCCTGCAACAATCACGACGTTTGCTATCAGACGTGCAAGGATGATCAACTGACCTGCGATATCAAGCTCAAGAACGATTCCCTTGCGGCGTGCCAAACCATTCCGGCCGGGCACGTGACCTGGGTTACGAAAATAATGCTAGGCCCAGTACCAGCCATCCCCAAGCCATTTCATACACGCGCAGCGTGTGAAAAAGCTGCAAACGAGATGTTCAAGGTTCTCAACGAATGGGGCATGGGGGAATCCGCTTTCAATCAGCGTCGTCAACAATATTGCCAATGTTGCTGAATCAGCATAGAGGATAACGAGAATGAAATTTCTGAAACCATTGATTGCAGCCGTGTTCTTTGTTGCGTTATCTGGCGGCGCACTAGCTGAAATCAAACTAATAAAACAACAGGCCACTGGATACGACAATGCAGCTATGAAATTCGTTTCTGACGATGGGCGTGCCTATTGGGTTTCATTAAAGCTTGAACGCCCTACACCAGAAACGAGATCATTCTTTCTATATTTGGAGGACTTTTTCGACGGCAGTTCGCCCCGTCGTGTCGTCCTCGATAGTGGTGCGCCTCTATTTATGGCGGCAGGCTCTCAACATGGCCTGCTTGCGATCACAAAAGGGTACGAAAACATGGTGTGGATCGCCATCAAACTGAACAAAGCGCTGACCAAAGTGGAAAAACACGGCGAGATCAAGTCGATGGTGGCTGTTGGCCCCATCGCAAAAATCGGCGACAAATACTATATCGTCGGCATCGACAAGAAAAATCGGCAAGCCCTGCTCAGAATGAACGCCGACCTGCGTATCGAGCGCGAGCGGATAACCGCCGACCCGAAGACGGAGGGAGCGATGGGCAGTCCCTTTGTCGCGGCGGGAAAACTTCATGCAATGGTCGGTTTCATGGATCGTTCCGAGATATGGGAAATCACTCCGGACTTTGCGCCCCTGAAAAAAATCAAGCCTTCGGGCACGGCGTTTTCCAGCATCACCTTGAAAGACGGCGGGTTTGCGGTTCTTTCCCAAGACCTACAAACCCTCGACTATTTTGTCGAGCGATTCAATACAAGCGGTCAGTCCATCTGGCGGAAAAAAATCTATACGCTGGCAAAAACCGGCGCTGGCACGCCCCCCGTTCTATGCGAACTGCCGGACGGCCTGTGTCTGGTGGGCGGAACCAACAACCGCTTGCTGGTCGCACGCATCAGCGCAGACGGCCAGCGTGTGCGGATAACGGAGGACACGCGCAGCGGATTGAGCGTGCCTCTTAATGCTATGGCTGGTTACTTGGTCGGCGTGCTCGGCAACAATATCCATGTGAGAGGCATAGCGCAGAAGTCGGGTGACGACCGCTACACCTCCTTCCATTTCGTTGAAACCCCCACCCCATGACGCGCAGCGTACGCCTATTATTTCTGGTTATTTTTGCGGTGAGCATGTTTACCGCCCATGCAGAAAAATTCGTCGCGCAAGAAACGCTTCCGGCAGATTATGATCGACTTCAAGATTGGTATTCCTCGGTAGTTCGTATCGAGATCACCAAAGGCGCGGCCGCAGGCACCAATGCTGCCCCTCCCGAGGTCGAATACAAGATTATTGAGGTAGTGCGAAAAGGAAGATTCCCCCCTCGGCAGAGGGAACATGTTTGTATGTGGAGGGATGACAGTACGATTACGTCATGGCATTCGCATAGCCTAGCGGATCCACCTGATCCGGAATGGGAAGCAGAGAAGTCTCATTGGGAAGAAAAAAAGGTTATAGGCCCACCGGCGGGTACAAAATTGATCGTCTTTACTGGGTATGAGAGTTCTTGCTCACCTTTATATAAAGGTTTCGCTTTCGCTGACACACCTGGAAATCTCGCCACAGCTCTAGAAAATGCCGCATATCGGCCTTTTCTGGACAGGCTGAGGCTGACGGAAATGGCATTTTGGCTAACTTTAACCTTCCCTCTTGCGGGTTTCATATGCCTGTTTTATTCACCTAAATTGGCATCATTTATAGCGATGCTGGCTTGGCCAAGTTACCTCTTTTACGATTCGATGGTGTCAGTTACGAGCATAAGGCTTGATGTACTGTTTACTTATCCTGCATTGGGTATTGCCAGTTTGATTGCGGCGGTGGGTTTTGTGTTATGGGTGAGGGCAGTAGGGCGCACAGGTTGAATCGCTGAAATGCAAACATGATGTTTTCACCCTTGAACCGCCGCCGCTTCCTCAGCACCATCCTGCCCGCGCTGACCCTGCTCACCGCGCCCGCCCTGCGCGCCGAAATTCTTCATGGCCAAAACGCCAAAATGCACGGCCAGCGCGACCGCTCCCTGTGGCTTGCCGCGCAGCGGTTGAAAGGGGTGCGTCTGGCCAAGCCGGGCGATCAGATCCAGGTCATCTTCTTCGTCGATCTGAACTGCCCCGCCTGCGCGAAT
>JAUYCF010000109.1 GCA_030692355.1 Thiobacillus sp.
AGCCATGGCAGCCTGTCATTGCGAGCGAAGCGAAGCAATCCAGCGCTTTGATTCAGCGGGCCTTTCTGGATTGCCGCGTCGCTACGCTCCTCGCAACGACAGTCTATTCGTGGGCTGTGTGTGACAACTGGATAAGCACGGTTTAACCATTTACTTCACAACGTGCTTCGCGCCGACCCTCTGACTGGATTGCTTCGCTGCGCGCGCAATGACGAACGTCGTTTGTGCCCCGTTTTGATTCCATTTCCCCACCCCATGCACCACAACCGTTCAGCCGAAACCCTATCCATGCCGTCCGGAAACCCATAAGCATTTGATAATCAACCACTTTCAAAGCTGGCACGCGCCCTGCTATACCCCAACCGGGTACCCAGGCCGCAAGGCCAGGTTGCCCGGCAGTCTCCTCCGACCTGGCGGCCTCTCCGGAGGCTGCCTTTTTTCGGTCGGGTAAAAACATTGAGACGAACATGCGTGTATTGATTGTCGAAAATCAGCCCGAGCGGCTGGCGATGCTGGTACCCGCCCTGGAAGCGGCGGGCTGCGTGGTCGCGGCCACGTTGAACTCCGCACGCAGTCTGGACGCGCAGGTTCAGGCCTTGCGCCCGGATGTGGTGATCATTGCGCAGGACTCGCCCGACCGCGACACGCTGGAGCATATCTGCGTGGCGAACCAGGATTGCCCGCGCCCGATCGTGATGTTCACCGGCGACGGCAGCGCGGAATCGATCCGCGCGGCGACGCAGGCGGGGGTGACGTCCTACGTGGTCGACGGGCTCGATCCCGCGCGCCTCAGACCGATTCTCGATGTGGCGGTATCGCGCTTCGAGGCCTTCCAGGCGTTGCACGACCAGTTGGACCAGACGCGCCTCGAGCTGTCGGAACGCAAGCTGGTCGACCAGGCCAAAGCGCTGCTGATCAAGCAGACCGGCGCGTCGGAACCCGAGGCCTATCGCGAGATGCGCCGTGCGGCGATGGATCGCGGCCTGAAGCTGGCGGACATCGCACGGCAAGTTCTGCAAAAAACATCCGTCCGATAAGTAGCAGCACCGATTGGTGCATGGCACCACGAATGCGCACCGCGCGAGTGCACAGCACAGGCTTCCTGACTTGCGCGCCGCAAGACAGATTCCACGCCAAGCCTTGCACTGCAAGGAAATCAAGCATCTGGCACGGCGATTGCTAATCCTCAACTGAACAGTCGCAACGATGTGGCTTTCAGCGTAACCGTCAACTCTTTCGCAACTGGACAAAGGCGTCCGCCCTCAAGGCGACGCCTTTTTTATTTGGAGAACCACCGTGAGCGACACCCAGGACACCCCCCTCGTGCAGGACCCGAGCAAGCGTGACTTCATGAAAAAGACCACCGGAATTTCCGTCGCCGCCGCCCTGATGGCGCTTGTGCCTCCGGGCGTGCGCCAGGGCGCCTGGGCCGCCGGCTCCGACGCCCCGGAAAAACCCAATCTCAGCATCGGCTTCATTCCGCTGACCGACTGCGCGTCGGTGGTGATGGCCTCGGTGAAGGGCTTCGACAAGAAGTACGGCCTCACCATCACGCCCTCCAAGGAAGCCTCGTGGGCGGCGGTGCGCGACAAGCTGGTCAACGGCGAGCTCGACGCGGCGCACGTGCTGTACGGCCTGGTCTACGGCGTGCAGCTCGGCATTGGCGGGCCGAAGAAGGACATGGCCGTGCTCGCCAGCATCAACCATAACGGCCAGGCGATCACGCTGTCGAACCAACTCAAGGACAAGGGCGCGACCGACGGCGCCTCGCTCGCCAAACTGGTCAAGGCCGAACCCCGCGAGTACACCTTCGCCCAGACCTTCCCCACCGGCACCCACGCGATGTGGCTGTATTACTGGCTCGCCGCGTACGGCATCGATCCGTTCCGCGACGTCAAGAACATCGTGGTGCCGCCCCCGCAGATGGTCGCCAACATGCGCGTCGGCAACATGGACGGCTTCTGCGTGGGCGAGCCGTGGGGCGCGCGCGCGATCCGCGACAAGATCGGCTTCACCGCCGTGACGACGCAGGAAATCTGGAAGGACCATCCGGAGAAGGTGCTCGGCACCTCCGCCGAATTCGTCGAGAAATACCCCAATACCGCGCGCGCCATGACGGCCGCGGTGCTTGATGCGTCGAAGTACATCGACGACATGAAGAACCGCGCCGAGGTCGCCAAGGTGATCGCGGCCAAGTCGTACGTCAACACCGACTACGACTCGATCGTGGGCCGCATGCACGGCGAATACGACAACGGCAACGGCAAGAAATGGAAGGACCCCGACTACATGAAGTTCTACAACAGCGGCACGGTGGGCTTCCCCTACCTGTCCGACGGCATGTGGTTCCTCACCCAGCACAAGCGCTGGGGCCTGTTGAAGGATCACCCCGACTATCTGGCGGTGGCGAAGAAGGTCAACCGTATCGATGTGTACAAGGCCGCTGCGGCGATGACCAAGACGCCGCTGCCGAAGTCCGACATGCGCACGTCGAAGCTGATCGACGGCGTGGTGTGGGACGGCAAAAACCCCAAGGCCTACGCCGACGGTTTCAAAATCAAAGCCTGAACCTGAAATGTCATTGCGAGGAGTAAAGCGACGCGGCAATCCAGTTTTAAGCCTGCGCCTCGCAATGACGGAACACACAGCATTGGAGAATCCCCATGAATGCAGTCACATTGAATGACCGAAGTCTGTCGGAGGTAATGGAGGCGCCCGAAACCGAAGCCCTCCCCGCACCCGCAGCGCCTGTCCGGCAGACGCCCTATTTCGAAACCGAATCGGGCAAGCGCTTCATCGAAGGCACGCTGACCCTGTTCAAGAATGCCGTGCCACCGCTGCTCGGCATGCTGCTGTTCGTGGCGCTGTGGGCGCTGGTCGCCAACAGCGGCGGGCAGATTCCGGGCCCCGGCGAAACCTGGGCCGCCGCGGTGGAACTGTTTTCCGACCCGTTCTATGACAACGGCCCCAACGACCAGGGCATCGGCTGGAACATCCTCAACTCGCTGGGCCGGGTCGGCATCGGTTTCAGCCTGGCCGCCGCCGTCGGCATTCCGCTCGGCTTCATGATCGGCCGCTTCGACTTTCTCAACCGCATGCTCTCGCCGATCATCAGCATCCTGCGCCCGGTGTCGCCGCTGGCCTGGCTGCCGATCGGCCTCCTGGTGCTGCAACGGGCCGAACCGGCGTCGATCTGGGTGATCTTCATCTCCAGCATCTGGCCGATGGTGCTCAACACCGCCGCCGGCGTGCAGCGCATCCCGCAGGACTACATGAACGTCGCGCGTGTGTTGAACCTGTCCGAACTCAAGGTCTTCACCAAAATCCTGTTCCCGGCGGTACTGCCGTATGTGCTGACGGGGGTGCGCCTGGCGATCGGCGTGGCCTGGCTGGTGATCGTCGCCGCCGAAATGCTCACCGGCGGCGTCGGCATCGGCTTCTGGGTGTGGGACGAATGGAACAACCTCAACGTCGCCCACATCATCATCGCCATCTTCGTCGTCGGTATCGTCGGGCTGCTGCTTGAGCAGATGCTGATGCTGATTGCGAAACGGTTTAGTTACGAGTGAGGAGCTAGGAACTAGGAGCTAGGGGTTAGGGAATGTGGCGCGGCGAAGCCGCACCGCCCCTAGATCCTAAATCCTAAATCCTAGCCCCTAGATCCCAAGGAGAATTCAAAATGCAAAGCTACGTCCAGATCGAAAACGCCTCGATGGTGTTCGACACCAGAAAAGGCAAGTTCACCGCCCTCACCGGCATCGACCTCCACGTCGACCAGGGCGAGTTCATCGCGCTGATCGGCCACTCCGGCTGCGGCAAGTCGACGCTGCTGAATCTGGTGGCCGGGCTGCTCGACGCCACCGACGGCGTGCTGCTGCTCGCCAACAAGGAGATCAAGGGGCCGGGGCCGGAACGCGGGGTGGTGTTCCAGAACCACTCGCTCTTGCCCTGGCTCACCGCGTTCGAGAACGTTTACCTCGCGGTGGAAAAGGTGTTCGCCGGCCGCGAATCGAAGGCACAGCTGAAGGCACGCACCAGCGCCGCGCTGGAACTGGTGGGCCTGACCCACGCAGCGGCCAAGCTGCCGGGCGAGATTTCCGGCGGCATGAAGCAGCGCGTCGGCATTGCCCGCGCGCTGGCGATGGAGCCCAAGGTGCTGCTGATGGACGAACCCTTCGGCGCGCTCGACGCGCTGACCCGCGCCCACCTGCAGGACGAGCTGATGAAGATCGTCGCGGCGACGCAAAGCACGGTCATCATGGTCACCCACGACGTCGACGAGGCGGTGCTGCTCTCCGACCGCATCGTGATGATGACCAACGGCCCGGCGGCCACCATCGGCGAGATCCTCACGGTGGACCTGCCGCGCCCGCGCGACCGCCTGCAGCTGGCCCATGATCCGAAGTACCACGAGCTGCGCAGCCAGGTGCTGGAATTTCTTTACAGCCGCCAGATGCGGCCGAAAGAGGCGGCCTGAACGATCCGGGGTCGCCATGGGGGAGCGCGGTTAGTCCTGGGCCGAGAACCGGACGGTAGGTGACCTCCTGACGCAGCTCACCGTCCTTGGGGGCCTCCCGCTAATGGCCGGAGGCCAGTGTCACTGCCATCGGGCGTTACTACGCAGTTGACTAATTCACTTGCGGAACAAGTCGTGATGCCCGGATCACACGCCCAGAACTGAAAATCAAGAAGGCTTTTTGCCGCCACTACCTGGCACTACCTGCGCAGCAGGTGGCTGCAACCTTGCCTTGATTTTCTTGATGTTGCTGTAGAGGGTCTTTGACGCGCGGTCCAGAAGGATCCGGTCGCTTGAACCCTTGATGGCCAATGGCAAAAGCGCTTTCGCCACCGTTGGCAGGTTTTTCTCAATCCGACCGGCCATATCGAGCGCGATCTTGAACAGGGTGCGGCTGTTGATGCCGATACTGTCCGCCAGTTCGCACACATCCTGGTGGTTGATCTGCCCGGGCTCGAAGTGTTGGCCTATCTTGAAGGCGAAGTTAATCGACAGTCCAGCGTAGACCTTGGTGCACATCAGGTCGTAGAACGGTGCAAGTCTCAGCTTGCCGTTGGTATTCAGCATGGACAGGTTCTTCGCATGGCTGTCGTTGTTCCCGACCATGAGATTGAAAAACAGCCATTGCACCATGTTGTGACAGTCGGTGAGCGGAACAGCGCTCCTGTTCTTCACCAGGTCATAGCAGTCCTTGAACGACGGGCCGCCATCGTTCTCGTACTTCACGCCGGAAGGTTTATCCAGCAGCTGGCACAGGTCGGCCTGATACAGGCGCTTCAGGTTGCCATCGTCATCCTTTTCCCGGTCGAACCGTTCGACCAGGCAGGATTGCACCTTGGGCAAGTACGCCACGGGCGCCGTCGGCAGCTGGCACTCATGCGCCAGTTTCATGATCAGCGTTTCGTTGATCGCGGAGCTGAACACTTTCAGGCCTGTGCGCTTGATATCCGGCTTCAGGATGTGAGTCGATATCGAGGCATTCAGCGGAAGGGATGGCTTGTCGCCATCGCCGAGCAGCACTAGCAGCTTATGCTGGGCACCGGAGAGCGATGCGTTGCTGTCCGCAGCGGCCATGACGGCCGGGGCGGCAGCAGTGGCGTTATTCACGAGCGTACCGATGTCTTCCCAGGAGACTGGCAGGTAATCATCCGGCTGCGGGTTTTGTCCTTCCGGGAGAATAACGACAGATCCTGCGGTGTCGCCGCCTACCTTCGATAGCATGCCAAACACGGTTGTGACGTGGTGCCTGGCTTGCAGCAGCGTTCTCTCGTCGCCTTCCGGCAGCAGGTTCTCGAAGAATGACGTGACCGCCGTCGTCGAGATCGGGCCCGGCTCCAGGGGGATAAGCGCGGAGAATGGCGCGCGCACCAAGCCGCCAAGGCAGTCCTGCGTGTAGGTGAACGACAGTGGATCGGTGTCGTGCAGCATGCCAACGAGCACGTTATCAATAAAAACGCCCAGCTTACGCATCGGTCCGCTTCCTTCTGATCACAACTTCGAGACCGACCATGCCCAGCAGGTCAAGGAGCTTCTGCGCCTGGATGGTTTTCTTCCCATTCTCTGCGTCACTGATGAAGCGGTTCCCGGATCCAAATATGCCGGCCACCACCATCTGGTTCATGCCCTGCTCATTCCGCACCAAGCGAATCAGGCTACCGATCTCCTCGGTGGTGCTGACTACCCTACCGTTGTCGATGTTCGGATCCATTGTGGTCACCCTTACGATTACCGTACGGTAGTTTTATGCCGTTCAACGCCTGATGTCAATAGAATAATTACCGATCGGTAATCCATTGTGCTTGGCAGACAGGCTTTTCTAGAAACATTACCGACCGGTAATCGGCTGCTAGCGCCATTAGCGCGCGCTGCTTACTTGGTCGTCTGATAGCTGCCGGGCGTGGCAGGCAGCTTGGGGTCGGGCCCGGGCGGCGCGGGAAATGGTCTCGCCGAACGCCCTGAGCGCATGGACCGGACAGCGCGCCTTGCCCCATGTGGCGGGTGCAGCTAGACTCTCGGCGTTGCTTTCGAACGGTCTGTTTCGTGAATTCCCATCCCCCTGCCCGCCATGCCGCGCCGACGTGAGCCCCGCCCCGCGCCCGCGCTGGAACTGAAAACCACGCGGCTCGCCGGGATCCAGGTCATCCTCAACAGCGCCGAGCATGCCGCGCTGGAAACCCATATCAGCACGCTGTTTGCCGCGACGCCCGACTTTTTCGGCGGCGAGGCGGCGGTGTTTGAATGCGGCCGGCTGCCGGCCGACGCGCCTGCGCCCGACTGGGCCTGGCTGGCGCAGGAACTGCAAAGTCGCGGGCTGAACCCGTTCGCGGTACAGAACGCATCAAATGAACTGGCCGCAGCCGCCGCCAAGGCGGGGCTGCTGGTGCTGAACGCCGCCGCGCCTGCGCCCGTCGTGGCCGAACCCGCGCCCGAGCCAGTGCCAGAGCCCCTGCCCGAACCCGCAGCAGCGCTCGCCCCGCAACCCGCGGTGCCCGTCCCCACCCGCATCATCGACAAGCCACTGCGCTCGGGACAGCGGGTCTACGCCGCGGGCGGCGACATCGTGGTGCTGGCGGCGGTCAATCCCGGCGCCGAAGTGATCGCCGACGGCAGCATCCATGTGTATGCGCCGCTCAAGGGCCGGGCGCTCGCCGGCGCGCGCGGCGATGTCACGGCACGGATTTTCACCACGCACCTTGAAGCCGAACTGGTTTCGATCGCGGGCGTGTACCGCACCTTCGACACGGCGCTGGATGCCGCCGTGGCGAAAAAGCCGGCGCAAATCCGCCTGGCCGACGCCAGCCAGATCGTCATCGAACCTCTCTAATCCCCACGTAAAAAAGGAAGCTCTGTGGCCACCATCATCACCATCACCTCCGGCAAGGGCGGCGTTGGCAAAACCACCACCAGCGCCTCGATCGCCAGCGGTCTCGCCATGCGCGGCTTCAAGACCGCCGTCATCGACTTCGACGTCGGCCTGCGCAACCTCGACCTCATCATGGGCTGCGAGCGCCGCGTAGTGTATGACTTCGTCAACGTCATCCAGGGCGACGCCAACCTGCACCAGGCGCTGATCAAGGACAAGCACGCCGACAACCTGTTCGTGCTGCCCGCCTCGCAGACGCGCGACAAGGACGCGCTCACCGAGGAAGGCGTGGAGAAGGTGCTGAAGGAGCTGGAACACCAGGGCTTCGACTACATCGTCTGCGACTCGCCCGCCGGCATCGAACACGGCGCCGTGATGGCGCTCACCTTCGCCGACGAGGCCATCGTCGTCACCAACCCGGAAGTCTCGTCGGTGCGCGACTCCGACCGCATCCTCGGCATCATCCAGTCGAAAAGCCGCCGCGCCGTCGAAGGCCGCGAACCGGTGAAGGAACACCTGCTGGTCACCCGCTATTCGCCGAAGCGCGCGCACGAAGGCGAAATGCTGACCTATACCGACATTCAGGAACTGCTGCGGATTCCGCTCCTGGGCGTCATCCCAGAATCCGAAGCCGTGCTGCACGCGTCCAACCAGGGCATCCCCGCGATCCACCAGAAAGACACGCCGGTGGCCGACGCCTATCTGGATGCGATCGGCCGCTTCCTCGGCGAAACGCACCCGCTGCGCTTCGTAGACTACGAAAAACCGGGCCTGTTGAAGCGCCTGTTCGGAGGCAAGTAATATGTCCTGGCTCTCCCTCATATTCGGCGAAAAGAAAGCCACCGCCTCGGTCGCCAAAGAGCGCCTGCAACTCATCATCGCGCGCGAGCGCGTGGGCCTGTCCGGCCCGGATTTCCTGCCCGATCTGCAAAAGGACCTGGTCGCGGTGATCTCGAAATACGTCAAGATCAACCCGGAAGACATCAAGGTCGGGCTGGAAAAGCAGGGGAATTTCGAGGTGATTGAAGTCAACATCGTGCTGCCCGAAATACGCTAGGGAAGCGCTGATTAGTCCGTCTTTGCGAGGAGCGCAGCGACACGGCAATCCAGAAATGCCCGCTTAATCAATGCGCTGGATTGCCGCGCTTCGCTCGCAATGACGGCCATATCGGATTAATCAGCGATTCCCCAGGGACCCGGCAGCGTCACCCGGGGAACCGGGCAGGATGGGTCGTTCCAATCGCGTAGCGGTGGGCTCGGTTCTGTGGCGAACGAGTCGCCGCGCGAGTTTCACGCTACAGCATGGCGAATGGAACCGCCCACAATCCCTCACCAAAAGGCAGCGCCTGGTCGCCGTCATGCAACACGATGCCGCTGATAAACCTCTTCCCGGTCAGGGTTTGCAGTTTTTTGAGCCCACGGAAATCATCGTGGGTGACCGTGGCCGCGGCTTTGACTTCGATGCCGATAATCTGACGATCCGTGCTTTCGAGCACGAAATCCACCTCCACCTGGTCTTTGTCCCGGTAATGGAAGATTTGCCAAGGCTCCGGGGTAAGCGACAGGGCTTTAGCCAATTCCCCACATACCCAACTTTCCAGTGTCGCCCCGAAGTGCGTCCGGTCAGCCATCGCCCGTTTCGGGGTAAGTCTCACCAGTGCAGCTTGCAAACCGGCATCCAGAAAATGCAGCTTGGGCGTTTTGACGAGGCGACTAAGTTCATTGCTGCTCCAAGGGGCAACGCGTTTGATGAGGAACAGGTTTTCCAGCATGCCCAGATATTTTTGCGCGGTTTTGCCATCCATGCCGAGCTGCCCGCCGATTTGAGCGAAATTGACGAGTTGGCCGCTGAGCTGAGCCAAAACCGCCAGCAAACGGGGCATATCTCCCAATTTCTCGATGGCGCCGAGGTCGCGCACATCACGCTCCAAAAGCGCTTTCAGGTAAGCACTCGCCCATGCCGCACGACGAGCCGCTGCCGGCCGCGCAAGCATTTCCGGGTAGCCGCCGATGAGCACACGCGTGACGAGGTCTTCGCCAACCGGATAGCTCACACGCTGAGTCGGCCAATTCTGACCAAGCGCGTATTCCAGAAAGTGGTTTTTGCGCCGCTCGATTTCCGCCTGCATCAGTGGCAGCAGCGTGAGAATCTCCATGCGCCCGGCCAGGCTGTCGGATACTTGAGGCACAGCCAGCAAGTTGGCCGAACCAGTTAGCAGGAAGCGCCCGGGGCGTCGGTCCTGATCGACGGACAGCTTGATGGCGCGCAGCAAGCCGGGCGCGTGCTGGACTTCATCGATCACCGCCCGATCAATCCGCCGGATAAATCCCGCCGGGTCTGCGCGCACGGCCGATAGCAAATTTTCGTCGTCCAGCGTGTAGTACGGCAGATCTTGTCCATGCAACTGAACAAGCGTGGTTTTGCCGCATTGACGTGGGCCGTTGATCAATACCACCGGCGTGTCGCCTAAGGCCTCGCGAATCCGGGATTCCAGTAGTCGCGGATACAAATCTTGCATTGTGATGTTTGATAAGCCCAAAACGAGATAGCTGTGAGCTTACCAGCATGCCGTCCAAACAGGAACAAAGAATCGTCCAACATGGAATTAATGCGCGCCCAAACAGGAATTGAACTTGATTTTATTTTCCGAAATCCTAAAAAATTAAAGGGATTAGGTTCGTCAGGTTGGGGAGCCATCGGGCAAAAGGCAAGACCTGGACCAGGCTTATCTGCAAAAGGATCTGGTCGCGGTGATCTCGAAATTCGTCAAGATCAACCCGGAAGACATCAAGGTCGGGCTGGAAAAGCAGGGGAATTTCGAGGTGATCGAGGTCAACATCGTGCTGCCCGAGATACGCTGACCCCGCATCCCTAAATTGCCGCGCGGACAGTGGCTACGCCGCGGTCGATGTCTGCCCGGAAGCGCTTCCCTCCGATCTATATACCTATACTGAATTGAGGTCGCGGATGTGCCGGTTTCGGCACGCGCCGTGCGAGTCAATCAAAACAGGGAGATCGCTCATGGGCCGCTATTCAGTCGTTTTGCTGCAGCGCCGCTTTGGCCTGCCTACAGCGCTCGCCATCCTGGCATTCACCTTCGCTCCGTTCGCCGCCGCGGCGGAGGGTCCGGGTATCGCCCTCATGGTCGGCGAAGCGGACAGCGATTACGAGCGAGCGGGGATTGGCCTGCGCTTCGGTCCGATGTGGTCCGCCGACTGGGGCAACTGGAAGGCCTCGCTGCGCCCCGAACTGGAACTGAGCCACTTCAGGTACACCGGCGCGGGCCCCGGACCCGACCGCCTGAACCAGGTCGGCGGCATCGGCCGCCTCCACCTCCATTACGGCGAGGCCCGTTTGCGGCCCTATGCCGAAGCCGGGCTCGGCGTCTCGCTGTTCAGCCGCGAGACGCTGGGCGGCAAGGATTTCGGCTCCCGCTTCCAGTTCTCCCAGCATCTTGGCCTGGGCGTCGAGTTGGCCAAACGGGGATTCGCCGGCCTGCAGTATTCCCACTATTCCAACGCCGACATCGAGAAGCCGAACGACGGCCTCGACCTGCACCAGATCGTGGTCGGCGCGTATTTTTAACTGCCCCCGCAGGAGCCCCCATGAACGCCGACATCGACGCGCTGACCGCAGAATTGGACAGCCTGGCTCCCCCACCCCAGCCCCTCACCCGGCGCGGCTTTTTGGTCACCGCCCTGGGCGCGGGCTTTGCCCTCGCCGTGCAGCCGGTGATGGCCCAGACCGCCATCAGCACCGACAGCACAGGCCTCACGGCCGGGGAAATCCAGGTGCCCACCGCCGACGGCAACATGCCGGCCTACCGGGCCCAGCCTGCTCAGGGAAACCAGTTCCCGGTCATCCTGGTGGTGCAGGAAATCTTCGGCGTACACGAATACATCAAGGACGTCTGCCGCCGCCTGGCCAAACTGGGCTACCAGGCCATCGCCCCCGAGCTGTATGCGCGCCAGGGCGACCCGAGACAGTACAGCGACATCCCCGAACTCATCGCCAAGGTGGTGTCGAAGGTGCCGGACAGCCAGGCCATGGCCGACCTCGACGCCTGCGTGGCCTGGGCCAAGTCCCACGACGGCGACACCACGCGACTGGGCATCACCGGCTTCTGCTGGGGCGGGCGCATCGTCTGGCTGTACGCTGCCCACCATCCCGGCGTGAAGGCCGGCGTGGCCTGGTACGGGCGCCTGACCAGCGCGACGAGCGGATTGACGCCCAAGCATCCGCTGGATGTGGCCGACGATCTGAACGGCCCGGTTCTCGGTCTCTACGGCGGTCAGGATCCGGGCATTCCGCCGGACACCGTCGAGAAAATGAAAAAGGCCCTGGCCGAATCCGCCAACCTTGCCAGCAAGGCGTCAGCCATCCATGTCTATCCCGACGCGCCCCACGCCTTCCACGCCGATTACCGGCCCAGCTACCGCGAGGAGCCTGCCGAGGACGGCTGGAAACGGATGGCCGAGTGGTTCAGGAAGCACGGGGTTTGAGGCGCCCGGTGGCCGGTTTCCGAACCTCGGTCTGGTAGCGAACAAAGGCCTCTGGCCAGCATGGGAAACGAGACCTCCATGCCCCCTGCGCTCCTGATCAGAAACGAGACGGGCGCCGACGTCAGCACCATCACCGAGGTGACCGTCGCAGCGTTCAAAACCTTGGCGATCAGCAACCACACCGAGCAATTCGTCATCGAGGCCCTGCGTGCCACGAAAACACTGACCTTGTCGCTGGTCGCAGAAGTGGATGGCCGTGTGGTCGGGCATATTGCGTTCTCCCCCGTGACCCTCTCGGACGGCACCCCGCACTGGTATGGGCTCGGGCCCGTGTCGGTGTTGCCGGCGTACCAGCGGAAGGGTATTGGCAGCGCCCTGATACAGGAAGGCCTGTCACGACTGAAAGCCTTGAATGCTCAAGGCTGCTGTCTCGTGGGTTATCCGGATTATTACCGGCGATTCGGGTTCAAGCCCATGCCGGGACTGATCCATGAGGGCGTGCCTCAGGAAGTGTTCCTTGCGCTGCCTTTCGATGGACAGACACCGCAGGGCACCGTCACCTTCCATGAAGGATTCAAAGCGGTTGGCCCACAAGAGGGCGCAGGAGATGCTTTACGGCGTGCCTCACCCTCGACATAAACGCCCAAGAAAAAGCCGTGGCGGCTTGAGGCCGGGAACCGGCCCCATTTGGCACCTGTGCTGATCGGCTGCTCTCGGAATATCGTGTCTGAGACCCCATATCCTGACCCTCTCGAAATATCGTGGGCGACCCCATATCCTCTTGCCATATCCTCCTGCCCAACCCGGCATAGAATGGAACCGCTATCTGTATGGCGCTGGGATTCTCGATGCACGGGCTGTGCTTGATGCACCTCTGCCGGCTGTCGATAGCCTGATGAAAGATGAGAGTGCTTGAGTCCATGGCCACTCTCCGGCATCAAGCTTTTCAGTTCTTCTGGTTTTGTAGTGTTTGTGATCGAATCGCTACCACATGATTAACGGTGGGGACTACCCCTCATGTCAAACGCAGTCGTCATCAGTCGCTCGCGAATCTGGCTTCCAACGCTGCTAAATTGTTAGGAGATCATAGTGAGAAAAGCAACATCGCGATCCCATTGGACACCACGAATTTTATTGGCGCTGCTCCTGGGCCTCCTCCAAGGTTGCACGCATCTTGAAATCGAAGACTGCGGTGGAAAAGTTCTCGGAGAGAATGAACCACGCATACGCTCCTCACACTTCCGCATGTTCCTCGCCGACCTGCCGGCCGCTTCAAATCGTTTTGCCCCATATGCAGCCATGTCGGCTCTCGCCTACGCCGAGGATGTGGACTGTGGCACTGAAGACCCGAAGCTAACTCCCGAGGATCGCGCCAAGCTCGAATCCTATCTCCTGGCCAGTGGATGGCAGGAGCTTAAGGATGTCCAGTGGGTTCCGCCATGCGAAGATGACACGGGTCTATTTTTCCGCGTCTGGAAGCGCGAAGCGGACACCAGACAGATAGTTGTGGCATTCAGGGGGACGTGGGGAATCAAGGACTGGCTATACGGAAACCTTCACTGGGTCACGCGATTCCTGCCCATGGAAGATCAATACACCCGAGCCAGAAGAGCCATGCAGCGTGTGGCCGATCAATTTCCTGAGGAATCCCGGAAGACCACGCGCTTCTACACAACCGGTCATTCGCTTGGCGGAGGCTTAGCGCAGCATGCCTTGTATTCCTACCCGAACATGGTTACCCAAGCGTTTGTGTTTGACCCCAGTTCGGTAACCGGATTTGTGGAACAGACCTCAACGAATCAGGTTTCAGCATGCGAATGTAGTGCCACCGAATTGAACGGTGAGCCAAGAGTCTTCCGAGTCTATGACGCGTACGAAGTACTTGCGAATCTCAGGATTTTCCACAAGATCTTCCTGCCACCGGAACGTCACATACAGGAGGTTCGCTTTCCTAACGCAGCCTCCCACTCTATGAAGGGGCTCGCTTTCTACCTTATGAATAATGCAGATCTCACCAAGGCTTATTCTGTTCCTTGGTATACGGGAAAAGGCAGCAACGCCCCGAACGAATCTTGCACGGCGGCATTCATCAGAAGCCAGCGAACTAGCTGCGAGACAAAGGTGACACAAGATCATTGGCTCAAATGTCCGCAGTGACGCCGAAAACTTTCCTCAGGGCAACTGTTCACGAGGTGCGCATGCTTACGCACGCCCCTGTGCACGTAGAGCCATAAATCGACTAAATGGACAATCTGGAATCATTGGCCCTGAAGATCGTCACGATCCGGACTTAAGGAAATCGGCTGCAAGCCAATTGAATTACTCACGCAAACTCCATGCCTGCAGTGTTGTTATTTATCAAATATCCTGATATTTCTTAATTTTTGCTTTTTTCAATCCGTATAGCCACTTATGCATAAAATTCTTGCCAGCCTCATGCCATTTAGCTGGTGAGCCGTACCGCACCCGAGCTGACACAGGACATTCATGGCAATAAACAGGCATAAGCCGCATAGACCTTCCCCCAGCCCGCAAACATCCCGGCTGTTTTCCTGGGTGCCCGTGCTGGTGTTCGTGCTATTGGCTTGCGCCATAGGCGGCACCGGGTATTTCGTTTTCAGTCGCTACCAGGCAAGCATCAAGAAGGAAGCGCATGTCACCCTCGGCGCCATTGCCACTTTGAAAGTGCACCAAATAGAGGATTGGAGACAGAATTATCTGGCCAATGCCGAGGCGCTCTCCCGCGACCCCTTTCTGGCGGTGGAAATCGAGCGCTGGCTGCAACGCGGCGCGCCGCTTGACCCGGGCGCACAACGGATCACGCAGCGCCTGAAATCAGTGCAGCAGACCTATGATTTTCAGGGCGTGTTCATCCTCGACGAGCAAGGCGTCGTGCGTAACTTGCCGGTCACGCCGGATGCCAAGCCACCCACTGCCTATGGGGTAAAGCTGGTCATGGAGGCCATGCGCACCCGGCAAGCCATTCTCACCGACCTTCATCCGGGCGCCGAGGCCCCGCGTGTCCGACTGGATCTGGTGGTGCCGATCTTCGCTGGCGGTGACGCGCGCAACCGGGCCATCGCGGGGATTTATTTCCGGATCGATCCACAGCAGCACCTGTTCCCGCTGCTGAAGTCATGGCCGACGCCCAGCCTGAGCGCCGAAGCCATGCTGGTCCGGCGCGAGGACGCTGAGGTGGTGTACCTGAACAATCTGCGCCATCGCGACAATACGGCCCTGCAACTTCGCTTCCCGGTCACCGAAAAAAACCTGCTGGCGTCCATGATGGCGCGGGGCCAGGAAGGGCTGGTCGAGGGGAAGGATTACAGGAACATTCCGGTCATCGGTGCGACGAGAAAAATCCCGGATTCGCCCTGGTTCATGGTTGCGAAGATGGACAAGGAGGAGCTCTACGCTCCAGTCCAAAGGATCGCATGGATTGTGGCGATGCTGGTCCTGGCCTTCATCACCGGGGCGGGGGTGATTACCGGACTGTGGTGGCGGCAGCAGCGCGCGCGGCTCCTGGCCAGCCAGTACCAGGATGAACTCAGGCACCAGATGCTGATGCAGCGCAAAGAAGGGCGAATCCGCCTGCTGCTCGAATCCACCGCGGAAGCCATCTACGGGGTGGACATGGCGGGCAATATCACCTTCGTCAATCCGGCCTGCCTGCACCTGCTCGGCTACGAGCGGGAAGATGAACTGCTCGGCCGGCACGCCCATGAGCTGTTCCACTTCAGTCATACAGAGGGTTCCGACTATCCGTTGGAAAAGTATCGTGCCCGCGAAGCCCATTTGAATGACCAGGGCGTGCATGTGGACGATGCAGTGTTCTGGCGCAAGGACGGTACCTCCTTTCACGTCGAATACCGGTCCCACCCCATCCGCCAGGATGGCAGGGTGGAGGGCTCCGTCGTCACGTTCATGGACATTACCGAGCGCAGGGAGGCTCAGCAGCAGCTGCGCCTGTGGAAACGCGCCATGGAATCCAGCATCAACGCCATTTGCATCATCGATACCAGACAGGAAAACTGCCCGGTGTTCTATGTCAACCCGGCGTTTGAGCACACCACCGGCTTCTCTGGCGAGGAGGTGATCGGCAAGAACTGCCGGCTGCTCGAAGATGGCGAACTGAACCAGCCACAAATTGCGAGTATCTACCAGGCCATTCGCGAGCAACACGACGGCAGCGCGGAGTTGAGAGGTTATCGCAAGGACGGCGGTCTGTTCTGGTTCGATCTGTTCTTTTCGCCGGTTCGCGACGAAAGCAGCAAGGTCACGCATTTTATTGGAATCCTGAACGACATCACCGAGCGCAAGCGCTATGAAAGCCAGCTCGAGCGCCAGGCCAACTACGATGAGCTGACCGGGCTTGCCAACCGCAATCTGGTGCAGGACCGCTTGAATCAGGCGCTGGCCTTCTCGCGCCGCCATGACTGCGGGCTGGCGGTATTGTTCATCGACCTGGACCATTTCAAGAACATCAACGACAGCCTCGGCCACGATGCCGGCGACCTGCTGCTGGCCCAGGTCGCCGCCCGTCTTTCCGCCAACGTGCGCGAAGGCGACACCGTGGCGCGCCAGGGAGGCGACGAGTTCGTCCTGCTTTTGCCGGAAATCAGGGAAGACGACGATGTGCCGGTGGTCGCGCAAAAGATTCTCAAGGCGATGTCGGCACCTTTCGACATCAACGGCCGCGAACTGCACATCACATGCAGCATCGGCATCGCGTCCTATCCCAAGGACGGCGAGGACAGCCAGACGCTGCTGAAAAACGCCGATGCCGCCATGTACCGCGCCAAGGAACTGGGCCGCAACAACGCCCAGTACTACTCCGCCGAAATGAACGTCAAGGCGATGGAACGACTGGTGCTGGAAAACGGCCTTCACCATGCGCTGGAACGTGACGAATTCCTGCTCCACTACCAGCCGCAGGTCGACCTGCGCAGCGGCGAGATCGCCGGCATGGAGGCGCTGGTGCGCTGGCGGCACCCGGAGCTGGGAGTGGTTTCCCCCGCCATGTTCATCCCGGTGGCGGAAGACTCCGGCCTGATCGTCGCGCTCGGCGAATGGGTGCTGCGCACCGCCTGCGCCCAGAACAAGGCATGGCAGCTCGCCGGGCTCAAGCCCATCAGCGTCGCGGTCAACCTCTCGGCGCGGCAGTTCAGGCAGCCCGACCTGGTCGAGAAGGTGGCCGCCATCCTCGATGAAACCGGGCTTGACCCCGCCTCCCTCGAACTGGAGCTGACCGAGAGCCTGGTCATGCAGGACGTCGAAAAAACCATCGCCACCCTTGGCAAACTCAAGGCGATGGGCATCAAGCTGTCGATCGACGATTTCGGCACCGGCTATTCGAGCCTGAGCTATCTCAAGCGCTTCCCGATCGACACGCTGAAGATCGACCAGTCGTTCGTGCGCGACATCACCACCGACCCGGACGACGC
>JAUYCF010000019.1 GCA_030692355.1 Thiobacillus sp.
ACCGGCTATTCGAGCCTGAGCTATCTCAAGCGCTTCCCGATCGACACGCTGAAGATCGACCAGTCGTTCGTGCGCGACATCACCACCGACCCGGACGACGCGGCGATCGCCAAGAGCATTATTTCCATGGCGCACGACATGCAGCTCAGGGTGATCGCCGAGGGGGTCGAGACCGAAGAGCAGAAATCCTTCCTGCGGCAGCGCCACTGCGACGAGATGCAGGGCTACCTTTTCAGCAAACCGGTGCCGGCCGCGGAATTCGAAAAACTCCTCAGGGAGGGCCGCAGCATGACGGTGGACGACAGCGTCGCGGGGCTTGGCCAGCGCACCCTGCTGCTGCTTGATGACGAAGAAAACATTCTGACTTCGCTGACGCGTCTGCTGCGCCGCGATGGCTACAAGATCCTCAAGGCAACCAGCGCCGCCGTGGCCTTCGAGCTACTGGCGGCGCATCCGGTCGGGGTCATCGTCTCCGACCAGCGCATGCCGGAAATGAACGGCACCGAATTCCTGCGCCGCGTCAAACGCCTCTACCCCGACACCGTGCGCATGGTGCTGTCCGGCTACACCGACCTGAAAAGCGTGACCGATGCGATCAACGAGGGCGCGGTCTACAAGTTTCTCACCAAGCCGTGGGACGATGAACTGCTGCGCGCCAACATCCATGAGGCCTTCCAGCACCACGATCTGATTCAGGATAACCAGCGGCTCGGCGACGAGATGGCCTCGATCAGCGAGGAATTGAGCCGCGCCAAACGCGAACTTGAAATGCGCGCGACGTAGAAGAATAGCCAGACACAACGTCGACGCATTTCAGATCTCGCAGGGCATGTTCGCGTATCTATTAAATTAGGGAAGCGCCGATTAATTTAACCCGGATTGTTCATTCGACGATTTATGGCGCGCAGGGTGCACTCCGTGCACCGATTGATGCCCGAAGGTGCACGGAGTGCACCCTGCGCAAAGCATCTCGCCCTAATGAGCAATCCGGGTTTAATTCGATATGGCTGTCATTGCGAGCGCCATTGCCTTTAGCCACGAGGCAGAAGGCCGTGGTGGGAAGCAATCCAGCGTATCGATCAAGCGGGCATTTCCGGATTGCCCTGAAGGACTCCGATCCACCATGGGCTGAAGCCCATGTGGAGTCGTATGTCGCGTCATGGCACTCCTCAAGACAACCAAACAACCACCGGCTACAGCCGATGGGTTTGAGTTGCGGGCTGAAAGTCCGGATACGCGTCGCCTGAACGACGCGTCCTATTCGGGCAAGAAAGTCGAAATCGCCCCCCCTTCGGCCCGGGGCGGGTGTGCGTGGTTGTTGCCGATTCATCGGCTTTAGTGCGTGGTTGTTGCCGATTCATCGGCTTTACAACCACGGCCTCCCCCTTGCGGGGACAACCACGGCCTCCCCCTTGCGGGGACAACCACGGCCTCCCCCTTGCGGGGACAACCACGGCCTCCCCCTTGCGGGGACAACCTCGGCCTCCCCCATGCGGGGACAACCTCGGCCTCCCCCTTGCGGGAACTCCCACAACGGCTCCTTGCAGCCATTTGGGAAATGCCGGGCTTTTCCTGCCCTAATCCTCACTTCATTCCGCCCCTCCCCGCTTACGATGCGAGGTAGAGCAAAAGGCCCAAGCGGGGCCGGGACGCAAACATGGCCGAACCCACCGACAAGATCAATCTTTCGAACCCCACCGAGGTGGCGCGCGAAACCCTGCACCGCCTGGCCATGCGGCGGATTTCCCCGACGCCGGACAACTACCAGACGCTGTACGAGGAAATCGTCGGCGTGCCCGCTGCGCCGGCCAACAAGGCCTCCGCCGAAACGGCGCTGGCCGGGCTGGTTAGCGACCTGCAGGAACACCACCCTGCGCTGTCGGCACAAGTCGCCAGCCTCAGCAAAGCCATCGGCAAGAGCGACTGGCGGCAATGCAGCTGGCAGCTTTCCGAAATCGCCGTACAGCTGAGGCCGCAACCGGTCAGGCCGGCCGACAGCGGCGACCAAACCCAATCCCCCCTCGAATCCATAAAGGCTGAGGTACTTCGCCGCCACGCCATCTCGGTGCAGAAGAGAAAACTCATCGGGCAAGGCTTCGGGTGGGCAAAGACCGTGGGGCCCATCCGGCAGGTGATGATGCGCGGGTTGAAGAAGGTCGACCAGATGTTTGTGCTGACCATGCGGCCTACAACCTCACACGCATGCGCACGCCAGGGAAAATCCGTACGCAGACAGCGTGAGGGTGTGGGGAATGTGGGGAAATGGGGCTCAAAAGGTCGAAAACGAACTCAAAGAGAGCTGAAATTTCATGATGCGAGCGAACCGAATGAAATGTCCAACTTTTAGAACAACGTGCCCCGCATCCGCTGGGATATTTCAGCAGTCTGTTAAGGCTTCAAGAATTCCGTCTCAGAGCCGTATAAGTAGACTCGAAGCGCCATAAAGCTCATGAGCATCCACATTCTCTGCAGCGAACGATTAATACATCATGATTAAGCGATGAGCACCGATCCAAAGCAAATTTACGTCACGCAACCCTATCTGCCGCCATTGGACGAATTCATCCCTTATCTGGAGAAGATATGGGAGAACAAGCAGCTCACCAACAATGGCCCTTTCCACCAGCAGCTGGAACAGGCGCTGTGCGAATACCTTGGCGTCGACCACATCGCCTTGTTCACCAATGGCACGATCGCCCTGATCACGGCATTGCAATCGTTGCGAATCACGGGTGAGGTCATCACCACACCGTATTCCTTCGTGGCCACCTCGCACTCCCTGCTTTGGAACGGGATCAAACCCGTGTTCGTGGACATCGACCCCGATACGCTCAATCTCGACCCGGCGAAGATCGAAGCCGCCATCACACCGCACACCACAGCCATCCTGCCCGTGCATTGCTATGGCCGCCCCTGCGATGTCGGGGCTATCCAGACCATCGCCGACAATTACAACCTCAAGGTCATTTACGATGGCGCGCATGCCTTCGGCGTGCGCGACGCGGGCGGCAGCATCTTCAGGCATGGCGATTTGTCGGTGCTGAGCTTTCATGCCACCAAGGTTTTCAATACTTTTGAAGGCGGGGCGATCGTCTGCCCCGATGCAAAGACCAAAACCCGAATCGATCATTTGAAGAATTTCGGCTTCGTGGACGAGGTGGCCGTCGTTGCCCCTGGCATCAATGGAAAGATGAGCGAGTTCAATGCCGCATTGGGTTTGCTCCAGCTGCAACATGTCGACAAGACGCTCGTGCGCCGCAAGGACATTGATGCAGCCTACCGTGAACGCCTGGAAGGGGTGGCCGGCATTCAGTGCCTGCCGGCCGATCTGGAAAACGCTGCCAATTTCGCCTATTTCCCGATTCTGGTCGAAGCGGATTATCCGATCAGCCGTGACGATCTTCATCTGAAACTCAAAAACAATGGCATCCACTCGCGCCGCTATTTTTACCCCCTGATTTCGGACTTCTCGATGTATCGGGGACTGCCTTCGGCGCGACAGGGCAATCTTCCGGTCGCTGTCGCGGCGGCAGAAAAAATACTGTGCCTGCCGATCTATCCGGCCCTGGAAGAGGCGCAAATCGAGACCATCGCCCAGTTGATTGCGGTGCAATAATGCGGCCGGCACAGGTCACGCAGAAAACAGATAAGGCTTGCGTGTTCACACACGCGTCGAGCGGCGATTATGACAAGTAAGAAATTGATCATCTACGGCAACGGCCAGATGGCGCGCATGTTTCTGCATTTTGCGCGGCTTGAACATGAGGTCGTGGCGTTTACGGTCGACAGGGCGGTCCTGACCGAACCCGTCATCGAGGGCCTCCCCGTCATCCCGTTCGAGGAGATCGAGACCCGTTTCCCCCCGGCGGAGCACTGCCTGATCAGCGCGGTCGGCTACCTGGAAATGAATGGCTTGCGAGCCCGCAAGTATCGGGAAGGACTTGCCAAGGGCTACGCCTTCGCCAGCTACGTCCATTCTTCCGTTGTTCGCCACCCCACTGTTACGGTGGGCGAAAACACCATCGTCCTCGACCATGTCGCCATTCATCCCTATACGCAGATCGGCAACAGCGTCTTTATCGCCAGCAATGCGTCGATCGGCCATGGCTGTCGCATCGGCGATGCGTGCTGGATCAATTCAGGCGTGGCCATCGGAGGCGAGACTGAGATCGGGGACGCCTCGTTCCTGGGCATCAACGCGACCATCGGCGACAACATCCGGATCGAAAGACAGTGTTTTGTAGGCGCAAACACGCTGATGACCCGGAACACGCTTGCCGAAGAGGTCTACATCTCGGCAAGCGGCGAACGCTTTCCGCTGTCGAGCCAGGCTTTTCTTCAATTTATTGCCCGTTCCGCCCGTTAGCCTGCGCATGCTGACCTCATTGCGATCCGCTCCCCTCTACGGGCACTTCAGGCGTGCCGCTGAAAGCACGCCGGACAAGCTGGCGCTCGTGGTGGGCGCCGACAGCTACACCTATCGCGATCTCCTGCGGGACGTGGATGCGCTGGCAGACGGTCTCTCGCTGGCGGGCGTGCAGGCCGGAGACCACGTCGGCGTGCTGCTGCCCAATTGCGCCGAGTTTGTTCTGACACTGCTCGCCGGCGCGCGCCTTGGCGTGGTCATCGTGCCCCAGAGCATGGGGCTGAGTCCGGAGGCGCTGGCATCCACCTTCGGAACCGCCGATGTCCGGCACCTGATCGCATGGTCCGGTGCCACGGCCCATCTTGCCGCGCTGCCGCGTCCTCCTGGCAGCCTTCGCGCGGTGGCCGGTGGCGCCCGCGAAGGCTGGACAGCCCTGCAGACGCTGATCGATGCAGGCGCCGCCCAGCCCGGGGCGGCGCCCATGCTGCAGGACGAATTGCCCTACCTCATGGTGCTGACGTCCGGCTCCACAGGCGCGCCCAAACCCATCCTCCTCAGCCAGCACACCAAGCTGCTGCGGGCCGCTGCGGCCGCCGAACTGTATGGCGTCACCGCCAACGACGTGACGCTCGCGGCCACGCCGCTTTACCATTCCCTGGCGCAACGGCTCGTTCTGATGCCGTTGACCGCGGGCGGGACCAGCATCGTCATGGAGCATTTCACCCCGGCGACCTGGATCGCCGCGGTCTGCCGGCACGGCGTGAGCTTTTCCATCGCCGTCTCGTCCCAACTCAAGCAGATACTGGACGTGCTGGTTTGCAGCCAGGAAGCGCTGCCCTCGCTACGCTGCCTGGTGTCCTCTTCGGCGCTGCTGGACGATGAAACGAAAGCCGGGCTGCTGGCCCGCCTGCCAGGCGAATTCCACGAGTGCTATGGCGCGTCGGAAATCGCCATTGCCACCAATCTGTCGCCCCGAGACGCTTCGCACAAGCTCGGGTCGGTCGGCACCGCCATTCCGGGGACGGAGGTGCGGATCCTCGACGAAAACGGGCACCCCGTGCCGCCGGACACGGCAGGCGAAATCGTTTGCCGCACGCCCATGCTGTTCAGCGGTTACTACGCCCAGCCGGCTGCTACCGCGGCCGCCATGTGGGGGGACTATTTCCGTACCGGCGACCTCGGCAGGATGGACGACGAAGGCTTCCTGTACTTCCTCGGACGCATCAAGGACATCATCATCTGCGGCGGGATCAACATCTACCCCAAGGACATCGAGGACGTGATCGCCACCCATCCCGCAGTCCGGGAATGCGCGGCCATTCCGCTGCAGGACGAACAGCTGGGCGAAGTGGTCGGCGTTGTCGTTGCGTTTCATACGCCCGATGCACCGCCCGAACAGCGCGAACTGCAGCGGCTTTGCATGCAGCGCCTGGGAGATTTCCAGCAGCCTCGCCGTTTCTTTGTCGTCGGGGCGCTCCCAAGGAACGCAATGGGTAAACTCGACAAACCCGCACTTCGGCAGGCCTATTCCAGCGGACTGCAACAAGGATAATTCATGGCTCATGCCCCACTGCCCCCCCTGCGACTCGGTTTCATCGGCGGCGCCCTGAACTCGGCCGTGGGGTACACGCACTACAACTCCAGCCGGCTGGATGGCCATTTCCGCGTCGATTGCGGCTGCTTCAGCCGGCGTCCCGAAATCAATACAGAAACGGCACAGACGTACAGCATCCAGCCCGAACACACGCATGCCAGCTGGGGGGCGCTGCTGGAAAGCGAGACGCGCGCCCTCGATGCCATCGTCGTGCTGACACCCACGCCGGATCACCGGGAGATGGTCGTCGCGGCGCTCGATGCCGGCTATCCGGTCATATGCGAAAAGGCCCTGGCGGTGTCCAGCGACGAATGCCGTGGCATCGGGGAGGCGGTGTCGCGCAACCGCGGCTTTCTGGCGGTGACCTACAATTATTCCGGCTACCCGATGGTGCGCGAACTGCGCCGCATGATTGCCGAGGGCCGCCTCGGGCATCTCCAGCAGATTCACGTCGAAATTCCCCAGGAAGGCTTCCTGCGGCAGGCGGCTGCGCCGCAAGCCTGGCGCCTCAAGGATCATGCCGTTCCCACGGTGTCGCTCGATCTGGGCGTACATGCCCATCATCTGGTCCACTTCCTGACCGGCGGCAAGGCGCCGCTGGAGGTCATCGGCGACCAGGCCACCTATGGCCAGTTCGGCAATATCGTCGACAACGTCTATTGTCTCGCGCACTACGAGGACGACCTGCGGGTGCAGTCCTGGTTCGGAAAAACCGCGCTCGGCAACCGCAATGGCTTGCGCATACGCGTCTACGGCAGCCTGGCGAGCGCCGAATGGTTCCAGATGCAGCCCGAGGATCTGCAGCTCAACCAGGCCGACGGACGCAGGTCGCTCATCGACCGCGGCGCTGACGATGCCGGGCTGGCCCGGCAGGTGCGCTACAACCGCTTCAAATCCGGCCACCCCTCCGGGTTCATCGAGGCCTTTGCCAATCTCTATACCGATATCGCCGATCAGCTGCGCCAGCATCAATCCGGGACCATGACGCGCAATGATTTCGTGTATGGCGCCCAGGAATCGGGAGAGGGCTTGCGTTTCCTGGAAGCCATTTCCCGTTCGGCCCGGACAAGAAAGTGGGAAACGGTATGAGTCTCCCCGGCAAGGGCAATCCTGTTTACGATTTCATCGTGCAACTGCTCGAGGAAAAAGGCGCAGTTCCGGAACATTCTGCGATGGCTTCCTACCGCTATCTCGACAATGGCCATATCGATTCGCTCGCCTTCATCAAATTCATCTTTCGCATCGAAGAGCGATTCCGCATCCATCTGTCGGAAGCGGAAATGCTCGGCGACGGGATCAAGACCGTCGGCGGACTGGTTGCGCTGATCGAAGAGAAGCTCGCTCGATCCTGAGCCCCCAACATGCATTCATCCAGCCATTCGCCATGAGCCAGACAGACAACAACCAGACACTGCTTTCCGAGTACGGGAAGTACATGCTTCCCGTGCTGAACTTCCGCGACATCGTGCTGGTGCGAGGGCAGGGGAGCTACGTCTGGGATGCGAACGGAAACCGCTATCTGGATTTGAACAGCGGCCAGTTCTGCGCGGTCCTGGGCCACTCCGATCCCGGGGTATCGCGCAGGATGCTGGAGATCTCGCAGACCCTTCAGGACACGGATACCTCGACCCTGACCGAGGCCGTCTTGCGGGCCGCCAGGAAAATCCACGATTGCGCGCCGGAAATGAATGGCCGGATCATCTTTCTGTCGACAGGGGCCGAGGCAGTCGAGTGTTGCCTCAAGTACGCGAAGCATATCAAGGAGAAAGCGGGTGTCATTTCCTTTGACAAGGCCTATCACGGGCTCACGCATGGCAGCGCAGCGTATTCGATGTCGCGCGACAGGATCCGGCCGACGGTCGACCATTCGTACGTCACCCCTGCGCCGCTTGCCCACGTCGACGACGAAGCCGAAACAGACCGCTGCATCGAGGCGTTCCGCCAGACCGTCGACGACCGGAAACAGGATATTGCCGCAGCGATCTTCGAGCCGATCATCTCGGGCGGGGGCTTCTTCTTTCCGCCGCGCCGGTATTTCCAGGCGATCAGAAAAATATGCGATGACAACGGCATCTTCCTGGTCTTCGACGAATGCCAGACCGGATTCGGGAGAACGGGCAGCTGGTTCTACTATCAGCAACTCGGGTGCGTGCCTGATTTCGTGGTGTCCGCGAAAGCCATGGGTCTGGGCTATCCGGTGTCCTGCGTCATAGCCAATGGAAACACCATTCCTCATGCAAAGTTCGCGATGGAGTATTTCAGCTCCCACCAGAACGAGTCCTACGCGGGCGCACTGGTATCGCACCTGATCGACGAGATCGAAACCCGCGATCTGCTCGACCAGAACCGCGCCTCCGGAGCGTATCTGCTGGCTAAACTAAATGCGATTGCTGCCGAATCATCTCTTGTCAGTGCTCCCCGCGGGAAAGGGCTCATGTGCGCATTCGACCTGAGCGCGCCCCCTCGCCTGGACAGCAAGCAGGCCGGAGATCTTTTCTGCAGGCTGGCCCAGCAGAACGGATTGCTGATCCAGCATTGCAATCTCGGACGGACCATCCGCCTGCTGCCGAACTATGCGGCCACCCGGGAGGATTTCGACTTTTTCGGGGCGCAGCTGAAAGCCACGCTGGCCATGTTTCAGGCAACACTCGATCAAACCCTTTAGCGAGCGACACCCATGTTATTTTCAGAGATCGACACGACGTACCTGGCCAATGCAATCAAGGATATGCAGGGCAAGAAGCTCATCCTTTGGGGGGCGGGGCGCCGGGTCAAAGGCTTCGTCGAACAATACTGCGGTGACGGCAAGCTGCTGCCCAGGCCGTACGGCATTTGCGACAGCACGCGGGACATTGCGGAGGAAACGCTCTGGGGTATCCCCGTCCTGCCTTTCCAGGCCGTGAGGAACATGCTGCCCAAGGACACCGTGATCATCATTACGGCCGGCCTGCTCGAGTTGCAGGCCAAGGTGGTTTCGAGCGAACTCTACTATTTCCCGCTCTTCCATTGCCGGTCGTTCGAGGTCTACGACTATCTGCAGAAAAACATGGATGAGTGCGACCGTGCCATCCGCACGCTGGCCGACCCGGTGTCGAAAAAAACCTACCGCGGCTGCATCGAAAACGTGTTGTGCGGTCGCCTGTGGGACCAGTCGCTGTTCAGCGCCAGCCCCTATTTCGGTAACGACTTGAACGGCAAGCTCGACGAATCCGGGCAGTTGGTATTTGCCGGCGCCTTCAACGGCAAGCATATCGACCGGGCCATCGAGAACAATCCTGTCATCCGGATCGCGGCCTTCGAACCCAGCAAGACCTGGTCGGCCTATCTCAGGAAAAAGTTTCAGGATGCGCCGCAGGTGACGATCCACAACAAGATCCTGTGGAGCGAGAACACCCTGCTGAATTTCGATGACGACATGTCCAATTCAGGCCTGGATGCGCATGTCTGCGGGGATGGGGCGAACAGCACCTACCAGCACGAAGGGGTCGCCATTGATGAATACATCGAAGGAAAGGTGTCGATGATCGCGCTGGATGTCGAGGGCTCGGAGCAGCTTGTCGTCAAGGGCGCGCACCGGACCATCGAGCGCGATCGTCCTCGTTTGTGCCTCTGCCTGTACCACAACCTGGATGACTATTTCAGGATTCCGGTCATCATCAGCGAACAGTACGGATACCGCTTGCATGTCAAACATCACTCGACCCTCAGCGCAATCGAGACTGTGCTTTATGCCGTCTGACATGCGCTGACGCCGGATCTCGACCTCTCGTCCCACCATGCTTGATTTTTCGTTTTCCATGCCGACCCGGATTATTTTCGGGTCCGGCGCAAAAGCCATTCTGGAGCGGGAACTGGGCGAGCAGCCTGTTTCACGGGTTCTGCTGGTGTATGGGCGTGATAGCGCACACCGGAATGGGAGTTATAACGACGTCACCGGCCTGCTTGACGCGCGAGGCATCGCCTACCTTGAGCATCCGGGCTGCAAGGAAAACCCGGACGACGAATTCGTCCGGGTGGGGGCGGGCCTGGCGCAGGCTCACGGCGTGAGCTTCATCCTGGCGATCGGCGGGGGCTCGGTGATCGACGCATCCAAGGCCATCGCCCTGCTGGCCGCCAACCAGACAGACGATATCTGGGCGTACCAACAGGCGCGCGAACGCTTCACCGCGCCTGCGCTGCCGCTTGGCGTCGTGCTCACCACGACCGGGACGGGGACCGAGGTCAACGGCGGATTCGTCATCAGCCGGCGTTCCAGCAACGAAAAGGTTGCCTTCAGCAGCCTGTCTGTCCGGCCGCGCTTCGCCTACTGCAATCCGGACTACACGATCAGCCTGTCGCCGCAGGTATTGGCGGACAATTACACCGACATCCTGTCCCACCTGCTGGAACAGTATTTCTCCATGGAGGAAACGACGGGAATTGTCGATGCGGTCGTTCTCGAAGCCATCCATTACCTGCTGAAGAACACTCCGGAACTGCGCAACTGGAAAGACTCGTACGGTTTTCGGGCCAACACCATGTTCGCGTCGACGATCTCGCTGTCCTACCTGTTTTCCTGCGGCAAGAAGGTCCCATGGATCCTGCATTACCTGACCCATGCGCTTGCGTCCCATCGTCCCATTTCACATGGCGAATCGCTCAGGATCATCATGCCGGGCTGGCTCGTCTGGTTATCGGGCAATCCCGCCTATGCCACCCGAATACAGCATCTCATCGAAAAGCTCTCCCTGTCCGATGCCACGCAACTGGGGCAGTATTTTTTGAACCACTTTGCCCTGATGGGCTGCGATTCCCACCCGCTGCTCAGCGACAGGGAAAAAGAGCGGATTGTGGGCATGCTGTCGGCAGACAAGGATTTTCTCGCCCGGGCAAACCTGGACGTGCGCGACCTGAGATGCATTCTCGATTGGACGCATCATGCCTGCTGAGCCGGCATCGCTCGATATGAACAAGACAAAAATACTGATCTTCCCGCTCGATATTGATGATGCGGACACCTTCATCCGGGTCGCGAATGCGCTGGATATCGAGACCGTCGGCGCCAGTTCTGCCATGGCCGGTCCGGGAGAAAAAGCGGTCGATCATTTCATCCGGCTGCCCTTTGTTACCGACCCGGCATTTGACCAGGCCTTGCAGCGCGCGCTCGATCAGCACGCGGTGACGACGGCCTATGCGCCGCATCAGGGCGTCTGGCGCCATCTGGACACGCTCCTGAAAACACAGCCGGACCGCTTCCGCTTCACGCTCTGCAGGCCCGATCCGTTTTCCGCGACTCAGCAGCGCTTTGCGCCACACGAGGCGTGGGCTGCGTTGGCGTCGTCCGGCACGCCGCTCGCCGGGCTTGCGGAGCCCCAGGCGATCCGTCCTCCCTTGTCGCCTGCGCGTTACTCCGCGCTTCATCGCCAGTTCCTGAGCATTCCCGGGGATTCCGACGTCGGCAAGCTGCGTGCCCTGTGCGACATTGCCCGCCTGCTGCCCCCCGGCGACCTGCTCGAGGTGGGATGCCTGTATGGGCGCTCGGCGTTTGCCCTGGGCTACCTGGCCAGCCGTTACACGCTGGGCAGCGTGATCTGCGTCGATCCGTGGAATACCGCGGAACTGACCGATCAGGGCGCCGCCGCCGCAATCATCAATGCCGAACTCGCCAATACGGATATCGATAGTGAAAAAATCTTCCGGGTATTTCTGAATGCTGTCGCCCTGCTTGAAAACGTGGGGTATATCCGCAAAACCTCCGAGAACGCGCAAGGCGAGTATGAGGCGGCCATCCGCAGCGGCGCGTTGCACAGCCCCGAGCTAGGCAGCGTTCCGATAGGCGGGCAACTGAGCCTGCTGCACATCGACGCCAACCATCGCTACGACCACGTGCGGCGGGATGTCGAGATATGGAGTCCTTATCTGGCCGCAGGCGGCTGGCTGCTGCTGGACGACTACGTGTGGGCGTTCGGCGACGGACCGCGGCGTGTGGGCGACGAACTGCTCGGCAGCCCCCTGTACGACTCGGCGTTCGTCAGCGGCGACACGCTGTTCCTGCGCCGTACCGACGTGAATTGAGGCGCGCGCTTCAGCGGGTACACCATTTCCGCCACATTTCCCGATAGGCGGCTTCCAGATGGCGCGTGACGGTTTGCGGGCCGTAGTTTGATGTGCTCATCCGTTCGCGCAGGGATTGGCGGATTCGATCCAGGCCCGGCAAGTCCTGCGCCATCCGTACGGCGCGCTGAAAGTAGTCTTCCTCGTTGTGCGTGATGAATTCGTCCAGGCCGACACGCGACAGCAAGGGAACCGCGCAGCGCGACACCATATGCTCCCCGGCCAGGGTGACGACCGGCACGCCCATCCACAGTGCGTGTACGGTGGTGGTGCCGCCGTTGTAGGGGAAAGGGTCGAGCGCCAGATCGATCTGATGGTGCAGCGCCAGATAATCGTTCAACGGCATGCGCGGCTGCAAAATCAGGCGATCCGTTGTCACGCCCGCCTGGCCGAACTGATCGATCACCCGTTGCCGGGTTCCGCTGTCCGTCACGTTGCCGAGCATCAGCCTGGCGTGCGGCAATGCGTTCAGGATTCTTGCCCATAGCTCGACGACGGACGGGTTGGTTTTGATCAGGTTGTTCAGCGAGGCGAATACGAACTCGCCGGAGGTGAGGGCCGGCAGGGGGTTGACCAGCGGACACCCCGGTTCTGGCCGGTAGGCCACGCCCGAGTCCGGCATGCGCAGCAGCGTCTCGCTGTGATAGCGCTCGGTCAGCCCGGGAGGATCCATTTCTTCATTGGTAATCCGGTAATCCATCGCGGTCAGTCCGGTAGAGCCGGCATAGCCTATCCACGTTGCCTGCAGTGGCGCGGGTTTCCGGGCAAAAACAGGCAGGCGGTTGTAGCCGGTGTGACCGGACAGATCGACCAGGATGTCGATGCCGTCGGCACGAATGCGATCGGCGAGCGCCTCGTCGCTCATCTCCGGGCAGGCCAGCCAGTGGTCCGCATAGGCTGCGATCCGCTCGGTATGGCTATCGTGCTTGCCATACGTGTAGTAGCAATAAATCTCCACCTGCGATTTGTCGTGACTGGCCAGAATCGGCTCGATGAAGAAGGTCACCGCATGATTGCGGAAGTCACCGGACACATAACCAATCCTGAGCCGTCGGTCGGGAACGCGGCTGTTTGGGTGTGGCAGCCAGTTAGCCTTGAGAGGAGTTTCATAACGTTCGGCATAGCGCTGGTGCTCGCTGAATACCTCAGCCGGCGTGACTGTGCTCATGTACTGCATGGTGAGCAGCAGGTTGCTGTATGTATTAGCTGAATCCGGCTTGATCGAAAGTGCCTGTCGGTAGCAGGCGATTGTCTCTTCCAACTTGCCTTGGTGTTGAAGCGCATTCCCCAGGCTGCTGTATGCCTCGGCATAATCTGGCTTGATCAAAATTGCCAGCCTGCAAAATGCGACTGCTTCGTCCAGTTGACCAAGCTCTCTGAGCGCATCCCCCAAATTATGGTGCACTTCTGCCAAATTCGGGTTGATACGGAGGGCTTTTCGATAGTTGGCGACCGCCTCTGTCAGCTTGCCTTGGGTTTGGAGAACATCTCCAAGGTTGTTGAATAGCGGGGCATTTTCAGGCGTGAGTACAATAGCTTTCTGGTAGCTGGCAACCGCGTCGTCCAGCCGCCCTTGATCCTTGAATGCATTCCCCAGGTTGTAGTGCGCATTGGGATGTCCAGGCTGCAGCGAAATGGCTTTCTGATAGCTGGCGGCCGCTTCCGCCAGCTGGCCTTGTGCCATGAGCACGACCCCCAGGTTGTTGTGGGCGTCGGCGAGATGGGGCGCAACTTCGATGACGCCGCTAAAAAAAACGGCAGCCACATCATGCATGCCGATTTGATAAGCGATCATCCCCATCAAATACAAGGCATCGGGATGATTGGGGGAGACCTGCAGTATTTGCTTGCAAACAGCCTCGGCCTCGACCAAACGACCGGCCTGATGATGCGCGGACGCAAGCTGCAAGGCTTTCGAGATTTCCAATGCTTTTGAATGAGTGCTTGCGGGCTGCTCCGCCGAGATCAGGCAACACTGTTTGTGTTTTTTGCCACTTCCGCATGGACACGGGTCATTGCGAGCGATTTTTTTAATTGTCATGGCACATTAATGGCACATTAATGGGGATAGCGGTAGAGACCGTTCAGCGCTCATTCTAGCCATCCTTGGAAAAGCCCGCACCCACGCATTAGACTTTCTTTATTTGGCGCACCGTCCAGGCGCAGAAATACCGGGGTTTTTCTGCCCTAATCTGCACTTCATCCACCACTGCCCGCCTTATCATGCGTGATATAGAAAAGGCCCAAGCGGGGCCGGGACGCAAACATGGCCGAACCCACCGACAAGATCAATCTTTCGAACCCCACCGAGGTGGCGCGCGAAACCCTGCGGCGCCTGGCGATGCGGCGGATCGCGCCGACCCCGGACAACTACCAGTTGCTGTACGAGGAAATCGTCGGCGTGCCCGCTGCGCCGGCCAACAAGGCCTCCGCCGAAACGGCGCTGGCCGGACTGGTCAGCGATCTTAAGGAACACCACCCCGCGCTGTCGGCCCAGATCACCAGCCTCGACAAGGCCATCGGCAAGAGCGACTGGCGGCAATGCGGCTGGCAGCTTACCGAAATCGCCGTGCAATTGAAGCCGCAGCCAGTCAGGCCGTCGATGGTCGACAGCGTCGAGCGCACGCAGGATGAAAGCCTGGCCCAGTTGCGCGAGTTGCTGGCAAAAACCCTGGAATTCGGCGTGGTGTCGCAGCTGGCGCACAACCCGGCGCTGGCGGAAAAAACCCAGCAGCTCGCCGTCGCCGTGCGCGAGGCCAGCAGCGACGCCAACCTGCGCAACATCGCCACCGACCTGAAGTCGCTGTGGGTCGGCATCGAACTGCAGGCAACCGACGCCCACAACCAGCAGGAAACCCTCAAGCGCATTTTGCTGCTGCTGGTGGAAAACATCGGCGAGCTGCTCGACGACGACACCTGGCTGCGCGGCCAGCTCGACATGGTGCAGCAGATCATTGCCGGGCCGATGAAAATCAGGTCGCTGCAGGAAGCGGAAAAGCGGCTCAAGGAAGTGATCTTCAAGCAGGGCATGGTCAAGCATGGCCTGCGCGAGGCCACCGCCACGCTGAAAGCCACCATGACCACCTTCGTCAGCCGCATGAGCGAAGCCGTGGCGGCGAACGACGAGTACCAGGGGAAAATCGCCTCCCACATCGAACGCATCAGAAACACCGAAGATGTGGTTGAGTTGAACCACATCCTCGAAGGCCTGCTGGAAGAAACCCGCGCGGCGCAGAGCGAAAGCCTGCGCGCCCACAAGCAGCTGATCCAGGAACGCGACGCCGCCCTGCAGGCCGAAGGCCGCATCAAGGAACTGGAAACCGAACTTGAGCAGATGAGCACCCTGGTGCGCGAAGACCCGCTCACCCACAGCCTCAACCGGCGCGGACTCGACGACGAGTTCGCCCGCGAGGCCTCTCGCGCCGACCGCTACAGCGCCCCGTTCTGCCTCGCCGTGCTCGACATCGACAACTTCAAGGTGCTCAACGACAAGCGCGGCCACCAGACCGGTGACGAAGCGCTGATCCATCTGGTCAAGATCGCCAAGGAGGAACTGCGCCTCACCGACCACATCGCGCGCCTCGGCGGCGAGGAATTCCTCATCATCATGCCGAACACGCCGCTCGACGAGGCAGCCAAAATCATCACCCGCCTGCAGCGCAGCCTCACCAAGAAATACTTTCTCGACAACAACGAAAAAGTGCTCATCACCTTCAGCGCCGGTGTTGCCGCGCGTGCAGCGGGCGAAATGCAGGAAGCCGCCATCGCCCGCGCCGACGCCGCCATGTACGAAGCCAAGCAGACCGGCAAGAACCGCGTGTGCATCGCCCCCGCCGCGCCCACGGAAGCCGGCTAGCCCAGGATCATGGCCATGCGCGCACCTATCCTTATTAATACAGCCCAGCCATCGCAGATCACCGCAACCCCCTGGAGCGGCGCCCCCGCCGCGATTGCGCACCCTTGCAAACACCCCAGCATCGGCCCAGGCACGGTCGCCCTACAGCACTCCGCGCGGCCTATCGACCCGATATTTCATTCCTGAAGCCCCCTGCAACTTTTTAAAAACATGGCCTTAACTTTCTCCAACCCTCGACGATTCCTCTCACAACGGCGGTTCACACAGACCGAAGTTGACGGCACCAGAGAGCCGGACCATCGACCCACACATCAGGAGAAAAATCATGGCACAAGTAATCAACACCAACGTAGGCGCCCTGTTTGCCGGCGCAGCACTGAACAAATCGGCCATTGCCCTGCAGACCGCCCAGGAACGTTTGTCTTCCGGCCTGCGCATCAACAGCGCCAAGGAC
>JAUYCF010000117.1 GCA_030692355.1 Thiobacillus sp.
CTAGGGGCTAGGGGCTAGGGGCTAGGGGCTAGGGGCTAGGGGCTAGGGGCTAGGGGCTAGGGGCTAGGGGCTAGGGGCTAGGGGCTAGGGGCTAGGGGCTAGGGGCTAGGGGCTAGTGGCTAGGGGCTAGGGGCTAGTAAAATTTCGCGGCCTGCGGCCTCACATTCCCTAAATCCTAAATCCTAAATCCTAGATCCTAGCTCCTTCTCCTCAATCATCTCCATCGCCACCTCGATCGCCGCCAGCAGGCTGCCCACTTCCGCCCGTCCCGTGCCCGCGAGGTCGAGCGCGGTGCCGTGGTCGACCGAGGTGCGGATGAAGGGCAGGCCCAGGGTGATGTTCACGCCGGCGCCGAAGCTGGCGTACTTGAGGACGGGCAGGCCCTGGTCGTGATACATCGCCAGCACGGCGTCGCAGGGGTCAATGCGGATGCGCGAGAACAGGGTGTCGGCGGGCAGCGGGCCGACGAGGTCGATGCCTTCGCTGCGCAGGCGATCGAGCGCGGGTTCGATGATGTCGATTTCCTCGCGCCCGAGGTGGCCGGCTTCGCCGGCGTGCGGGTTGAGGCCGGCCACCAGGATGCGCGGCTGGGCGATGCCGAATTTGCCTTGCAGGTCGGCGTAGAGGATGCGGATCACCGCATCGAGCAGCGCGGGCGTGATGGCGTCGGCCACCGCGCGCAGCGGCAGGTGGGTGGTGGCCAAGGCGACGCGCAGGCCGCCGCCGGCCAGCATCATCACAACCCGTTTGGTGCCGCTGTGGTCGGCCAGGTATTCGGTATGGCCGGTGAAGGCGAAGCCGGCGTCGTTGATGACGGCCTTGTGCACCGGCGCGGTGACCATGGCGTGATACGACCCGTTCAGGCAGCCGGCGAGGGCGGCGTCGAGCAGGGCCAGCACGTGGGCGCTGTTGCTGGGGTCGAGTACGCCTGCGTTGACGGGGGCGGCGACGGGGATGTGGCGCACGTGCAGCGCGCCGGGTTGATGCGCGGGGACGCTGTCGCCGCTGACGAAGTCGACTGCGATGCCCAGTTGCGCTGCGCGGGCGCGCAGCACGTCGGCATCGCCCAGCACCGAGATGCGGCACGGCAATGCCTGCTGCGACAGCGCGATGCAGAGGTCGGGCCCGATCCCGGCGGGCTCGCCTGCGGTGAGCGCGAGCACGGGCAACGTCGCGGTCATGCCGAAATCAGTCGAGCGGACGCAGTTCGACGTAGGCCGAATCGCGGATCTGCCGCACCCAGTCCTGGAAGGCTTCTTCCCCCTTGCGCTCGCGAATCGCCTGGCGCGCCATCAGTTTCTGGCGTTCCTGCGTGACGTCCTGGTCGCGGCGTTCCAGCACCTGGATCAGGTGCCAGCCGAAGGGCGACTGGACCGGCGCGCTGACTTCGCCCGGCTGCAGGGCGTTCATCGCCTTCTCGAAGTCGGGCACGGTATCGCCGGGGTTGATCCAGCCGAGGTCGCCGCCTTTCGACGCACTGGCGTCTTCGGAATGCAGGCGTGCCAGTTCGTCGAATTTCACGCCGTTGTCGATGCGCTCTTTCAGCTGCAGCAGCCGGTTGCGGGCATCGGCCTCCGAGGTGAGCTCGTTGGTCTTGATGAGGATATGGCGGGCGTGCGTCTGGGTGACGCTGAGGGTGGCGTCGAGCCCCCGCTTGTCGTTGAGCTTGAGGATGTGGAAGCCGTTGCTGCTTTTAAGCAGCGGGCTGACCTGGCCGGGTTGCAGCGGCTTCAGCGCATCGGCAAACAGCACCGGCATCTTGCCGCTGGCGCGCCAGCCGAAGGCGCCGCCCTGCATGGCATTGGTCGCGTCGGAATGGCTGGCCGACAGCTGGGCAAAGTCAGCGCCCGCGGCGAGCTGGGCGAGGATGTCCTCGGCGCGGGCGCGGCGCGCCTGGATCTGCTCGGGCGAGGCGTTTTCCGGCACGGTAACGAGGATGTGGGCGAAGTCGTATTCCGTCTCCACACCCTGCTGTACCTGCGTTTGCAGGTAGCCTTCGATCTCGGCATCGCTGACCGAGATGCGGTTGTCGACGTCGCGTTCGCGGGCGCGTGCGATGAGGAGTTCGTTGCGGATGGTGTTGCGCATGCTGTCGAGGCTCTGGCCTTCCTTTTCCAGCGCGGCCTGCAAGCCGGCCATGTCGAGCTTGTTCTGCGCGGCGATGCGCTGCAGCGCGCGCTCGACCTGGGTCGGGTCGACCCGGATGCCGGTGCTGCGCGCATGCTGCTGCAGCGCCAGTTCGGTGATCATGCGTTCGAGCAGCTGCTTTTCCAGCGCCTCGCGCGCCGGCAGCGGCGTGTTCTGCCGCGACAGGCTCTGCGCCACTTCAGCGTGGCGCTTGGCGAGTTCCTGGCGGGTGATGACTTCGTCATTGACGATGGCGACGATGTGGTCGAGCGCCTGCACGGCGGCATGCGCCGGCGCCAGGGCCGATGCAGCAACCAACAGCGCCAGCCCGAGCGTCAACTTATGAAACGTTTGGGCCAATACCCACTGCGGGCGGCGCCATTCAGGGCGTTTGAAGGATTTCATTGCTGGGCCTGTATCCGGGAACACTTTGTTTCAAAACGTCGAGCGGGTTGGCGCCGAGACGCCCCATGCCGCTCAACTCGAGTTGGAAGAACAGCGCATCGGTGGACTGCGCTTCCTTGGTGGCCAGGCGCTGGAATACGGTGCGCACTGCCCAGCAACCGGCATTGTATTCAAGCCCCGCCAGACCTTCGACCAGCTTGTCGTCCTGGAACGAATAGTTGTAGCGGAACATGCCGTACCAGCGACGGCCGAGCGGCCACTGCCCTGACAGGTCGATCTGTTCGGTGGTTTGGTCTATGAAGCGGTAGCCAAAGTTCAATGCGCGGCCGGGGCCGGGCCGGTAGGAGGCGCCGAGATTCTGGCGGATGGTGGTGCCGTTCTGGGTGTCGAATTGCAAGGCGGTGTCGATGCGCCAGTCGCGCGTGATCTGCCCGCTGACAGCGGCCAGCAGGTCGGTGGCGTTGGTGGTGCGCGGCGCCACGCCAGGCAGGGTGACCTGCTGCGTGCTGAAGTAATAACGCTGGCCGAGCGTGACCTGCAGGCGTTCGAGTCCGCTGATCTCTTCGATGAAACGGCTGGTGACCGCGAGCGTCAGCTGGTTGGCATCGTTGACGCGGTCGCCGCCGATGAACTGGTTTTCGGTGAACATTTGCGCGTAGCTGAAATCGAGCAGTGCGCTGTCGAATACCGGGATGTTTTCTTGATCGCGGAATGGCGCGAACACGTAGTAGGCGCGCGGTTCCAGCGTCTGCTCGTAATCCTGGCCGGCAAAGCGGAGCGGACGGTCGAAATGGACGCTGCCATCGAGGCTGAAGATCGGCAGGTTGCGCGTGATGCGCTGCTCGGGTGCGCTGTCGTCCAGCGCGTAGTAGCTGCTGTGCCAGCCGATTTGCGGGGTGAGGAAGCCGAACGAGTTGGTGAGCGGCAGGCGCAGCGTGGGGTAGGCCAACACCCGCGTGCCTTCGGTCAGGGTGGGGTGGGCAAAGCGGGTAGCTTCGCTTTCCAGCCTGAGTTCGAGGCCGTTGCCCAGGGTCTGCGCCATTCCCAGGCGGGCGTGCGGCAGGCGCGCATAGGGTTCGACAATCGGGATAAGCGCGGTGGAATCCTGCAGGGTCTGGAAGCTTTGCGCGCGCAGTTCGGCGTTCCAGTAGCCGCGCTGCGTGGTCACCCAGGCTTCGCGGTTGAGGTGGCTGACCGAAGTGATGGAAATCAGGTTGGACAGGTCGCGGAAATAATCGTCGTCGGACACGCGGCTGAACAGCATGCCGGCCTGGGTGTTCGCGTTCAGGCGGTAGTTGTTGTCCAGCGCCACGCTCCAGCGCGAACGGTCGGCCTCGCGGTCGTCGGGCAGATATTCAAGGCGGTTCACGCCGCGGGCCTCGCCCAGCAGATAGCGGAATTCGCCGCCCAGCTGCACGCCGCGGCTGGACAGCAGGCGCGGGTACAGCGTGGCGTCGTAATGGGGCGCGAGGTTGAGGTAGTACGGCACCAGGATGTCGAGGCCGCTGCGCTCGGTGGTGCCGAAGGTCGGCGCCAGCATGCCGGTCTTGCGCGCGTCGTCGAGCGGGAAGTTCATCCACGGCGTATACAGGATGGGCACGCCGAGAAAATGCAGCGAGGCGTTGCGCGCAGTGCCGATGTTGCGGGTTTTGTCGATGTCGAGGTCGCGCACCTTGAGGAACCAGTCGTCGTTGTCGACCGGGCAGGTGGTGTAGGTGGCGTCCTGCAGCGCGTAGTGGGTCTTGTCGAGGAAATCGATGCGATCGGCGGCGCCGCGTCCCGGCTGGGTCGTGAACCGATAGACCGGCTGCGTGAGTTCGCCGCTGTAGTCGTTGAGGTTGAGCCTGAGCGAATCGCCCGCCACCCACAGCGCCGGCTGTTCCAGCCGTACCTGGCCGCGTGCCTGCACTTCGTTCAGCGTGGTGTCGTAGAGCAGCCAGTCGGCAAAGAAATTCTGGCCGGCCTGGCGGGCTTCCACGCGGCCGCTGGCTTCGACGATGCCGGGCACGCTCGATTCGATGCGGTCGGCCATCAGGAACAGCGGCCCTTCCGGACCCGCCACCGCGGCGTCGCTCAGTTCGGCATCGCGCTTCAGCACGAGCGACTCCGCGCCTGCGGAACCGGCGGACAGCAACAGCACGATGAGGGCAAAGCCGGGCAGGGTGGACAAGCGATGTAAAATCCGGGCCAAGGTTATTGAAATAGCGTTATTCGGAGCGGCATGGCAGTGGAACGTTTGCAGGCATTACAGGAGTGGGCTGCCCGACAGTTGGAGACGACGTCGCTGGACATCGCCCCGGCGTCTGCGGACGCCAGCTTTCGCCGTTATTTTCGCGTCACTGCCAAAGGCCGCGATTATATCGTGATGGACGCCCCCCCGGCGCACGAGGATTGCCGCCCGTTCATTGCCGTCGCACGGCTGTTCGGCGACGCCGGCGTGCATGTGCCGCAGGTGCTGGCGCAGGATCTCGATCGGGGCTTCCTGCTGCTGACCGATCTGGGCAATACCACCTACCTGACGGCGCTCAACGACGCCGCGCTTGATCCAGGCGTGGCACGCGAGCTGTATCTGGCGTCGAACGACGCGCTGATCCGCATCCAGCAGGCGAGCCGCCCCGGCGTGTTGCCGGAATACGACCGCGCGCTGCTCACCCGTGAGCTGATGCTGTTTCCCGAGTGGTATGTGGCGAAGCACCTGGGCGTGACCATGACGGATGATCAGCGGGCCATTCTGGAGACCGTGTTCGGGCGCCTGCTCGCCAACAATCTCGCGCAGCCGCAGGTGTACGTGCACCGCGACTGGCATTCGCGCAATTTAATGGTGTCTGACCCCAATCCTGGCATTCTCGATTTCCAGGACGCCGTGTACGGCCCCATCACCTACGACCTCGCCTCGATCTACCGCGATGCCTACATCCAGTGGGACGAGGAGATGCAGCTCGACTGGGTGATCCGCTACTGGGAAAAGGCGCGCGCCGCCCGCCTGCCGGTGCCGGATGACTTCGGCGCGTTCTGGCGCGACTTCGAATGGATGGGGGCGCAGCGCCATATCAAGGTGCTCGGTATCTTTGCGCGGTTGTATCACCGGGACGGCAAGGACGGCTATCTCAAGGACATGCCGCGGGTGATGCGCTACCTGCGCCGCGTGTGTGAGCGTTATGACGAGCTGAAGCCGTTGTTCTATTTGCTGGATGCGCTGCAGGACAAACAGCCGCAGGTGGGGTATACGTTTTGAGCGGAGAGCGGAGAGCGGAGAGCGTGGCGAGCAGGATGACCGCGATGATTCTGGCGGCCGGGCGCGGCGAGCGCATGCGCCCGCTCACCGACCATACGCCCAAGCCTCTACTGGTGGTGGGCGGCAAGCCGCTCATCGTCTGGCATATCGAGCGCCTGTGTGCCGCGGGCTTCACGCATATCGTCATCAACCACGCCCATCTCGGCCAGCAGATCGAAGCGGCGCTGGGGAACGGCGCGGCATTCGGGGTGTCGATCGTGTATTCGCGCGAAGTCAGCGCGCTGGAAACGGCGGGCGGCATCGCCACTGCGCTGCCGCTGATCGACGATGAGGTGTTTCTGGTGGTCAATGGCGACATCTACTGCGAATACGATTTCAGCCGGCTGGCCGGGCCGATGGCGCGGCTCGCTGCCGGCCACGACCAGGCGCATCTGGTGCTGGTCGACAATCCGCCGCAGCATCCCAAGGGCGATTTCGTGCTGGATGCCGGCCGGCTGCACAACCCGGGCTCTCGGCTCTCGGCGCACGACGCTCCGCTCACCTTCTCCGGCATCGGCGTCTATCACCGGGCGCTGTTCGCTGACACTCCGGTGGGGGAAAAGGCGCCGCTCGCGCCACTGTTGCGGCGAGCGATCGACGCTGGGCGCGCGAGCGGCGAACATTTTGGCGGGCACTGGGTCGATGTCGGCACGCCGGCCCGCCTCGCCGCACTCGACGGGGAACTGAGACAGCACCATGCAGCCTGATTCCGCAATGTACCGCGCCCGCCGCCAGCGGGTCCTGGACGAGATGGGCGAGGGGGTGATGGTCATCGCTACCGCGCCGGAGGTGCCGCGCAACCGCGACACCCACTATCCCTACCGGCACGACAGCTATTTCTATTGGCTGACCGGCTTCAACGAGCCGGAGGCGGTAGTGGTGCTGGTGGGCGGCAAAGATCCGCGCCACGTCCTGTTCTGCCGCGAGCGCAACGAAGAGCGGGAGATCTGGGACGGTTTCCGTTATGGCCCGGCTGCGGCCCGTGAGGCCTTCGCCTTCGACGAAGCCTTCGCCTATGACACGCTGGATGCGGAACTGCCCAGGCTGCTGGAAAACCAGCCGGAGCTCGCCTACATCATCGGCCGCGACATGGCGTGGGACACGCAGATGATGGGCTGGCTCAACACGGTGCGCGGCCGTGCGCGCAGCGGCGTGCATGCGCCGAACAAATTGGTCGACGCGCGCGTTTGGCTGGACGAGATGCGCCTCGTCAAGGATGAGCATGAACTTGCCCTGATGCGCCGCGCCGCCGAGATATCCACCGGCGCGCATCGCATCGCCATGCGCGCGACCCGGCCGGGCCGTCACGAATACGAGGTCGAGGCGGAGATGCTCTGCGCCTTTCGCAGCGGCGGCGCCGAGGCGCCGGCTTATACCTCCATCGTCGCCAGCGGCGCCAACGCCTGTGTGCTGCACTACGTCTTCAACAACCAGCCGCTGCGCGATGGCGACCTGCTGCTGATCGACGCCGCAGCCGAGTTCGGCAGCTATGCGGCCGACATCACCCGAACCTTCCCGGTGAATGGCCGCTATTCGGCGGCACAGAAGGATGCCTACGAACTGGTGCTGGCGGCGCAGGCGGCGGCGGTGGCGGCGGTCAGGCCGGGTGCCGCCTGGATCGCGCCCCACGATGCGGCGGTGCGCGTGCTGACGCAGGGCATGGTCGACCTCGGGCTGCTGGCGGGCGAGGTCGATGGCCTGATCGAATCGAAAGCCTGTGAGCGCTTCTACATGCACCGCACCGGCCACTGGCTGGGGCTGGACGTGCACGACGCCGGCGAATACAAGATCAAGGGCGACTGGCGTCCGTTGCAGCCCGGCATGACGCTGACCGTCGAGCCGGGCCTCTACATCCGCCCGGCGGACGACGTTCCCGAGGCGCTGTGGAACATCGGCATCCGCATCGAGGACGATGTGGTGGTGACGGACTCCGGCTGCGAGGTGCTGACCACGCCGCCGAAAACCGTGGCGGAGATCGAGGAATGGATGCGAGGCTGAGCGACATCCTGATCGTCGGTGCCGGCCCGGTCGGCGCGGTGTGCGCGCTGGCGCTGCAGCAGCAGGGAATTCGCGCGCACGTGCTCGAAGCGCAGCCGGAAGATGCGCGCGCCGACACCCGCACCCTGGCGCTGTCGCATGGCTCGCGGCTGATCCTCGACCGTCTCGGGGTGTGGGACAGGCTTGAGGACGTCACCCCGATCACCCGTATCCATATTTCGCAGCGCGGTGCGCTCGGCGTGGCGCGGCTGTCGGCCGACGAGGCGAGCGTGCCGGCACTCGGCTATGTGCTGCCTTACGCTTTGCTGACCGCGGCGCTGAAACGGGCGCTGGCCGATGCCGGCGTCGCGGTCGACTACGGCCTGGGAGTGGCGCGCATCGAATCCGGCGCTGACATGGCGACCCTGCATGCTGCCGACGGCAGCACCCATGCCGCGCCGCTGGTGGTGGTGGCCGATGGCGGGCGTGGCGGCCACGGTAAAGAGGCTCACGCCGCGCCCGCTCCCAAATTCGAACGCGACTACGACCAGACGGCGGTGGTGTGTGAAGTGCAGACCGAGCTGCCGCACGCCAACCAGGCCTACGAGCGTTTCACCCCGGAGGGCCCGGCGGCGCTGCTGCCGAAGGGCGATCGCTACGCCCTGGTGTGGACCGCCCGGCAGGAAGACGCCGAGCGCCTCGCGCAACTTGCCGACCCTGAGTTTCTCGCTGCCCTGTACCGTCACTTCGGCGGGCGCCAGGGCCTTTTCCTGTCCGCCAGCCCGCGCAAGACCTTCCCGCTGAAGCTCGCCTACAGTGGCAGCGAGGTGGCCGACCGCGTGGTGCGCATCGGCAACGCTGCGCAGACGCTGCATCCGGTCGCGGGGCAGGGGTTCAACATCGGCCTGCGCGATGCCTGGGAACTGGCGAGCCTGTGCGGCGACACCCCGGCGGGCGAGATCGGCAGCGCGGCCATGCTGCGTGCCTACGCGCGCGGCCGGCGCGTCGACGTGCTCGGTGGCGTCGGCTTCACCGATTTCCTGGTGCGCGTGTTCTCCAATGACATCGCGCCCTTGCGCCATGCGCGCGGCCTCGGCCTGCTGGCGCTGGACGTGCTGCCGCCGCTGAAAAGCTTTGTCGCGCGGCGGATGATATTCGGGGCGCGCGGATGAGCGTCGAACGCTATCAGGTCGTCATCGTCGGCGCCGGGCTGGTGGGCTCGGCGGCCGCGCTGGCGCTCGGCCGGCAGGGCTTGCGGGTGGCGCTGGTCGAGCGCCAGCCGCCGCCGGTGCCGGATGACGCCTGGGATACCCGCATCTACGCCATCAGCCCGGCCAGCCAGCGTTTTCTCGAACGCACCGGCGCCTGGCAACGGCTGGATGCAGGCCGCATCCAGCCGGTGTTCCGCATGGACGTGGCGGGCGACGTGTCCGGCGCGCTCAGACTCGACGCCTACGAGGCGGGCGTGTCGCATCTGGCCACCATCCTCGAAAGCAGTCGCCTGCAAGCCGCGCTGTGGCAGGCGATCGAGGCCGACGGCAACGTGGCGCTGCACTGCCCGGCGTCGATTGCAGCGCTCGAACGTGATGGACGCATCACGCGGGTCACGCTAGACGATGGCTCGCTGCTTGAGGCCGAACTGGTCGTCGGCGCCGACGGCGCCGCCTCGCGCATCCGCGAATGGGCGGGCCTGGACTCGACGCTGACGCCCTACGGCCAGAGCGGCGTGGTGGCGAATTTCACGTGCGAGATTCCGCATCGCGGCACCGCCTCCCAATGGTTTTTTGACGGCGATATTCTTGCCTGGTTGCCGTTAGCGGGGCATGCGACGCCACGTGGGCTTCAGCCCGCGGCGGATCGGAGTTTTCCTTCAGGGGGGAACCTCATCTCGATGGTCTGGTCAACCCAGTCGACGCATGCGGATGAACTGGTCGCGCTGGATCCGGCGGCACTGGCCGAAAAGGTGCAGGCGGCCGGCCACAACCGGCTGGGCGCCTTGCACCCGCTGACCCCCGCCGCGGCGTTTCCGCTGCGGCTGATCCGGGTGGCTTCGGTGGTGGCGCCGGGCGTCGCGCTGATCGGCGATGCCGCGCATGGCGTGCATCCGCTGGCGGGGCAGGGCGTGAACCTTGGCTTTGGCGATGCCGAAGCACTGGCCGATATGCTGGCGCAGCACCGTCACACGCAGTGCGGGGATGTGCGTGTGTTAAAACGCTATGCCCGCCAGCGCGCCGAGCCGGTGCAGCGGATGCAGGCGCTCACCCATGGCCTGCATCATCTGTTTGCCGACGACCGCGCAGCGTGGCTGCGCAATGCCGGGATGACGCTGGTCGATCACCTGCCGCCGCTGAAGGCGGCGCTGGTACGCGAGGCGGTGTCCTGATTTTTTGTTTTTTTCTGGAGTATCGAATGAAATTCACCCCCCTGGCGCTGGCCGCAACCCTGATGTTCGCTACGGCCGCGCAGGCCAATGAGGCCGTCATCCGCAAGGCGCTGACCCAGCAGTTCCCGGGGGCCAACATCGCCTCGGTGCAGAAAACGCCTTACAGCGGATTGTTCGAGGTCTATCTCGACGACCAGCTGATTTACGTCGACGGCAAGGCGCAATACGTGATTACCGGCGACGTGATCGACTTGAAGAACCGCGGCAACCTGACGCAGGCGCGGCTGAACCAGCTGCAGGCGGTGAAATGGGACACGCTGCCGCTCAACAACGCGCTGAAGACCGTCAAGGGCAACGGCGCACGCAAGCTGGTGGTGTTTTCCGACGTCGATTGTCCCTACTGCCGCAAGTTCGAGGCCGAACTGACCAAGGTCGACAACATCACCGTCTACACCTTCCTCTACCCGATCGAGGGGCTGCACCCCAAGGCGGTGCAGACCTCGAAGCAGATCTGGTGCGCGCCCGACCGCAACAAGGCATGGGATGACTACATCAGCAACGGCAGCGTACCGAAAAACGACGGCAAGTGCGCCAACCCGGTCGAAGCCACCATCGCGCTGGCCAACAAGCTGAAAGTCTCCGGCACGCCGACGCTGTTCTTCGCCAACGGCCAGCGCGTGCCCGGCATGGTGCCCGCGGCGCAACTGGAAAAGCTCCTCACCGCCAACGCCAAGTGAGTTCCGATTTCTGGGACGCGCGTTATGCCACGGACGACTACATTTTCGGCACCGCGCCGAATGTGTTTCTGGCGAGTCAGGCCGCGCTGATCCAGCCCGGCATGCGCGCACTGGCCATCGCCGATGGCGAGGGCCGCAACGGCGTCTGGCTGGCCGGGCATGGCTGCCAGGTGCATGCCATCGATTTTTCGGCGGCGGCGCTGGAGAAGGCGCGCAGGCTGGCCGGCAAACGGGGCGTGATGCTGGAGATCGAGCAGGCCGACGTGCTCGACTGGACCTGGCCGGAGGCGGCCTACGATCTGGTGGCGGCCATCTTCATCCAGTTCGCCCCGCCGCCCGGACGCGACCGCATCATTGCAGGCATCCGCCGCACCCTCAAGCCGGGCGGACTGCTGATCCTGCAGGGCTACACGCCGAAGCAGATCGCGTTCGCCACCGGCGGCCCGCCCCATGCCGCCAACATGTACACCGCCGATTTATTACGCGAATGGTTCGGCGATTGGGACATCCTGCATCTCGCCGAACACGAATCGTTCATCAGCGAAGGCACGCACCACCACGGGATGTCGGCGCTGGTCGACCTGGTCGCGAAGAAGCCGGCCTGATCGGGCGCCAAGGCTTCCGCGCGGATGCAGGAGGGCCCCGCCCCCCGGCCCGTTGCCGTGTTAATGGCAACGGCACGTAAATCACGGCGCGCGCGGCCTCCACAATCACGACCGGGCCGAACCCCAACTCAATGTCTGGCCCCTGTTGATGTTCATGTGGGTGTTGATCGGCTTCAAGCGCACCGGAAAACACTAAATTAATACAGACCACTGATTCCGATAGTTGCCACCCCTTGCGGGTGACCGTTATAGGGAAGCGCGAGATTCCGCCGTCGTACCGTTGCAGGCATACGAACCTCGGCCTGACCTACGTCCGAAATCAGCGCTAGAACCGCCGTCCAAACATTAGAGGCGGATGCCGGGTCATCGGCCATTGCGGCCAACGGGTTCTGGGCCAACTTGGTCCGCTGTGCGGTCTTGAGCCGTCAGTGATCAGAAATACCCGGCGATCGCGTACTCCCGACCCGAAGCGGTCTAATGCAATTTTTAAAAAAAGTAGAAATATAAAGTAGAAATATCGTGTCCGACCCCATATTCCGCCATATTCCGTCCCCACGTAAACCAATTCAAGGACAAACATCCTGTCGAGAATTTTCTCATGCTCCGGCCCGCATTCGGCAAGCAATGTGATGTGGATCCACGCGAATTGGCACGAATGCAGCCGGGCTGGGAGGCATGCTGCCGAGCCAGACACAGCAAAGCCCAGCTTATAATCCGGGCCACTTCACTACCTGACACGCCATGGACTTCTTCCAGACTCTGATTCTCGCACTGATACAGGGCCTCACTGAATTTCTGCCGATTTCCAGTTCCGCCCACCTGATCCTGGCGCCGGTGCTGTTCGGCTGGGAGGATCAGGGGCTGGCGTTCGACGTGGCGGTGCATGCGGGCACACTGCTTGCCGTCATCCTGTATTTCCGCGTGCAGCTGGCGCACATGGCTGTCGCCGGCGCGGGTTCGCTGGCCGGGCGCTGGACGCCGGATGCGAAGCTGGCCTGGGCGGTAGTGCTGGCGACGCTGCCGGTGGTGGTGGCCGGCCTGATGTTCAAGGATGTCGTCGAAGGCCCGCTGCGCGGACCGCTGGTCATCGCCACCACGACGATCACTTTCGGCCTGCTGCTGTGGTGGGCCGACGTCCGCGGCAGCAAAAGCCGCGACGAATATTCGGTGACCTGGCGCGATGCGGTGCTGGTGGGGCTGGCGCAGGCCATTGCCCTGATCCCGGGCACCTCGCGCGCCGGCATTACGATCACCGCCGCGCTGCTGCTGGGGCTCAAGCGTGAAGCCGCGGCGCGCTTCTCCTTCCTGCTGTCGATTCCCACGCTGCTGGCGTCCGGCGTGCTGGTCACGCGAGATTTGCTGGAAAGCACCGAGCCGGTCGACTGGAATGTGCTGCTGCTGGGGTCCGCATTGGCCGCCCTCAGCGCCTACCTGAGCATCCACTTTTTCATCCGCCTGCTGGAACGCACCGGCATGCTGCCCTATGTGATCTACCGCCTGCTGCTGGGAACAGTGCTGTTGATCCTCTTCTGGTAGGTGATCAGGGCCCATTCCGATCGGGGCGGCTGCGGATTTGAAGTGATGGTTATGGACAAGATTCAGGAAGACAAGGGGCCTATCACTTGTATCCCCAAAGAATCAGCATAGAAACGGAGACTCTTTCATGAATCAAAGCCTTCCGCCCCGGTATTTCAAGCACACGGCGGTGCTGCTGGGTGTGAGTTTGCTGGGTGCCTGCACAGAAAACGGATCACCGCCGATACGGGTGCGTGCGTTTTGTGATGTGTGATGAGAATGCCCACAACCGTCCTGGGTTTTTTGCGCAGACCTGCAAATGGCCGGATTACGCCCTTTGCACGCTGCATCATCATTTCCTGATTATTGCAGTGCGGCAGCGAGGCGTGTTGTGAATCGCTCCTGATCAATGTTCACGCGCCTGCTCCTCGCGTGCCAGGGTGCGCAAGCCGTCGAGTGCGTTTCTGAGCGTGGCGCTGTCGCTGTCGCGCGGAAACACGATCCACGCCGGCAGCCTGAACTGCGGGCTGTCGGGCACGCGCCACAACTGCCCGGCTTCGATGTAGCGCCGCACCAGGCGTTGCGGAAAATAGCCGCTGCCGCCGTAAATCAAGAGTTGCTGCACGCCCAGCCAGCCGATGTTGGCGACCAGGGTGGGAGGAGGCATGTCGGGAAAGCTCTCGCTGAACTGCACATGGAATTCCGGCTCCCAGTCGATGTGGATGTAGCCATCGTCCGGCCAGCCGCGTGCCAGATCGCTGGTCACCAGCAGCAGGGTTTCATCGAACAGCGGCTCCACCGCCAGCCCGGGGCGCGAGGTGGGCGTGTACATCACGCCGATGTCCACCGAGCCTTCGATCAGGTTCTGCATGATGTCGGCCTCGAAGCCGATTTCGAGGCGCAGCGAAACGTCGGGCGCGGCCTCGCGCATCCAGGCCACCCAGCGCGGCAGAAACCCTTCCCACAGCGCGATGCGGCCCGACAGCGTCAGCACGTCGCGAAAGCCCTGCGGCAGGCCGACATCGTGGCGCGCCTGCTCGACCGTGCGCACCAGGTGCTTGGCGTGGCGCATAAAACGCTTGCCGGCAGGCGTCAGCTCCGCGCCATTGCGCCCGCGCTGGAACAGGCGCGCGCCCAGCGTCGTTTCCAGCGAATGGATGCGCGCGCTCACGGTCGATTGCGTGACGTGCAGGCGGCTGGCGGCAGCGACGAAATTGCCGGTGGCGGCCACCGTCAGGAAAGTGCGGGCAAGTTCGGTGTCCATGCGTTATCTATCGGGTTTTTCGATATTAGATACCGAAATTAATCGTTTGATAAGCATATAAGAGATCTCTAAACTAGCCTCATTGCAAAAGCAAAAAAGGAGTTCGCCATGAGCCAAACCCCCGACCTGTCGACCTTGATGCCGGAACGTGATGGTGAAGGCTATCTGATCGAGCCCGCCGACTGGAACGAGGAGGTGGCCCAGGCCTTGGCCGAGGAAGCGAATATCCAGCTCAACGACGACCACTGGGACGTCATTCGCTTTATGCGCGACTACTTCGAGGAACACCAGGTCATCGCCGATGCCCGTTTCGTCATCAAGCACCTGGCCGAACGCATGGGGAAGGAGGCGCACAAGAAGCTGTTCGATCTGTTTCCCTACGGCTACGTGAAGCAGGCATGCATGATCGCCGGCATGCGGCGCCCGCGCGCCTGGAGCACGGGCTGACGGCATAACCGCGCTACACGCCGGCGCGGCTTGAGGGAATTTTCTCGCTGCATGGCAGCTTGGGGGACAGGCTTCCCCTGCTGCATTCATCCGGAGGGTTCACGATAATGGTACGCAGACTGGCCTACCCGGTTTCAGCTCGTAGGGTGCGCCGTGCGCACCGATCCATGCTCCATGGTGCGCACGGCGCACCCTACTGAACCCACCTCGCCCCGGTCGCATCATCATCGTGTGCCTATTGATCCGGCACGAATTAAACATGACCACCGTTCGCCCTGAGCCTGTCGAAGGGCTGTGCTTCGACAGGCTCAGCACGAACGAACTCACGGATAAATCTGGCCGGATCAATAGCTGGCAGGCGGCGCTTGCGCGCGCATGGTAATGCGGCAAGACGGTACGGCCTCGTAGGTCGGGTT
>JAUYCF010000021.1 GCA_030692355.1 Thiobacillus sp.
AGCCCACGAATAGACTGTCGTTGCGAGGAGCGTAGCGACGCGGCAATCCAGAAAGGCCCGCTGAATCAAAGCGCTGGATTGCTTCGCTTCGCTCGCAATGACAGGCTGCCATGGCTGTGGGTGACAACCGGATAAGCACGGGTTAAACCTTCGCAAGGCTCATGACTGTTGGCCGGGAGTCGCCCGGACAACGGTCCGCAGTGCTGCCAGGGTTATCTGCAAGCGTGCTCCGCGTAACTGGATTGCTTCATCGCTACGCTCCCCGCAACGACGGCAAATATTTCACCTGCACTTCATCTCCGGCGTCAGCTTCATCCACTGCATCAACCAGTTTTTCGCCCGCTCCCGCGCATGCCGCGCTGCGATTTTCTCCTCCGGCGTCTGGTCGGGACGGAAGTCGAACGCGCGCCGCGCCATCGGGTAGACCTGGTATTCCACCGGTACCCCGCGCTCCCAAAGCGCATAGAAGGCACGTCCGCCGTTGATGCGGCGCAGTTCGAAATCCTGCTCGCCGATAAGGTAAAGCATCGGCGTGGTGATTTGCATGATCTCCGGTGCGACCCGGAACAGCTGGTCGGGTTCGGGCGCGTTGGGGTTCTGCATGTGGCCGTAGTAGCTGACGATGGCGGCGATGTCAGGGCCGCGCTTGGCGGCCAGCCGAATCGCGTAATAGGGACCGCGCGAGAGGCCGACGATGCCGGCCGGCTGCTTGCAGGCGTTGGGCAGCGACTTCAGGTAGTCGAGGCCGGCTTCCACGTCCAGCTCGGTTTCGGGATCGTGTGCCGCGGGCCAGCGTTCGATGAAGCGGCCGCTCTGCCAGTCGGGGGCGACGACGAGAAAGCCCTGGGCGGCAAGTTCCCGCACGTGCGCGCGTTCGTCGCCTTCGTAGCCGCGCTTGGCGTGGATGAACAGCACCGGCGGGAAGGGGCCCTTGCCCGCCGGCGTGGCGATTTCGGCCGGCACCTCGGAGCCGTCGGCGGCCTTGATGGTGACCTTGACGAGTTCGATGTCGTCGGCCAACGCCGGCGCGACAAGCGCCGATGCTAAGATGGCGCCCGCAATGGCGAGTCTTCTCATGATTTACTCCTGTCGTTTTTCCGGCTCTCATTCTAGGCCGGCATCCCCGGTTTCCTGCGCAGTCAAAAAGTACCCTGAAGGGCATCCGTGCCGGTGAATGCTTCCATCGACGAACCGACGATTCCGCCCCGGCTGCGACGGCCGCTGGCTGCTGTGTGGATTTCGCTGGGCTTGCATGCGGCGCTGATTGCGCTGGTGCAGGTGGTGCCGCCGGCGTCGTTGAGCCTGAGCGCGCCGGCGATCGAGGCGCGGCTGCTGTCGGCGCCCGTCGCGCCGCCGGCTGCAAAGACGCCCCCGGCGCCCGAAGTGAACGTGCCTGAAAAGCCCCCCAAGGCCGTGCCGCTGCTCGCGCCGAGCGAGACGCCCGAGGCGCTGCCGGTGGCCGAGGCGCCTGCTTCGCCGCCCGCCGAGCCTGAGCCGCCTGCCGCCGAAGCGCCGCCTGCCGCCCCGGCGGACCCCCTGCCTGCGCCCCTTGCCGCTTCACCGGCTGCGCCTGTGCCGGTCGCGACGATCACCAGTTCGGTCGACCTCACCTTTTACACCGCGCGCGACCTCGATGTGCAGCCGCGCGCACTGCGCGAAATCGTGCCGGACTATCCCTCCGATGCCGATCGCCGACAGCTGTCGGGCAAGGTGCGCCTGCAGCTGAGACTGGAAGCCGACGGCCGCGTCAGCGACATCGGAATCGTCAGCGCCAGCCCCCCCGGCGTATTCGACGAATCGGCGATCAAGGCCTTTCGCGCTGCGCACTTTGCGCCGGCGCAAAAGGGCGGCCGTCCGGTGCGTGCGCTGGTGGTGATCGAGGTGGTGTACGACTGGGAAGGTCGGCGGTAATAAGAGCCGAGAGTCGAGAGCCGAGGCGCGCGGTGTTGTGGGAGCCCCCGCAAGGAGGAGGCCGTGGTTGTAAAGCCGACAAGTCGGCAACAACCACGCACGGCCGCCCCCGGCCCGAATTTCGTGCGTCGCAACCCCTGCGGCTTACAACCACGCACGGGCGCCCTCGCCCGATTTGCGCACCGTCCAACCTTCACGGCATCGGCCCGGGGGCGGGCGAGCATGGCTGTTGCTGCTTTAGCAGCTTACAGACATGGCCTACCCCTTGCGGGTGCGCCCACAACAGCGCACCCCGGCGGGAGGGCTTCAGAGGGGGCAAGACATGACTTCAACAACCAACAGTGACACAGCCTAAAGGTTCGAGCCACGCCGGCGCTCATTCGGCGCGGCGGGCCGGCCGCCAGCGTTTGAGGGTGAGCGCGTTGGTCACCACGCTGACGCTGGAGAACGCCATTGCGGCGCCGGCGATCACCGGGCTCAGGAAGCCTGCCGCCGCCAGCGGAATCCCCACCACGTTGTAGACAAACGCCCAGAACAGGTTCTGCCGGATCTTGGCGTAGGTGCGTTTGGAAATATCGATGGCGTCGGCCACCAGCGCCGGGTCGCCGCGCATCAGGGTGATGCCGGCGGTGTGCATGGCGACGTCGCTGCCGCTGCTCATGGCGATGCCGACGTCGGCGGCGGCGAGTGCAGGCGCGTCGTTGATGCCGTCGCCGACCATCGCCACCGTCTGGCCCGTGGTCTTCATCCGGCTCACCTGGGCTTCCTTGTCCGCCGGCAGCACCTCGGCCAGCACGCGGTCGATGCCGAGCGCCGTGGCCGCGGCCTGCGCCGCGCCGCGGTTGTCGCCGGTGAGCATGACGGTGGCGATGCCGCGCGCCTTGAGGTTCGCCACCCCGGCGGCGGCCGTGGCCTTGACCGCGTCGCCGAACGCCAGCACGCCGAGCGCACGGCGGTCGCGCGCACGCGCCAGCCACGACACGCTGCGGCCCGCGGCTTCCTGTTCCGCCGCAACGGCATCGAGGGCGGCGGTGTCGACGCTGTTCTCGGCCATCAGCCGGCGGTTGCCCAGCCAATAGGTTTCACCTGCAGCCTCGCCAGAAATCCCGCGCCCAGCTAGCGCCTGCTGCCCGCGCGCGGGCAGCGGCGCGATCCCTGCCGCGGCCGCCTCGGCCAGCACCGCACGCGCCAGCGGATGTTCGCTGCCCGCCTGCAGGCCGGCTGCGATCGCCAGAATTTCCTTCCGCTCAACGCCGTCCGCCGCCACGCAGGCCGCCAGATGCGGCGTGCCGTCGGTCAGCGTGCCGGTCTTGTCGAACACCACGGTGGTGATCTTGTGCGCCAGCTCCAATGCCTCCGCGTCCTTGATCAGGATGCCGTGGCGCGCGGCGACGCCGGTGCCGGCCATGATCGCAGTGGGGGTGGCAAGCCCGAGCGCGCACGGGCAGGCGATCACCAGCACCGCCACCGCGTTGAGGATGGCGACTTCGGCGTTGCCGCCGAGCGCCCACCAGGCGATGAAGGTCACCAGCGCAATGACCATTACCACCGGCACGAACACCGCGCTCACCTTGTCGACCAGCCGCTGGATCGGCGCCTTGGCGGCCTGCGCGTTCTCCACCAGGCGGATGATGCGTGCCAGCGTGGTCTCGCCCCCGACTGCCGTGGTGCGCGCGATCAGCACGCCGTGGGCGTTGATCGCGCCGCCGGTGACCGCATCGCCCGCCTGCTTGTCGACCGGCATGGATTCGCCAGTGAGCATGGATTCGTCGATCTGGCTTTCGCCTTCGATCACCTCGCCGTCCACCGGCACCCGCTCGCCGGGGCGGATCACCACCAGGTCGCCGACGCGAATGGCATCGATCGGCAGGTCGCGGTCGACGCCGTCGAGCCGCACGCGGGCAGTGAGCGGACGCAGCGCCTGCAGGGCGCGGATCGCTTCGGTGGTCTGGCGCTTGGCGCGCGCTTCCAGCCACTTGCCGAGCAGCACCAGGCTGATGATGACCGCCGACGCCTCGAAATACAGGTGCATGGCGTCGGGGCGGGTCAGCAGCAGGTACACGCTCAAGCCATACGCGGCGCTGGTGCCCACCGCCACCAGCAGGTCCATGTTGCCGCTGCCGGCGCGCAAGGCCTTCCAGCCGGCGCGATAAAAACGCGCGCCGAGCCAGAACTGTACCGGTGTCGCCAGTGCCATCTGCAGCCAGCCCGGCAGCATCCAGTGCGCGTCGAACAGGCCGCCGAACATGGGGACAACCAGCGGCAGCGACAGCGCGATGGCCAGCGCCACCGGCCACCAGTCGGGCAGCGCGCGCGCCGGTGCGGCCGGGGCTTCGCCGGCAGATTGCGGCAGCTGCGCGCCGTAGCCGGCGCGCTCCACCGCCGCGATCAGCGCGGCCGCCGGGATGCCCCGCGCCACCTTGATCGTGGCCTGTTCGGTCGCCAGGTTGACGCTGGCCTCGAGCACGCCGGCCACCTTGGCGAGCGCCTTTTCCACCCGCGCCGAACAGCTCGCGCAGGTCATGCCGGTGATGTCGAAGACGAAGGATTCAGTCGGCATGCTGAAGCCGGCTTTCTCGATGGCGCGCTGCACCGACACCACGTCGGTCTCGCCCGACACCGTCACGGTCTCGGTCGCAAGGTTCACCGTGGCGTTGGTGACGCCCGGCAGTTGCTTCAGTACTTTTTCAACCCGTGCCGAGCAGCTGGCGCAGGTCATGCCCGCTATGCCGACAGTAAGTGGGGAGGGGTTGGAGGCGTTCATCATGAGCTCTAGGTAAGTGCGGGTGATTGCACCATAGACCTTGCCATGATGGGAAGGTTTGTTGTTGTGAGCGAAGCGCAGCACTTAGTCGTCAGAGCGTGCCTGTTTCCGGCGCATCTTATCAAGCGACTCTTGCCAGCATTGCCTCTGCCGCACGCTCTGACACAACCATCACCAGCTTCATCGTCGCCCGTGTCATCCCCACAAAGAGCTTCCGCAATGTAACGTCGTCAAGTTCCACGAAGTCGATCTCGGTGAAGATAATGCACGGGGCGGACTGCCCCTTGAAGCGGTGGGTCGAGTCGATGAACAACTCGCCTTCGGAATAAATCGGACTACCCAGAAGATCGTACTGGCCGGTGAAGGCGCGAAGGGCGTGTGGCCCTAACCGGTCGAGCGGGGTGAAGCTTGAGTGTTCGCGGCCGCGGTAGGTGACCACCGCGATCATGTCCTTCTTGAAACCAGCGCCCAGGCCGCGGGTGATGGCTGTCTTGGTCTTGTCCATCAGGTCGGCGTGACCGTTGTAGGTGAGTATCTCTACTTCCGAACCATCGAGTGGGCTGCCGGTCTCGATGCTCTGCTCCGGCCCGACCAGGCGTTGCAAATAGCCCAGGATGTCACGCGGCGTGCGGTAGTTGATCTGCGCGCGCAGGTGGACCCAGCCCGGTAGCTCGACCGGTGGGCGGCCGTAGAGGTTCTGCATCGGGTCTTCCAGCCACCAGGCGCGGCCGTCGGGTTGCAAGAGCTTCAGCAGGTTGTCGCGCCAGACCAGTTGGAAATCCTGGCCTTCATCAATAACAAGTTCGTCGAACTGCCAGTCGGGTTCGGGCTGGTAGCCGGCCATGAAGCTCTCAAGCATCTGAAAGGCGCCAGGCTGCGCAAAGTCAGGTACCTGGCCGGCCGAGCGCAGGATGTGGTCGCACAGTTGGTGGTAAGTGGCGACAGTCGATCCGGCCGGGGCGATTAGCGCCACATGGTCGGCCAAAGGGCGGTTGTAGCAGACGTAAAGCGGGCGCCTGCCGGCAGCCACCGCGTCCTGCAGCACGTTGAGCGCGAGCTGAGTCTTGCCGGAGCCGGCGGTGCCGATCACCCGCAGGCGAAACGGCTCGAATTCGATGCAGCGCGCCCATTCGGCCAGGCCCCCGGACAACCGGGTATAGAGCGTTCGCGCCTGGCCGGCCACGGTGGCGACATCGGCCACCAAGCGCAGTTCGTTGCGCAGGAAGCGGTGCACCTCATCGGCGACCGGGGAGGCGGGTGCATCCTCTGGCAAAAGGGTGCGGATGATGTGCACCAGATGCTCGCGCTTGCCGGCATCGACGATGCGGGCGGGATCAATACCGGCACTGCCAGGCTGTTTGACTTGGTAGTCAGGGCAGTAGAGCAGACTGTCCTGTCTGGGTTTGTCGGCCGTACAGTACTTGTTGAGGCGGGCGCGCAGGGCCTCGGCGGAACGGGTCATTTGCGCCGGGACAAGCTTTTCTTGCTTGTCGTACTGCTTGGCGAGTCCTTCCGGCGTCTCGCTTAGAAAACCTGACTTCTGCTCGATCAGCAGCAGATTGCCCGCCGGGTTGACGATGGCGAAGTCGATCTCGCCTACCAGTGCGTGGCCCTGGTTGACACGTGTCCAGTGCACGCCGTGGTAGACGGTGTAGGCGTCGGGCAGGCCTGCGGCGAGTTGTGCCAGGGTCTCGATCTCGCGCTGTTCCGCACCTGTGGCCGGCATCGCCTGCCAGCCTTCCGGGATGATGTGTGCCATGGGGGCCTAGGGTGGTTATGACCCCGGGGATTGTACAGACGGCCAAACGATGGATTCGGTGGCAAAGATGATGATCTTGTTGGCCATTGAGATTCCAGTCATTTATTTGTTGGTATTGCGTGCCTCGAACCCTTCGAAATGCTTGGCAAGCTTTTCGGGTGTCGGATAGTGGCGCTCCTTTCCAGGTAAGTTGATCGTTTTTCCGTGGAGATTTCCGTAGTCGGATCCGGCCAGTTCTCTGGAAATGTGAATACGATAATCTGGGCTCACTGACAGCAACCGCAGATCGAATAGGGTATGAATATCAGCCCGGAGAGGCAGCCCATTTCCAATATCCCAGTCCGTTCCCTCAGCGTGTGGAATGATGTGGGCCGCCTCCAACACAGACTGAACCTCGCATCCGGTGACTGAGCACTTGTTGCCGTAGGCAACCAGCATGCGTTTTCTGAAATCGGGTTGCCCCCGACGAGTCCTGATTGCTCGCTGTTGAATGCCCTCTATTGGGTACTCAAGCTTGCTGGCGGAATCAATGTCTTCGTCAAGAGCTTGCTCGGGTTGTTCGTCCCTCAATATTTTGGGAGTCGTCGGTGGCGCAGTGATATTCGAGCTTGGACTCGTTGAGTCCGCATCTTCGTTAGTATCGAAATACCAACGAAGGAAAGCTTCGAACTCCAAGCGCGTCTCTGGATAAATCCGCCAAGTATCGTAATCCTGCCAATAGAGTGTTGGGGCGTCATCCTGGGTGATGTTGTGGTTCGCCCGCCTATCTTTCACGCCTCTTGGATAGAACTTAACTGGATCCAGTAGCAGCACGTCTTTTGGCGGCAACGAGTCAACGACTAATGAGAATGTTTTTCTTTGATTTTCTGCTTTGGTGTTTTCTGTAGCTATCTGCTTCCCGTTGGGGAACGTAAAAATTATGGCGTGTGCTTTATCGAATCGACGCGCACGATATTTAGCAGTGAGCAGATTTATTGCTTCTTGTCTTTCCAGCATGATTGTTCTCCTTCTTCTCTATGAAACACTGAAAGCTGTTGCTCCGCACATCAAGTTCACCAACCCCATCTGTTCCACCGTCCCACACGGAATATCCGCCAGTGCCGGACTCGCGACCAGCAGCGCGAGACAACGCGCCCGCGAGATGGCGACGTTGAGGCGGTTCTTGCTGTAGAGGAACTCGATGTAGCGCGGCAGGGTGTCGCCGTTGGACGTGGCCATCGAGACGATTACCGCTTCGGCTTCCTGGCCCTGGAACTTGTCCACAGTGCCGACGCGCGCGTCTTCTGGCAATGTGCGGCGAAGCAGGTTCACCTGCATGTTGTAGGGTGCGACGACGAGGATATTCTCCGTCGTCATCGGATGTTCCAGGCCCTCGCGATCGCGATAGCGTTGCGCGAGCAGGTTCTGGTAGAGCGACAGAATGATCTCGGCTTCCTCTTCGCTGCGCTGTGAACAGGCGTCGTGAATCGCTGGCACGAAGACAAGCCCTGTGGGACGTAGCGCCGGGTGAGCGTTGGGCGTGAGAAGCAACCGCTGTTCCGCGTTCTTCGGTTCGGGGTGCAGGCGACTTTCATATACGGCATCCGAGATGAAACGGCATACGTCCGGGTGCATGCGCCAGGTGGTAGCGAGGAATACGCCCTGATCGGGCGGGATCGTGGCGCGGCCTTCCAGCAGGAAGTCGAGCGCCGAGTGGCCCGATTCGCCAGGGTGCACGCCCTGGATCGGCTGGGCTAACTGCATCTGGTCGCCGAGCAGGACGATGTTTCTGGTGCTGGTCGCCATCGCCACCAGGTTGGCAGTCGCCACTTGACCTGCCTCATCAATGAAGAGGTAATCGAGCCGCTCCTCGAAGTCGGGGTCGCTGAAGAGCCATGCGGTGCCGGCAAAAAGCTGGAACTGTGGTTCGCTCAGATTCTCAAAAACATCAGCGTTGGAGTGCATGGAAAGGATGCGGTGGCTTTCAAACTCCGACCCCAGCGTTCTCGATGCCTTGTAGATTCCCTGGAATTCCAGCCCGCGCTCCTTGGCCCGCTTCTCCACGCCTTCCAGCAGATTGTGGATCGCCTTGTGGCTGTTCGAGCTGACGCCCACGCGATAGCCACGCGCCATGAGTTCGGCGATAACGTGGGAGCCGGTATAGGTCTTGCCAGCGCCGGGCGGCCCCTGAATGAACAGGGTGCTGTGGTCGAGGTTGGCGACGGCTTCGACGATCTGCGCCAGCGCATCGCGCGAATCGTCGATGATCGGCTGGCCCGGTTCATGACCCTGGATGCGAGGCGCGGCCTTGCGCAGGAAATCGAGGGCGGCGGCAAATTTCCCCTTGCCTTCGAGCAGACCATCAGCCAGCCTGAACAGGGCTTCCTTGATCGGCGTGGTGTCGATGGGGCCGCCGGCGGAGATCGACACCGCTGGCGGGGTTTCCTTGCCCTTGCCGATGCGGATCGTGACCGTGCGGTTGTCTTCGTCGATGGCGTCCAGCGTGCCAAGCCCCTGCGTCGTGTCGGTGCGCAAGCAGGTACCCCCTTCGCGCAGCTTGAATTCCTGCTCTGGGTAGCGGTAGGTCGCCACGCTCATGCCCTTGCCGGTTTCCGATTGGGCGACTGGGAGGAGCCGCAGACCGGCGATGCATTCGGCATCGTCGGCGAGTTCCTCCTCGTCCATGTCGCGACGTGCGAAAAGCGCCCACCATGCCGGCTTGGCGGCGCGGCGGTGGAAGTCGAGGAGTTGGGCCATCAGCACTCGCAGGTGCTGTTCGCCATTCCAGGTGGTGGAGTCTTCCGGCACGCCAGCCAGAAGCTTCTCCTCGTAAACTGCAAGGCGGGCTTCATGCTCGCGAATCTTGTCGCTTTTTTCGGCCTTGGTGTCTTGCACCGGTGCAAGATCCATCTTGGTCGTCGCTTGCGGCTTGAGGCTGATTAGCCAATCGTGCAGCAGATAAGTCGAGCGGCAGTCGTCCTCGTTGTAGTCACGAATCTTGCGCAAGAGATCGTCGTCGCCCGTCTGCCGCCACTTTTCGTAGTAGACGATGCTGGCGCCGGCGCTGGTGACCTCGCTTTCACGCTTATCCATATAGAAGGTTTCGAGGTTCTTGATCGAGTAGCGCGGCTCGGAAACGCGGATCGCCTCGCGTACGACCTTGTACAGATCGACGAATTTCCCTTGGCGCAGCAACTGGTCAATCTCGGCCTCGCGTATGCCGTGCAGGGACATCAACCGCTTCAGGGCTGTCGGTTCGTAATGGGCGTAGTGATAGATATGGGCCTTGGGGTAGTCGCTCAGGCGATTTGAAACGAAATCGACGAAATCCGCGAACGCCATTTTTTCCTGCTGGCGGTTGTGCGCCCAGAAGTCGCGGAAGACCCAGGCGCCGTTCTCGCGGATATGGACGCCGAACAGGTATTCGAGACCGCCTTCGTGCAGTGGATCGCCCTCCATGTCGAAAAAGAGATCACCTTCGTCGGGCGACGGCAGGCGGTCAAGACCGGTTTTTGCATCGGCGTTGCGCGGCAGAAATTCGAGCTGGTTCTCGCCGGTTTCGCGCTTCCTTTGCTGTAATGCGGCCTGCGCCCGAAGTCTCGCAAGGGTTTCGGCCTGCATGCCGGGCACGACGGCCTTGGGCGATAAGCCGCCCAGTTGGGCAAGCGTATTGATGCCCTGCTGGTGCAGACGCTTGATCTGTGTCTTGCCGATGTTGGCAACGCGATTAAGGTGGTCGTTCGCTTCCCACTCGGCGGCGCAGCGCTCCCGCCAATCGCAAAAGCCGCAGGCGTCGCATTTTTCGGGTGCGGTCGGTGGTCGCTCGGTGAGGAAAGCGTCGAAGCGCTGCTGCAAACGCTGATAGTAATGAGTGTAGTCGCCGACGCGGAAACCGCGCTCGGTGCGATTGCCAAACACGAGATGCATGTGCCCTGGGCGTTTCCCTTGGGCCGATTCCAGGAGTTGCGAGTAATGAGCAAGCTGGATCATGAATTTCGGCTTGGGCCGGTGGGCGAGCTTGGTGTCGACCACTTCGTAGCTCCAGGCGCCTAAATCCGAAGGCGTCGCGATCCGACGCAGGAAGTCGGCATAGCCCATGAAGGCGTTATGAGCGAGGGCCGCTTGAAAGATGATGTCGGCGCCTTCCGTCATGGCGTTGCGAGTGGCGGCAAGATTCTCAGCGAAACCGCTAGAACTAGAAAGTTCGATCAACCGAACGCTGCCTGTGCGGAGGGAATCGAGGTAACTCGCCTCATGGGCGAAACCTTTGTCTTGAATCAGTTCCACCTGCTCGTCGGGGGCAGCGCGATCCAGCGGGGTATCCAGATTGATAAGGTCCAGTGTGGTGCGGTGGGGGCATTCGAGGAAGCCCACCAAATCGGATGCGGAAAATGAAATGGCGTCATCGCACTTGTGCATTGAATCTCCCTGTCGTTGTTATAAAGTTGGCCATGGCATCGTGTGCCACGCTGCTCTCCCGGCTCTTGAAGACGTCTTCTTGGGAGGGTGCTTCATGCCATCTAGACCCACCGGGATATGGGTTGTGGCGGCATCCACGTTGGCTTCTTGTTTTTGGAGAGCGAGGAGATTAGATCAACTGGTGGTAGGCGTTTCAAGGGCGTCGGCAAAGATATTTGAGTTCAAAGGACGATGGTCAACGGCCACTCGCATGGTGATGCTCTCCATTACCGCCGACAACCATCGGGAAAGTGTTCCCGACCTACGGTAGTTGCAGACGGTTCTGGGTTACCGCGCTTCGCTCAATGACGGATGACGATTGTTTGGCGCTTACTCAGCGGCGGACGGAGATCAGCGGAAAGTCCCTGGGCAGCAACACCCACATCCGCCCCCGCTGCTTCATGCGGCCGGCGAGTTCGCCGGCCTTGTCGCCGAAGCCCCAGAAGAAGTCGGCGCGCACGCCGCCGCGAATGGCGCTACCCGTGTCCTGCGCCATCACCAGTTTGTTCAGCGGCAGCGCCGAATTGGGCTGGGTGGTGGCGAGGAAGACGGGCGCGCCGAGCGGGATGAAGCGCGGGTCGACGGCGATCGAGCGGCCGCCGGTCAGCGGCACGCCGAGCGCGCCCAGCGGGCCGGGCAGGTCGCTCGGCAGTTCGCGGAAGAAGACGAAGCTGGGGTTGCTGGCGAGCAGATCCGGCAGCTTGTCGGGGTTCTTCGCGCCCCAGTTCTTGATCCCCTGCATCGAGGCCTGTTCGAGTTTCAGCTCGCCGCGCTCGACCAGCAGCTTGCCGATCGACTGGTAAGGATGGCCGTTCTGATCCGCGTAGCCGACCCGCATATGCGAGCCGTCCGGCAGCTCGATGCGTCCCGAGCCTTGAATCTGCAGGAAGAAGAGATCGACCGGGTCTTCGGCCCAGGCGATGGGCTTGCCCTTGAAGTCGTCGCCAGCCGCCCCGATTTCCTTGCGGGTGGGGTAGGGCACCAGCTTGTTGCCGACCAGCCGCCCGCGCAGGCGCAGGTTTTTCAGTTCGGGGTAGACGCTCGCCAACTCCACCGAGACGAGGTCGTCGGGGGCGGCGTAGAGTGGAAAACGCGCCCGCTCGGTGCGCACGCGGTCGCCTTTCAGCAGGGGCTCGTAATAGCCGGTCACCATGCCTTCGGCGCTGCCGTCCTCCTGTGTGGCCTGGTAGGGCTGGAAACGCTGCTCGAAAAAGGCGCGGGCCGTCGCGTCGTCGGGCGCACCCATCGCGGCCGCATCACTGCAGACCGCCTGCCACGCGGAGCGCTTGACCAGCGTGGAACAGCTTTGCAGAAAAGCGCCCCAGGTTTCGCTGACCGCGTCGTCCTGCCAGAAGGCCACGGCCGCCCAACCCACCGGTTTGAGCATGGGGTAGGCCACTGCCGGCGTGGGTATGAGTGCGGGCGGTGCGGGAGGCGGCACCGGTTCAGGCACCGGCTGCGGCACCGGCTGCGGCACTGGCGTCGGGGCCGGCATGGGGGCAGGCGTCGGCGTGGGGAGGGGGGCGGGCGGTTCTGTGGGCGGCAGCACTGTACAGGCTGACAACAACAGGGCGAACAGCCACGGACTTGCGCGTAACAGCATCACGGGTAAAGAAGACTCACAGCAAAAAGGGGTCAGGGGTCAGGGGCTGCGCCATCGCCCCCGATCAATGCAGAACTCTGGGCATCGACAGCGTGAACACGGGAATCTCGGCGTCGAACTTGTTGCCGTCTTCCGCCACCATCTGATAGCTGCCGCGCATGGTGCCGACCGGGGTCGCCAGCGCGGTGCCGCTGGTGTATTCGAAGTGCTCGCCCGGCCGCAGCAGGGGCTGTTCGCCGACCACGCCGAGGCCCTTGACTTCCTGGGTGACGTTCTCGGCGTCGGTAATGATCCAGTGGCGCGAAATCAGCTGCGCGGCCACGGTGCCGCTGTTGGTGATGGTGATGGTGTAGGTGAACACGTAACGGTCCGCCGAGGGATCGCTCTGCTCGGCCAGATAGGCCGTGTCGACATTGATGCTGATCTGATATTTCTTGCCTTCGGCCACGGTTTTGCTCGACGGGTTGGGATGCTCGAAGTGTAACGCAATGGCACGGCGGACTGCTAAAATGCCCGGGTTTCCAAAATCTCCCGGAGTTTTCCATGACCTACCGCATCGCCCCGTCCATCCTGTCCGCCAACTTTGCCCGGCTTGGCGAGGAAGTCGACAATGTGCTCGCCGCCGGCGCCGACATCGTCCACTTCGACGTGATGGACAACCACTATGTGCCCAACCTTACCATCGGCCCGCTGGTGTGCGAGGCGCTGCGCAAGCACGGCGTCACCGCGCCGATCGACGTCCACCTGATGGTCAAGCCGGTCGACCGCATCATTCCCGATTTCGCAAAAGCAGGGGCGACCTACATCACCTTCCACCCGGAAGCCTCCGAGCACGTCGACCGCACCATCGGCCTGATCAAGGAAAACGGCTGCAAGGCCGGCCTGGTGTTCAACCCCGCCACCCCGCTCGATGTGCTGGAATACACGCTCGACAAGCTCGACATGGTTCTCCTGATGTCGGTCAACCCCGGCTTCGGCGGCCAGAAGTTCATCCCCTACGTGCTCGACAAGGCGCGCGCCGTGCGCAAGATGATCGACGACCGCGGCCTTGACGTGAAGATCGAGATCGACGGCGGCGTCGGCCCCGCCAATATCGCCGAAGTCGCGCGCGCAGGCGTCGATACCTTCGTCGCCGGCTCGGCCATTTTCGGCGCCGCCAAGGACAGCGACCCGCAGCGTTACAACAGCGTCATCGCCGCCATGCGCGCGGAGCTGGCGAAGGTCTGATTATTAGGGGCTGGGAGATAGGATCTAGGGGCCAGGGGGTCTTGTGCTTCGCGCCCCATAAATAAATTAGCGCGGCCGCAGGCCGCACGTCCCCTAACTCCTAGTCCCTAACTCCTAAATCCTAGAAAAAATGAACTTCCCCCTCCCTATCAAGGCCGTCGTCATCGATCTCGACGGCACCCTGCTTAACACTGCGCCGGATCTGGCGCACGCTGCCGAACTGATGATGGCCGACCTCGGCCGGCCCTGCCCGTCGCTGGAAACGATTTCCACCTACATCGGCAACGGCGTGTCGCGGCTGGTCAAGCGCGTGCTCACCGGCGAGATGGATGCCGAGCCGGATGCGGCGCTGTTCGTAAAAGCGATAGCCTTGTATCAGCAGCATTACGGCGAACACGTGTCGCTGCATTCGCGCCCGTTCGACGGCGTGGTCGAAGGCCTCGACGCCTTCAAGGCGATGGGCGTGCATATCGCCTGCATCACCAACAAGGCCGCGCAGTTCACCCACCCGTTGCTGAAGGACACCGGCCTGTTCGACTATTTCGAGCTGATCCTGTCGGGCGACACGCTGCCCCGCCGCAAGCCCGATCCGCTGCCGCTCCTGCATGCCTGCGAAGTGTTCAAGGTGGCGCCTGCCGAACTGCTGCTGATCGGCGATTCACTCAACGACACCCAGGCCGCGCGCGCCGCCGGCAGCCCGGTGTTCTGCGTGCCCTACGGCTACAACCGCGGGCGCCCGGTCGCCGAACTCGACCTGGACGCGGTGGTGCCGACGCTGGCCGAGGCGGCGAAGATGGTGGTGAAGGCGTGATGTTAGGGGCTAGGAGCTGGGATCTAGGAATTAGGGGGCGCGCCCAGCGGGCGCGATGGTGACGCTGCGCGTCACTCTCCCTAGCCCCTATCTCCTAACTCCTAGCCCCTAGAAAAATGACCGAACAAGACTTCTTCGATCTCGCCCGCCAGGGCTACAACCGCATCCCGCTGGTGCGCGAGATGCCCGGCGACCTGGAAACGCCGCTGTCGGTGTACCTCAAGCTGGCCAACGCGCCCTATACCTATCTGCTTGAATCGGTGGTGGGGGGCGAGCGCTTCGGCCGCTATTCCTTCATCGGGCTGCCGGCGCGCACCGTTATCCGCGTGCGCGCGCACCGGCTGACGGTGGAAACCGACGGCGAGGTGGTGGAAGAACACAGCCTGCCCGATCCGCTGGCTTTCATCGCCGACTTCCAGGCACGCTTCAAGGCCGCGCCGGTGGCGGGCCTGCCGCGCTTCACCGGCGGGCTGGCGGGCTATTTCGGCTACGACACCATCCGCTACATCGAGAAGCGGCTGTCGGCCATGCGCAAGGACGACGTGCTGCATACGCCGGACATTCTCCTGATGCTGACCGAGGAGCTGGCGGTGTTCGACAACCTTGCCGGCAAGCTCTATCTCATCACCCACGCCGACCCGATGCAGCCGGATGCCTACGCGCAGGGCCACCTGCGCCTGCGGGCGCTGGCCGGGCAACTGCACGCGCCGGTGCAACTGCCGGCCGAGCCGGTGATGGCGGCGGATGAACCGAAGTCGGAATTCGGCGAAGCCGAGTTCAAGGCGGCGGTGCAAAAGGCCAAGGATTACATCGCGGCCGGCGATGTCATGCAGGTGGTGCTCTCCCAGCGCATGTCGCGGCCGTTCAACGCCTCGCCGCTGTCGCTGTACCGCGCGCTGCGCGGCCTCAATCCGTCGCCCTACATGTTCTATTACGATTTCGGCGGCTTCCACGTGGTGGGTTCGTCGCCCGAGATTCTGGTGCGGCTGGAGGGCGACACCGTCACCCTGCGGCCCATCGCCGGCACCCGTCCGCGCGGACTCACGCGCGAGGATGACCAGCGCCTGGCCGAGGAACTGCTGGCCGACCCCAAGGAATGCGCCGAGCATCTGCAGCTGCTCGACCTCGGCCGCAACGACACCGGGCGCGTGGCCGTCACCGGCTCGGTCCGCGTCACCGAGCGCATGCAGATCGAGCGCTACTCGCACGTGATGCACATCGTTTCCAACGTCGAGGGCAAGCTGAAACCGGGGCTGTCCGCGCTCGACGTGCTGCGCGCCAGCTTTCCCGCCGGCACCGTGTCCGGCGCGCCCAAGGTGCGCGCGATGGAAATCATCGACGAGCTCGAGCCCAGCAAGCGCGGCATCTATGCCGGCGCGGTGGGCTATCTCGGTTTCAACGGCGACATGGACCTGGCGATCGCCATCCGCACCGCGGTGGTCAAGGACGGCATGCTGTACGCGCAGGCCGGCGCCGGCATCGTTGCCGATTCGGTGGCCGCCAGCGAATGGCTGGAGACGCTGAACAAGGCGCGCGCCGTCATCCGCGCGGCCGAACTGGCGCAGGCGCGATTCGGCATCCTGATGGAATGACCCGACAGGCTGCTAGCTCAGGCCATAGCGCTTGAGTTTGCGGTACAGCGTGCGCTCGGTGATGCCGAGCACGGTGGCCACCCGGCTGCGGTGGCCGGCGTGCACGTCGAGCAGGGCGCGGATGTGGGTACGCTCGACTTCGGCGAGCGGTTGGGTACCCGGCAACGCCGTTGCCGTTGCCGTGGGCAGGTGCAGGTCGGCGGCGCGGATCACGCCGTCGCGGCAGGTCAGCACCGCACGCTGCAGCAGGTTGCGCAGTTCGCGCACATTGCCCGGGAAGCTGTACGCCTGCAGCATCGCCAGCGCAGAGGAATCCAGCCGGCAGGCGCGGCGAGCGCCGGCCAGGCGCTTGAGCAGAAACGCTGCCAGCGTCGGCAGGTCGTCGCGCCGCTCGCGTAGCGGCGGCAGGTCGACGTCGATGCCCGCCAGCCGGTAATACAGGTCGAGCCGGAAGCGTTTTTCATCCACTTCGTCCAGCAGCCGGCGATTGGTGGCCGATACCAGCCGCACGTCGGCCTTCAGCGTCTCGGTGCCGCCGACGCGCCTGAATTCGCCGCTTTCCAGCACGCGCAACAGCTTGGCCTGCAAACCCAGTGGAATCTCGGCGACTTCGTCCAGGAACAGTGTGCCGTTGTCCGCCAGTTCGAACAGTCCCTTCTTCAGGCCGCTGCTGCCCGAGAACGCGCCGCGTTCATGGCCGAACAACTCGCTTTCGAACAGGTTTTCCGGCACCGCGGCACAGTTGATCACGATGAAGGCGCCGCCGGCACGCGCCGAGCGGGCATGTATGAAACGTGCGGCGAGTTCCTTGCCGACGCCGCTTTCGCCAAACAGCAGGATCGGCGCCTCACAGTCGGCCACGCGCGCGAGATTGTCCACGCAGGCCAGAAACGCCGGGGATTTCCCCACCATCCGCATGCCGTCGCAATCCGTCCCGGCGTCGGCTTCCAGCGGATAGAGCTGTTCACCCAGGTAGCGCTCGCCATTCATGCCGCGCAACGCATGGCCGCGGATGCGGGTGCGCTCGGGCTGGTCGTCGGCGTGGAAATGCGTGTGCAGCACCTCGACCGCTTCACCGTGCTCGAACAGGGCCTGGTGCGGACACTGCTCGCCATTTTCGTGGCAGGGCCGCGGCGAGTGATGCGACACGACATGGCAGTGCTGGCCGACGATGGCGTCGGGCGTTGTGTCATAGGTTTCGGCATAGCGCCGGTTGGCCGCCACGATGCGGTATTCGCGATCGATCACCACAAAAGGCTGGTCGTTGGCGTCGATGAGTTCCTGCAATTCAAATTGGGGCATGGTTGAGCTTGTTGCGTCATGACGTGGATGAATTTGACATGACGCAATCGTCATGTCAAATGGAGACGCCTACGCCAATGTGCGGACCTGGGCGTGCTGGGCGATGGCATGGTGCTTGCTTTTATTGGTCTGGCAACCATCAATCAGGAGACGGCAAGTGGCACATATCGTAATTCTCGGCGCAGGCGTGGGCGGTATGACCATGGCATATGAAATGCGCGAACAGGCCCGACCCGAAGACAAGGTCACCGTCATTTCCAATAATTCGTATTTCCAGTTCACCCCGTCCAACCCCTGGGTGGGGGTGAACTGGCGCAAGCGCGACGACGTCACGATTCCGGCCGCGCCGTATCTGAACAAGAAGAACATCGATTTCATCGGGGTCGGCGCGGCGCGCGTGCACCCCGAGTGCAACCAGGTCGAGCTCACCGACGGCCAGGTGGTGGACTATGACTTCCTCGTCATCGCGACCGGTCCCAAACTGGCGTTCGACGAAGTGCCGGGGCTGGGGCCGGAAGGCCATACCCAGTCGGTTTGCACGGTCGATCACGCGGAGAACTCGGGCCGCGCGTGGGACGGTTTCGTGAAAAACCCGGGACCCATCGTGGTGGGCGCGGTGCAGGGCGCCTCCTGCTACGGCCCGGCCTATGAATTCGCAATGATCATGGACACCGATCTGCGGCGGCGCAAAATCCGCGACCGCGTGCCGATGACCTACGTCACCGCCGAGCCCTATATCGGCCATCTGGGCCTGGGCGGCGTCGGCGATTCCAAGGGCATGCTCGAATCGGCGATGCGCGAACGCCATATCAAGTGGATCTGCAACGCAAAGGTCACCAAGGTCGAAGCCGGCAAAATGTTCGTCGCCGAGCATAACGACAAGGGCGAAGTCATCAAGGAGCACGAACTGCCGTTTGCCTACTCGATGATGCTGCCGGCATTCAAGGGCATTGACGCGGTGTTCGGTATCGAAGGACTGACCAACCCGCGCGGCTTCATCACCATCGATGCCTTCCAGCGCAACCCGAAATTCCCCAATGTCTATGGAGTGGGCGTCTGCGTCGCCATTCCGCCGGTCGAGGTCACCCCGGTGCCGACCGGAACGCCAAAGACCGGCTACATGATCGAATCCATGGTCACCGCCACCTCGCACAATATTCGCGCCGCGCTCGACGGCCGTGAACCCGTCGAGAAGGCCACCTGGAACGCCATCTGCCTGGCCGATTTCGGCGACACCGGCGCGGCCTTTGTGGCGTTGCCGCAGATTCCGCCGCGCAACGTCAACTGGTTCAAGGAAGGCAAATGGGTGCACCTGGCCAAGGTCGGGTTCGAGAAATACTTCATGCGGAAAATGAAAAAGGGTTCGACCGAGCCGCTGTATGAAAAATACGTGCTCAGCCTGCTGGGCGTCAAAAAGCTCAAATAGCGCCTCGTGGCACCAGTCATTAAGCGCCTGCGGCGCCGGCCGCGCGGCCATGATTCTTCCGCTCTTGGCGCAGGCGCGCATCTCACCCTGATGGCGGGACGCCCATCAATAACCAGCATCGTCCATTGTTATCCGGATAATTTGCGGGTGGCTTCCTGTTCCCGAACTACCGCAACCCGAAAACCTGCATGACGGCAACGACACTGAACCGGGCGCTGGAACGCATGAGCTTCAACGGCAAAGACAGCATCGGCTTTTCGGCGCACGGCTTCCGGGCGACGGCCTCAACCATGCGGAACGAGCTGAGCTTTCGTTCCGGGGTGATCGAGCGCCAGCTAGCCCATGCCGAACGAAACAAGGTGCGGGCCAGCTACAACCAGGGCGAACACATGGAAGAGCGACTGGCCATGATGCAGCAATGGGCAGACCTGACCGATGAAATGGCGAAGAGTGAAAGCAAGGTGACGCCGATCAAGCGGGCGGCAGCGTAACAGTATGCAGGCTTGATTATGTAATCAATAGGATTACAATGAACTGCAACGGATAACGACACGGCATGAACCGGACATTCAAACACAAGGGGCTGGAACGGTTTTTCAGCAAGAGTGGTTACCGGGGCATCCCCGCCCAATATGCGGCGCGTATCGAGCGCCTGCTGGATCGTCTGGACGCAGCCGTAAAGCCCGACGATATGGATTTACCGGGCTACCGCTTCCACCTGATCAAGGGCGACAGGAAAGGGACGTATGCCGTTTCCGTATCCGGCAACTGGCGGATGACCTTTCGCTTCGTGGGCGAAGACGCAAGCGATATTGACCTGGAGGATTACCACTGATGAGCCTGAGAAACCCGAACCGCAAACCCACCCACCCCGGCGCAATCCTGCGCGAAGACGTATTGCCTGCGCTGGGCATGACGCAAACCGAGTTTGCCAAGCGGCTGTTTGTATCGCGCCTGACCGTTTCAGAATTGCTGCACGAAAAGCGCGGCCTGAGTCCAGACCTTGCCGCCCGCATTGCCCGCCTGACCAGCACCACCCCGCAATCGTGGCTGCGGATGCAGGAAGCGGTAGACCTGTGGCAGGTGAATCAGGACCCGCAACGGCTGGCGAACATCAAGCCGCTGGCGGTGGCGGCGTAACGCGTTTGCCGCACCCCGCCCGACGGGGCGAAAACCGGGACATCCCTATACCAACAAGATACTTTTTCATGACTGCCGCCCTAAAGTTGTTTGTCTTTGTTGTCTTGGGCCAATTCGTTTCAAAATTGCGCAGAGCTTGCCCAGATGGCAACCGCGTCTCTCGCGCTCGTAAATCAATGCCATAAGGGTTTATGACGCGGCTGTTCTAGGCGACAATCGCACTTTTCATGCATTCGGTTCCAGACCATCGCCATGGGGTACCAAAAGAAACAGTAGGTATCCAAGCGGGTATTGAGACCAACAATCTTGAATCATTGCATTACAACCCAGAAGGATAGCCGCGTTATGCTGCTAATGATCGACAACTACGACAGCTTCACCTACAACCTCGTGCAGTATTTCGGCGAGCTGGGCGAGGACGTCAGGGTCGTTCGCAACGATGAAATCGACCTCGCCGGCATTGCCGCGCTGAAACCTGACCACATCGTCGTCTCGCCCGGCCCCTGCACGCCCAACGAGGCGGGCGTGTCGGTGCCGCTGATCCGGGAATTCGCCGGCAGGATTCCCATCCTCGGCGTCTGCCTCGGCCACCAGAGCATCGGCCAGGCCTTCGGCGGCAAGATCGTGCGTGCCAAGGAGCTGATGCACGGCAAGACCTCGATGATCCATCACCTGGACAAGGGGGTCTTCGAAGGCCTGCCCAACCCGTTTCGCGCCACCCGCTACCATTCGCTGGTAATCGAGCGGGCCTCGCTGCCGGACTGCCTGGAAATCACCGCGTGGACCGAGGATGGCGAAATCATGGGCGTGCGCCACAAGACCCTGCTGGTCGAAGGCGTGCAGTTCCACCCCGAGTCGATCCTCACCGAACACGGCCACGCCATGCTGGCCAATTTTCTGAAGGAGAAGGCCTTAGCAGCCTAAGCCTCTCCTCTTGACGGGGGAGGGGAGAAAATCATGACCTACAAAGACTTTCTCACGCTCCTTATCGAGCGCCACGACCTTCCGCACGACACCATGCTCAGCGCGATGCACGCGCTGATGGGCGGCGAATGGACGCCGGCGCAGATCTCCGGTTTCCTGGTTGCGCTGCGCATGAAGGGCGAAACCGTGGCCGAGATTGCCGCCGCAGCCGACGTCATGCGCGAGCTGTCGACCAAGGTGCCGCTCGCCGGCGTCGAGTATCTGGTCGACACCTGCGGCACCGGCGGCGACGGCGCGCATACCTTCAATATTTCCACCGCGGCGGCCTTCGTCGCGGCGGCCTGCGGCGCACGCGTGGCGAAGCACGGCGGGCGCTCGGTGTCGTCCACCTCGGGCAGCGCCGACGTGCTGGAGGCGCTGGGAGTGAACGTCAACCTGCCTCCGGAAAAGGTTGCCGAGGCGGTGAAAACCCTCGGCGTCGGCTTCATGTTTGCGCCCAATCACCACAGCGCAATGAGGTACGCCGCGCCGGTGCGGCGCGAACTCGGCGTGCGCACCCTGTTCAACCTGCTGGGCCCGCTGACCAATCCGGCCGGCGCACCGAACCAGGTGATGGGCGTGTTCAGCCGCGAACTGACCGGCATCCTGGCAAGAGTGCTGCAGGCGCTGGGCAGCCGTCACGTGCTGGTGGTCAACGCCGAGGAGGGACTGGACGAGATCAGCCTCGCTTCGCCCACTTACGTTGCCGAACTGAAGGACGGCCACGTTTCGGAATATGAACTCGAACCCGGCCTGTTCGGCCTGCCGCAGGTGGCGGCGAGCGACATGGTGGTCAACGGCCGCGACGAGGCAGTCGAAATGCTGCTCGCCGCGCTGGAGAACCGCCACGCCGGCGCATCCGCCATCGTTGCGCTCAACGCCGGCGCGGCGATCTACGTCGCCGGCCGCGCCGCCAGCTTGATGGACGGCGTGGCGCAGGCGCAGCGCGCCATCGCAAGCATGGCCGCGCGCGATCTGCTGGAACACTACCGCCGCTTCAGCCAGTCATGAGCGACATTCTGGAAAAAATCCTCGCCACCAAGCGTGAGGAAATCGCTGCCGGGCTTGCTGTCGTGCCGCTCGCCGAAATGCAGGCGCGTGCCGCACTCGCTGCCGCACCGCGCGATTTCGTCGGCGCGTTGCGCGCGAAGATCGCCGCCGGGAAGCCCGCGGTGATCGCCGAAATCAAGAAGGCCAGCCCGTCGAAAGGCGTGATCCGCCCCGACTTCAAACCGGCCGAGATCGCCGCCAGTTATGAGGCGGGCGGCGCCGCGTGCCTGTCGGTGCTCACCGACCGCGACTATTTCCAGGGCAGCGCCGAATATTTGAGAGAGGCACGTGCCGCGTGCGCGCTGCCGGTGCTGCGCAAGGATTTCATCATCGACCCCTACCAGGTCTATGAGGCGCGCGCGATGGGGGCGGACTGCATTTTGCTGATCGTCGCCGCGTTGGAACTGCCGGCGATGCAGGCGCTGGAAGCGCTGGCGTTTGAGCTGGGGATGGCGGTGCTGGTGGAGTCGCACAACGCCGAGGAACTCGATGCCGCCCTGCAATTGAAGACCCCACTGCAGGGCATCAACAACCGCAACCTGCGCACCTTCGAGGTCAGCCTCGACACTACGCTGGCGCTGCTGCCGAAAATCGGCAGCGACCGCATCGTCATCACCGAGTCCGGCATTCTTGCGCCGGTCGAAGTCGCGAAGATGCGCGGCCACCATGTCAATGGGTTTCTGGTCGGCGAGGCGTTCATGCGCGCCGACGATCCGGGTACCGAACTGGCACGGCTGTTCGCCTGAGCCAGCCTCAAGCCAAAGGCGTTTTGTGGGGAGCGGCCTTAGCCGCGATCAGGTGCGCTGTCGGGGCGAAACCCCTATCGTGTGACGCAAGTGATGGAGGGTTTTGTGGGAGCGGCTTCAGCCGCGATGGGGTGCGCTATCAGGCCTGCCTCGCCGGTTCGTAGAGTGCAATAAGTGAAACGCATTGCGCCGTATTCCTGTCAGCGCTTGCCGCCGAAAATACTCCCCAGCACCCCACGGATGATGGCGCGGCCGACCTGGCCGCCGATGGAACGTGCGGCGGATTTTGCCAGTGCCTCGACCGCGCCCTCGCGGCGACCGACCCCGCCGAGAATGTCCCCCAGTCCGCCGCCTGCTGGTTTAGCGGCAGCCTTGGCTTGCTGCTTTGCCTCGGTTTCCGCCGCCGCAGCCTGCGCCATCTGTTCGGCGCGTGCCTTGAGGATTTCGTGGGCCGATTCGCGGTCGACGGTTTTGTCGTAGACGCCTGCGACCAGCGAGGCCTGCATCAGCCGCCGTCGCGCGGTATCGGTGATGGGGCCGATCTGGCCCTGTGGCGGCACGATGTAGGTACGCTCGACCACGCCGGGCCGGCCCTTGGCGTCCAGGAAGGACACCAGCGCCTCGCCGACGCCGAGTTCGGTGATGACGGTCGCTTCGTCCAGTGAAGGATTGTCGCGCATGGTCTCGGCCGCTGCCTTGACGGCCTTCTGGTCGCGCGGCGAGAACGCACGCAGCGCGTGCTGCACCCGGTTGCCGAGCTGTGACAGCACCTTGTCCGGCACGTCGGCCGGGTTCTGGGTGACGAAGTACACGCCGACGCCCTTGGAGCGGATCAGCCGCACCACCTGCTCGATTTTTTCCACCAGCGCGTCGGGCGCGTTGGCAAACAGCAGGTGCGCTTCGTCAAAAAAGAACACCAGTTTCGGCTTGTCGAGGTCGCCTGCCTCGGGCAGGTTCTCGAACAGCTCGGCCAGCAGCCACAGCAGCAGCGTGGCGTACAGCTTGGGCGACTGCATCAGCCTGTCGGCCGAAAGAATGTTGATGACGCCAAGGCCACGGTCGGTCTGGATCAGGTCGTCGATATTGAGCATCGGCTCGCCGAAAATCCGTTCGCCGCCCTGCGACTCCAGCGTCAGCAGGCCGCGCTGGATGGCGCCGATCGAGGCGGAGGAGACGTTGCCGTATTCGGTGGTGAACTGCCTGGCGTTCTCGCCAACGAAGGCCAGCATGCTGCGCAGATCCTTCAGATCGAGTAGCAGGAGGCCGTTGTCGTCGGCCACCTTGAACACCAGATTCAGCACGCCGCTCTGGGTGTCATTCAGGTCCAGCATTCTCGATAAAAGCAGCGGCCCCATGTCGGACACGGTGGCACGCACCGGATGCCCGCTTATGCCAAAGGGATCCCACAAAGTGACCGGGTAGTCCCGATGTTCGAAACCTTCCAGTTTCAACATCTCAACCCGCTCGGCCACCTTGGCATTGCCGCCGCCCGGCTGCGAAATGCCCGACAGGTCGCCTTTCACATCCGACATGAAACACGGCACGCCGATGCGGGAGAAATGCTCGGCCAGCGTTTGCAGGGTGACCGTCTTGCCGGTGCCGGTGGCGCCGGTGATGAGGCCGTGGCGGTTGGCCATCTGCGGCAGCAGGTACAGGTCGGTGGTGGCGTTTCTGGCGACGAGCAGCGGTTCGGTCATATCGGTTCCCGTGGGCGTGATGCCGGAATTCTAGCGAGTTTGGACGGGCAGGGCATCGAACGATCAACGGCGGCTTCAGATAATGGTGAGGGGACGCATGCCAACCATGGTGCTTGACGTTGTATAACGCCGAGCGTTATGGTTCGGCATGATCATCGATTTTGCCGACAAGGAAACCGAATCGATATGGCGTGGTGTGCGCTCGCGCCGTTTTCCCGCCGGGATTCAGGAGATTGCGCGGCGAAAACTGCGGATGTTGAACAACGCGCATCGGCTCGATGACTTGCGCATTCCCCCGGCCAACCGGCTGGGACTGCTGAAGGGAAACCGCAAGGGCCAGCACAGCATCCGCATCAACGATCAATGGCGGATTTGTTTTGTTTGGCAGGACGGCCAATGCCGCCAGGTCGGGATTGTCGATTACCACTGAGATTTGGAGATACGTCATGGCCGCGCTCAAAAATATTCACCCTGGCGAAGTGCTGCTGGAGGAGTTCCTGCTTCCCATGGGGATCAGCCAGAATGCGCTGGCCCGCGCAGTCGGCGTGCCGCCGCGCCGCATCAATGAAATCGTGCTGGGCAAACGCGGGATCTCGGCCGACACCGCCTTGCGCCTGGCGCGCGCGTTCGGTACCAGCGAAGCCTTCTGGATGGGCTTGCAGGCAGATTACGATCTGGAAGAAACGCGCAAGCGGATCGATGCGGACTTGCGGCGGGTGGAAAAACTCGCAGCCTGAAGATCAGGGCGCGTCGTTCCACAGCCACGCCGCCCCGCGCACACCGCTGGAATCGCCGAATGTCGGCGGCACCAGTTTCGTGTCGACGCGATCGGAGAACACGTAGCGCGGCCACAGCCGGGGCACCGTGTCGTACAGGCGGGCGATGTTGGACAGGCCGCCGCCCAGCACGATGACGTCGGGATCAATCAGGTTGATGACGCCGGCCAGCGCGCGCGCCAGCCGCTCCTCGTAGCGCGCAAGCGTGGCGCCGCAGGGGCCGTAGCCGGCGTTCGCCAGCTGCACGATTTCGTGCGCGGGCAAGTCTTCGCCGCCGTAGCGCACGTGGTCGGCCGCCAGCGCAGGGCCGGACAGCCAGGTTTCGATGCAGCCCTTCTTGCCGCAGTAGCAGGCAGGGGCGGCGTCGAGTTCGCGCGGGCTCGGCCACGGGTGCAGGATGGCTTCTCCGGTGGCCGGATGCTGTCCGGTGGATCCGCGGTCAGCCTGGGCGTGGGCGAACTGGAAGTAGGGCAGCGGCGAGTGCCCCCATTCGCCGGCGATGGCGTTGGCGCCATTCAGAACGTGGTCGCGCACCACCACGCCGCCGCCGATGCCGGTGCCGAGGATCACGCCGAACACGGTTTCGGCTCCGGCGGCCGAGCCGTCGGTGGCTTCCGACAGCGCCAGGCAGTTGGCGTCGTTGGCGAGTCGTACGTTTCGATTCAGCGCGCGTTCGAGGTCCTGCTGCAGCAGCTGGCCGTTAAGGCAGGTCGAGTTGCAGTTTTTCATCCGGCCGGACGCGGGCGAGATGGCGCCGGGGGTGCCGATGCCGATGCTGTCGCTTTGTCCCAACTCGAATTCGGCCTGGTGGATCAGCGCGGCGACCGCGGCCACCGTGGCGAGGTAATCGTCCTGCGGGGTCGGCACGCGGCGGCGCAGGATTTCCTGGCCGCCGGCGTCGAGCGCGATGAGTTCGATTTTGCTGCCGCCGAGGTCAATGCCGAAACGTAGAGTGGGAGCCACGGTGTAAAATCTCCGGCTATTCAAATTTGCGTTGGAATCGACATGGCAGGACATTCGAAGTGGGCCAACATCCAGCACCGCAAGGGGCGTCAGGATGCCAAGCGCGGCAAGATCTTCACCAAGCTTATCAAGGAAATCACCGTGGCGGCCAAAATGGGCGGCGGCGACACGGGCATGAATCCGCGCCTGCGCCTGGCGATCGAGAAGGCCAAGGCCGAGTCGATGCCGAAGGACAACATCGAGAACGCGGTCAAGCGTGGCACCGGCCAGCTCGAAGGCGTCAACTACGAGGAAGTGCGCTACGAGGGCTACGGCATCGGCGGCGTCGCGGTGATGGTCGACTGTCTCACCGACAACAAGGTACGCACCGTCGCCGACGTGCGCCATGCCTTCGTCAAGCACGGCGGCAACATGGGCACCGACGGCTGCGTCGCATTTCAGTTCAAGCACTGCGGCCAGATCATCCTGGAGCCGGGCGCTGGCGAGGAGGCGGTGATGGAAGCCGCGCTCGACGCCGGCGCCGAAGACATCATCCCCAACGAGGATGGCTCGATCGAGGTGCTGACCTCGCCCGACCCCAGGGCCTTCGAGGCGGTGAAGGAGGCGCTGGAAAAAGCCGGCTTCAAGCCGGCGGTCGCCGAGATCACCATGCGCCCGGAAGTTGAAACCGAACTCGCCGGCGACGACGCGGTAAAGATGCAAAAGATCCTCGACGCGCTGGAGTCGCTGGACGACGTGCAGGAGGTCTACACCAACGCGGTGCTGCCGGAGTAAAATCGCAAGCCAAATCCAGAGAAGGGGTCGCGCATGGATTACCACAGCCGTATCACTTCCGAGCCAGGCAAGCGCGGCGGCAAACCTTGTATTCGCGGGCTCAGAATCACAGTCTACGATGTGCTGGAAATGCTGGCGGCAGGGCAGACCCACGAAGCGATTCTTGCCGATTTTCCTGAACTCGATACCGACGATATTTTGGCTTGTCTCGCCTTTGCGGCAGACCGGGAGCGTCAGCTTGCATCGGTGCATGGATGAAGCTGCTGCTTGACGAAAACCTGTCCAGACGCCTTGTGCCTTTTTTGCAGGAAGCCTATCCGGGATCGAGCCAGGTTGTTCTTCTGGGCCTGGAAAAGGCCAGCGATCTCGCATTGTGGCAGCACGCCGGTCAGCATGACTATGTGCTGGTTACCCGCGATGCGGATTTTTATGATTTGAGCCTTACCCGAGGCGCACCGCCCGTCGTGCTGTGGCTGCGCATCAATAACCCCGACAAGTCAGAAGTGCTGCGTTTATTGATTGACCGTCAGGACACTATTCACGAAGCGTTTGCAGCAGGCGCGACGTGTGTCGAGTTGTGGCCTTGAGCCGCATCCTTGGGATCGACCCCGGTCTGCGCCTCACCGGCTTCGGCGTGGTCGAGCAGACCGGTCAGAAGCTGGCCTATGTGGCAAGCGGCGTGATCAAGAGCGGCGAGGGCAGCTTGCCGCAGCGGCTGGGCGTGCTGTTCGCGGGGCTGAACGAGGTGATCGCCACCTATCAGCCCGATACCTGTGCGGTGGAAATCGTCTTCGTCAACGTCAATCCGCAGTCGACGCTGCTGCTCGGGCAGGCGCGCGGAGCGGCGATCTGTGCGGCAGTCTCCAATCAACTGCTGGTTGCGGAATACACGGCGCTGCAAATCAAGCAGGCGGTGGTCGGCCATGGCAAGGCCGCCAAGGAACAGGTGCAGGAAATGGTCAAGCGCCTGCTGAGCCTGCCTGCTGCTCCGACGGCCGACGCCGCCGACGCGCTCGCCTGCGCCATCGCCCATGCCCACGGCAGCCGGCTCGGCGCGCACTCCACCGCAGGCTATCGCGTCAAGGGCGGGCGCCTCGTATGATCCGTGCTTATCCAGTTGTCACACACAGCCCACGAATAGACTGTCGTTGCGAGGAGCGTAGCGACGCGGCAATCCAGAAAGGCCCGCTGAATCAAAGCGCTGGATTGCTTCGCTTCGCTCGCAATGACAGGCTGCCATGGCT
>JAUYCF010000025.1 GCA_030692355.1 Thiobacillus sp.
CCGTTGCCCGGGCCGGGGTTGCTGGCGTTGGCGTTCTCATAGGCCGGGCTTTGCATGCGCATCACGGTATGGGCGACGACGGGGATGCGGCCGGCCGCGACCAGGCCTTGGCGGAAGGCGTCGGGGTCGCCGCTGTTGAGGACGCTCAGCGCCCAGTTCATGAACTTGCCGGCGAGCGGGATCTGCTTCTTCTCGGGGATGCCGTAGGTAACGCGCAGCTTCAGAAGGTTGGCGTCCGCCAGGGTCTGCCCGCTCTGGTTGGTCTTGGGGTCTTTGTTGCAGCCGGGCACATCCATCGGGCACTGGATGAAGGCCAGGTTGGTGTTGGGGATGACGCGCGACGAGATGCCGAGCCTGGATTGGAGGCCGGGGCTGGCGTAGTCGTCGAAGCTCTCTTTGGTGGGGGAAAGAATTTCGATACGGACGTTGGCGGCGGTGGTATCGGCCGCCGCCTTGGCGCGGGACGCGGCGAGCTGGGCGGTGGTGGTGCCGCCGCCGTAGTAGCCGGTCATGGCGCGGGTGAAGGCGGTGCGGATGGCGGCGGGGTCGGCGTTCTGTGTGGTGCCGGCTCTTGCGGCTTCGAAGGTGGCGTAGTTGAGCTGGCTCTTGGCGTGGTAGAGCAGACCGTACTGGATGAGGTTCATCAGCATGAACAGGACGGTAGGGACGACGACGACGAATTCGACGAGGGTGGCGCCGCGCTGGGTTAACCGGCTCCGGCATCCGCCGCGCTGGCGGGAGCAACAGCATGTCATGCGAGTGTCTCCTGGGCGGGATTCGACAAACCCTGCACCAGCGGCTGGCCTGCCTGCAGTCCCAACCGCGCGGCCTCCCCCGCCGCCAGTTCCAGCGTCTGGTATGCACCAGGGAATGCAAAGAAACAATCCAGCGACAAGGCTACCGCGCCGGATAGCTTTCAAGCCGCGCGGGGGCGAGTTGCGTGAAATAGGTGTTCATCCTTGGCTCGGAAAAAAGCCCCAGCAATTGCCAGTACCTGCCGTCGGCGTTGCGGTACAGCGTCAGCGGCGTAGAGGGAAAGATGCCGTTCCAGAATCCCGTGTTGGCGCGGATGGCCGAGCGCTCATCGAGGGTGAGCGCATCCGCTTCGGCAAGCGCACCGATACGCCTGTCCTGATCGAATCCTGGCCCGAAGTTTTGCGCCAGCGCGGCGTAGGAATCCGGGGCGCGTAGCAGCGCAGCCGCGCGCCCGATGCTGGTTTTGTTCATGTAGGCGACGGGGATCCACAGCGTCGTCCACTGGCGCCGCCCGGGGGTGTCGAACCAGCGCCAGAGATTCGCGCAGGCGGGGCAGTTCAGATCGACGAAGAAGATGACCTGGATCTGATCGCCCGGCTTGGCCAGACGCACCCCTTTCAACCGCTGCGCGGCAAGCCACAGGGAGCGGTCGCGCTGGCCGTGCATTTTGGCGTTTTG
>JAUYCF010000039.1 GCA_030692355.1 Thiobacillus sp.
GCGTTGCATGCGGTGCTCTGTGCCGCTGGCTACAACCTGCGCTGGTTGCTGAGGGCGATGGCCCGTCTGGGCCTGAAGGCCCTTTTATTGCGCCCGCTATTTGTGGCGCTGTTGGCTGCGTTCCTGCGCGCGAATCCGCTCCGGCAGGCTCATCCGGCGGCAGGGCTTTCGCTTGGGGTTGCTAGCGGGGGCGTTGGGTGAATTTTGCAGGGGCGACTTTTTATTGTTTCCTTCGGAATGGCTGCGCACTGTTACTCTGAGTGGGCTCTACAGCCGCGCACGGCCGCCCTCAATGAGTGCGGTCTAGGCACCTCACGTCATAGCCGACCATGAACAGCGCCGCCTCGAACGTATGCATGCGCTCGGCAAGGCTCGGCGCAGCGCAGCGCAACAACCCGAAAACAACTCCGGCATCTCTTCCAGGATGCTTTCCATGATCCATCCTAACCGAATTTTGGCGCTCGCCCATTGTCCGGTCGTCTCTGGCGCGCCATAGGCCATGACGCCCGGGGAGCGGGCGTGCGGGAAGCGCTCGCGAACGGTGCGCGATGCCGTGGTCGCAGGAAAAGTCAGCGGCGCAGGCAGAGGATTTCCAGACTTGCCGGTTGCCACGCGCCACGTTTCCACAAGCGATGCGATAGCGGCAGCGTCCCTTGAGTCATAGATCGGCAGTCCGTCTTCCGCGTAGATCGCATGCACCTTGGTGAGCATCGAGTTCAGCATCTCCACTGGCGGGACGAGCGTATCCACATCGGCTTTATTCAGCGCAAAGGCGGCGCTCGTGTCTTTCAGGTACTGGCAAAGCACGCCCGCTGCGGCCCGTGCGCTGAGGAAGGGGTAGGCGCCCGTGTTCCAATTGCGATTGCCACCCCATTGAAGAATGTCCCAGCAGGCGTCGAGCGCATCCGGGTCGCTGTTTCTTCGAACTGCGTCGCGCAGCGCATGAGCCAACGCGGTCAGGCGCGCGCTTGCCTCCACCCAGTCGCCCGTCGCCATGCCGTGTGACTTCCAGGTGTAGTGCGCCAGAACGCTTTCCAGCCCGGTGACATCCACTTTCAGTCCCGAAGGCACGAAGCGGGATCGCTTGATGTCCAGGCGAATCTTCAGTCGCGGCAACTCGCGGGCAAGCCAATCCAGAAAATCCTCAACATCCTGGTTGGCCAGAAATTCTTGTTTATTCACTTGTACTTGCCCCCTGTTAAATGCACTCAACGGGATCCGCCCCGCAGTCCGGCGAACTTGATCCGGCCGGCCTGCGCCAGATTCCGGGTGGGCAAGGTGATGACCTGCTCGAAGGGCTGTGCCCCCTTGCGAAACAGCACGATTCCCGGGCTCTGAAACTTCCGCTCCGTCGCGCTTTTCGAGAAATAGACCCGCCTCCCCGGATAAACTCCAAGGAAAAGCCCTTCCCCAAACTCGACCCGCAGTTCCCCAAAGGGAAGCCGGCCGTCGTCCTGCACCAGGCCGCCGTAGACCCGTAGCGGGCCATCGTCCCGGATGTTGGTGAAGGGGTGGCGGGTCTCGTAGCATTCGTCGATGTCCCAGCCGTTGTCCTTGCCGAAGCAGACCATGTGCTCGGGGCTGGATTTCGGCGGGGGATTGGCGTGGCGGGCGATCGAGAACATCGTGCCCGGCAGCACGGGGTTGATCGCGGCGGTCAGGGCGGCCAGACCCCACAGGGCTTCCCGCCATTTCGAGCCGATGTCGACCTTGCGACCGATCGTCTTTGCCATCACGTGCACGTCGTCATACCACTTCGGCGAGTAGACGATCCGCCCCTGCACGATGAGGTCCGTGTGCTCGCCGCGATTGCGGTAGGTGACCTTGGTGACTTCGACGGAAAAGGCCTGGGCGGGATCGTCCAGCGCTTCGACGATTCGTCGCGTCTTCTCGTGGTCGTCCCGCGCGCTGTCGAGCTGGTCGGCGACCTGGGCGTCGATCTCGGCGCCGTTCGAGACGATCACGGTGTTGACCTTGTCGGTATCGACGTCGGCAAGGATGCGCACGGCGAACAGTCCGTTCTCCTCGTCGACGGACAGGATCTCGTGCTTCCTGATCCGGCCACCGTTGTATTCATCAGTGCGCGAGCGATAGGCGTCGCCTTCCAGCGTCGACTGGCCAGTGACGAACGTCCCGGCGACCTGGCCGACGGCAGCGGTCCTGGCGTTGGCAAGCGCCTCGTCCACCGACGTTCCGTAACCGGTGACGGTGACCTCCGCCGCCTGGGCGCTTAGGCCCAGGCAGGCGAGGAGGGCGAGCCATCGCTTCATTGCAGCGTGCCCCGCATCATTCCGGACACCTGGTGCGCCGCAGCGATGGAATGGCGGGTGGTGGTGAGCTCCACGATCACCTGTTCGCCCTCGAAGACACGGAGGCTGACGTAGGAACCCTTAAGAATGGCGGCGCTGTTGTCCTGGATGCGCTCAGTCAGGATCGTGGCGAGGTGTTGCGCCTGGCGGGCTTTCTCGGTGTGGGCGCCCTTGGCTTCCATATCGAGGTCGTCCATGGCGTCCGTGTCGAGGTTGCTCGTTGACGCACCGGGGTCCGCGGTCTCTTCCGACTGGAAGGCCCGCGCGTAGCTGCGGGCAACCCGGGTCAGTGTCTTGGTGGACTTGACGTCATTACTGAGGAACTCAGTAACCGTGCGCTTCGCGCGCATGGTGGCGATCATCAGCGCGGTCTCGCGTCCGGACGAGGTATCCGCGCTCAGGCTGGCCGTTCCCTTGCTGGTGATCTTCACCCAGTTTCCCTGCTCGTCGAACACCAGGTTCAGCGTGCCGCTGGAGCCGTCAAAAGCTGATTCTGCAAGCCGTGAGGCACCCGCGTCAGGTTTGATGGCCGGGTCGGGATGATTCGCCTGCTTGCTTCCGGGGGAGGAACAGGCGGCCAAGGCCAGGGCCAGAATGGTCACGATCAGTGCTTTCATGTGCGTTCTCCTTCATTTGATTCAGGTGGTGTGGTGGGTGCGTTGTCTGCTTCGGCGGCGATAAGGTCGCGATGCCGATCGAGAAACGCCTGCGCATGTTTCGGCAGCTGGCGTGGATTCAGTTGCCGCAGCCGCTCGTAAGTGGTTACAGCCTCCCGCATGCACCCCAGCTGCTCGTATACGGCCCCCAGCTCGATGAGTTGCTCGATGTCCTCTGGCTTGTCCTCCATCAGGGGGGGCAGCGACTTGCCGAGCAGCACATAGGTTTCGCGCATCTGCCGAGTGAAGGCTTCAACCAACTGCTCGGTCCGCTTCTCTGGCGCGTTCGGCTTGCGGCCTGGGTGATCGGGATGGCGCGGCATGACCTTATCGCCCGAGCACGCGTGAGGCGCTGGACGCGCGGTAGCCGGGAAACTGGGCAGCCGCCGTGCGTTTGGCCGTCTCATTGTCGGGCGCGCGAACTTCGATGCGAAGGTTCGACAACGGCCCGGCGCTCGACTCGACGCGGACGAGGAAGACGGAATAGGTGTGCATGAATGCCATGTGTGTCTCCTGATGAACAAGGTTTCTGGGGCACGCGAGGCCAGGCCATTCTGCTGGCGTTCACGATGGAGACAGCATGACAAGCGGGTCGACAGCATGTGTCGCGGATGCCTTTCAATTGACAACAAGGCAGACCGGTTTTTCTTAACGTTTGAAATCCAGTGGCGTCCCGGGCAGCGGCCTGGTGCCTTGGGACACGCCCATGCGATTACGATCACGCCAAGAAAAATGGCCAGCTTGGTGTTGTCCAAACTGGCCACTCGAATTGAATTGCCTCAGGAAGATCGCGGGAATCTGGAACTGTGCTCGCTCTCTGAGGCGTTATCGATCATTCCTTTAGTTCGTCCGGGGAATGAGGGTCTTCAGCCCCCAGTTCCCGAAGCTTTTCGGGCGCCATTTCCTCACCATGTTCTGCCGCAAGGCGAAACCACCTGATCGCCTCTGCCTTGTCCTGGGGAACGCCATGGCCCGACTCATACTTCAAGCCCAGTGCAAACTCGGCGTAAGGATGACACGCCTCAGCGGCCTTCAGGTACCAGGCAATCTCTTCGCGTTCGTTCTTGGGTAGCCCGCCGGCGCCTTTGTGGTACATGGTGCCGAGGTAATACTGGGCATCGGGGTGCCATTGCTCAGCTGCCTGACGGAACCAGGCCGCTTTCTGAGTCTCGTCTTTCGGGACGCCTGTCCCTCGCGAATACATCAAGCCGAGCTCATACTGCGCGTTGGGTTCACCCTGCTCAGCCGCTTTTCGAAACCAGTTGGCTGCTTCAACCATGTTCTTGGGAACACCTGTTCCAACTTGATACATCCAGCCCAGATGTACCTGTGCGAATGCGACATGTGCGCCATTTGTGCTTTCGGCTGCCTTGAGAATCCAGGCGGCAGCCTCCTTGTCATCCTGAGAAACGCCTCGCCCCTCCTGATGCTTCAATCCAATCGCGAACTGCGACTCCTGATGGCCTTGCTCCGCGGCCTTCCTGAACCACTTGGCAGCTATGGAATCATCTTGTTCATCCCGGGAAACGGAGCTGATTGAAACGCCGTACAAGTTCCCTCGCTCGTACCATAGCCCCAAGTCGTGCTGGCTATTGGTGTGGCCCTGCTCCGCGGCTTTGCGCAGCCACTTCAGCGCTTCAGTCGCATTGGCCAATTCATCCATATCGAAGTTAGTGAAGCACGCGTGGCCCAGCGCGTACTGTGCGTCGGGATCACCCCGCTCGGCATCTGCCCGATGTTTGGCGGTGAATTCGTCATCGATGTAAACACTACCTGGCGTTGTCTCGCTCGTCTTCGAGTTGTCGTTTGCCATTTGTTTTCTCCGGAGTCTGGTGTTCAGTTGGGACGCTCCAACCGAAATCAGGATATAAAGAAAGACGACAAATTGTGTCGACTTACCCCGGGCGGGGCGTTCTCGAAGAAATGCGCTGATTTCGACATCGCCAGGGTGTCTCGTTCGTGGTGGCTGAGTAGGGCTTGCCTCAGCCTAATGAATCTTGAGTTTTTCCCCATTGAACAGTTGTTCAGGTCGTCGATTGGCCGGAGTGTTAAGCGCATGAGGGACGTGCCTTAATGCACCCCCCCTTCGGCCTCGACGTCTACGAGATGGTGCGCAGACTCCGCGGCCGCCCTCCGACGCCATTTCTGGGATTCGGCTCGGTCAGGAGGGATGCCCCATCCATATTTGTACAAGTCCGCCAGATACATCGCCCAGACCTCACAGGACTCTGCCGCCTTGCGATAGGCGGTGAGCATTTCCTTAAGTGGGACGCCACGCGCTTTGCAGGTTTTCTGGAGATCACTTCCCTCCGGCTCGAAATTCGCGTCCCGTGACTCGGCCTCGACATACCATTCCGCGGCGACCGCAGTGTCCTTGGGGATGCCAATTCCTTTTGCGTATCGATCGGCAATATCCCAGGGGGCTTTCGGATCACCTTTCTCGGCAGCTTTGAAGAGCCAGGCCACCGCGGTTTCGTCGTTCTTGGGAATGCCTCTACCTTCTTCGTACATTTTCGCGATTTGGTAGGCGGCTTCCCCTGCGGTTAAGTCCCACCCCTCAAGGCTATCCGCATTGTTGAACGCTTTCAGGTACCAGCTCATTGCTTCGGCTGGATCCTTTTCTATGGATTGATCGCCCAACTTGCACTGAGCAAGTGGATTTCCAAGGTCGGCAGCCTCGCGATACCTACCGAGGTGCATCATCGCCCCTATATGGCCTTGTGCAGCGGCCTTGCTGAACCAGACATCTCCTTCAGCTTGATCCTTGGCAACAGTCCCTACCCCGTGCCGGTAATAGAGACCTAACCTGTATTGGGCTATAACATGACCTTGCTCCGCGGCTTTCAGGAACCACCTTAGGGCCGCTGTCCTGCGCTCTTTCGTATCCGTTCCTGGGGAGTAGCTTTCATACAGCCGCGCCAGTTGGAACTGCGCTTCGGCATCTCCCTGCTCGGCTGCGGGGCGGCATTTGGCTTCCTGTTCGGCGCGCTTTTCTGCGTAGTGCATCATGTGCTCCCTTGGGTGGTGTGTGTGAGATAGTCGAGTTTGCGGATCAATCAATTAGTGCGCCCGATTTCACTCTCAGAGCGCCAACGGCGGGTTTCAGGTCAGATCCTTCGGCCTTATATTGGGTAATCGAGAGCGTGAGTGTCTCTCATAACTCGACAATATGTGTCGACGGATTCTGGGCCGCGCCGCACTCGAAGAAATGCGCCAGCCTCACCATGGCCAGCGTGTCGCGTTCGCAATAGCTGAGCAGGGATTCACGCAGGCTGGTTCGGCGCGCATCCGGCAAGTCCGGATTCATCAGCTCTGCAAAAACATGCTGGGCCTGAACACCATTACGGACTTCGAGATCGCCGTAGGCCAGCTCAGGGGCGATGGTGGGCAGAACATCCTTGATCTTCCATGAGCCATGCATGTCTGGGTGGTAATAGTGCGCACGGGCGATTGGCAGCAGGTCGACGATCCGGTCGGCCGCCGCGTTGAGTGCGGGGGCGAGGTCGGGGAAGCACAGCGCCAGGTGCCGGATGTGGCTGCGCTCCGTGCCGGCGTTGTAGACAAGGATGGGTCCAGTCTGGCCCAGCACATCGACCAGCGACTCGGCGAAGGCACGGCGCGGATCGTCGGTGCCAAGGGCCAAGAAGGCCTTGTGCTCGATTGTTCCATTGCGAGTTTCAATGTGGCACGACCACTGGAACGGGATCTGTTGATAAGGCCGTGTGTTCGCCCAGACGGGGACGGCAGGGTTGGCCGTTTCAAAGTCGATGTAATAGCGCGGGTAGGCAAGGTGCTGAATTTGCTCCTGTGCTTCCGGGCTGAGTTCATACCGCCCACTCGTGCACACGCGCTGGATGCGTTGATGGAGCGGGTTTTTCAACCGGAAGGCCGGGACCTCACGCATGTCGTCATACCCCTCAATGCGCAGATCGATGGCGAGTTCATCGGCCCAGGGCAGGATTTCCACGGGGTAGTAGGCTTTTGACCCCGGCACGCGTTTTGGCGCGCAGCTGTGGAAGAACGGGCAGCGGTTGGGTTTCTCACACTGGTCACCGGTATCGATCAGGGGCTCCTTGCTGGCGAGGGTGTCTCGTGCCGCATTCACCCAGCCTGGGATCTGCGATTCAAAGCTATGAGTGGCGACGGTCACGTCGACGTGCTTCAAAAGGCCGTCGTAGTTGCCGTCGCCCCGGTAGGTGAAGGATTTGTCGATGATAGCGACCTCGACGCGTGTGACCGGGATGCCGGCCTTTCGTGCTACCCAGGCCTGGATCGCGGCATCGTCCAAATAATTGGGTTTGACCTCGGTGGCGGATTTGACCTCGACCATGCGGTAACCGACGGCGTCTGGCAGCAGCAGGTCAGCGCGCACCAGCACGCCATCGGTCTCGAAGGTGGCTTCGAAGATTGGGCGTGGCGCACCAGAGAGGACGCGCTTTGTCTCTGCAAGTTGTTGTGCTGCGGAAGGCGCATCGATCAGCACACCATCCGGATAGAAGGTGCGGGCGGCCTCGCCGATCTGATTGCCGATGTCGAAGCGCATCTGCATGGCAGGGTCGATTTCCGCGAGCTGAGGGCGGTAGGTATGCAGCCACAGGCGGCGCGGACATTGCCGGTGGTACTGAATGCGCGACTTGGACAATCCACTCATGTCTGACCTCGATTCGATTAGATGAAACCAACGGCCTTGCGGCTGTCCTTTTTGATGCTGCATTCCGCTTCCAGCGCGGCGATCAGCGCGGAAACGCTGGCGACCGGGCGGAAGCGGTGCTGGCGCGCAACAGCCGCGAAATCGCCCGGGGTCAGGGTCGTGAGTCGTCCCACAGCGGTGCGGGTAGATTCATCCGGGACCAGCAGGCCGAGCGACTCGCAGAGCACCTCGAACAGGTCCCAGGCCTGGGCAGGGCGCAGGTAGCCAAACTTCACCTTGAGGTCGAAGCGGCGCAGCGCCGCCTGGTCGAGTCCGTCCATCAGGTTGGTCGAGGCGATGAACACCCCGGAGAAAGCCTCCATCTGCGTCAGCATCTCGTTGACGGCCGTCACCTCCCACGAGCGCTGGGCACGCGTGCGGTCCTGCAGGAAGCTGTCCACCTCGTCGAGCAGCAGTACGGCACCGTCGGACTCGGCCTCGCGGAATACCCGTGCCAGATTGCGTTCGGTCTGTCCCACGTAGGGCGAGACGATGTCCGACACGCGCTTGGCGTGCAGCGGCACATCGAGCCGGGTGGCGAGCCAGCGGCCGAACGCAGTTTTGCCGGTGCCGGGCGGGCCATACAGGCAGATGCGGCCCGCCTTGGCCTGCATGATTCCGGCTGAGACTTCAGCCAGGTCGACATCGGCGGCGATGTGGCGCGGGTCATAGCTCTCCGGCAGCGCGGCCGCCTCACCGGTCATCAACCCACCGTGGCCCTGCGCTTCCAGTGTGCTCTCGATCAGCTGTTCGAGGATCGCGCTGGTTCGGTTGGCCGGCAGGACGTCCTGAATGGAACGCACCACACGGGCCGCGCGCTGCACCACGGCAGGCGCCAGCCCGTGTGCCTCGACCAGGCGGTTGCGGGTGGTCGCATTGATCAGGTCGCCGCAGGCTTCGTCCAGCAGGCGTTCACGGTGGCGGCCGCGGGGCAGCGGCATCTCAAGCACGACGTCGAAACGGCGCAGGAAAGCTGGGTCCATGCACTCCACATTGTTCGACAGCCAGATGACCGGCGCCGTGTTGGTTTCGAGCAGGCGGTTCATCCAGGCTTTCTGCGAGCGGGCAGAGCCTTTCTCACGCAGGTGAGTCCAGCCGCCGTCGAACACGTCCTCGGCTTCATCGAACAGAATCATGGCGCGGCGCTGGCGCAGCATGCTCTGGGCGGCGCGCAGCGCGCGAAGTCTGCCGTAGCCGTTGATGCCGTCGCCGGCCTCGTTCTGCGACGAGATCTCGAACAGGTCGCAGCCGAGTTCGCGTGCCAGCGCAAGGGACAGCTGGGTCTTGCCGGTTCCGGGTGCGCCGTGAATGAAGACATTGACCCCGTTGTTCTTGTGTTCGAGGGAGCGCTCGAGATAGGGGTGCAGCACGTCGAGCGTGTTTTGCACATGGCTGAAGTCGCCGAGCGTAAGTTCGGCCTTCGCTGCCGGAGCGACGATGTCGCGCAGCAGTTCGAACGGATCCCCATCGAAATATCGCAAGCGGTCGGACGTCTCGTCGGAAAGCATCGTAATCTTGGCTGCGAGACTGCGTGCCACGCTCGGATCGATCTTGATGAAACAGGATTCGGACAACGAACCCTTGGGGGAGACGCTGTGGCGAATCAGATCGCGGTCAAACCCCAGCACGCCGCTCAGTACATCGATGAGACGAGCCGTGGGGACGCTCCCGATCGTGCTGCACGCCACCTCCAGGCGAGGGTCGGTTTCCATCAGCACCGCGAAGGCAATCACGGCCTTGTCGACGTTGTTCCACCCCAGCAGTTCGCTATAGCGTTCGATATTCTTCGCCAGGACCTCGGGAATCGCGTTCACGCTGCGGCGACGTTCTGCCTGGCCATGCTTCTTACGCAGCTCCGCCATGGCAGGCTTAATGTCGAAGTTTCCTTCAAGGGACGGAAGACCCAGGTAATTCGCGAGATGGTCATGCTGGTAACCGTAGGAAACGATCAATTCGCGGCTTCCCCCTAGCGGGACAAGCAGCCGAAGGATCCAGAGGCGGATCAGGGCCTCGTAGGATTTGTCCGAAGCGTCGGGTGAGGGGAAGGGAATCGATTTCTTACGCCGGGTAATAGCCATCGTGATGATCTCCGTATATGTTTGTTGGCATTGTCGAGACGCCGTCGACAACATACGTCGACGGGGGGCAGTCAGGTGTCCATGCCTCACGGTTGGTGTGCCGAAAGGCCCGAAATGAATCCAACCGAAAATCACCCACAATCGAGTAGGCGAATTTCCGGTGGGGTTTTCACCCCGAAAACCTTAGGGACGGACTTCGGCCACCTGTTCGCTGAAACGGGTTCCAACTTGACGGAGGTGATCCGTCCGGTCGACCGGTTCAATTTTGGAACCCAAAAACATCAGGTTCAGATGGGAGGGGGGAACCAGAACTCGAAGCGGCTCGTTGTCCGGATCATTGAGTTCATCTCTCAAATTCATCAGGAGGCGACCGAGATGGTTGTATCCACAACGGCAATATCCATCTTTCGATGTAAACAGTCCCCAATAGGATTCTTTCTTGAGCGCCTTCAAGACAATTTCACGATCTTCCGTACTGCGAAGCAGTTCACCAAATTGAACCCAGTTGTTGATGAGTTTGGCACGCAGACAGAAATCCATGACTTCGAGCTTTACTTGATTCCAGTCGGGGCGAATTTTCGCGTCATGTGCTTTTTTCAGCGCCAGTTTTTTAGCCGATTCTTCCGCTTTTTCAGAATACGGTTTGATCTGGGATGTGACCGCGAACTTCTGTTGAGGGACACGACGGGACAGAGCCGTTTGCACCCCAACCAGCACCTTGTTCGAAGCGATCTTGACCGCCTCAGCAGGGGTTCCAGCCTTCAGGATGCGGCCCTGGATTTCGGGGTGATCCGAAAATTTCAGTGCTTGATACAGGTGTTCACTACTCGTAACGCTGACGCCATTGATTAAAAGTGGGTAACCTTCAGCGAGATTGGACAGGCCACCAAACTCATCTTCAGATTTAAGAAAAGAAACAACGCGATTTTGAATGTTCATAGTTTTAACCTCGGGTAGTGGAAAACAGAATCAAAGCGATCCGCGGGCCTTGTGAGCCCACCTTTCGCGGCTTGAAACAACAAAAACATTCCCAACAATTTTTAAAGAGCGGTGTGGCGTGAAGCAGGTGGGTACTCTAGGGATGTCGTCGACAATATGAGTCGGCGCGCCACGCGGGGCAGATCAGGCGGTATTGGGGAAGGTGTGGGAGGTAGGGTGCCCGCCTATCGTGCAGACATCCTGGGTGATACGTTCATCGGAGGGCAGCCCCTCCGATGACGCTCAATGGAGAATTCGCCTGCTGACAGAGTCGCGGTCGAGGAGATCAATCCTGTCACGGGTGCGGGGATCGAGCGCGCCCGAACGCAGAAGCCGGTCGAGCCGGATCTGGGCATCTTCGTCCCCCCAGTCGGCGGCCATGCCGAGCCATTCTGCGGCCTCGTCCAGGTTCCTGGGCGTGACTTGACCCAGTTCGAGCATCTCACCGAGCAATGCCTGTGCGCCACGGTATCCGTTTTCGGCACTCACGCGGATCCAGTAGCAGGCCTGCTCGTCATCCTGCGGCACGCCCCGAGCGTACGCAGGACTGCGTGAAGCAGATGCGAATCTTCCCAATGACGTTGACAGTTTGTATCCGCGTGGTGCTGCCACGCAGATGGCTGATCGTGAAGGGGGTGGTGGGCGCCATTGGGGAGGGACCAGGTCTTGCGGGCGCGAGCCGACAAATCCTTCAAGTAGCCTAAAAAAACGTCATTTCAGCAAGAGGTGCGGTGGTATTCGTACAGGCTGCCGTGTGAACCAGCCGGAATCGCGTGCTTTTCGTGGGGGGCGAAGGAAGGCCGACTTGACAAATAAGATATGTTTCGTACATTAAGCGATGAAGCAATATAAAATACGTACAATATTTGGATGTGCGCAATGAATATCCAGCAAAAAACCGACAAACCGCTTCCCGAAGTCGTTTTCAGCTCCGGCGATGCCACCCATGCCCAGCGCGTCCGGCGCCTGGCCCGGGGGGGCGTGCTGCGCAGGATCTACAGCGGGGTTTTCACAAGCAATCTTGAAAGCCCGTTGGAGAACATCGTCCTGCGGAACTGGGCAGAGATCGTCAGCAATCTTCTGCTGGGTGGGGTTGTGAGCTTCCGTTCGGCTGCCGTAGGCAAGCCGGAAAACGGCTGGCTGTATGTCACGCGAGGAAAGACGCCGCGCACGATCGAGTTGCCTGGATTGACGGTCCGCGTGATCCCCGGCGCCGGTGCTTTCCAGGGGGCAGGGGTGAGCGATACGCCATACAAGGGGATTTTCTTTTCCAGCGAGCCGCGTTGGTTGCTCGAAAACATGGCCACTGGCCGAGGCGTTGCCTCGCGGGTGCTTTCCCAGGAGGCCGTTGAAACCTATCTCGACAAGGTTCTTCTCATCCGCGGCGAGCACAAGCTCAATGTCCTGCGCGACAACTGCCGTGGACTTGCCGCTGCGCTCGGCATGCCGAAGGAGTTTTCCCGCCTGGACAAGATCATCGGCGCGCTGCTCGGCACCCAGCAGCAGCGCCGGCTGCGCAGTCCTCAGGCGATCGCGCGCGTGGCCGGTCGTCCCTATGACCCCGGTAGGCTCGAGTTGTTCGAGGCGCTGTTCTCACACTTGAAGGCGAACGTCATGCCGGAGGTTCCAGATCGGGCGTTTACTGGCCAGGCGTTGGAAAACTTCGCCTTTTACGAAGCCTATTTCTCGAACTTCATCGAGGGCACCACCTTCCTCGTATCCGAGGCGGAGCAGATCGTCTTTGAGGGCAAGATCATTCTTAATCGTACCGAGGACTCGCACGATGTATTGGGCAATTTCCAGGCCGCGTCGCAGGCGCCCTGGCGCAACACGCCAGCCCGGACGGCAGACGAGTTCCTCGCCTGGCTGAAATCGGTCAACGCGCTGGTGATGAAATCGCGCCCGGACAAACGCCCCGGCGAGTGGAAGGACAAGCCGAATCAAGCAGGTGCCACCCTGTTTGTCGATCCAACCCTGGTGCCCGGCACATTGCGGGAAGGTTTCGCGCGAATCGCGGCCTTGGAAGACCCGTTTGCGCGGGCGCTGATGACAATGTTCGTGGTCTCCGAGGTCCACCCGTTTCTGGACGGCAACGGCCGTACCGCACGCCTGGCGATGAACGCCGAGCTAACCGCCGGCGGCTTGTCGCGCATCATTGTCCCGACGGTGTACCGGGAAGATTACATGCTGCCCCTCAAGGCGCTGTCCCATCAGAAGGATCCAGTCGCTTACTTGCGCGCAATGAGCCGCATCCAGCAATGGACCGCTGCCTTCGACTACAGCGTCCCACGCAACGTGCTCACTGTGGCTTTGAAGACTTGCAACGCCTTCGAAGAAGACCTGCGGAATTTCAAGCTGACTTTCCCGGAGGCGCCGTCGATCATGTCACGCTAGAAAGGCGAGGATCGACGGGGTAGGGGTGAGTAGCGGAAAACCCCCAGGCAGGCAATGGGGCTTGATCCAGATGACGTGCGTTGACGAACCGGTGGACGCTGCCTCGGCTATTTGGCCGTCCCCGCCATCAAGCTGACCGCGAAGCCCACCTCACGGTGGGGCAGGTGGCCGACCATGAGCAGGTAGTCGTCATCCCTGACTCCGCGAAGGGCATGCTTGAATGCCTGAATGCCCCAGTGGATTTCTTTGAGCCGGACATCCGGCCCGGTGTGGAACAACAGCAGAAAAGTGTCGCACGCGCCGAGGTCGCAGCGTGTTGCCAGCGACTGCACGGCACGCTCGGCGCCTACGATTGCCCGTCCTTCCCCAATGGCATGAACCACCGTGAACTGGCTCGCCCGGTTCTCGGTGCAGGCCTGGATCGCGAAAGCATCCAGGCAGATGAGGCCGCGGTTGAGCATGGCGTCCAGATAGACGCGCATGGCCCATGCCCATTGGGCATCGCGTGACCGGTGTGGCGGCAGGCGTATCACCGATGTCCATTCCGGCCTGATCGCGGTCGTGGCGTCGACCACGACGGTGCAGTGTCCTCCCAGCTGAACCAGCTGCGCGGCAAGCCGGATGTCTTGATTAGTGAGCGCGCCGCTGATGGCGATGATGCAGGGCAGGCGGCCAGCCAGCGGCGGCACGTGTTCGAGCGGCTGGAGGACTGCCGTCAGCGTTCCCAGTGTTTTCATCCAGTTGGTGCCTGGCAGGGATTGCGCATAGTCTGCGAGGCGCTCGGCCAGCACGGGCGCGCCTTTGCCTAGCACGAGAAGCACGGCCGCATCCTGGCAACCGGGGTCTTCGTCAGGAAAGCGGAAGAGTATGGCCGACGGTTGGGCATGTCGCCGCATGAGTTTTCTGGTTGGTGGCGAGAGCAGTTCCTCGTTCAAGGCAGTCTCCCCACGATCCAGAATCGGGACGAGACGACGGCGTGATTCTCATCGAAAGACGGGGTTCCCAGTGCGCGCGGATCGTTCCGCGCAGCGTCAAACAAGGCTCTCGGCATGATTGGGGGATAGGCCGGCTGCGCGTAGAACGCGAGGCGCGACCATTCGTCCGGATCCACTTCACCTTGGCGATGGGCTTCCGGCAGGCCGATCTCCTGATCGTCATGAAACAGCAGGGCGCTTGCCTTGAGGTTGGGACTGATATGGACGACCAGCCTGCCGTCGGGGCACGCGTGCGCCTTGCATGCCGTGTAGGTCAGGCCACCGTCGGCAGTGGCCTCGGCCGGGGTCCCGACCGTGAGCATGTCCATGAGCGGCTGGTAGGATTGGCCCAGTGCGGCTCTGAGCGCGGTATCGATCTCCGGGTGTGCTTCCAGGATTTCGGTCGGGTAACGGCCAACCAGGCTGGCGAGCAGTTCCAGGATGGCTGTGGAAGTGCCGGCTTCGTTATGGAACGGGATTGCGCTGTGATCAGTCTGGGCGTGGTAGAGCGGCCCGGCTTGCTGCCCCGCCACGTGGGCAGGGCCGATCTTCCCGGTCAGGTCGAAGGCCAGCGCAAAGCCGTTGCCCCGCACCATGAGCCAGCGCCGGCCGTCCAGTGATGCGTCCAGGAAACGTCCATCCTCCCAGCGGGCCGTGTCGTAGCCATAGCCTTTGTAGGTAGCCAGTTTGCGCTGATATCCGACGTCCCAGAAGGTCACGGTCCAGTCGTCGAGGATGAAGTTGCGCACGGCGTAATACGCGCGCTTGAACCAGCCGTCGTATTGCTCGTCCGGCTGGTAGGGGCGGGTGGCCAGGGCAAGAACGCGTCCGTCGGCAGACAGCCACCATTTGTCATGGGCCTGCCCCGGATCAAGCGCGAAGGTCTTGCCGGTGCCTGACTCGGAAAATGCAAACTTTCCGTCGGCATCACTGGTCATGCGGTAGCGCACTTCGGGCGTGGGTGCCGTGTTGTGCTGGTCGGGAAGGATCGACTGGTCCTCGGGCTCGATCCGTGTGCTGAATCCATTGGCCCAACTGGCGTAGGAGCGCTGGCTGCGTGAATCGAAGTAAACCTCGCGCAGGCTGCTGTTCGCAGAGGGCTCGATACCGAGCCAGCGCTTGTCGGTGCTGTTGTGCCACGCCACGAACCGGCCCGATTTCAGGTCGACCAGCGCGGCGACGTACGGGGTGCGTGCAATCTTGTCGCCCAGGCCGAAGTAGTGTTCCGGTGTCGGCTTCACCATGGCGAGCCAGCGGCCGTCCTGCGAGACGGCGTACTTGCCTTCAACCTCGACGCAGCACACCTTCTGGTCGGCCTCGCTCTTCGCGGCAGCAAGCGGCTGGTAAATGTTGTACATCATCCCGACGGGGCCGATCAGCCCGAAAACCAGTACCCCGAGCAGGCCGGTCAATGCGCCGTTGATGCCGGCCCCGACGTATTCTCGGCCGCCCTTTTGGAATTCGCCGTAAACACCTGCTGCCGCGCCTCCGATTGCGATTTCTGTTTTGTGGTCCCTGAGGATCAGCCACATGACTGGGGTCATGAACAGGGTCACAAGGAGAAAGAAGCCCGCCCACTTGAACCAGGACAACCAGTCGCCGGGTACCGTTCCGGTAACCACGGCGGGCAGTTCCGCGCCAGACTGGATGGGCAGGGCGTCCCGTTTCAGGGTTCTGGGTTTCCCGGAGCCATCCTGCAAGGTGATCGAAAAGGCTTTACCAGCAGGAAACTCGCCACCCAGCCTCTCCAGATCGTACTGGCTGGCGACCGGCTTGCCGTTGAATCCGGTGATCAGCTCGCCCGGCTGGATGCCCAGGCCGGCGGCTACGCAGCCCTCGCGTACCTGTGCAATCAGCACGCCTGTATGGTTGCTGTCGGGTGATTTCCAGTTGATGGTGTGGATTCCCAGCTCGCTGCATGGTGCCTGCGCCATGGCAGGCAGACCGAACAGCGCCAGCAGGCAAAACCCGATGGTGGCTCGTACTCTTGAGTGAGTCAGAAAACGAAATAATGCGAATGACATCGGCCCCTCCCTGAATGATCCTTATCAATTGACGTATTAAAAAGGATGAATCGACAGGATGAGTCGAGAGGCCTGTGGGCCTGCATGGTGGCGCTTGAGTGGGCGGGGGAGAAATCTCTGCGACTCATGCTGTCGACGGCCTGATTAGGCTGGCGACATGAACACAAAACATCCCCCTTGGGTGCGTGTGCTGCCTTCCAACCAGATCGGCCACGACTTTGTTATCGGTGATTTGCACGGCTGCTTCGATCTGCCCGACCGCTTGCTCGATCACGTTCGCTTCGATCCGGCTTGCGACCGGATGTTTTCTGTCGGAGACCTGATCGATCGTGGTCCAGATTCGTTGCGCAGTTTGGGGTTTCTGGGTGCGCCCTGGTTTTATGCGATGAAGGGTACGCGCGAACACATGCTGCTCAAGTATTTTTGATTCCTGGGCGGAGCACGCACTTCACCCTGTAATGGAGTCCCTATGAACGACTTTGACGATTACGACGATGGGTTCGACGAAATCATGGTCTCGCGACTTTCCGGCGCCGGTCTGCCCGAGATGAGGCTCGACGCCTACAGGAGCTGGATAGCGGATGTGGCACCGCCAACCGACAGCCAGATCGAGGCTTTCGCGGACTACGCTGCCAGCGCCCGCAGTTGGTACAAGCATCTGCCGCTGAATCCGCCCGGCGCCTTGTTCCAGTTATACATCGATCCCCATGCTGGAATGGACCGCGTAGTCCTCGCGTCGGGTGAGATCAGTATGTTGGAACGCACGGATGAAACCGAAGCATTCCATTATTCCTGGCGGACCACGGCCGACTATCGAGAGCGCTTCGGTTGCCTGGCGTTTGCCTGTGGCAAAGGCTCTGCACTGTTTCAGGATGCGATGCTGGGCGATGAACCCGTTCTGGTGGATGGGAACTGCTTGTACCCGGAACTCCGGATTTCAAAGGCAGTGGCAGAGCGGCCACCCGAAGAAATACTCGAAGCCGGCGCCTGCGGGCTGACAGCGCTCGTTCATCCGCACGCCACCGTGGACTTCCTGACCAGCCAGCTCGCATCCAGGAAACGGTCGGTGCCAGAGAGAGGTGAGGGGGAAAGCGGGACCTGGGCGGAGATTCTGGAATGGTGGCGCAAAGGGCAGGAGGTCCGGAATGCAAAAGGCGAGCCTGCATACCAGGCAGGTGACGACCCGGTATTGGCCGCCCTGGTCGAGCAGGAAAAGGTACGCCAGCATCGCGCCATGGTAGAGGCCATGCAACGCATGCGCAGCGTGGCTTTCCCGGGGTCATCCCCTCAAAAAGCAGAGCGAAAGGACCGGCAATGAATAATCAGATGGAAGCGGACGTTATCCAGGATTTGATCACCCTCATCATGCGCTCGGATACGCCGTTCGAGAAAACGATGGACATGCTGGGGGCGCTGGAACCCTCGATTGAGGCGGCTTATGCGTTAGGGCAGACGCAAGTGAAGCCCGTTTGCCTAATGACAGCAGACGATCTCGTTTCGTGAGCGAAAGCGCACAGTATTCATGAGAATGTCGCGACCGTTAGCAGGGGGGGGCTGTAGGCCCGCGTGAGTGGTGTGACGCGCACGCACGCATGTGCAGGAAAGAAAACCCAAAGGAGGTGGCATGGCTACCAAGTTACCCAGAGTAAAGCCCCCGGCCTGGCTCACGAAGCTTTCGGCGGATTCGATGAAAAACGATCCATTCCCGCTGGATCGTATTCTTCGGGGATCCCTGTTTTACCCCGCCTCCGGCTTCGACGACGACCCGATCAGGCACCTGTCGGGTAGCGTCCGAAGCTTCGTCTACGCCGACTACGGACTTGAGCGGGACGAATTCATGCGAGCGTTGGATGGTCCGGAGTTTCACGGCTACGAGATCCTCGGGATGCGGGAGATCGATGAAGCGGAGCTTGCGCCCCACGGGTGTCGTTGAACCTATCGTTTCACGCTTTCCCTCATACTTCGCGTCTGTCTTTGCTGGAATTACCACCTAAGCCTCAAAGGCAAATCTTAATGTGTAACACCGTGGGCCTATTGGTCTGCTAAGTAGTCAGTTGGATTCACCAGCTGGTCAGTTGGGTTGAGCTGCTAGTCACACCAAGAATATGCAACACCTTAGAAACTACCTCTGATTCGCATAATGTATATTATGTTAAATAATATACAGGAGTGGGCATTGGGGGCCATGAAACTTCAGTATCTGCTCCCGTGCGGCAATAAAACCGGGGCGGAACATGCGTCGCTCATTGTGCCAGGCGCGCTCGACCTCGACCGACAGCAGCAGTGCCATGCCGGCGACGATTATGCGATTCTGACGGCCCGACACGCGCTGTACAGCCGGTCTCGCGAACTCAACCCGGCTCGCTGGTCTGGCAACACGCGTTATTGGGTGCCCATCGGCGCTGTGACGCTGAATTTCGAACGCGACTGCATCGTCAAGTCGCATTTGGCTGGTCACAATATTCAACCGTTGGCTGCATGAACGAGGCGACAACTACCTTGACGTGCGCCGGCTGTGACCCACGGATTCAGTTCCACTCGAAACGGCATAGAGCCTTCAGGTATTTGATCCACCATCATGTTTTTGTTTTTCGGTTTTTTTGATGTGAATAAAACGAGATGAAAGTGTCATCAAAAAAATACTATAGGGAACTAAAATAATAAAAAGCATGGATGCCGGCCATCCGCCCAATGATGGCAGCGGGCTTACTATAAAAATACTTACTGTGGAAATGATTACAGATGAAAGAGGATAAACCTTTTCTTTCATCAACAAAGAAATACTGCTAAGTAATATTGAAATAATGGCGATGTATACACCAATTCCAGATACAATGCTCAAAAAAACGGACGACAACGCAACAGCGAATGAAGATATTCCTATCAGTCGCGAGAAAAATGTTTTTGACATAGCGATATTTCTAAAAAATATCGCATCCTTGGCCAAATCCCCAAGGATGCGAAACCACTAATCATAAATGGTTTGAGCCAAAGAAAGGAACTCTTCGATCGCCTGTTGGTTTTTTAATGCTCGATTTACGCTAAGTGTGTATATCTTTCTATTATTAGCCCAAGTCAACTCCGATAAAGATTTTTTAGATTGACTTTGCTTAACCCTTAGAATTGCTGGATACCCATTGACATTTTGATTGATGGCCTCCTTTATCATTGCGAACCCGCCTTCAGAAGCCACGTAATCCACTTCTTCCAAGCCAACAAGCCCTAATTTTGGAACAACAAAAAGCCTGCTTATGCCAGTCCACCCCTCATCCGTATACCCTCCGCTTGCCATGGCCCCCAAAAGGATTGATTGGCCGAGCGGAAAGCCACTTATATTTGCAGGGAATACTTTTAATGTCGGAGCTACTTCGCTCATCGGCTTTAGTCTTTTTTTATCATCCTTTGCAGCGTCCAGATAAGTAACAGCGCTCTCGTCAGAATCAACATACCCTTGGTTTTTCATTTGCGCGATTTCTATTCGTGCCTGATTTTTTAAGAGATCAGGGACTGGATGGTTGTCGAGGGGGATAATAGACGTCCCTTGCATTTTTTCAGGCATTATCGGATTTACTGGATCTGAAAAAGCGTTTTGATATGGAAGTGCACCCAAAGCAATAGACAGAACAAAGCTGTTAGCTAAACACTTAAAATTAATCATATTTATTCTCCTGTATTTGAGTTCGGTTTACCACTGCGTAGCGTTGCAGTTAGTTGCTGATGTGCTGCCAAGAAGATAAGTTCCTGTAGAGGAGCTCCATCTCCAGTGATACCCAAGTACATACCAGCCTCCGCTAAGCCCCTCATTCCAGTGAACTGCGGCTGCGCGCCAAGTTAGCTGCCATGAATTTCCTGTACAGGCATTGCTGGCATTATTTTCGCAATGTTGGTAATAACCATTTCTGTAATGGTATGAGTTTGTCCATAGCCAGTGGGATCCAAATGATTCCCATGTAATAGACTCATTGTTTATGCAATTTGCACGACTAAACCACGTTAATGCGGCATTTGCCTCTGTAGGCAACCCCAGAATTGATAACGAGGCAAGAGCTGCGCATGATATTGAAATAAATTGTCTTTTCATATCCTATCTCCATTGTGTTAAGCAAGACCATGACCACTACTATATCTAGCTGCCTTGGGAGCCAACCGGATAAGCACGGTTTGTAGATCCCGAGTGTGACTGTGGCTTTATGGCTTGCCGCTTGTCTATACAACTTTAGTTGTAGTTGGCCGTAACTAACTGTTTAAACAACGAATTATTCTTCGTTTTTGACTGAATGCATCGTCACAAGGCGCGCCCAGCACGTTACGCAATTATTAAATTTCTGATGATTCATGGGCGAGACAGGCCGTACATTCGCCGCAGCCACCCGTCCAGATGGCGGGTTTCAATTAGAGCGGGTGGCGGGTTTGGATTGGAACCGCTGGCGAGTTTGAGCGGAACAGGTGGCGATTTTGAATCAGAATGAGTGGCGGTTTTCACTGGAATACACACGTAGAAGCACCCCCGCGCCGGGTGTGGCCAAACCAACTTCCCATAGGGCGGGAGTCTTTTTCCGCCGCTGCGGCTGAACGGGGCGATGCAGATCTCGCGTCCATGCTGGATCATGGCGTTGCCGAACGCAGTCCACTTGTCTTTCGCCACCTGGCGCATGAGCGCCTCCTCGTGGGAGGTCGTGCAGGGTATCGAGTTCACCCCGCCGAAGGGCGCCGACCTCATTGACGAGTAATCCGTTCAGCGGGTCGAACGGGCATTCCGCACATCCCGTGGGAGCGGGTTTACCCGCGATAGATCTACCCATCGTGGCTAAAGCCCCTCCCACACCTGCCCGGGATCGTCGGAATGGACGAGCCCCAGGCGGATTGCTCACCCGCGGCACGTGCGTATCCACCGCAATCGCCGGCACGCCAAAGGCGTTGCCCAGCACCATGTTGGCGGTCTTGCGCCCCACCCCGTGCAGCATCGTGAGCGCTTCCAGGGTGTGCGGGATCTCGCCGTGGAAATCCGCCACCAGCTTCTGGCTGCAGGCGATGACCGCGCGGGCCTTGTTCCTGTAAAAGCCGGGTGGTCGGCCATGACTCACTCCCGACGAGTGATTCAAGCATGGCGCCCCCCCCAAAATTCGGTTTACCGGCTTCCCCAGCGGCGATTCATGGCCGGGCGTGCTGGCCGAACTGTTCGCGCAGGCTGTCCAGAGCCCCCTGCTCGCCGCGGACGCGGAAGAACGCGCCCTCTTCGTCGGCGCGCTCCTCCAGCACCTCGCAGCGCGCGAATATTTCCCCGCGCAGCTGCTGTGCCGACCAGGGAAGAAAAAGCTCGGCCTCGACCAGATCCTGCTGGAAAAACGCAACGATCGCCCGGTGCAGTTTCGCGACGTCATCGGGGCGGCGCGCGCTCATCACGATGCAATCGGGATAGCCGGCGCGCAGCGTGGCTTCGCATTCGGCCTGCGTCGCGGCGTCGCCGACGTGGTCGATCTTGTTGAAGATGCGCAAGCGCGGCACGTCCTGCGCTCCGATCTCTTTCAGGACTTCTTCGGTGGTTTCGATCTGCCGCTCGAAGCCGGGATCGCTCGCGTCGATGACGTGGAGCAGCAGCGACGCATCCAGCGCCTCTTCCAGCGTCGACTTGAACGACGCGACCAGCCCGTGGGGCAGGTTCTTGATGAAGCCGACGGTGTCGCTGACCAGCACGCGCGGGACGCTCTCGGGGTGAAGGCTGCGCACGGTGGTGTCGAGCGTCGCGAACAGCTTGTTGGCGACCAGCACCTCGCTCCCGGTGAGCGCGCGCATCAGCGTTGACTTGCCGGCGTTGGTGTAACCGACCAGCGCCACGCTGGCGAGCCCCTGGTGCGCCTGCCGCCGTGCGCGCTGCGTCTTGCGATCGGCGTCCATCGCGGTGATCTCTTTCTGCAGTTCGGCGATACGGTCGCGGATCTTGCGCTTGTCCAGTTCGGTGTGCGACTCGCCGGCGCCGCGCCCGCCGACGCCGCTGCGCTGACGTCCCTGCGGCCCGGCGAGCTTCGCCGCCTCGCGCAGGCGCGGCGCCAGATAGGCCAGGCGCGCGATCTCGACCTGCGCGCGCGCAGCGGGGGAGCGCGCGTTGCGGTGGAAGATTTCGAGGATGACCATGGTGCGATCCATCACCTGGCAGCCGACCTCGTTTTCGAGGTGGCGCGCCTGCGACGGTGAAATCTCGTGGTCGACGAAGACGACGTCGATCGGGTCGGGCGAGACCATGGTCTCGTCGTTCGCCGCCTCGGCGAGCGGGAGTCGATACAAAGGGTTCTGCGGCGCGCGGTCGGGCTCGGTCTCGTCGCCGGTCCCGCCGTGAACGAAGTGGCGTATCTCCTGCCGCTTGCCCACGCCCAGATACGCCGTCGCGTCGAAGCCGGAGCGTTTCTGCGTGAAGGTGCGGGTGACCGTGAACCCCAGCGTCTTGGCGAGCTCGCGCAGCTCGGTAAGCGACGCCTCGAACTCGATGTCGCTCACGCCCGGCAACTGCACCGCTGCCACGACGGCGTATTGGAGTTTTTCTTTGGCTTCTCTTTGCATTCGGCTTTGCTTCTGTTGAGTGGGCGAGGCGGATTATCCGTCAATGTACCCGTCGCCGGTATGGCGGCGGCTTCAAACAAAACCTGGCTGAATCGCTATATAAACAAACACCCGATTTGAAGCGCCGAGTAACGTCGTTGCGAGACCCGGAGTGGTAGGTAATGTGATCGCCCTGCCCCAGCGCCGGTCCGCCGCTCAGGTGGTCGGCATGGGCTCCGGTTAATCGATCAAGCGCATGCCACAGTCCATCGCGGCGTTGCGGTCGAAGGTTGCCGTGTGGCTGCATCCGGCTTCGGCGGCTGACCGTTCGATCAGGCAGTCGGCAAAGTCGGCTTTGCCGTCCTTGAACAAGCGGATCGCCTTCCAGACGGTGTCGGACTGCGCCACGACAATTTCCCGTGTTCGCAGCAGCGTTTCCAGGACCTCGCAAATTTCATCTTTCGTGGACGCGTAGCACCCGGTCAACACCCACACCAACTCAACAACGGATACGACGCCTACATAGCCTGGCGCGGCCGTCGTCAAGGACTCGATGAGCCTCATTGCCTTCGCGGACTGCTTCGGGTCGTCCTGCGCGATGTAGCGGACGAGGACGTTGGTATCCAGGCCAATCATCTTGCCTTTGCCCCCTGGGCCGCGATCGCCTTGTTCATGTCTTCGACGGTTACCGGCGAGGCGGGCTTGCGCACAAGCCCCTTGAGCGCCGTGACCGGGTTCGTTGCGGGCACCAGTTCGAAACGTCCCGGCTCAACCTGGACAAATTCGACGCGATCCCCTGCTTCAACGCCGAGCGCGGCCCGAACAGCGGCAGGAATCGTGATCTGCCCTTTGGTGGTCATGGTTGCGGTTGACATAAGGCACTCCTTTTAAAATTTCTTACTTTATTGTAAGGCATCGGGGAGCATCAAGCGAGGCTTGCCACAAGGCCTGGCTGAGGAGGATTAGGGAGAGCCGTTTCCGGATTCCAAGAGCACGGCCCCTTTTACCGATTTACGGACGATTCAATATTTCGCCGGACGTACCGTTAAAGACCATAAGCTGATGTAAACAATTTGAGCGCACCTGGGCGCATGCGGTAGTTGACGATGTCCGAAAACCAGAAAAATCCATACAAGGACGGGAACGAAGCAGGGAATGGCGGTAAATGGGCGATGACATTGCGCATTCGCCTGCTGCTGCTTGTGCTGCTCGCCACGCTGCCGGCACTGGCGGTCATCATCGATGCGGCCATCGACCAGCATCGGCACCTGAAGGTCGATGCTCGGCAATCTGTGCTGAAGTTTGCTCGCTTCGCTGTCGGTTACCATGATTCACGGGTCGCCGAAACGCAGCGGTTGCTCAACCTGATGGCCGAAATGCCGCAGGTGCGCGAACTTCAGACGCAGGACTGCAATACGTTGCTGGAAAAGATGCTGTTCGGGAACCTGAGCTATGCCAACCTCGGGGTCATCCGCCCCAATGGCGAGGTGGCCTGCGCCGGCGTGCGCGCCGCTGCGCCGGTCAATCTCGCCGACCGTGCCTACTTCCGGGCTGTCATGCAAACCAGGCGCCCGAGCGTCGGCGACTACCAGATCGGCCGCTTGACGAACAAGCCGGTCCTGGTGATTGCTCAGCCCATCCCGAATGCCGGGCAGCAGGTGCAGAGCGTCGTCTATGCCGCGCTGAACCTGAACTGGCTCAAACAGTTTCTCCCGCTGTCGGAACTGCCGCCCGGCTCGGCCGTTACGGTCATCGATCGCCATGGCGTCATCCTTGCGCGCGCCCCCGATCCGGAGGGACACTGGACCGGCGTCAACCTGGAAAAGGATGTCCCCATCGCAAGGCAATTCATCGCCAGCGGACAGGACGAAACGGTCAAGGGCGGGCGTGGCGTGGACGGCGTGCAACGGATCTATGCCCTGGCCCGCCTGGGCCCGGCCGCCGACAGCCACGGCTACATCATGGTCGGCATCCCCTCCGGAGAAATCAACGCCGCACGCAACGCGGAACTGCTGCCCCGCATTGCATTTTTCAGCGCCACCTTCCTCGCAACCATGCTGCTCGCTTGGTTTGGCAGCGAGGCGCTGATTCTGAAGCGTGCGCGCATCCTCACCGCGTCCACACGGCAGATGGGCCGCGGCGACTTCAGCGCGCGCGCCCGGATCCGCGGCAACGACGAAATTGCGCACCTCGCCGCCGAATTCAACCAAATGGGCGAAACGCTGCAAAAAGGTCACCGCCAGATTCAGCGTCTCAACCGTATTCACGCGGTACTCAGCGGCATCAATGGCGCCATTCTGCGAATTCGGGAACGCGATGCGTTGTTGCACGAAGCTTGTCAGATCGCAGTGCAACGCGGGGAATTGCGATTTGCCTGGATCGGACTGATCGATGCCGCGACGGGCACGATGGACAAGGCCGCCTGGCATGGCGAGGGCGAGGGCTATCTGCACGACCTTTACCTGTCACCCCAGCCCGAAGCCGCGAGCGAACGCCAGCCTTGTGCCGTGGCGGTACTCGAGGGCCGTCCCGTCATCTGCAACGAGGTGAAGCGCGAGCAAGCCCATGCGCCCTGGCTCGGGCAGGCGCTTGCATACGGCTTCCGCTCGGTTGCAATCTTTCCGCTGCGCCGCGAAGGTCGCGTGATCGGGATTCTTGGTCTTTATTCCGACGAGGCGCATTTTTTCGAGGCCCCGGAAACCGATCTGTTCCTGGAACTCGCGGCCGATATTTCGCTTGGTCTCGAATACATCGACAAAGACCAGCGCATCGCACACATGCTTTACCATGATTCGCTTACCGGCCTGCCGAACCGCAAACTTTGCGAAGACCGCCTGCAGCAGGCGATTGCGCGTGCAAAACCCCACAACCGCTACGTCGGCGTGATCGTGGTCAATATCACGGGATTCCGCCGTGTGGTCGGCATTTATGGCAACCATGTTGCCGATGAAACCTTGAACATGGTCGCGAAGCACTTGCTTGGGCAGGTGCGCGAGGGCGATACGGTTGCCCGCCTCGAAGGCGATGAGTTCGCGATTGTCCTCAGCGACATGGCGTCCATGCAGGATGCCATCCGTCTCGCCCAATTCCTGGTTTTGGCAATCCCCTCCGTCGTGCATTGCGCCGAGCAGGAGATTCATCTGGCCATGCGCGGAGGGGTGGCCATTTATCCGGGCGACGGCGAGGATTCGACGAGTCTGCTTGGAAACGCAACCTTGGCCAGCGCCAGCGGGAAAGACGCCCGGCTTCATTCGGTCAACTTCTATTCGTCCGATATCCAGCAGGTTGCGATAGAACGGGAACAGCTTGAGCAAGCGCTGCGGCATGCCATTGCGGAAGGCCGCGAGCTCGAGCTGTACTACCAGCCGGTCGTGGATATCGCGTCGTACCGCATCGTAAGCCTGGAAGCGCTCACGCGCTGGAACAGTCCGGAATTCGGCGCCGTTTCGCCGGCGCGTTTTATTCCCGTCGCCGAGGAAAGCGGCCTGATCATGCCGCTTGGGGACTGGGTATTGAGTACCGCCTGCCGGCAAATCGATGCATGGCGCCAGCTCGGGTTAGACGAGATTCGCGTCGCCATCAACGTTTCGTTTCATCAACTGGGCGACGCCGACTTCATCGAACGGCTGTGCAATACCGTCAATGCCACTACGCCACAGGCGCAGAATCAACTCGCCATCGAACTGACGGAAAGCGAGTTGATGAACAACATCGAAATCACCATTGCCCAGCTACAAATACTAAAAGACCGGAACTTCACCATTTACATCGACGACTTCGGCACCGGCTACTCATCCCTGAGCTACCTGCAAAGACTGCCGGTGCATGTGCTTAAAATCGACCAGAGTTTTGTCGGCATGCTGGGCAAATCCGAAAGCAGCACCGCCATCGTGCGCGCCATCATCGCGCTGGCACAAAGCCTCAAGCTCAAGACCATCGCCGAAGGGGTTGAAACGCCGGAGCAGCTTGCCCTGCTGCATCAGCACGGCTGCGACTACGCACAGGGTTACCTGTTCAGCAAACCGAAACCCGCCGCCGAGATCACCCGATTGCTCAAGCTGGAAACGCTTGCGCCGGAACTGTAGGCGTGACTGCTCCAAAGACCGGACTCTTCGCCTGCCGAGGCGATGTTCAAGAGCCCTCAGGCGCGGGTCGAAAGCAAAATCCCTGGCGATCGCCATCGTGACTTGGGCCATCGCAGGGTGAGCCGGATTGATGAGAATGTTTCGCGCTTCCGGCATCACGGCGGACGGGACGGTCAGACCCAGTGTCGCCATGCCCTGAATAAAGGTATCGCCGAATGCGGCCGCAGCGGGGGAACTGGGGAGCCCGGCCCAGCCGGCAGGCAAATCCACCGGGTCGGGCACCTCGTACAGGGCGGGATCATCGGGAAGCGCGATTTTGACAACGACGAGATCGGCAGGAATAAAGCGGCCGGTATGTACCAGCTTCTCCATTGCCGCAATTTCCGCCGTGAGGCCCGCATAGATCGCAGACACGCCTTCGCTCCAGGGCGTATGCGCGCTTGGCGATCCGCCACGCGAGCATCAGGCGGCCGCGCCGTAGGCGATGGCAGCCACACTCTTCCACCCCGGCGTTCGTTCCTGGCCGGGGCTGCCTTTGGGGGTAGGCCCCCGAAAACTGCCGTTGGGCCATCCAGCGAAAACGAACCCTTGGCGGACACGGTCGTTTCTGTAGAATGCGCACCATGCGTCGCTTCATCGTCCTGATCATCATGCTCATCGTTCCGCTCCAGTTCGCCTGGGCGGCGGCGGCTGGGCTGCATGGGCACGCGGGGAAGGATGTGGCCACTGCGGGCTTTCATACCCATGATCATGAGCATCATGAAAGCGCTCATCCCGATCACGACACCTCTGGCAACACGAATAATCAGGATCACAACGAGGACGGACATCATGGCCACACCCATCCCGTCTTCACCTCCATCCTGATGGAGTCCGGCGTCACGCTGGATATAGCCTTGTCCGGCGGACCGATTCTGTATCCGCCTGCGGCCTTTTTGTCGCACACCCCCCCGCTTCTCGACCGTCCCCCTCTAGCGCGCGCCTGAACCGGCGAGCGCTTGCTCCAACGCGGCTTTCGGCCGTGTTCTCCTGTCGCACGCCGGTGTTCTTCGTCCCCTGTTTCGATCACGAGGAAGACCATGCGATTCACGCTATCCGTATGTCTGCTCGCGCTGCCGTTGGCAGTGTGGGCACAAACCCCGCTTACCGAGGCCGAGGCGGTGCGCCTGGGCCTGGCGCGCGCCGATCTCGCCGATCTTGAGCGCGGCGCGGTGCAAGCTGCCGAGGCCGATGTCCTGGCCGCCGGCCTGTTTCCCAATCCCACCCTGAGCTATAGCCGGGATCGTGTTGACGGCTCGCCGGACACGGTCGAACAAAGCTGGATGCTCGAGCAAACCTTCGACGTCTCCGGGCGCCGTGGGCTGCATCGCGAAGCCGCCAGCCGCCGGGTGGCGGCCGTCACCGCCGGCAACGCCAGCCGGCAACTCCACATGGCCGCCGAAATCCGCCGCGGTTTCCATGACGTCCTGTTCCGGCAGGAGACCATCCGCGCGGCCGAAACCTGGGCGCAGCGCTTCGCCCGGGTCGAGGGCATGGTCGGCAAGCTGGCGCGCGCGGGCGAGGCTTCCGGTTATGACCGGCGCCGCCTTGCGCGCGAACGACAGACGGCGGAAGCCCGGCTGGCGGCCGAACGGGCCGAACTGGATCGATCCCTGGCGCGCCTGGCGGCGCTCACCGGCGCAGCCGAAGCCCCCCTTCTGAAAGGCGCGTTATTGCCTTCGCCCCCCACTCCGGTCGACACGGCATTGACCCGCCTCGATCAGCGCCCCGACCTGCAGTCGCTGTCCCGTCGTGCCGAGGCTGCTGATCTGGATGGGCGTGCTGCCAAGCGCGGCGGCATTCCGGCGGTGACCGTGGGGATCGGGCCCAAATATGCCGATCACGGCAGCACCCAGGACCAGGGCGTGGCGCTTTCGCTTTCCGTCCCGCTGCCGGTGTTCGACCGCCAGCAGGCCGGTCAGCAGCGCGCGGCGGCAGAAGCCCTGCAGGCGCGCGCCGAATACCGCCTGGCGAAGCGCCGCGCCGAGGGCGAGCTGCGCGGTCTTTACCGCCAGGCCGAAGGCCTGCGTGCAACGGCAATCGACTATCGCAGCCGTGCGGTGGCGGCCTCTCCCGAACTGCTGCGCATCGCGGAATCCGCCTATCAGGGCGGCGAATCCAGCCTGCTGGAATTGCTCGACGCCTACCGCGGCACCCTGGAGACGGAAACCACCGCGCTTGAACTTGAAAAGCGGGCACGCGATGCCCGCATTGAATATGACTTGTTGACCGGGAGCGTCGACCAATGAACAAGACCCTGATTAGATCACTTGCCGCATCCCTTTGCGCCGCCCTCTTTCTGATGGGCTGTAGCCGTGACCACGAACATGCCGAAGACGGCAGCCATCCCCCTGCGGCGGAAGCCGAGGCCGAACACGGCCACGGCGCCGGCGGCGAAAAGCTCACCCATTTCACTGACCGCACCGAGCTGTTCGTCGAGTTCCCGCAACTGGTGGTCGGCGAGAAATCGGCCTTTGCCGCGCACCTGACCACGCTGGCCGACTTCAGGGCGCTGACCGTCGGCAAAGTCACGGTCCGCCTGTCGGGCGGCGACCGGCCCGACGAGGTTTTCAGCGTGGACGGCCCCAGCCAGCCCGGCATCTTCCGCCCCGAGGCGATGCCGAAGCATGCGGGGGATCGCGATCTGACGATCGAGGTCGTCACCCCTGAATTCAGCGCGACGCACGAACTCGGCCCGTTCACGGTGTATCCCGACCGCAAGGCCGCCGAGGCCGAGCCGGCACCGCACGACGACGAAGGCATCGGCTTCACCAAGGAACAGCAGTGGAAAGTCGACTTCGCCACCGCCGAGGTGGTGGCGCGTCCGATCCGCACGGCGGTCAATGCAACCGGTATCCTGCGTGCCCGCCCGGACGGCGAGGCCCAGATCACTGCCGTGGCGGCGGGACAGGTGCAGCCCGCAGGCGCCTTCCCGCGCCTGGGCCAGCGGGTGAAAAAAGGCGAGCTGCTCGCCTATCTGGTGCCGCGCATGGGCGGCGACACCGATCTCGCCACCCTGCGCGCGGCGGCAAGCAAGGCACGGCTTGAACACGAGCTGGCGAGCCAGGAATCGGCGCGCATGGAAAGCCTCTATCGCGACGAGGCGGTGCCGGAGAAACGGGTGCTCGCCACTCGGGCAGCCGCGGCCTCGGCGCGTGCCGAACTGAGCGCCGCGCAGCAGCGCCTGGGCCAGTATGGCGGCGCAGAAGGCGGCATCCCGGTCCGCGCGCCGGTGGCCGGGACGATCGCGGACGTGCGCGTGTCGCCCGGAGCGTTCACCCAGGAGGGGGCGCTGCTGTTCCACCTTGCCGACCGCAGCACCTTGTGGCTTGAACTGCGCGTTGCCGAATCCGACGCGGCGCGGATGGCCAGCCCGACCGGCGCCGCCTTCCGCGTGGCCGGCGATGAACGCAGCATCGAAATCGTCCCCGGCAGGAACGGGCGGCTGATCGCCGTCGGCGGCGTGGTGGATAGCGTCACCCGCACCGTGCCGGTGGTATTCGAGTTCACCGCAGCTGACCGCCATCTGCCCATCGGCATGGCGGTGCAGGCGCAGGTATTTGCCGGCGGCGCGCGCGACGCTGTGGCGATTCCTGCGTCGAGCGTGCTCGACGAGGGCGGGATGGCGGTGGTGTTCGTGCAGACAGGCGGCGAATCCTTCGAGCGGCGGCAGGTGCGCCTGGGCGCGCGCGAAGGCGACTGGGTGGAAGTGCTGGACGGCCTGACGCCGGGGCAGCGCGTGGTCTCGCGCGGCGCCTATCTGGTCAAGCTGGCGTCCACCGGCACCGCGCAAATCGGCCACGGCCATGCGCATTGATCGGGGACTGACATCATGATCGGACACATCATCGCGTGGTCGCTGCGCAATAAACTCTTCGTCGTCATCGCAGGTGTGCTGCTGCTGGCCTGGGGCGGCTGGCAGGCCGCCAAAACGCCGGTGGACGTTTTCCCCGACCTCACCGCGCCGAGCGTGACGGTGGTCACCGAGGCGCACGGCATGGCGCCGACCGACGTGGAAGCCCTCGTCACCTTCCCCATCGAGTCGGCACTGAACGGCGCGCCGGACGTGCGCCGGGTGCGCTCATCCACCAAGATCGGCTTGTCGGTGGTGACGGTGGAATTCGAGTGGGGCACCGACCTCTATCTCGCCCGCCAGGTGGTGGCCGAACGCCTGCAGCTCGCCCGCGCTTCCCTGCCGGCGGATATCCCGGCGCCCGCCATGGCGCCGGCGGCGTCGATCATGGGCGAGATCCTGTTCATCGCCCTGGCGTCCGACCGCCATAGCGGCATGGAGCTCAAGAACACCGCCGAGCAGGTCATCAAGCGCCGCGTGCTGGCGGTGCCCGGCGTGGCCGAAGTGCTGCCCATCGGCGGCGATACCCAGCAGTTCCAGGTGACACTCAATCCGGAGCGGCTGGCGGCGTACGGCCTGACCGTGGACGAAGTGGCCCGCGCCCTGCGCGACGCCAACCAGAACACCTCGGCCGGCTTCATGGTCGAGGGCGGGCAGGAATACCTGATCCAGGGACTGGGGCGCATCGAGGTGCTGGACGACATCGCCGACACCGTGGTGGCGCGCCGCGCCGGCCAGCCGGTGCTGGTGCGCCACGTCGCCGAGGTCGCCATCGGCCCCGCGCCCACGCGCGGCGTCGGTTCGCACAACGGCAAGCCGGCGGTGGTGCTGGGCATCCAGAAGCAGCCCGGCGCCAATACGCTGGACCTGACCGATCGCCTCGATGCCACGCTGGAAGAAATCCAGGCCGGTCTGCCGGCGGGCATGAAGATCGAGCGTCACATCTTCCGCCAGGCCGACTTCATCCGCGTCTCCATCGACAACCTGAACAAGGCCTTGATCGAAGGCGCGATCCTGGTGGTGATCATCGTCTTCGCCTTCCTGCTTTCGGCGCGGGCCACGGCGATCAGCCTGGTGGCCATTCCGCTGTCGCTGGTGGCGGCGATCCTGACGATGAAGGCGCTGGGCGCGACCATCAACACCATGACGCTGGGGGGCATGGCCATCGCCCTGGGCGCATTGGTGGACGACGCCATCATCGTGGTCGAGAACATCGTGCGCCGGCTCAGGGAGAACCGCGCCAGGCCAGCGGAACAGCAGGTCAACACGCTGCATCTGGTGTACGAGGCGACGCGCGAGATCCAGGGCTCGATCGTGTTCGCCACGCTGATCATCATCCTGGTGTTCCTGCCGCTGTTCTTCCTCTCCGGCGTCGAGGGGCGGCTGATGGCGCCGCTGGGTCTGGCCTATGTGGTGTCGCTGGCCGCCTCGCTGGTGGTGGCGATCACGGTGACGCCGGTGCTGGCGGCGCTGCTGCTGCCGAACGCGAAGACGGTGCGCGAAAGCATCGAGCCGCGCATCATCCAACGCCTCAAGGCCGGCTACCGCCGCGTGCTGGACGCGACCGTGGTGCGCTGGAAGGCTGTTGCCGGCATCAGTGTCGCAACGCTGATTGTCGCGCTGGTCGCACTGGGCTTCGCCGGCCGCGCCTTCCTGCCGGATTTCAACGAAGGCACGCTCACGGTGGGCATGGCCACGCTGCCCGGCACCTCGCTGGAAGAGTCCGACCGCCTCGGACGCATGGTCGAGAACATCCTGCTGTCGCATCCCGAGGTAGTGGCCACCGCCCGCCGCACCGGCCGCGCCGAGGGCGATCCCCACGCCATGGATGTCTCGGCCTCGGAAATGGAGGTGACGCTGAAGATGGGCGAGCGCAGCAAGGAGGACTTCCTCGCCGCGCTGCGCGAGGACTTCGCCAGCGTGCCCGGCACCCAGATCGTCGTCGGCCAGCCCATCTCTCACCGCATCGACCACATGCTGTCGGGCAGCCGCTCGAACATCGCGGTGAAGATCTTCGGGCCGGACCTCGACGAGTTGCGCCGGCTGACCCAGCAGGTCAAGGGCATCGCCCAGGCCGTGCCGGGCGCGGTGGATGTCACCGACGAGCAGCAGACCGACATCCCCTTTCTCACCATCCGCTTCCGCCGCGATGCGCTGGCGCAGCATGGCCTCAGCATCCGCGAGGTGTCGGAAGCGATCGAAGCGGCCTTCTCCGGCCTGCCGGTGAATCGTGTGCAGCAGGGGCAGGCGAGCTTCGATCTGGTGCTGCGCTTCGATCCGTCGACGCGGGCGAACATCGATGCGGTGCGCGCCACCCTCATCACCACCGCCGATGGCGCACGCCTGCCCTTGTCGGCGCTGGCCGACATCCGCAACGACCGCGCGCCCTACTCGATCAGCCGCGAGAACGTGCAGCGCAAGATGGTGGTGATGGCCAACGTGGCCGGGCGCGACCTGGCGAGCGTAGTCGCCGACATCCGCACGCAGGTGGCGGCGGGGGTGGAGCTGCCCGCCGGCTACCACATCGAGTACGGCGGCCAGTTCGAGAGCGCGGAAGCGGCCTCGCGCACGCTGCTGATCCTCGGCGCGGCGGTGACGGTCGGCATTTTCCTGCTGCTGTTCATCGCCTTCGGCACCGCGCGCGATGCGCTGCTGGTCATGCTCAACCTGCCGCTCGCCATGATCGGCGGGGTGATCGGTGTATTCGCCGCCGGCGGCGTGCTGTCGGTGGCGTCGATCATCGGCTTCATCACCCTGTTCGGCATCGCGACGCGAAACGGCGTGATGATGATCTCGCACATTCATCACCTGGTGGAGCACGAGGGCGTGAAGGACGCCGCCGAAGCGGTGAAGCGCGGCGCGGAGGAAAGGCTGGTGCCGATCCTGATGACCGCGCTCGCCACCGGCCTGGCCCTGGTGCCCTTGGCGTTGGCTACCGGCCAGCCGGGCAGCGAAATCCAGTCGCCGATGGCGGTGGTCATCCTGTGCGGCCTGTTGAGCTCCACCGTGCTGAACATGATCGTCGTGCCGGCCCTTTACCTGCGGTTTGGCGCGATCCGCCAACTGCTGGAAAATGACGACACACTGCATCGCCGCGCCGTTGAAGGCATCAATCCCGTTTGAGTTTCGCTATCTTGATTTTTTCGAATGAAAAGGAGTCAACCATGAAATCTTCAATCCTTTCGCTGTGTGCCGCCGCCGGTCTTGCCGCCGCGCTGAATGCCGCCCCCGTCTTCGCCGGCGCGGGTCACGACCATGGGCCGAAATACGGCGGCGTGGTGCGCGAGCTCCACAACGTGGCCTATGAACTGGTCGCCAAACCCGATAGCCTGACGCTCTACGTCAGCGATCACGGCAAGCCGATTGCCACCCAGAGCGCTCAGGCGGAGGCCGTGATCTACGCCGGCAATGAGAAGACCACGGTCAAGCTGGAGCCGGCCGGCGAGAACCGCATGGTTGCCAAGGGCAACTTCAAGGTCGGCGTCGGCGTGCGGGTGGTGCTCACGACGAGCCTGCCCGGCAAGACCCCTGCGAAGGCGACCTTCAATCTGAAATAGCACGACGCGTAAGGCCCGCTCTCGTGGGCAATCCGCGCGCCGCGATCGGGCTTTGTCAACAAACCTGCCACTGAATCGCTGCGCTCATTTCCCGCGAACCAGCAGGACGGGCGTGGTCGCCACGCGCGCAACGCCCTCGGCGACGCTGCCGAGGAACAGGCGGCTCAGGCCGCGCCGGCCGTGCGTGCCGATGACGATCAGGTCGGCCGGCCAGGTTTCCGCATCGCTGGCGATGACTTCGGGAATGCGCTGATTCAGGGTGTCGATGGTGATGAGATGGGTTTCGGCGGCAAGCCCTGCGGCCGCTGCGCTCGCTTCCGCACTGCTCAGGATTTTCTGCCCGGCCTTGACGATTTCTTCGGACACCTCGGACACTTCCGACCGCGTGGGAAATTCGGCGCTCAGGTTGATCTGCGCGGCATCGACCGCGTGCACGATCCGCAGCCGGGCCTGCATTTCCGCGGCAAGCCCGATTGCCGTCTGCAGTGCCAGTTCGCCGGTTTGGCTGGCGTCCACCGCTACCAGGATTCGCTTGAACATGTTGCCTCCTTGGAATTCGTGTCGATTATCAAGAAAAATCCGTTTCTTGTTGATAGTTAAAAGTATTTTTCGGTGATTCAGAGGCTGATGCGCCGCAGGCGCAGCGCATTGGTGATCACCGACACCGAACTGAAGCTCATGGCCGCCGCGGCGATCATGGGCGAGAGCAGCAGGCCGAAGAATGGATACAGCACACCGGCGGCGACCGGCACGCCCAGCGCGTTGTAGATGAAGGCGAAGAACAGGTTCTGCCGGATGTTGCGCAGGGTGGCGTGCGAGAGTTTCCGGGCGCGCACGATGCCGCGCAGGTCGCCCTTGACCAGGGTCACGCCGGCGCTTTCCATGGCGACGTCGGTGCCGGTGCCCATGGCGATTCCGACCTGGGCCTGGGCCAGGGCGGGGGCATCGTTGATGCCGTCGCCGGCCATGGCGACGATACGGCCTTCGGCCTGCAGCTGTTTGACCACACTGGCTTTCTGGTCCGGCAGGACTTCCGCCTGCACCTGATCGATGCCCAGTTTGGCGGCCACCGCCTCGGCGGTCACGCGGCTGTCGCCGGTGAGCATGACGATGCGGATGCCTTCTTCGTGCAGCGCGCGGATCGCCTCCAGCGTGGTCGGCTTGATCGGGTCGGCCACGCCGATGAGACCGGCGGCGCGGCTGTCGACACCGAGAAACATCACCGTCTGGCCCTCGCTGCGCAGGGCGTCAGCCTGCGCCGGCAGGTCGCCCGCGTCGATGCCGAGGTCCTGCAGCAATGCGAGGTTGCCGAGGGCGATCCGGCGCCCGTCCACCGTGCCGGTGACGCCCTTGCCGGTGACCGACTGGAAATCCGCCACGGATACCCGTTCGACCGCGCGTTTTTCCGCGCCGCGAACGATGGCGGCGGCCAGGGGATGCTCGCTGGCCTGCTCGATGCCGGCGGCGAGTCGCACGACCTCCGTTTCGTCGAAGCCCGCGGCCGGGGTGACGCTCACCAGCTCGGGATGTCCTTCGGTGAGGGTGCCGGTCTTGTCCACCACCAGGGTGTCCACCTTGCGCATCACCTCCAGCGCCTCGGCGTTCCTGAACAGCACCCCCATCATGGCGCCGCGCCCGGTGCCCACCATGATCGAAACCGGCGTGGCGAGCCCGAGGGCGCAGGGACAGGCGATGATCAGCACCGCGACGGCATTGATCACCGCATGCGCCAGCCGCGGCTCCGGGCCCACCAGGTACCACACCGCGAAGGTCGCCACGGCGATGAGAACCACCGCCGGGACGAAATACCCCGCGACCACGTCCGCCAGCTTCTGGATCGGGGCGCGCGAGCGCTGCGCCTCCGCCACCATCTGGACGATCTGCGCCAGCAGGGTTTCGCTGCCGACCTTCTCCGCCGTCATCAAGAGGCTGCCGGTGCCGTTCACCGTGGCGCCGATGAGCTTGGCGCCGGCACGTTTTTCCACCGGCACCGGTTCGCCGGTGACCATGGATTCGTCGACATAGCTGGCGCCGTCGGTGACCGTGCCGTCCACCGGGACTTTCTCGCCGGGGCGGACACGCAGGCGGTCGCCCGGCTGGACCTGCTCCAGCGGGAGGTCGGCTTCGCTGCCGTCGTCGCGCACGACACGCGCCGTCTTCGGCGCCAGGCCCAGCAGCAGCTTGATGGCGGCGTTGGTCTGGCTGCGGGCGCGCAACTCCAGCACCTGCCCCAGCAGCACCAGCGCGGTGATCACCGCCGCGGCCTCGAAATAGACCGGCACCACGCCCATGTGGAACACCGAGCGCGGAAAGATTCCAGGCGCCAATACGGCGACCATGCTGTAGCCCCAGGCCACTCCCACGCCGAGCGCGATGAGGGTGAACATGTTGAGGTTGAGCGTGAGTAATGAACGCCAACCCCTTACAAAGAAAGGCCAACCGCCCCACAGAACAACCGGGGTGGCCAGCAGAAGTTCGAGCCATTGCCGCGACCGCGGCGCAATGATTTCACCGACGGCTTCAGGCCACATCTCCGCGCCCATGGCGCTGATCAGGATCGGGAGGGCGAGCGCGGCGCTGACCCGGAAGCGCCGGCTCATGTCGCGCAACTCGGCGTTGTCCTCTTCCGCCGCGACGGTGCGGGGTTCCAGCGCCATGCCGCACTTGGGGCAGGTGCCGGGGTGGTCCTGCACCACTTCCGGGTGCATCGGGCAGGTGTATTCGGTTTTCGGCGCCGCTGCGGGCGGGTTGACCGGCTCCAGCGCCATGCCGCATTTGGGGCAGGCGCCCGGCCCCTGCTGCCGCACTTCGGGGTGCATGGGGCAGGTATGGATCCCCGCAGCAGGCGCTGCCGGGGCCGCGCCCTGTTTCAGGTACCGATGGGGATGGTCGCGGAACCGGTGCAGGCAATGCTCGCTGCAGAAACGGTAGGTGACGCCCTCGAAGCGGTGCTGCAGGGGCGCATCCTCGGCCACCTCCATGCCGCAGACGGGATCAATGGCCATCGCGCTTCTTCACGATCTCATGGCAGGGGCGCGTTGCCGGTCATGGCGCCCCAGCCACCCGTGGCTGCGCCAAAAATGGGCCATTTGCCGGCGCTGGCTGTCGGTCAGCAGGCCATCGATTTTTTGCCGCGTGTCGATGGCCGCTTCCATTTGCTGGCGCTGCAGGTCGAACACGATCCGCGCGGCGGCGCGAATCGCGTCCCAGTCCCGTTCTTCGCTGGCGTACAGCTGGTTCAGGCGAGCCTGCGCCTCCCGGCGCTGCTGCATCAAGCCGAGGTTGCGCCGGGTCAGCTCAGCCTGCAGCGGGTCGATTTTTCCGGCCTGCTCCGGCGTGAGGTCGGTCAGCAGCCGGAGCATCCTGGCGTAATCCACGCCATGCCCCCACATGCCGAATCCCATCATTCCGGGCCCCATGCCATCCCACGCATGCGGGCCGTCTCCACGATCGCCGCGATCCATTTCCCAGGCGCCCATGCGGCCGCCGCCATGCCATGGCCCGTAGCCCGTGCCCATCGGGCCGTGAGCCCATGCCAGCCATCCTGTCACGACGACAAGGGCCAGCCACAGGGCGATCCAGAACCCACGCTTCCGATTCATCGACATTCTCTGCGTCTCTGTGGTGAGGAACTCAGGTTCATTCCCGTTCCTTTCTCCCGGCGGCTATCGGATGCCGGGACGCACGGCTACTGGGTCAGATCGTGCTTCTTCTTCTGGAATTCCTGCTCGTCGATCTCGCCCCGCGCATAGCGTTCCTTGAGGATGTTCAGCGCCCTGCTCTCGCCGCTGCGCCCGTCCGCAGCGGAGGGTGTGCTGATCCATTTCACCAGCACGACGATGCCGACGATGATGAGCATCGCCCACAGGATCATGAATATCCAGCCGAATCCGAAGCCGCCTGTCATGCCGTAGCCACCCATCATGTCGTGTGCTCCTGTGCTTGATCAGTTACCCATCATGCCGCGGCCGAAGCCGCGGCGCATTTGCGCCTGCTGTTCCCTGGTCAGCACGGCAGCCATCTTGTTTTCCGCGTCGATGTGCGCCTCGAGCGCCTGGCGCTGCAGGTCCGCGAGTTTGCTATAGGCCTTGCCGACCGCCGCCGGGTCGGGTTTCTCCGCATTCTTCAGATTCCAAAGCTGTTTCTTTTCGTCCCATATCCGGCGCATGAGCGGACGCTGCGCCTTCATGAACTCGGCCTGGATCTTCTGCAGCTGGGCGGTCTGTGCATCGCTCAGATCGAGCATGGCCATCGGCCCCATGCCCATCATTCCCGGGCCGAATCCGTCCATGCCGCCGCCCATCCCAGAGCCCATGCCGCCCATCATGCCCATTCCGGGGCCCATTCCGCCCATCATTCCCATCCCCATCCCAGAGCCCATGCCCCCGCCCATCATTCCGTAGCCGGGGCAGCCCTCCTTCGCGTCCTGCATCATTCCCGCACGTGGCATGGTTTTCTCATCGGCTGCAGCCGTCCCCGGCAGGCCGGCCAGTGCGCCGGCAAGCATGGACAGGGCGGCCAGGGTGTTGATTGGCTTGTTCATCTGAATCTCCTTTGCTGTTGGGTAAGGGACGATGCCCAGGCATGCGGCAGCGTTCCGGAATGGCGTTCGCCGGACCACCGTATCGGCAGGCCATGCAAATTCATTTATAGACGGTATTTCCCAAGCAACCTGGCGGGCTGTTGCTGCAGCCTTTCATCCCGCCGGACGACTATCCGATCAACCGGCGCACCGTGATGGGGATTGCTCGTAAAGCCGACAGGCTAGGCCGGGATGAACTTGAGCGCGACACCGTTGTTGCACCAGCGCTGCTTCGTCGGCGGCGGGCCGTCGTCGAACACGTGCCCCTGATGCCCGCCGCAGCGGATGCAGTGGTATTCGGTGCGCGGCAGGATCAGCTTGAAATCCTTTTTGGTGCCGACGTGGCCGGGGATGTGGGTGATGAAGCTGGGCCAGCCGGTGCCGCTGTCGTACTTCATGCGTGAGGTGAACAGCGGCAGGCCGCAGCCGGCGCAGACGTAGACGCCCGGCCGTTTCTCGCGGTCGAGCGGGCTGGAAAACGCGCGCTCGGTGCCGTCTTCACGCAGCACGTCGAACTGCGCGGGGCTGAGGATCTTTTTCCACTCCGCTTCGGAACGCTGCAGCGGCTCGGTGGAGAGCGTCACGTCCGCGCCCGGTGCCAGCAGCGCCTTCCAGTCGCGTCGCATCGCTTCAACCTCCTGTTCGCTGGCCGTGGCTGCCGGCCGCGCCGAACTGTCGCAGGCTACGCCTGCCATGGCCAGCGGTGTAACCACGACCGCCCCGAGGAAAGTTCGCCGTTTCATGATGGACCTCTCTTTCTCGCTACTCACCTGGGACCGACAGGCCTGCATAAAATTCCGCCTGCACCGAAAGGCCTGCCGGGCAACCAAGCTCCTGCGGCCTGGTCGAAATCGAATCGGTTCATTGAGGAGCGGCGCCATGATGAAAGACAGACTATTCACCGTATTCCTGCTGGCGGCGCTTGCCATGCCGGGGATGGCAAGCGCCGCCCTCGTCAGGGCCACCTTCGCGGGCGGCTGCTTCTGGTGCATGGAACCGCCGTACGACAAGCTCGACGGGGTGGTGTCGACGACGTCCGGCTATATCGGCGGCCACGCGAAAAACCCGACCTACGAGGCGGTGTCCGCCGGCGGCACCGGCCACGCCGAGGCGGTCGAGATCACCTACGACCCGGCCAAGGTCAGCTACGCGAAGCTGCTCGACGTGTTCTGGCGCAACATCGACCCGACCGTGCGCGACCGGCAGTTCTGCGACGTCGGCGACCAGTACCGCAGCGCCATTTTCTATCACGACGCGGAACAGCAACGCCTCGCGGAACAGTCGAAGGCGGCGCTGGAAAAGTCCAGGCCGTTTCCCCAGCCGATCGTGACGGAAATCGTGGCGGCCGGCGTCTTTACCCCGGCCGAGGCGTACCACCAGGATTACTACCTGAAGAACCCCGTGCGCTACAAGTTCTACCGCTATCGCTGCGGCCGCGACCAGCGCCTGGAGGAACTGTGGGGGAAGGCCGGCCTGAAATAGGCGCCGGCAGCGCAGTGCGCGCGCATTGCGCATCGCGCCGCATCAAGGCTTGCATTGCGGCCAGGCCCACCCGGCGGCCTCGGGCTGGTCCGCACCGTATTCGTGGGCGTAGTTGAGGCATTCGATCTGCATGTCCCGGAGCTTTCCCTTCGCGTGCGCCCCGGTCACCAAGAGCCCGGGCACCCGGTTGATGACATCGATGGCCAGCGAGAAGCGGTCGATCTCGTTCTCGATCGCCAGTTCCAGCGGCGTGTTGATATTGCCTTTCTCCTTGTAGCCGCGCACGTGCAGGTTGCGGTGATTGGTGCGCCGGTAGGCCAGGCGGTGGATGAGCCATGGATAACCGTGGAAGTTGAAGATGATGGGCTTGTCCAGCGTGAACAGGCTGTCGAAGTCACGGTCGTTCAAGCCATGCGGATGTTCGCTCGCCGGTGTCATTCGATAAAGGTCCACCACGTTGATGAAGCGGATCTTCAGCGCCGGAAAATGCGCGCGCAGCAGGCACACCGCTGCCAGGGCTTCCTGGGTCGGGACGTCGCCGCAGGCGGCCATCACCACGTCGGGTTCCTCGCCGGCGTCGTTGCTGGCCCAGTCCCAGATGCCGATGCCCTTGGTGCAGTGGCGGATGGCGGCGTTCATGTCCAGGTACTGCAGGTGCGCCTGCTTGTCCGCCACGATGACATTGACGTGCCAGCGGCACCTGGTGGGCGCGCCAATAGCCCTCCACCTTGTGGCCGTCGACCTCCTTCGGCCCGGTCCAGCCCTTGGGCGTGCGCAGCACGATCATCGGCCAGCGCGGGCGGAATGGTTCGCCCGATTCGCGCGCCCGGCGCTGGATTTCGCGAATCTCCAGCACGCAGTTCTCCAGCGTGACGGCCATGGCCTGGTGCACGCTCATCGGGTCGTCGCCCTCGACGAAGCGCGGCGACCAGCCGTAGCCCTCGAACAGGCTCTTCAGCTCATCGTGGGGAATGCGGGCGAGCACCGTCGGGTTGTCGATCTTGTAGCCATTGAGATTGAGGATGGGCAATACCGCGCCGTCCCGGATCGGGTTCAGGAACTTGTTCGAGTGCCAGGCGGCGGCGAGCGGCCCGGTCTCCGCCTCGCCGTCGCCCACCATCACCGCGACCAGCAGGTCCGGGTTGTCGAAGGCGGCGCCGAAAGCGTGCGAGATCGAATAGCCCAGCTCGCCGCCCTCGTGGATGGAGCCCGGGGTCTCGGGGGTGCAGTGGGAACCGATGCCGCCGGGAAAGGAAAACGCCTTGAAGAAGCGCTGCATGCCTTCCTCGTTCTCGCTCTTGTTCGGATAGACCTCCGAATAGGTGCCTTCCAGATAGCACGGGGCCAGCACGCCCGGCGCGCCATGGCCGGGGCCGGCGAGGAAAATGGCGTCGAGGTCGTGCTTGACGATCAGCCGGTTGAGATGGACATAGGCGAAGGACAGCGCCGGGCTGGCCCCCCAGTGGCCGAGGGGACGCTGCTTGATGTGCTCGGGCTTGAGGGGCTGGCGCAGCAGCGGGTTGTCCTGCAGATAGATCATGCCTGCCGCCAGGTAGTTGCAGGCCTGCCACCAGGCATGCACGTGTGCCCGTTCCCTGTCCTCGAGCGGTGCGGCGGTTCGGGTTTTGTCGTTTACGTGGTCGTCCTCATTTTATTTCGGGAACGCGCGGCCGGTTCGCCGCCTGGACCTGGACAGTCTATTGATCCGGCACGAATTAAACATGACTACCGTTCGCCCTGAGCCTGTCGAAGGGCTGTGCTTCGACAGGCTCAGCACGAACGAACTCACGGATAAATCTGGCCGGATCAATAGCTGGCAGGCGGCGCTTGCGCGAGCATGGTAATGCGGCAAGACGGCGGTGCTGCGCTAGAATCGATTTGTACTGCCCCAGCCGGGGTTGACCCATTCAGGATATGACCATGAAACACGCGGTGATGACCGGACTCAGCGAAGCGGACTACCTTGAAGGCGAACGCACCAGCCAGGTCCGGCACGAATACGTGTCCGGTGAGGTGTTTGCCATGGCGGGCGGCAGCAAGGCGCACAACATCATTTCTGGCAACGTTTTTTCCTTGCTTCGCAACGCCCTGCGCGGCAGCGGCTGCCAGACGTTTATCGCCGACATGCGTGTGCACGTCGCTGCGCAATCAAGCTACTACTACCCCGATGTCGTCGTCACCTGCGCGCCCGGCGACCTGGCAAGCGACGCGCCGAAAGACCATCTCGATTCCCCCGTCCTGATTGTCGAAGTGCTCTCGCCCACCACCGAGGCAATCGACCGGCGCGAGAAAATGCTTGCCTATCGCCATATCGAAAACTTGCGCGAATACGTGCTCGTCGACCAGGAACGGCGGTGGGTGGAGGTGTACCGGCGCATCGAATCGGGCTGGGCCGCGGATCTGTATTCGCCAGAAGACGTGATCACGCTGGACACAGCCAAACTGGATTTCGGCATGGGCGACGTGTACGACGGCAGCGGGGTTGCCTGAACCGAGCAAAAAGAAAGGCTATGTCACTGTTGGTTGTTGAAGTCATGCCTTGCCCCTTCTGATGAAGCGCCTCCCGCGGGGGTGTTGCTGTTGTGGGAGGCCCGCCCTCGGGCCGAATGGGTGGCGGTTGAGACTGCGCGACATTCGGGGCGAGGGCGCCCCTCCCACAATTCCAGCCACGATCAAGCAAGCAGTCATTTCCGGATTGCCCTAAAGGACTCTGATCTTGACGTGCACCGGAATGTACACCTAAACTGACACCGTTACGTACATTCTGCTGCTGCCATGAAACAAGCCACCTTGACCGAAGTCCGCAACAACGCCAAACAGTATTTCGACATCGTCGAATCTGGCGAATCCGTGCGCGTGCTGCGCAACGGCAAACCCATCGCCGACATCGTTCCTGTGTTGGCTGATCTGCCTTCGTGGAAGCGGCGCCGCGCACAACCCCTGGTGCTTGACGGCGTGTCGGTCAGCCGCATGATTCTCGAAGAGCGCGAAGCGGAGAAGCTGCCGGACTGATGCGTGTTTTTTTCGATTCCTCGGCTTTCGTCAAGCGTTATATCAGCGAAACCGGAACCGATTCCGTACTGGCGTGGTGCGATCAGGCGACAGAAATCGGCCTGTCCGGCATTGCGTTGCCCGAGATTGTTTCGGCCTTCTGCCGCCTGCACCGGGAAACCCGAATCACCGACGCCCAATACCGACAATTGAAATCCCTGCTGCTGGCCGATATCGAAGACGCCGCCATGTGCGACCTGACCCCGGCAGTGCTGGCGCAGGCGGTATTGAGCCTCGAAACCAATATCCTGCGCGGCATGGACGCCATCCATATCGGAAGTGCGCTAGCCTTGAACGCCGATGTGTTCATCTCTGCCGACACGCGACAGATCCAGGCCGCCGCTCGCGCAGGATTGCGGGCGGAGGCGGTGTAGCTCGCCCCCCCCCCCAGCCACGCCACTCGCTTCATTTCATGCCGAATCAATAGGATAATCAGCGCGTCCGTCCACTCGCCCACCCGCCATGTCGCAAGCCCACGTCCATTCGCCTGTCGAGGAAACCGACTACCTTCGCGAGGAAGAAACCGCGACCTCGAAACACGAGTTTGTGGGCGGCGAGATCTACGCCATGGCCGGCGCAAGCGAGCGACACAACCGCATTGCTGGCAACATATTCTTCCACCTGCGCAGCGCAACCCGCGGCAAACCCTGCCGCGCCTTCATGGCGGACATGAAGCTGCGTCTGGCGGGCGGCGCGACCTATTACTATCCGGACGCCATGCTGGTGTGCGATCCGGACGATGACCACCCTATCTACAAGCATTCCCCCTGCCTCATCGCCGAGGTGCTGTCCCCCGCCACCGCCACGGTGGACGTGCGTGAAAAATGGGCAGCTTATCGCGGACTGGCCAGCCTGCGCTATTACCTGCTGGTCGATTCGGAACGGCTGTGGGCCAAGGTTTTCTTTCTCGACGAGCACGACGCCTGGTTCGAACAGGAACTGTCTGCCGAAGACCGCATCGACGTGGCGTGCGACGGCACCAGGCTGACGCTGACACTGGACAATCTGTACGAGGATACGGGGCTGCTCGTTGTCTGAAGCAGCGGACGATCGTCCGCTGATCGTCTGGATCGTCAGCGACGGCAAGCCGGGACACGTCAATCAGTCGCGGGGGCTGGCCGAGGCGCTGGCGCGCGCCGTCCCCACCAAAATTCATACCCTTCGCGCCCTGCCCGCCCGGCGCGCCTGGCTGGCGCTGCTGCTGAAACGCTTTCCCGGCAACACGCTCACCCAACCCGATCTGATCATCGGCGCAGGTCACGCCACCCACCCGACGCTGCTGGCCGCACGCCGCGCGCACGGCGGCCGCGCAGTGGTGCTGATGAAGCCGAGCCTGCCGCGTCGCTGGTTCGATCTGTGTATTCTTCCGCGGCACGATGCCGTTGCGACGGACGCGCATACGCTGGTGACCGATGGCGCACTGAACCGCGTCCGCCTAGCGACGGCAAGCGATGACAACCACGGCTTGATTCTGATCGGCGGCGCCTCGCAGCATTTCGAATGGGACAGCAACGCCGTTCAGGCGCAGATCAAGCGCATCCTCGCGCGCACGCCCGACATGCAATGGACGCTGACTACCTCGCGCCGCACCCCGGCGGATTTTCTGGCGCTGCTGCCGCAGCATCCCAGGCTGAACATCGTCCCCCACACCGCCACCTCGCCCGACTGGCTGCCCGAACAACTGGCGCGATGCGGCACGGTATGGGTGACGCCCGACAGCGCCTCGATGGTGTTCGAGGCATTGACGGCCGGCGCCGATGTCGGCGTATTCGACCTGCCGGCCAACCCGAAAAGCCGCGTCGGCCATGCGATTGCCCAGCTCGCCGATGCACAGCGCATCACCCGCTTCGCAAACTGGTGCGCGAACGATCAATTGCTGCCCAACACGCACCCGCTAGCCGAGGCCGACCGCTGCGCACAAAGCATCGTGCAACGCTGGTTTAGCCCCGATTGCCCATTGGACTTGTGAGGCGTTCAGTAGGGTGCGCCATGCGCACCATGGAGCAAGAATCGGTGCGCATGGCGCACCCTACAAGCTTTAAATCGGCAATGGATAATCTGGGTTCAAGGCGCCTCAAACCAAGGCAGCGCCCAAGCGATGACAAGCGCCGGCCGACTCTGTATATTGGCCATATTGGCTATATTGGCCACCCCAAGGGGAATACCATGATTGCCGTGACTTCAGTTGAAGCCCAGAGCCGATTTGGCGAGTTGATAGATCGGGCGCAACGCGAACCGATCGAAATCACGCGCCGCGGCCGCACTGTTGCCTATGTGGTTTCCGGGCACGACCTCAAGGAACTGCAGGACGTCCGCAAGCGCCGCGAAGATGCCGTCCGGTGGTATTCAAGCTACAAGCAACACTCCGCTCCCCTGCCTGACGCCGCATCGCTGACCGACGACGATATCAACCGCCTGGTCCATGAGCTTCGCTAGGGAACCGCTGATTAATTCGTCATTGCGAGGAGCGCAGCGACGTGGCAATCCAGAAATGCCCGTTTAATCAATGCACTGGATTGCTTCGCTGCGCTCGCAATGACGTCATATCGAATTAATCAGCGGTTCCCTAGGTGGGTGATTCTGGACACGGGCATTCTGGTCAGTGCGGCAATCCGCCCGGATTCCATCCCGGCCCTGGCCCTGGAAAAATCCTTTCTGGATTTCGATGTCTGCGTAAGCCAGGAGACGCTGGCGGAACTGGAACGGGTATTGGGCCGATCCAAATTCGATCGCTATGCCCCCAAGGCCCAGCGCGAGGTTTTTTTAAAAGGTTTTCGTGAGCAGGCAACGATGGTCAATGTGTCGGTCATCGTGACCGACTGCCCGGACCCCAAAGACAACATGTTTCTTGCGCTGGCTGAAACAGCGATGGCCGAGCTGATCGTCTCCAGTGATCCACATTTAACAAACATGCATCCATGGCGCGGAATCCCCATCCTCCCGCCAGCGGCCTTTTTGGTCGGCATCAAATAAAGCCGGCATTGCACATCGTTAATCGCACATGGCCGCCGCCCGCAAACTGACCGTCCTGCAACTATTGCCCGCGCTGGAATCCGGCGGGGTAGAACGCGGAACGCTCGAAGTGGCGCAGGCGCTGGTCGAGCACGGCCACCGCGCGCTGGTGATGTCGGCCGGCGGGCGGCAGGTGGCGCCGCTGGTTGCCTCGGGTGCCGAGCACTTCGCCTGGCCGATCGGAGAAAAATCGTTCAAAACGCTGCTGCTCGTCGGCAAGCTGCGCAAGTTTCTGCTCGAGCAAAAAGTCGACATCCTCCATGCGCGTTCGCGTGTGCCGGCCTGGATTGCGTATCTGGCCTGGCGCGGCATGAACCCGGCGACGCGACCGCGTTTCGTCACCACGGTGCACGGCATGTATGGCGTCAACCGCTACAGCCGCATCATGACGCGGGGCGAAGCCGTGATCGCGGTGTCCAACACCGTGCGCGACTATATCCTGCGCGAATATCCCGACACCCCGCCATGGCGCATTCAGGTGATCCATCGCGGCGTCGATGGGCAAGCCTATCCGCACGGCTGGAAACCCGACCCGGTCTGGCAGCAGGCGTTCTTTGCGCAGTTTCCGCGCGCCGCGGACAAGCAACTGGTCACCCTTCCCGGCCGCATCACCCGGCTCAAGGGCCATGAAGACTTCATCGAGCTGATCGCGCGGCTGAAACGGCGCGGGCTGCCGGTGCACGGCCTCATCGTCGGCGGCGCGTCGGCATCCAAGCAGCGCTATCTGCAAAAGCTGCGCTACCGCGTGCGCAGCATGGGGCTTGAAGCCGACGTCAGCTTTACCGGCCAGCGCGACGACCTGAAAAACATCCTGGCGATTTCCAGCCTGGTGCTGTCGCTCTCCACCCAGCCGGAATCGTTTGGCCGCACCACGCTGGAGGCGCTGCGGCTCGGCGTGCCCACGGCGGGCTACGACCACGGCGGCGTGGGCGAAATCCTGCGGACGATTTATCCTGCCGGCTTGCTGCCGCTCGATTGCCTCGATGAAATCTGCCGGCGCATCGCACAACTGGTGAAAGACCCGGAACCGGTTCCAGCCGGTGAATCTTTCCCGCTGCAGGCCATGCTGGATCAGACGCTGGCGCTGTACGCGCAACTGATGTGCACGCCGCGCAGACAGGATACGAACCAATAACAGGCACGCACAGCGGCAGTCTGTTCACTCACTTAACTTAAAAGGAAAACGCAATGTCCAGCACGACAAAAGGTTCGTTGATGATCGAGGTTGGAGCAGGTGAACTGATCGACAAAATCACCATACTTAGAATCAAGGCCGCGCGCATGACCGATCCCGCCAAACTCGGAAATGTGAAACATGAATTGGACGTGCTAAGCCATGCCCGTGCCGAGAACCTCAGTCAGTCAGTTGAACTTGATCGACTGGAAGAAGCGTTACGCATGGTTAATGAAAAACTTTGGGTTATCGAGGACGATATCCGCGCATGTGAGGCAGCACGTGATTTTGGAACGAAATTCATCGAACTGGCGCGTTCTGTGTACATTCAGAACGACAAACGCGCGGCGATCAAGAAATCAATCAACGAGCTGTGCGGCTCCAGCATCGTCGAAGAAAAGTCTTATACCGAATTTTCCTGAGCAGGAGGCAGCTTGGGCATGACCGCCGCAAGCACGGTCTCGACCGTAAGGCCGGCAAGGTCCGGCACCTCGATTGCGTGAAACGCTCCCCGGCAGATACCGGTGCGCGCCGCCGATGTGTGCGCCCCGAAAAGCGCCAGACCGGGCTTGCCGAGGCAGGACGCAACATGGCTCGGGCCGGTGTCGTTGCCGACGACGTAACAAGCCCCCTTCAACACGCCGGCGAGCTCGAACCAGTTCAGGAAACCGTTGGGGCCTAGCAGCGTATGCCCCGGAATGCGCCTGGCCAGTTCGATTTCGTCCGGCCCCGGCGCAGTAACAACTTCATAACCACGCTCGATCAATGCCGCAGCCAGCTGCCCATAGTATGGCCAGCGCTTGTGGGGATGCCGCGCAGAACACCCGGGAATGAGTACGACATAAGGCTTGCGCACCCCTTCCTGTTGGAGAAATTCGCTCATATCGTCCGCCATCCAGGAAACATCCGGCATCAAGCAGTGTTGGGGAGCAATACCGGCACTTTCCAGCTGGGAGAGGAACCCTTCCAGCGCCGATGGTGGCCGCGGGCCGGGTTGCCTGCCGCTCCAGGAAACATTGCGAAAGAACAGTTTTCGATACAACTCGGTCCGGTCCTGCTTCTGCAGATCGTAAACCCTTGTGAACTGCCCACCCCGAAATATCCGGCCAAGGCGGATCCATTCGCCTGCCTTCCAGAATGGTGCCCTCGAATCCGTAAGTACATGATCGACGTGCGGACACCGGCTCATCAGCTTGCGAAACGGCGGAGTCGTCAGCAGGGTGATTTCGGCATCATGATGAAACGCACGGATATCGCGCAAGGCGCCGTCAGCCTGGACGACATCGCCAAATGCGCCAAGCTTGATGACAAGAATTTTTTCGGCAGCGCGGGCCATGTCCAATCGTCCCGCAATCACGCAACACGCTTTCCGAAGAGCGATCGGCCGCGAACGTATAGTTTTTCCAGCACATGCGCCACGCCACCGATCTTGTGCTGTTTCCGCCAGGCATGGCGACCAAGGATCGACCCATCGTTTTCATGCAGGCAGGTGTTGCTCGTTTTGCTGTCCGAAATGAGCCGGCACAACACCGCGAAAAGGTGTTGTTCCTCAAGAACGCGGCGGCGCGCTTCTTCGATTGCCGGCAAGCGCTTTGTCCAGGCGTCTTCCCGTATGGCTTCGCGAATTACCCGTGCCGCAGCGACCGGGTCGCGAATATCGATGGGGATAAAGCTATCGGCAGGAAAGTATTCCGCAGCGTTCGGCGCCCCGGCATAGAACGGCAGGCATCGCCCCAGGAAGGCGTCTGTCAGCTTCTCGGTGAGGTGATGCAGTCCGATGTGATTTTCCACTGCAAGATGGTAGCGAAAGGGCGCGAGCGCTTCCGCCTTGTCGTCCATTGGCCGGGCACCACGCCCAAAAACAATTATTTCCGGCAACAAGCTACGCATCGCCTCAATGAACCTGAAACGCCGGGCATGCAGGGTATGCCACTGGCGTTTAGGAGAATAGACGACGGAGATGGCTTGGGTTTTGTCCTCGAGAGCAGGCCCCTGAACGAGATCAGTGCGGCTCAGCCAATGCCCATTTCCGCTGCCGAAGAACCAATGGTTCGCCGCCTGCTGAAAATGCCGGTCAGTATGCGGCAAAGCCCAGGCCGGCTGGCTGGTGAGAACATGGCCGAATTGCGCGGCAAACCCACGGCCGTAGGTCTTGATCGATGCAGGCTCAGTCGTAACCAGAAGGGTGTTTTCGCGGGGGCAGGCGATTTCTTCGCCGGCGGAGTTGCGGGATTGTCCGGCTGCCGCCGGGATGTCGTCGTACACGACCAGCCAGTCATAGTCGCGTGCGTCGCGGGCGAAGATAAATTCGCACCCCTCCCACCGCCCATCCTCGCGCGGAAAATAGCGCAGCCACTCACGAGGATCGAGGCGGCTGAGAAATTTGACGCGTATCGGGGGCAGAGCCATTCCGGTCACGTTTTCCTGCCTTCAGGGTAATCAATCCGTTCAACGGGTCCGCCATCGTCGGCAGGGTCGGCAGTCAACCATTTATCGTCACCGGCCCACCGATCCAGCCGACGATGGCCAAACAAGCCGGGTTTTGCGATGAGCAGCTTGAAATTCTTGCCTCGCCACCAGGATTTATTCTTTTTTGAGTTTATCCGGTGTTCCAGGTCCGGGTAGCCATTGACCGTTCTGCTTGTCGGATGCGTTTCCGCGAACGGGATGAGCACATCGAGAAAAAACGATCTTCTGGCAAATACTGCCAGGTTTTCCCATTTGCTGTATCGGGAAGACGTTTGATAGATCCCCCCACCAAGATCGACAAGGTGGCGGGAGGCAAGCCCAGGTGAAATGTCGAAATGAAGCGTGTCAGCCGCCATGCTGTTCGCCACGCCATATCTCAGGTAACCCAGCAGCCGTCTTTGAGGACGACCATTCGACAAGCGCCAATAGCGGCGGAAATTCATCTTGCGGCTTTCCGGCAAATATCTGAGCTTTGCAAATTCGGCCCTGCCTTCAGCCAGTTCAGTGCCGATCGCGGTCAGAATTTCTTCTGCTGCTTCCCGGCCCGCTTTCAACACGAGATCGTTTTCCAGAAACAGCACCAACTCGTTGGTGCACGACTCGAATGCCAATTTCATGCCATTTTGAATCCCGACATTGGTTTCGAGGACAACGGCCTTGAACCCAAACTCGCGGGCAAGCGCAATTTCATCAGGATCGTTTTCCTGACAGACGATGATTTTTTCGTCGAAGAAATCCAGGATGGGTTCAAGGTTCTGTAATGTGTGCAGGAGCGTCTTGGGCGCCTTCCAGGTCAGTATTGCAAGGGAGATCTGCGCCATTTCACTTCGCCATCTGAATCAGTTAACGTTCTCATCCACTTTCACAAAATAAGCATCGTATTCAATAATACGACCATCAAACCCACGACTGACAGTGGAAAACCAGAATGGCTCAAAGCCATATTCCCGCAACACATCCAACATTTCCCAATGCAACGGCGCACCTTGATAAATAGTCTGCACTGAAAATTCAGCCTTTATGCCAATCACTTGCGCAATCCTGTCTCCCATCCCCAAAAAAGTTGCGCGATCAAATCCTTGAGTGTCTATCTTCATGAAGATACGCTCGTCTTCCGGCACCCTCTCTTCATCAAGCACCCGGTCCAGTCTTCGGACATTCACTTCATACTGATCACGAACCCATGCACTCTTGAATCTGTCAGTCATCCAGGGTTGCTGTGGAAGCAATGACCCCATATTTCCGTCCTCGCCAGCAACTTGAAGTGTGGTAGTGGAGTCGGCATCACCCGTACCGAGTGGGAAAACACGCATATTTCCATCGCTGCCTGCCATAGCATTCAGGTTTTCAACACACTTTACATTGGGTTCGAAACACCATATTTTCCCTTTATACCCAACGTTGCGGCACGCTTTATAAAAAGCACCCTGATTGGCTCCACAATCCAAAATTAGCGTTGGCTTCGTTAACTTGAATGCCATGTAATGAATATCTTCTTCTGCATCGGCCCTTCTTAATTTTTGCAATGAGTAACCCAAAGCGCGCGCAATCTTTCTTAACATTATGAGTTTCCAATCCGTATGAAGTAGATATTTAGCAGTAAATTTACAAGTGGATATCCACTCTCAACCATCAGAATTTGATCCTAAGTCTTGATGGAATTTCGTTGGGCAGAAATTGCAAACGCCAAGATAAGCAGCATCCAAAGCAATGATGCCGGCCTTGGCGCGTAAAAACTCCAGTGCGCATTGAGCGGGAACATGATCGATACAGCTGCAAGCCAAGCCGGGAGCGTGGGAAGCGCCCATTTAACAGACTGCACCAGCTTGAAACACAGATAGAAAAAAGCAGCCATAAAGGCGACGAATCCGATGACCCCTGTGCTTAAAAGCACATCAAGCCCATAGAGGTGGGTGTGACCATATTTTGAAGCCGTGTAGCCCCGCTCAAAAACCAACGGATCATAGGCATTGACGCCAACACCGGTCAAGGGTGACTCCTTGTACAACATCCAGGCGCCTTTCCAGACTTCAAGCCGATTTGCGCCTGCTGCATTGACCGTATCCCAGGTGCCGCTGAACACATACATTGAGGTCTGAACGCGAAGTTGCAAGTCAGGCGAAATGGCAACGGCTGCACCAATCGCAATGAAAAATGCGACGACGCCAATCAAGGCATGCCGCAACTTAATATCACCATGGCGAATCAGCCATATCAGGTAAATTGATGCGACAAGACCCAACGTCACCCAAGCTGCACGCCGGCCCGAGAGCATCACGACCATGATGAATGGAATGGCCAGCAGCCAGGACCATTTAAATCCAGGTTTGGCAGCCCACCGACGCAGGGATTCGAACAAGAATGGCGCCAGGTGTGCAAACGTATAGCCTATCCAAAGTTTGCGGTCATAGATCCCCGTTATGCCTTCGCTATAGCCTGTCCAGCCAAAAACATTCGTTCCATGGAAATATTGCAGAAGTGCATCGGCTGTCCAGAACAGCAGGATCCCAGAAATCCCATAAAGCACAAGATCAATATCCGCTCGATCTTGGAATTGCCTGACCACATAAACACCCGCAATTGAGTACAGGGTAAAGACCAGTGTGGTTTGTAGCGTTTTGCTTATGTCATAGGCGCCCATGGCGGACATAAGCAAGGGCACAATAAGCGTAAGGGCGATCCCTAAAAAAATCCTTGAATCGAAATTAATGATGAATCCGTTCCGCCGGATGTCGTGAATGCCCAAGAGGACAAGCATTGCAACAGGCAAATGACTGGCCTCACCAAATGGCAGCAGCAAGACAAAGAGAAGAATGAGCAATTCGGCCCTGCGCTGGCCAAACCAGGCCAACGGCGGGATGGAAAATCTTGATATCAAACTCACCTTTCGACAGGCTTCGCGCATAAGGAATTGAAACCAACTTGCCGGATCAATCGATGCATGGTTTTTACGACGATTTCGTTTCAGGCTGATATTCCGGCACCCAGGTCTTCAACTGGCGCTTGACCGCCGCTTCATCGTAGGTGTCGGGATGCGCCAGCCAGGTCAGGCACTCGGCGTACCAGCCGGCATCGGCTGCCCGCGCCTTCGCCACCCGCAACTTCGGGTGCGGCGTCGGCAGCGTAGACTCGTCGTCGGCGAGCAGTTCCTCATACAGTTTTTCGCCGGGTCGCAGGCCGGTGTATTCGATGCGGATGCGGTCTTCGTCCGCGCCGGACAGGCGAATCATGAGTCTGGCCAGCTCGGCGATTTTCACCGGCTCGCCCATGTCGAGCACGAAAATCTCGCCGCCCTCGCCCATCAGGCCCGCCTGCAGCACCAGTTGCGCAGCCTCGGAAATCGACATGAAAAAGCGCGTGATCTCGGGATGCGTCACCGTCACCGGCCCGCCCGCTTCGATCTGTTTCTGGAACTTGGGAATCACGCTGCCGGACGAGCCGAGCACGTTGCCGAAGCGCACCGACACGAAGCGCGTGCCGCTCGGCTTTTGCATCGCCTGGCAGGTCATCTCGGCGAGCCGCTTGGTCGCACCCATGACATTGGTCGGGTTGACCGCCTTGTCGGTGGAGATCATCACAAACTTGCCCACCCCATGCGCCTGCGCCGCCGCCGCGACAACCTGGGTGCCCAGCACGTTGTTGCGCACCGCCTCCCAGGCGTTACAGCCCTCCATCAAGGGTACGTGCTTGTAAGCCGCCGAGTGGAACACCACGGCAGGTCGATGCCCGGCCATCACCTGATTCACCCAGACTGCGTCCTTCACATCGCCGATCACCGGCGCAATCTGCAAGCCATGGAAACGGGTCGACAACTCCTCCTCCATCGCATACAGCGCCAGTTCCGACTGCTCGAACAATACAAGTCTCGCAGGATCAAAACGCACAATCTGGCGGCACAGCTCCGAACCGATCGAACCACCTGCGCCAGTCACCATCACCACCTGGCCGGTCAATAACTGGTGCAGGCCGCTGTCATCCAGTTCCACCGGGTCGCGCCCCAGCAAGTCGTCAAGTTCGATCGGGCGCAAACTTGACACCGATATCCGACCTGCCACCAGGTCTTCGAGCGAGGGCACGGTCAGTACATTCAGCCCGGCTTCGGCGCATATCTGGGTAATGCGCTTGCGCACTTCGTGCGCGATCGACGGCAGTGCCAGCACCACATCATCGACGCCCATACTTTGTGCATAGGCCGCGACATCGTCCAGCGTTCCCAACACCGGAATCCCCTGCACCAGCCGCCCCTGCTTGTCACGGCTGTCGTCCAGCAGACCCACCACATGAAACCCGGACGGATTGCGTGCCAGTTCGCGCAGCAGGAAATCCGCCGCCGATCCGGCGCCGGCCACCAGCACCGGCTTGCTGTCCGGGTGCAAGACACTGGCCAGGCGATGCTCTTTCCAGGCCCGATACGCCATGCGACTGCCACCCATCAGGATCACCAGCAACAGCGGGTCGAGAATCAGCACTGAACGCGGTACTGCCGCACTGACACCGAACAGGATCAACACCAGCGGAATCAGCAGTGCCGCCAGGCCGATGGCCAGCACAATGCGCTTGAGGTCGGGCAGGCTGGCAAAACGCCAGATGCCGCGATACAGGCCGAAGCGCCAGAATGCCACAGCCTGCAGCGGCACCACCCAAACCAGCGTGGTCAGCGCCGCCGCCTGGAACTCGGCGGGCATATCCAGATTGAAGCGCAGCCAGTACGCCCCCATCCAGGCAAAGCACGCAGCCAGAATGTCATGCAGGATGATGCCGACGGTGCGGGAACTAAGATTCATTTGAAATACGGTGCCAGCGCCAATCGATGGCCAGAAAGATCAGGAGATATATAGCGGCCGACAGTATAAGCAACCATGCGGTGTATTGGATATTACGCAGCAGCGCGAAGGCCAGCGCGGCGGCGGCCAGCATCAGCGCATAGGCCGCCAGGGCAAGCTGGCGATGCGACGCACCGAGCAGCACCACCCGCTGATAATAATGCGAACGGTGCGCCCGCCAGACGCTTTCTCCGCGCAGCGCGCGCCGGATGAGCGTCACGCTGGCATCGACGATAAACGGCGAGAACACCAGCAGCGGGAACAGCAACGGCCACACGTGCTGCATCGCACCCGCAATGCCCAATGACGCCGCCAGGAACCCCAGCGGAATCGACCCCGCATCGCCCATGAACACCCGCGCGGGCGGGAAGTTGAAGCGCAGGAACGCCAAAGCTGACGCCGCAATCGCCGCGCAAAACGCGGCCAGCCACGGCGCATCGCCCAGCATTGCCGCCAGCGCCAGCGCGCCGAAACCGATTGCGGCCATGCCGCCCGCCAACCCGTCCGTGCCGTCCATGAAGTTGTACAGGTTGGTCATCCAGACCACGGCCAGGGTCGCCCCGACCAGCGCCCAGCCGGTCAAGCCCAGCGCCAGCAGGCATGCCACGGCCGCAATAAAATGCGCCAGCAGGCGCGCCGCCATCGACAGGCTCCGCACATCGTCCAGCAGCGACAGCGCAGCCAGGGCAAACGCTGCCAGCATCGCTGGCAGCAGAACCGCGTCAGCCAGCCACAGGCTGGCGACACCCACCCCGGCCACGATGCCCAGCCCGCCGATGCGCGGCGTCGGCGTCACATGCAGCGAGCGTTCATTGGGGTGGTCCATCGGCAGGCGGCGGTGTTGCAGAAGCCAGGCCAGCACCATCCAGCAGACGATGAAGGCGGACATGACGGCAAGCCCGTTCATTGTGAAAAAGCCACCGTTGCCGCCAGACCTGCTTCCATTGAATACGGAGGCGTCCAGTTCAGCTGCGACCGGATCAACGAACTGTCCACCCACAACGAACCCGTCAGACGAGCTACGGCGGCGCGTTTTCCCAAAAGTACGCCGGCAAATTCGATCCCCCTCACTGGAACCGCCGGCAGACGCGCAGTTCGGCCCATGGCATGCGCCACTGCGCGAATCAGGGCGGGTGTCGAAACCGCCTCGCCATCATCCAACAGAAAAGTCTGCCCCGCGGCGGCCGGGTGCTCGACGCACAGCCGGATCGCATCGACAAAATTCCCCAGATACAACAGGCTGCGGCGATTGCGAATCGCCCCCAGCGGCAGCGGCCAGCCCTTTTGAATCAGCTGCATCAGCCGCAAAAAATTCGCCTTCACCCCCGGTCCATACACCAGCGGTGGGCGCAGGATGACGACCTCAAGTCCGGTATCCGCAGCAATCCGCTGCAAGCCCTGCTCGGCCTCCCATTTTGAAATCGCATACGCATCCGCAGGCGCAGGCACGTCGGTTTCACGATAAGCGGTATCGCGCCCTTCGCCGTTGACCTTGATCGTGCTGATAAAGACGAAGCGTCTCGCCCCGGCATCGGCCGCCTGGCGGGCAAGATTGAGGGTGGCGTCAAGATTGGTTGCCCGATACAAGGCCAGTGGATTTTGATCCGTGTCGTCCATCACGTGTACCCGCGCAGCCAGGTGGACAACAACATCCACACCCGCAAACATGCTGCCGCCCAGACCCACATGATCATCCCGGGGAAAAGCTGAAGAATCGCCATCAACCAATGCCGTCAAATCCCCCACCACCTGTCCAGCCTCAACAGGCAAGTCCCCACAAACCTTACGAACAAGCGCCTTTACTTGATAGCCTTTGATCAGCAACTCAGAAACCAACGCGCGGCCCACAAACCCGGCCGCGCCGGTGACAAGCACTTTGGGTAGGCCCGTATTCATCGCAGCTCCAACACCTCAAGCAACCTGGCATTGACCACGTGCACATCAAAACGCGCCTCCGCCAGCAATCTGCTCTGATGCCCCATGGTTTTGATCAGATCAGGGGTCTCTATAAAGCGCAGCATGGCAGCCGCCAAAGCAGTCGCATCACGTACTGGCACCAAAAAACCGTTGACACCATCATCCACCGTTTCGCGGCAGCCAAACGCATCGGTGGTAATCACCGCGCGTCCCATGGCCATGGCCTCTTGGGTGCTGCGGGGCACGCCCTCCCGGTAGTAAGACGGCAACACATACACGCTGGTCTGCGCCAGCCAGGGCTGCACCGGCACATGGCCGGGCCATTCCAGCAGGTTTTCATCGACCCAGGCTTGCACTTCGGCGCGTTGCAGGCTGCCGGGATTGGGGTCCAGCCCTCCCAGCAACACAAAGCGCACCGCCGGGTATTGGGCCTTTACCAATCTTGCTGCGTCGGCGTACTGGACAATACCTTTTTCGCGCAACAGGCGTGCAGCCAGCAAAAAGGTAATGGGCTGGGTACAAGGCGGGGATTCCGACCATTCGTTCAAATCAATGCCTATTCCACCCAGGCAGCTAACCTTGGCCGGGTCAACCAAACCACCATGCACAAACTCTGCAAGATCGTCCTTGTTTAGAAAAATAACCCTATACGCCCGAGACAGTGCCAAACGATACAGCCACGATACGCCGGCACGCAGCAATCGACGCTTGCGTGACCAGGCCTCGCCATTTTCGGTAAAGACATAGCCCAAGCCTTCAATCATCGTCACCCGTTGCGGAACCCGCGCCAACCAGGCCGCCAGGGTGCCAAAAACCACGGGTTTAATGAAGTATCCCAAGGTCACATCTGGCCGCAAGCGGCGCAGCACAAGGGCCAGCTTGAGCGCGTCGAAGGCATCACGCAAGGGGTTCATCCCCGTGCGGGAAAAATCATAATCAACAGGCTCTGCACCCAGCGCCTTAACCTGTTGCCGAAGTTCATCGCTGTAGTCCGGCGCCAAGGCATAAACACGCGTTCCGGTTGCTACCAGCGCCTGAATCAACGGTCCGCGAAAGTTGACCAGCGAAAAAGCCTGGATAGAAATAATGGCAAGGGTTTTCATTTCTCAGCCTCCGGCTGCAATGCCTCCACGCGGCAACCATTCTTGTGGACCCGGGAGAACAGTTCAGCGCACCCTTGGTATGACGTTGCGAATCAGGCTCTACCGCGCTTCAGTCGCCACGTCTTCAGCGCCAGGGTATGCCTTTTGTATATAAGGCCCACCATCATTGGCGAATAAACCACGGAATGCAATCGCCGGCCCAGAAAACCCATGAACCCCTTGGCGGTAAAAACATACGCAGCACGCCAATAGGAGTTTCTGTAGCCCGAAAATGTGAACGCCTCCTTATTGACGATCTGTGCGTATTTGCTGCCGCCAAAGCCCTCAGCATGCCCAACACCATTAAAGGCCTCAATAATTTCAGCGTCTGGCTTGATCAGATAGCGATCGAGTAAAACATCGAGAGACCTGAGATAAAGCCTGCTGTCGCAATGCAGAATGTTTGCCACTCTTCCATAGTCTTCAATAAATTGCCTGCATCCTTTCGCAATTTCCTGCCTCAACTCAATTTGTTTCTGCTGCTCATCATCAACATACTCATAGCAGAACTCACCATTGTCATGGCAAATACGCTTCAAGCTTCGCACAGGCTCTGTAAACAAGAACTCAAAAATGGGAAGCGCCTGAAAAATTCTTGAAAACCGCCTCCGTGGCGCACAATCATCAAAATAGAATCCATGCATGTCTTCCGACCCGACAATGCTGCCGAAATAATATCCGGTCATTTTGCACTGTTTTCCAACGACCGATTTCAGGGATTCCTGCAATGTTCCCCTCCAGCCAAGATCGACCAAAGCCACATTACCGGCAAAATCCTGATTTTCAAGGTAATCAAGCAGAACAGTCGCGTCTTCCTCCGAGCGCTGGAAAAAATCACTTTCCTTAAGCGCCTGCATGAAAAGTGGTTTGTTTTTGCATGGATCAAGGTCAACCAGGCTCTCAGGCGGTACAACATCAATCCGCTCAAAGAACTCTCGCCCGGAAATGCGCCGCTCAAACAGGCGCTCTATATTTTTATGGCATGAAAATGCAGGCACATACAAGGCACGTCTCGACAATCTCAAATAACAACTTGTCGACTCAGGGGCGAGTTGGTCAAACGCCTCCTTGATAAGATACGTATCTCGCGCGCAAAAGAAAACCTTGTCGATCCCCCTGTGCTCGACATCATCCTTGATGAACTTTGCAAAGGCCACACAGGCTGGCCCAACCAGGGAATATCCAAGTTTTGCTAATGTATTATTTTGAAAATCATCATGGGGCGCGAAGTATTCGAATATGCTGCTGGAACCATCCCTAACCGAGCGGTCAGGCATTTTATTCACCGCCATTCCCAGCCGCTCTGGAACGATGCAATCCGAATGGTGATTATCGCCAACATGCTGGATTTCCGAAAAATCAAGGCCGTAATGTTCAGCGACCAGCTTGTACAGGTTGCCGCTATGTTTTGTTACCCCAAAACTTGACGATGCAAAAATATTGATGCCGTGCGCCACATGTTCTTGAACGATTTTTCGCAAGAACCAGAGGGGCAAGTACATATCCGTAACAATGCAGCACTGTTTACCCTGATCGACCAGCGATGCGACAACACGAACATTTTCCGGAATCGGCTTTAGAAGGGCACGCTCAAGGGCGAGTTCCTGCTTGAGCACCCTGGCCGGATTCAGAACGACCCAACCCAATACCCGGTAAATTTGCCATATGGAAATATCTTCTTTTTTACTGAGCTTCCTTGCGACACGCTCCGCCATCACACGCCAGCGCCGAAAGCCCAAAAAACCAAAGCCTGGAAAACGATAATCGACCACACCCGTGCATTCGACCAGGTCAAACACATGGAAAGGTCTCTTCAGCGGGCGATAAATCAGCGTATCGAACAGATCGAAGCTATACAGTTTCTTGTTTTCTTCCAACTGGTCTAACACAATTGAACACCCTGAACAGCTGGAATTTTTCGATGGATTGCACCGCCCATTGATGAGCACAACCAAATCCGGCTCAATTTCTTCAGCAAATCACGGCCCCTCGTTCAATCCGCAAAATTTCGGATGACCATAAAGCCTTCGCGCTCGGCTGCCAGACTCAAGCGCGCATCCAGGCATACGAATTGCCAACCTTTCGGTCGATGCTCGCAGACAAGCAGCGCTGCTGCCAATTGCAGTGAATCGGCGCCACGCAAAGGGTGAAGCCGCAGCAGGCGTTGAGCGACTTGGCGCACGCTGTCCAGGGGTTGCACTTCATGCCAGGCTGCCTGCAGCGCTGCCAATTGACCCAGCGCCAGCGTGATTTCTGTCGAATCGAGCCTGGCTTCGCGTTCGAGTCTTGCCAGGGCGGAAGCGCACTCGACCGGGGTTCCCCACCAGGCAACGATTTCCGGGTTGTTTTCGTAATAGCCGAGTGCCGAGGGCGTGCTCGCTTCTTCAACCAGCAACGGCAGGATTGCAGAGCTATCCCAGAATTTCACCGTCCCGACTCACGTTCTTCCAGCAAAGCCTGAAGTGCGCTGGCATGCTGCTGTGGTACGGAGGGCGGCGCCAAACGACAGGCCGTTCCATGGCCTCGCCGCAGGATGCCTTTGCGCTCCAGAAGCGCAAGCTCGTCCGATTGGCCGTTTTCACTCACGACCGGGATGAGCCGGGCGACCGGCCGGTCGTGGTCGGTAATGAGGATGGTCTCGCCGTGACGCACTTGTTCAATCAGCGCGCTCAACTGATTTTTGGTAGTGGATATTGAAGCGGTTTTCATTTGGCCATTATAGCCATAATTATATTGAGGCCGCTACGCAGCGTCGCGTGCGCCGACCGCCGACAAGAAGCCATCGATCACGGGCTGGACCAACCCGCGCTTGAGCTTGAGCGCAGCCTGATTCACCACCAGGCGCGAACTGATGTCGCTGATGTGTTCCACCGCGACCAGGCCGTTGGCCTTGAGGGTGCCGCCGGTGGAGACGAGATCGACGATGACGTCGGACAGGCCGACCAGGGGAGCGAGCTCCATCGAGCCGTAGAGCTTGATGAGGTCGATGTGCACGCCCTTGGACGCGAAGTGGTCGCGTGCGGCGTTGACGTATTTGGTGGCAACGCGGATGCGCGCGCCCTGCTTCACGTTGCCGGCGTAGTCATAGCCTTCGCGCACGGCGACCATCATGCGGCAGCTTGCGATCCGCAGGTCGAGCGGCTGATAGAGGCCGTTGCCGCCGTGTTCGTTGAGCACATCCTTGCCGGCGATGCCGAGGTCGGCGGCGCCGTATTGGACGTAGGTGGGTACGTCGCTGGCGCGCACGATGATGAGCCGCACGTCGGCGCGGTTGGTGCCGATGATGAGCTTGCGCGAGGACTCGGGGTTCTCGGACGGCGTGATGCCTGCCGCCGCCAGCAGCGGCAGGGTTTCTTCAAAGATTCGGCCCTTGGACAGGGCGAGGGTGATTCCGGTGTAGGTCATATTGGTTGGTGTCAGGTATTGCAATTATTCAACCTGGATTATCCATCGCGACTAGGGAAGCCCTGAACAAGTTGTCACCCCGGCGGAAGCCGGGGTCCAGGTGCTTGATTTAACTGGATTCCGGCTTCCGCCGGAATGACGATTGTGGACTTGTTCAAGGCTTCCTTAACTGATCAGGCCCAGCCGCGCCGCTCGATTTCCGCTATCAACTTATGGGCTGCGCTGGTGAGCACCGGAACAAAGTCGTGCCCCGTCTGCAATGCGCTGGCAAGCACTACCAGGTCTTCCACGTATTCATGCACCATCTGGTTTCTGAGCTTGCGCAGGGTCATCCACTCGTCGACCGAGACAATCAGTCCCAGACGTTCGGCCCTGTCCAGGTTATCGATGGCTGCAGCCGGCGTTTCACCCAGCGCAACCAGCAGCACAGGCAACAGCTTGTCGCCGATGGTGTCCTGCAAGCGTCCGAATCGACCCACAAAGGCTTCTACCCGCTCCGCCAGATCCGGATCGGTTCGAGTTGGCCGGCACGTTGCGTGGTGAAGGGGTCGCCAAAAATACGCTGGTCTGTGCTTGTGAGGTGTTGGCATTCCTTACGCACCACGCGCATCAGGAATTGCAGACGTAGCGCAATCTTTGGATCGATCGTCATAGAACCTTCCCTTCCTTGAAAGCGATGTCATGGATGGACAAGCGCTTGAGGTTGGGGGCGGCAAGTAGAACATCCACTTTGCGGCCTTGCATCAGGCGGGAGACTCTAGCAGAAAACCGGGCTGCCAGAAGCGCAGGGTTGGCCGCCGGCCCGGGCAATTCAAGCATGAGGTCAAGATCGCTGCCGCGTGCGTCATCGTCCAGCCTTGAGCCAAAAACCCGTACCTGAGCCCGCTCCCCCGCGATTTCATGCGCAAGCTGCGTGATGGCCCTGGCCTGATGGTCGGTCAGGCGCATTGATGGATGCCCTCCCCTGCCATGGCCCGCAGTGGCAGGGTACTTCGATCCCGCCGGCATTCCGGATTGCTTCGCGTTGCTCGCAATGACGGCGTCTGCATGGCTTCAGTGCGCGCGCCGGATGCGTGCGCCCAGCTGGGTGAATTTTTCCTCAAGGCGTTCGTAGCCGCGGTCGAGGTGGTAGATGCGCTCGATGGTAGTCTCGCCCGCCGCGACCAGGCCGGCCAGCACCAGGCAGGCGGAGGCGCGGAGATCGGTGGCCATGACGATGGCGCCGTCCAGCCGCGGCACACCGCGCACCAGGGCGGTATGGCCGGACACCTCGATGTTGGCGCCGAGGCGGCGCAGTTCCTGCACGTGCATGAAGCGGTTTTCGAAAATGGTTTCGGTGACGCTGGCGGCGCCTTCGGCGATGCAGTTCATCGCCATGAACTGCGCCTGCATGTCGGTGGGAAATGCCGGGTGCGGCGCGGTGCGCACGTCGACCGATTTCAGCCTGCCGTCAGATTCAACCTCGATCCAGTCGGGACCGACGCTGACCCTGACCCCGGCTTCGCGCAGCTTGCTGATCACCGCCTCCAGCGTATCGGGCTGGGCGTGGGTGGTGCGCACGCGGCCGCCGGTCATGGCGGCGGCGACCAGGAAGGTGCCGGTCTCGATGCGGTCGGCCATCACCGAATACTCGGCGCCATGCAGCGCGTCGACGCCGTGGATGGTGATGATGTCGCTGCCGGCTCCTTCGATTTTGGCGCCCATCGCGACCAGGCAGCGTGCGAGGTCGACCACTTCGGGTTCACGCGCGGCGTTTTCCAGAACGGTAACACCTTCGGCCAGAGCGGCGGCCATCATCAGGTTTTCGGTGCCGGTGACGGTCACCATGTCCATCACGATGCGCGCGCCCTGCAGGCGCTTGCACTTGGCGTGGATGTAGCCGTGCTCGATGCGGATCTCGGCCCCCATCGCCTGCAGGCCCTTGATGTGCAGATCGACCGGGCGCGAGCCGATGGCGCAGCCGCCGGGCAGGCTGACACGCGCTTCGCCGAAGCGCGCCAGCGTCGGCCCCAGCACCAGGATGGCGGCGCGCATGGTTTTCACCATTTCGTAGGGCGCTTCCTTGTGCGGGATGGATTCGCCGCTGAGGGTGACGTGGTTCTGGTCGTCGAGGGTGACGCGCACACCCATGTGGCCGAGCAGGGCCAGCATGGTGCTGATGTCCTTGAGGTGCGGCACGTTGGCCAGCCGCAGCGGCTCGGCGGCGAGCAGGCTGGCGGTCAGGATCGGCAGCGCGGCGTTCTTGGCGCCGGAAATGCGCACTTCGCCGTCAAGCGGGTTGCCGCCGTGGATCAGCAGTGCATCCATTTCAGCGTGCGGCCCAGTCTTCGGGTGTGTAGGTCTTCATCGACAGCGCGTGGATCTCGGCATGCATGCGCGAACCGAGCGTGTCGTACACCAGCCGGTGCTGCTGGATCATGTTCTTGCCGATGAAGGCCGGGCTGACGATCACTGCCTGGAAATGCTGGCCGTCGCCGTCCAGTTCGATGTGGTCGCACGGCAGTTTCTCGGAGATCCAGCCTTTGATGTCGTCGGGGGTAACCATGCGTGTATGCCTCTTCAGTGTCTGAGTTTGTAGCCGCTTCTCAGCAGCGCCAGGGTGAGCGCGGATATTGCCACAAAGCAGGCGCCGGCGACCAGCAGGCCGAGCCAGGGATCGGTGTCGGAGTGGCCGACAAACGCGTAGCGGAAGCCGTCGATCAGGTAGAAAACCGGGTTCGCGTGCGAGACACCCTGCCAGAAGGGCGGCAGCGAATGGATCGAGTAAAACACGCCGGAGAGAAAGGTGAGCGGCAGGATGAGGAAGTTCTGGAACGCCGCCAGCTGGTCGTATTTTTCCGCCCAGATGCCCGCCACGATGCCGAGCGCACCCATGATGGCGCAGGCCAGGAGCGCATACGCCAGCAACCATCCCAGGTGCGGCAGCTGCAATGGGGCGAACCACAGGGTCACCGCCCAGACGCCGAACCCGACCGCCAGGCCGCGGATCACCGCCGCCCCCAGATAGGCCAGGAAGAATTCCAGATACGACAGCGGCGGCAGCAGCACGAACACGATGTTGCCCTGCATCTTCGACTGAATCAGGCTGGACGAGCTGTTGGAAAACGCGTTCTGCAGCATGCTCATCATCACCAGCCCCGGCACCAGGAAGCTGGTATAGGACACGCCGGGATAGACCTCGACGTGCGCTTCCAGCACGTGGGAAAAGATCAGCAGGTAGAGGAGCGCGGTCACCACGGGGGCGACCACGGTCTGCACCGCCACCTTCCAGAAGCGCAGCATTTCCTTGTAGAAGAGTGCCGAGAGTCCGCTCATGCGGGCGTCCTCAAAATCTCGTCACACCGGCGAAGGCCGGTGTCCAGTTCCCATGAAGCACTGGATTCCGGCATTCGCCGGAATGACGGCATGTTGGAATTCATGCGCGCTTCATGATGTCGGTGAAGACATCCTCCAGATCGGGCTCGTGCAGCTGCATTTCGGCGACGCGAATGCCGGCGCCGCGCAGGTCGGCGAGCAGGGTCTCCAGCTCGGCATACTCGCTGAAATTGATGCGCCAGCTGCCGTCGGCGTCGTGCTGCAGGCGGGCCTGCCAGGTGGCCGGCACGGCGTCGCCGTCCAGCCGCAGTTGCGCGCAATGCTCGCTGGTCAGCTGCAGCAGGTTGCGGGTGGTGTCGCAGGCGACCACGCGCCCGCTTTTCAGCATGGCGATGCGGCCGCACAGCGCCTCGGCCTCTTCCAGGTAATGCGTGGTCAGGAGGATGGTGTGCCCTTCGCGGTTGAGGCCGCTGATGAATTCCCACAGCGAGCGGCGCAGGTCGACATCGACCCCGGCGGTCGGTTCGTCGAGCACGATGACCGGCGGCTTGTGCACCAGCGCCTGCGCCACCAGCAGGCGGCGCTTCATGCCGCCCGAGAGGCTTTGCGTGCCCTTGTCGGCATGCTGGGCGAGATCGAGGTGGTGCATGATCTCGTCGATCCAACCCTCGTTGTGCTTGAGGCCGAAATAACCGGACTGGATGCGCAGGGTTTCGCGCACGTTGAAAAATGGATCGTAGACCAGTTCCTGCGGCACCACGCCGAGCGCGCGGCGCGCCTGCCGGTAGTCGCGCACCACGTCGTGGCCCATGACGGTGGCGTGGCCGGCGTCGGCGCGGGTCAGCCCGGCCAGGATCGAAATCAGCGTGGTCTTGCCGGCGCCGTTGGGGCCCAGGAGGCCGAAAAACTCGCCCGGCTGGATGTCGAGTGAGACGCCGTCGAGCGCCTGGGTGGCGCCAAAACGCTTGCGCAGGCCGCTGACATGGATCGCGGGACGTGCCTGGCTCATGCAGGCAACAGTTCGGATACCCCGTACAACTCGGCCAGGGTGGTGAAACTGGCCGGCAAGCCGGTGCAGGCCAGCGTGCGGCCGGCTTGCCGGGCCTGTCGCATGGCACTGAAGACGAGGGTGAGCGCAGCCGAATCGACGGCATCCACCCCGCTGAAATCCAGCGTGTCGGCCCCCTTGGCAAGCTGCGGCTGCAATTCGCGCAGCAGGCCGCCGACGCTGTCGACAGTCACCGCACCGGTGATGCGACAGCAGTTTCCCTCACAGGCAATCACGAGCCGTTGCCGTTGGCCGGTGCGGCCGTACCGCGGGCCGACTGGGCCGCCAGGGTTTTGATCAGGCCGTCTATCCCGCTTTGACGGATGGTGCTGGCGAAGGATGAGCGGTAATTGGTGATCAGGCTGACGCCGTCGATCGTCACATCGTAGACTTTCCAGCCGAAGGCCGTTTTGTAAAAGCTGTAGTTGATGGGAATCGGCTGCCCGCCCGGCTGGCGGATTTCGGAGCGCACGGTCACATCTGTGTCGCCCGGCTTCATCGCGAGCGGCTTGAAGTCGATCGTCTGGTCGGTGAATGCGGTGAGCGAACTGGAATAGGTGCGCACCAGCAGGTTGCGGAATTCGGTTACCAATTCCTGTTTCTGCCTGGCCGTGGCACGCGGCCAGTGCCTGCCGAGGGCCAGCTGGGTCATGCGGTTGAAGTCGAAGTTGGGCAGGATTTTGGCCTCGACCAGTTGATGCACCCGGGTCAGATCGCCTCGCTGAAGCACCTTGTCCTGTTTCAGGATGGTGATGACTTCCTGGGTGGTGGTACGCGCCAGCACGTCGGGCGGGGTGTCGGCGGCCAGCGCCGCAGGGGCATTGAACCCCAGTAGCAGCGCCAGCAGCGGCAGTAAAAATGAGCGCAGCATAATCAGGTATTCCTGTTCGAGAAAATAGGGGGCAATCGGGCGAGGGCGAGGCGCGGACACCCGGCCTACCAGAGTTCGCCCGTCAGGCGCGCCAGCTGCGCCACGTTCATGTTGTAGTCGTTGACCGTGCGCAAATATTCGGTCTGCGCCAGGGCATGGTTTTTGATCGCGTCGGCCACCTTGTCGGCGCTTTCGAGCCCGGCCGAAAAATCGGCCAGCGACGCCACCATCCAGCGCCGCGCCGCCGCCGCGCCTTCGGCCAGGTCGCGCTGCGAATCGTGGTTGGCGCGGGCGTTGGCATAGGCCTCGCCCACTTCGAACGGAATGCCGGCCACCGCAAAGGCCTTCTTGTGGTTGAGCGCTTCCAGTTCGGCCTGCGCCTGATTGACGCGGGCGCTCGCCGCCCCGAACACGCTGTCCCATTTCACCCCCACCACCGGGGTGAGGCCGCCGCCATTGAAGGGGTCGTTGAGGTAGGGGTTGTCCAGCCGCTCGCGCTGCGAGGCATAGTTGAACTGCCCGATCACGCCGGCGTAGACGTCCGGCATGCGGTCGGCCTTTTTGGCGGCCACCAGGGCGCGGCGGGTGCGCAATCCCGCTTCGAGCTGCTGCATTTCGGGGCGCTCCAGCAGGGCGCGCGACTGCAGCTCGGCCAGCTCGATCTGCGGAAAGGCCACCGGCTCGATGCGTGCATCGGCCACTTCGAGATCGGCCTTCAGCCCGGCGCCGGTCAGCACCTTCAGGCCGTCGAGGCTGATTTTCTCGATCGCGCGCGACTGGTGCACATATTTGGCCAGCATGCCTTTTGCGGTCTGCAGCGCATACAGGTCGGACTGCCGGGATTCGCCGGTTTCTTCCTTGAGGTTGCGCTCGACCGATTCGATGGCCTGATTCAGCCGCCCCCGCATGTCCTCCAGGAAAATCCGGATGTCGCGCGCGGTCAGGTAGCCGTAGTAGGCGCGCTTGGTGTCGTATACCGTGTCGCCGCGCGTCTGCTTGAGCTCGCCGCGCTTGAGGTCGACATTGCCCTGCGCCGCCTCGCCGTAGCGTTCGATCTTGCCGAAGGTGTAGAGCGGCTTGATCAGCGCGAAGTCGAGGTGGGTCCAGTCGGAAACGCCGTTAAAGCTGTTGCCGTCGGAACGAGGCATCTCTCCAGAATAAGCACCATTTTGATAAAATCCACCCTCGACTTTTGGCGCCAGCCCGACAAAGGCGTTGGCGCTGACCCGCCAGCCGGCGTTGCCCCGCACTTCCTGCAACATGCCGCGCGCGGCTTCGACCACCTGTTCGCGCTCCTTGATGCGGGGGTCGGCGGCGAGGCTCATTTGAACGGCCTGCTGCAGGTTGATGGTTTCCGCCTGAACGGGCAGCGCGGCCAGAAGCATTCCGGCAGCCAGCAACAAGCGAGCGGCCGGGTTGAATCGGGGTGCGGCAAATTTCATTGTGGCGCTCCTTCCTGAGCTTGGCCGTACATAAACCGTCCGATCAGATTCTCCAGCACCACGGCTGACTGGGTGATGAAAATCCGGTCCTGGTCCTTGAGCATCAGGCTGTCGCCGCCCGCTTCCAGCCCGATATATTGCTCGCCCAGCAAACCCGAGGTCATGATGGCGGCAGCGGTGTCCTTGGGAAAAGCATAGCGGTTATCCAGCCGCAGGGTAACGGCGGCCTCGAATGTTTCGTTGTCGAAATGGATATCCGCCACCCGGCCGACCACCACCCCGGCGCTTTTGATCGGCGCACGCGGCTTGAGTCCGCCGATGTTGTCGAAACGGGCGATCACTTCGTAGCTGTTCGCCGCGCTGACGGCGCTCGTGCTGCCGACCTTGAGCGCCAGGAAGAGCAGTGCGGCGACGCCTGCGATGACGAATAATCCCACCCAGAGATCGAGTACGGTCTTGTTCATTTAGTTGAATCCCCGAAACATGAATGCGGTCAAAACAAAATCCAGCGCCAGCACGGCCAGGCTGGAGGTCACCACGGTGCGCGTGGTGGCGCCCGACACGCCTTCGGCGGTCGGCGGCGCGTCGTAACCTTCGAACAGCGCGATGGTGGTAATGGCGACGCCGAACACGACGCTCTTGATGACGCCGTTGAGAATGTCCCGCTCCAGATCGACCGCGCTCTTCATCTGCGACCAGAATGCGCCTTCGTCGACGCCGATCAGCTGCACGCCGACCAGATAGCCGCCGAAAATCCCCATCGCCGAGAACAGCGCGGCCAGCAGCGGCATCGAGATCACCCCCGCCCAGAAACGCGGCGCCACCACGCGGGCAATCGGATCGACCGCCATCATTTCCATCGCCGACAGCTGCTCGGTCGCCTTCATCAGGCCGATCTCCGCGGTGATGGCCGAGCCGGCACGGCTGGCGAACAAGAGCGCCGCCACCACCGGCCCCAGTTCGCGCACCAGCGACAGCGCCACCAGAATGCCCAGCGCCTCTTCCGCGCCGTAGGTCTGCAGCGTCTCGTAGCCCTGCAGGCCGAGCACCATGCCGACAAACAGGCCCGACACCAGAATGATGATGAGCGAGAGCACGCCGGTGAAGTACATCTCGCGGATGGTCAGCCCGAAGCGGCGGAATGCGGTGCCCGAGTGCAGCAGCACCGCCACGAAGAAGCGGGCCGCAAAGCCGATGCGCCAGACGCCCTGCAGGGTGCGGTTTCCCAGGTTTTCGATTGATCGCTTAAGCACGCTGTTTTCCCAGTCGCAAGTCGTCGGCATAGGACGGCGCCGGATAATGGAACGGCACCGGCCCGTCGGCCTCGCCATGCACGAACTGATGCACGTACGGCAAATCAGACGCCCGGATCTCCGCTGCGGTTCCCTCGGCGACGATCACGCCTTCCGAGACGAAATAAATGTAATCGACGATCTTAAGCGACTCCTGCACATCGTGGGTCACCACCAGCGAGGTCAGCCCCAGCGTGTCGGTCAGGCGGCGGATCAGATTGCCGGTGATGCCCAGCGAAATGGGGTCGAGCCCGGCAAACGGCTCGTCGTACATCACCAGCATGGGTTCAAGCGCAATCGCGCGCGCCAGCGCCACCCGTCGCGCCATGCCGCCGGACAATTCGGCCGGCATCAGCTGCGCCGCGCCGCGCAGGCCCACCGCATGAAGCTTCATCAGCACCAGATCGCGGATGGCGTCTTCCGGCAGGTCGGTGTGCTCGCGCAGCTGGAACGCCACGTTGTCGAACACCGAGATGTCGGTGAACAGCGCGCCGAACTGGAACAGCATGCCCATCTTGCGGCGCAGGCGGTACAGGCCGGCCCGGTCGAGCTCGCCCAGCGATTCGCCGGCCACGCGCACCGTTCCCCGGCCGGGCTTGATCTGCCCGCCGATCAGACGCAACAGGGTGGTTTTGCCGCAACCGCTGCTGCCCATGATGGCGATGACCTGTCCGCGCCGGGCGGTCAGGTTGACGCCCTTCAGAACCGGGCGGTCGCCATAGCCAAATTCGACATCCTCGATCTCGACCAGATTGTCGTTGTGCAAGAAATCCAGCCTGTGTTTTCGTTAAGGGCTGCTATTTTACCGAAGCACGCCCGCGCCACCGCAACAATGCAGGTGTTTTAATCCTTGAAACCGCCAGGTTTAACCGGGATTGCCCATTAGATAAAACTGCGTCATTCCGGCGGAAGCCGGAATCCAGCGGATTAAAACACTCCCGCGCAAGCGGGACAACATCACGGTTTTGTCCGCTTTGCGGGTTTTTTCGTACTGGATTCCGGCTTCCGCCGGAATGACGAGCTAATGGATTATTGGGGTTTGAGCGATATTCAGTACCCCATCACCTGCTTCAGGGTGTTGGCCTGTTCCAGCAAATCGGCATCGCCGCTGCGGCTGAATACGAACAGGGGCTCGCCCGTCGTCGCCTGCTGCACGATGCGCTGCGCCAGCGCACGCAGGTCAGGCGCCTCGTCCAGCCACCAGACATGCGCCGCCTCCCATTCCGGCGTTGCCGGCAGCACCCGCTCCGAAGCGGGTTTTGCCGGCGCGGCCTCGGCCGGCTCCAGCACGAAATAGAAACCGTCGCGGGTGTCGTGCAGCCATTGCGCCCAGGTCGCTTCGGATGCGGCCTGCCAGACCGCTGCCGGCAGATAGACCGCCTGCAACTGCGTGTTGTAGTACGACAACATCCAGTCGTCCGGCAGATCCTCGGGATAAAACCCGCCCCGCCACGCGGGATGCTGCCAGCCGCTGGCACCGACCAGAACCAGGGGATCGGATGTCATGGCAAAGGCGTCAGGCGCGGCGCCAGGTGGTGCCGCCTGCCCCGTCTTCCAGCACGATGCCGGCCGCGGTCAGCTCGTCGCGGATGCGGTCGGAACCGGCGAAATCCCGCGCCTTGCGCGCCGCCTGGCGGGCGGCGATCAGGACCTCGATTTCGGCTTCGGAGAGGCCGCCGGGAGCGGTCCCCGCCTGCAGGAAGTCGGCCGCGTCGCGCTGCAGCAGGCCGAGCACGCCGCCGAGGCTGCGCAGCATCCGCGCGGCGGCGGCATCGCCCCGATTGGCCTCGCTGGCCAGGTCGAACAGCACCGCGATCGCTTCCGGCGTGTTGAAGTCGTCGTCCATCGCCGCGCGGAAGGCCGCTGCCGCGGGCTCGCTCCAGTCGGGCGCGGCCGCCGTCACGGGCGCGTGCTTCAGCGCGGTATAGAGGCGGCTCAGCGCGCCTTTGGCGTCGTCCAGATGCGCGTCCGAATAGTTCAGCGGGCTGCGGTAGTGCGCGCGCAAAATAAAGAATCGCACCACCTCGGCGTCGTATTTCTCCAGCACCTCGCGGATGGTGAAGAAGTTGCCCAGCGACTTCGACATCTTTTCGTTGTCCACCCGCACGAAGCCGTTGTGCATCCAGTAATTGACGAATTTGCAGCCGTGCGCGCCCTCGGACTGGGCGATCTCGTTTTCGTGATGCGGAAACTGCAGATCCTGGCCGCCGCCGTGGATGTCGAAATGGCGGCCGAGCAGGTCGGCGCTCATCGCCGAGCATTCGATGTGCCAGCCGGGGCGGCCCGAGCCCCAGGGGGACGCCCACGCCGGCTCGCCCGGTTTGGCGGCTTTCCACAGCACGAAATCCATCGGGTCGCGCTTGCTGGGATCGACCCCCACGCGCTCGCCCGCGCGCAGCTCGTCGAGGCTTTTGCCGGACAGGCGGCCGTATTCGGGGAACGCCCGCACGCTGTAATAGACGTCGCCGTTGGGCGCCGGATAGGCCAGGCCGTTCTGGATCAGTTGCCCGATCAGCGCCAGCATCTGCGCCACATATTCGGTGGCGCGCGGCTCGTGGTCGGGCGGCAGCACGCCGAGCGCACGCTCGTCCTCGTGCATCGCGGCGATGAAGCGCCCGGTCAGTTCGGCCGGGGCTTCGCCGTTGTCCTGCGCGCGCTTGATGATCTTGTCGTCGATGTCGGTGATGTTCCGCACGTACTCGACCCGATAGCCGCTCGCGCGCAGCCAGCGCGTCACCATGTCGAACACCACGAACACCCGCGCGTGCCCCAGATGGCACAGGTCGTACACGGTCATGCCGCAGACGTACATGCGGACCTGGCCGGGGGTGAGCGGAACGAATTCTTCCTTGGTGCGGGTGAGGGAGTTGGTGATGTGCAGCATGGTGCGGATTCGGGCCAAAGGCAAAAATGACAGGAACGGGAATGAAAGCGGCGTATCGATCGATGAAATATCCGGGCTAAAATGCCGGCTTATCCGAGATGATCCGAGCATATCACATGGCTTTGCCGCGCTTTTTCGCCGCCGTTGTCGCTTGCGCCCTCCTCGCCGGCACGCCTGTCCTGGCCGATAAAATCCAGGACATCGACCGGCAATACCGCGACGGCGACCTGTCCGCCGCGCTTGACCGCACCGACCGCTTCCTGGTCCAGAATCCGCAGAATGCGCAGGCGCGCTTTCTGAAAGGCCTGATCCTCGCCGACCAGGGCAAGACAAATGACGCCATCGCCGTGTTTAGCGGGCTGACCGAGGACTACCCCGAGCTGCCCGAGCCCTACAACAACCTGGCCGTGCTCTACGCCGCACAAGGCAAGTACGACGCAGCCAAAAACGCGCTGGAAATGGCGATCCGCGCCCATCCCGGCTACGCCACCGCGCACGAAAACCTTGGCGACATCCATGCCAAAATGGCGGCGATCGCGTATGACAAGGCCCAGGCGCTGGACAGCGCCAATACGACTGCGAAAGCCAAGCGCACGCTGATCCGGAACATGCTGGGGGAACCGCCGGACAAGCCGGCAACGGCCAAGCCCCTGCCGGACCCCGGGCAGCCCGCACCGGCCAGATAACGCCCGCCCCGGTGCCGCAACAACGGCCGCCGGAACATCATTCACCTCAACATTCCTTAGGACACACACATGGTCAAGCTGCACACCAACCACGGCATCATCACCCTTGAACTCGACGCCGAGAAAGCGCCGAAAACGGTGGAAAATTTCCTGCAATACGTGCGCGACGGGTTTTTCGACGGCACGATTTTCCATCGCGTAATCGACGGCTTCATGATCCAGGGCGGCGGCTTCGAGCCCGGCATGACGCAGAAGCCCACCCGTGGCCCGATCGAGAACGAAGCCGGCAACGGCCTGAAGAACGAGGCCTACACCGTCGCCATGGCGCGCACCTCCGACCCTGCTTCGGCCACCGCGCAGTTCTTCATCAACGTCGCCAACAACAGCTTCCTCAACTTCACTTCGCCCACGCCGCAGGGCTACGGCTATGCCGTATTCGGCAAGGTCGTCGAAGGCACCGACGTGATCGACAAGATCAGGAAAGTAAAAACCGGCAACCGCGCCGGGCACCAGGACGTGCCGCTGGAAGACGTGGTCATCACCCAGGCGGAAATCGTCTGAAGACGAGCCCGCCCGCGTCGGTACCAACAGGTCGCAGCTTCTTCGTTGCCGACCTGCACCTGACCGACGAACGCCCGGTCGCCACCGGGCGTTTTTTTCGCTTTCTGCAGGAAGACGTTGCCGGGGCGGATGCGCTCTACATCCTCGGCGACCTGTTCGATGCCTGGGTCGGCGACGACCACGATGCACAGGTGGCGCATGACACCGCCCGCCAGCTCAAATCCCTCGTCGACGCCGGCACGCCGGTGTATTTCATGCACGGCAACCGCGACTTCATGCTGGCCGCGCGCTATGCCGGGCAGTCCGGCATGACGCTGCTGGCCGACCCGACCCGCATCGATCTGTACGGCACGCCGACGCTGCTGATGCACGGCGATACGCTATGCATCGACGACACCGCCTACCAGACGTTCCGCCGCCGCGTGCGGCACCCGCTGACGCTGGCGCTGCTGCGCCGCCTGCCGCTGGCGCTGCGCCACCGCCTGGCACGCCAGGCGCGGGCAGGCAGCGAATCGGCCAAGGCCGGCAAGGCGGCCGAAATCATGGATGTAAATGCCGAGGAAGTGGCGCGGGTGCTGCGCGCGCAACAGGTCTGCCGCCTGATCCACGGCCATACCCATCGCCCGGCGCGGCATGTTCATGCGGTCGACGGGCAGGACTGCGAGCGCTGGGTGGTGCCGGACTGGTATGCCCGCTGGGGCTATGTGGCGTGCGACGCCGCGGGCTGCGCGCTCAGGGTTGAGGATTTGGTCTGAATGCTTCGCTGGAGCACCCGCAAGGGATAGGCCGTTGTTGTCCCCGCCAGGAGGAGGCCATGAGTGTAAAGCTGCTACAGCAGCAACATTCACGCACTCAAGCAGATCAATCGGCAACAACCCCGCTCTTGGCCGCTTTGTGGGACCGTTGCAGTCTCAGGTGCATTACGCCTCAAACAACTCCGAGTGGCTGCCGGCACGAACGAAGTTGATCAGCTTGCCCTCAACCTGATAGATCAGCAGGAAGTCGCCGCCGACGTGACACTCCCGATGGTCGGCCCATTCGCCCTTGAGCGGGTGACCGAGCCACTCCGGCCCGAGCGGAGCATCGTTTGCGATGAGTATCAGCATTACCTCCTTGAGCCGCTTCATGTCGTAGCGGCCGGAGCGCGAGAGCCGCTCCCAGTCTTTTTGAAATGCCTTGGTGTAGTCCGTTGCGCGCGGCAGCAGCGCCCGTTTAGCGCTGGCGGGTTTTTTCGAGGTCATCAAACAAGGCTCCGGCAGTCTCGAAACGTGCCTGGCGGGCCTTCATCATCGCACGCGACTCTTCAATGGCGGCTTGTGTCGGGGTGTTCGGCACCTTCAGTTCCAGCGGAAAGGCCTGGTCATTGACCACGCGCTTGAGCAAAATACGCACGGCATCCGAAACGGATAAGCCCATGGCCGCCAGGGCTTCGCTGGCCTGGGCCTTCACTTCGTCGTCCACGCGGACGTGCAGCATTGAGGTATGCGCCACGGGATGGTCCTCCTATAAAGTTTGAATTATGTATCTCTTTTGAGATGCGTTCAAGCCAGCCATTAAAGGGCGCCGCGCATGCGCAAGGCGAGAACCAACCCCGTGCATGTGGCACTGGGTGGTGCCGGACGGGTACGCCGGCTGTGGCTATGTGGCGTGAGACGCCACGGCTGCGCGCGCAGAGCTGAAGATTCAACCTGAATGCTCCGCTGCAGGAGCACCCACAAGGAGTAGTAGGCCTTGTTGTAAGCACGCAACCGGCGGGGACGACACCGCAACCCTGCGGGCGCACCTACCTTTTCACGATGGCGCGTTGATCGCCGTCATGCCTTCCGGCACGCGAAACAGTTCGGGCTGCAGGAGTTGTTTCGATTCGCTTTCAAGCTGCCGCGTGCGTCCGGTGTACTCGCGTTCCTCGAGCGGCAGGCCGAGTCCGAGCGTAGCGCCAGATTCCCACACCAGATTCGCCAGATCGCAGTCGTGTTGCAGTTCGCGCGGCGACGACTCCCATACGCGGTACTGCATGGCGGCCAGAACGAATTTCAGCTCGGCCATCGCGCGAGCCGCATCCGGCGCGGCGGCGCGGGCAGCCACGCCTTCGCTGCACACGACGTCCTTCAGCACCAGGCTGAAACGCTGCGTGCCGGGCGCGGCCGGATGTACGTCGAGACGGGGATTCCAGCCCGCGGGTTTGGGCGGCAAGGTGCCGGGCGTGAACACCATCGCCAGCCTGTTTTCGCGCGTGACGTTGATGAGCTGACGCTGGCGCCGGTCCAGCAGGACAAAGTCGCTGTTGTCGTTGCCATCGTCCATGCGCATGAACTCCGGGGTAACCAGGATGCGCGTGAGGTAGGGCGGATCACCCGGATCCTGGTCGACATAGCGCACGACGGCCATATCGGTCGCGTGAGCCGCGCCCGCGCCGAGCAGCAGCAGGCCGAGCAATGCCTTCATCATCCCAGCCCGCGCGCCAGGTCCGCCTGGATGT
>JAUYCF010000035.1 GCA_030692355.1 Thiobacillus sp.
GGCCAGTTGATGCAGGCGCTGAAAGACATGAACGAAAGCCTGGTGCGGGTGGTCGGCCAGGTGCGCACCGGCACCGACACCGTTGCCACCGCGTCGAGCGAGATTGCCGCCGGCAACCTCGACCTGTCGTCGCGCACCGAACAGCAGGCGTCGAGCCTGGAAGAGACCGCCAACTCGATGGAAGAGCTTACCAGCACTGTCAAGGAGAACGCCGAGCAGACCCACCATGCCAGCAAGCTGGTGCTGTCGACGGTCGAGATCGCAGTCAATGGCGGCGAGGTGGTGGGGAAGGTGATCGACACCATGGGCTCGATCAAGGACAGCTCGCGCAAGATTGCCGACATCATCGGCGTTATCGACGGCATCGCCTTCCAGACCAACATCCTTGCGCTGAACGCCGCGGTCGAAGCCGCCCGTGCCGGCGAGCAGGGGCGCGGCTTTGCCGTGGTGGCCTCCGAAGTTCGCAACCTGGCGCAGCGCAGCGCGAGCGCGGCCAAGGAGATCAAGATCCTGATCGGCGATTCGGTGGAACAGGTCGAGGCGGGTCGAAAGCTGGTGGACGAAGCGGGCGAGGCGATGGACGACATCGTGACGTCGGTGCAACTGGTGGCCGACATCATCAGCGGCTCTGCCGCCGCCAGCCAGGAACAGAGTTCCGGTATCGAGCAGGTCAACCGGGCCATCGCCCAGATGGATCAAGTGACCCAGCAGAACGCCGCCCTGGTGGAAGAAGCGGCCGCCGCCGCCGAGAGTCTGCAGGATCAGGCCGGCAAGCTGGCCGAGGCGGTGAGCGTGTTCAGGCTGGAGGGGGCGTCCCATGGCGTACAGCCGGCGTCTCCGGCTCGGCAGGGCACGCCGGCAGCCTTACCGAAGCCAAAGGGCGCGCCGGCCAGGGCGATGGCGAGCCCGAAAAAAATGGCCGCAGCCGGCGGCGGCGAGGAGTGGGAAGAATTCTGAGTGCTGATCGCACGAGGCATTCGATCTGAAACACGCATGGAAAAGCATCGACAAGTTTTGTCCCGAACCGGGAAAGGGTCGCATTGACGCAACAAGCCACAGCATTCGACATAAGGAAAAATTGTGAAACAGTTCATCAGTAACCTGAAATTGAGCCGTAAGTTCACCCTGATCGGCGTCCTCGTCCTGGCGATGGTGGCCATGCCCGTATGGCTGGTCATCAAGACCGCAGTCGCGACGTTGTCCGTGGCCCGTGCCGAGGCCGCCGGCATCGAGCCCTCGGGCGATATGCTTACGCTGATCAAGTTCACGCAGCAGCACCGCGGCCAGTCGGCCATGGTGCTGGCCGGCAACGATAGTGTCCAGGCAGCACGCCAGGCCAAACAGGCCGAAGTGGGGCTTGCCATGGCCAAGGCGCAGCAGTCGGTAGCTGTCCTGGACGATCCCAGGCTCAAAGAGAGTTTGGCCGCGATCCAGCGCGAATGGCAGGCCGTGGCCGACGCGGTCGGCGGGAAATCGATCGCCGGACCGCAGAGTTTTGCGCGGCACACCGCATTGATCGCCAGGCAGCTCGCATTGCTCGATGACATCGTCGACAGCTCGACGCTGGCCTTCGACTCCGATGCCGCCACCCACCACATGGTCTCGTCGGTGCTCGGCCACTTGCCCCGGCTGACCGAAAGCCTGGGCCAGATGCGCGCGGTCGGCGCCACGCTGCTGACCCGGGGCGAGGCCATGCCGGAAGAGCGTGTGCGCATCTCGGTGATCGGCGCCACGGCGCATCAGCATCTTCGCAATGCGCGCGGTGACTTCGACAAAGCCATGGATGCCGAGCCCGCGCTGCGGCAGGCATTGGACAAGCCCGTGGCGAGCGCGGTGGCCGCGGCCGAAGCGGTGCTCAAGCTCACCGATGAGCAGATCGTTCGCGCCGAGGTGCTTGGCCTGCCGGGCGCGGATTACTTCGCGGCGATGACCCGGGCCATCGACACTCAGTTCGACCTGGTGGACGTTGCGTTCAAGGTGCTTGACGCAATCTTGTCCGATCGCGTCGCCGCCGAACAGCGCGCGTTGTGGCTGGTGCTGGGAGGCTGTGTGCCGGGCGCCATCGCGCTGTGGATCATCGTGCTGACCGCGCGCACCACGACGCGCTCGATCGGGCAAGCAGTCCAACTGGCGCAACACGTGGCCGCCGGCGACCTGACCTCGAAGATCGAAGTCACCAGCACCGACGAAGCCGGCCATCTGCTCGCCGCGCTGAAGGACATGAACGAGAGCCTGGCGGGCATCGTCAGCAACGTGCGCCAGAGCAGCGATTCGATTGCCGCTGGCAGCGCCCAGATTGCCGCCGGCAACCTCGACCTGTCCTCTCGCACCGAGCAGCAGGCGGCAAGCCTGGAAGAAACCGCCAGCACGATGGAAGAATTGACCAGCACCGTCAAGGAAAACGCCGAGCAGGCCCATCATGCCAGCAAGCTGGTGCTGTCGACCGCGGAGATTGCGGCCAGCGGCGGCGAAGTGGTGGGGAAAGTAGTCGACACCATGAGTTCGATCAAGGAAAGCTCGCGCAAGATTGCCGACATCATCGGCGTCATCGACGGCATCGCCTTTCAGACCAACATCCTGGCGCTGAACGCCGCGGTGGAGGCGGCGCGCGCTGGCGAACAGGGGCGCGGCTTTGCCGTCGTCGCCTCCGAAGTTCGCAACCTGGCGCAGCGCAGCGCAAGCGCGGCCAAGGAGATCAAGACCCTGATCACCGATTCGGTGGAACAGGTCGAGGCGGGTCGAAAGCTGGTGGACGAGGCGGGCGAAGCGATGGAGGACATCGTGACGTCGGTGCAACTGGTGGCGGGCATCATCAGCGGCTCTGCCGCGGCGAGCCAGGAGCAGAGTTGCGGCATCGAGCAGGTCAACCAGGCCATCGCCCAGATGGATCAAGTGACCCAGCAGAACGCCGCCCTGGTGGAAGAAGCGGCGGCCGCCGCCGGGAGCCTGCAGGACCAGGCTGACAAGCTTGCCGAGGTGGTGAGCGTGTTCAAGCTGGAGAGCGGGGCGTGCCGCGCGGCGCCCGCGCTCGCCGTGGCCTCATCGAGCAAGGCCGGGCTCAGGACAATCCCGGCACCGGCCATCCGGCCGAAGAAACTGGCTGCGGCCGGCGGCTGGCAATGACTTGAGGGCGGCGTTTCAAGGTGCGTCTTTCGGTAGATTCGGTAGATAGGTACAGGTAGACCATCCAGATTTCTGATTACGGGCCGATATAAGACGTATTAGTTTGTCCGGGAATACACAATGCGCTCCAACATGCCGGTGACCAACGTCGAATATGTCCTGAAGGACATCGAAACGGTGGTGTCGAAGACGGACCTGCGCGGCAAAATAACCTATGCCAATCAGGACTTCGTCAACATCAGCGGGTTCAGCGAGGATGAACTGATCGGGCAGCCGCATAACATCGTGCGTCACCCCGACATGCCGGTCGAAGCCTTCGAGGATCTGTGGCGCACCCTCAAGAGCGGCAAGGCATGGACCGGTCTGGTGAAGAATCGCTGCAAGAACGGAGATTACTACTGGGTTGAGGCCAATGCCGCGCCCATTATTGAAAACGGGAAAGTCGCTGGCTATGCGTCGATCCGAACCAAACCCAGCCGTGCGCAGATCCAGGCCGCGGACAGCGCTTACCGCGCCATCAAGGCCGGCGACAAGGGGCTCAAGGTCGAAGAAGGCAATGCGGTTAGATGTTCCCCGTATCAGCCATGTAATTTTCTGAAAAGTTATTCGCTGAAAACCATGCTGGGGGTGGCCGCTTTTTCGATGGCCGGCTTGTTCGTGGTGATCGGTGTCCTGGCCTGGTTGGCCACCACCGAAGCCAATCAGGTGTTCACCGGTTGGCTGATGGCGATTGCCGCACTGGGGGTGCCGCTGGCCGGCGTGTTTGCCGTTTTCCTGTCCCGCGCGGTCGTCAAACCCCTTGAAAACGCCAGATACGATATTGCGCGTATGAGTACAGGCGATCTGACCGGGCGGATCAGGGCCCACGGCGCGAATGAACTGGTCGATCTGCTGCAGTCGCTACGGATTCTGCAAATCAACGTCAAGCTGCTGGTCGGCCAGATCAAGCAGAGCACCGGGATTGTGCATATGGGCGCCGGCGAGATTGCCTCCGGCAATGCGGACCTGTCCGGCCGCACCGAATCGCAGGCATCTTCGCTGGAGGAGACCGCCAGTTCGATGGAGGAACTGACCAGCACCGTCAAGGAGAACGCCGAGCAGATCCACCATGCCAGCAATCTGGTGCTGTCGACCGCCGAGATTGCGGTCCATGGAGGCGAGGTGGTGGGAAAAGTGATCGACACCATGGGCTCGATCAAGGACAGCTCGCGCAAGATTGCCGACATCATCGGCGTCATTGACGGCATTGCCTTCCAGACCAACATCCTTGCGCTGAACGCCGCGGTCGAAGCTGCCCGTGCCGGCGAACAGGGGCGCGGCTTTGCCGTGGTGGCCTCCGAAGTGCGCAACCTGGCGCAGCGCAGCGCGAGCGCCGCCAAGGAGATCAAGACCCTGATCGGCGATTCGGTGGAACAGGTCGAGGCGGGTCGGAAACTGGTGGACGAAGCGGGTGAGGCGATGGACGACATCGTGACGTCGGTGCAGCTGGTGGCCGACATCATCGGCGGCACTGCCGCCGCCAGCCAGGAACAGAGCGCCGGCATCGAGCAGGTCAATCAGGCGGTGAGCCAGATGGACGAAATCACCCAGCAGAATGCCGCCCTGGTGGAGCAGGCCTCGGCGGCGGCCGAGAGCCTGCAGGAGCAGGCGGCGAAACTTTCGGAACTGGTGGGGTACTTTACGCTGGTGCGGGGTGGGCACAATCCGGCTCGAGATGAGGCAGGAACACCCGGCGGAACGGATACCGGGGCGAAAGCAGTTGCCGCCAGCCCCGCCATACGCCGGAAACAGCTGGCCAGCAGATAATCCTAAAAACCGCAGTTGACCGCTCATCGCCCTTGCAAACGCCATATGAACACAAGATTGAGTGCCTTCAATGCCGTTTACCCGGTGGGTGAGTCCGCTACACGCCCGATGGCACGCCTGCTCGTGCGCCTGCCTTTGTACCCGCAAGGAGTAGGCCGGATTCGTAAAGCCGCTAAAGCGGCAACG
>JAUYCF010000006.1 GCA_030692355.1 Thiobacillus sp.
GCAGACCCCGATAAATCAATCATCACCTATGACGCGACCCGCAGCAGACCCGACAACGTCACCGGGACGGTCAACATGGAAAAATATCTCAAGTGGCTAAATGACAACGGCTACGGCCTCACCAACCTGACGGTACAGTAATTATGAACGGCACACCGAAGCAGCCCATGAAACGTAAGCTACTGGCACTTCTGTGCGGCCTGCCCTGGCTGGGTGCCTGCCGGGCCGGGCCGGATCCATACCACACCGGCGACCCGGCCGAAGACGCGCTGCGGCACCGGTTTCGCAACATCAGTATTGAGTTGGTGGTCGATGCAGTAGAGGGGGCGGAGATGGAGAGAGTGAACATAACGAACGATCTGGGGGTCTCGATTTTTGGTCGTGGTGTGGCAACTGTCGCGTTGGGAAAGCGGGCAATCAGCGCCGTCGGCAGTGCCCGTGTGCCCCGCTGGGTACGAGTAACTTGGAGAAAGGGTTCGGGCTGGGACGATATTTCTGTAGGAGACCCAAAGAGAAACCTATATCGCAGCGAAAAGATTCCTCCCGGTGTCAAATGGGTTGAGGGTGTCATAGCGGGTGACTACACCATCCCCGTGGCCGAGCGCATTCCCGACGCAGTGCTGGAATCACTTCGCAAAGACCCGCGCGGGGGGTTGCGCATCAAGTTCCGGCTCCACCCCGATGGCGTCTATTTCGGCTGGGACATCGGGCGGCGGCCAGGCAAGGACCCCAAGAGAAAAGATATATATTTCCCACCCGGATATGAAATGACCGGCGGTGATTTCAAGGAAGCCCGCGTAGCATCTTACCTTTGGTCACCAGACGGATTCAAAGGGTTGCCTACCAGTTCAATCTCCTCGCCCGAAGCCCAAAAACTCATCGAGACGGGTATGTATTTCGTGCCCAGCGATGGTAAGAGGAGCAAGATGCTCTGGGAAAAAGGCTGGTACATCGATAAGGATGGCCGCAAAGTCCTGACCGATTATTGAATGCCCTGCAGATGTCGATGGCTGGCCTGGCGGGTTCCGCAGGCGTGAACATGAATATGTCTTCCAGCACCATCATCGCTAACCCGGAGATCACGATAAATGCAATGCCATTCGCTTCGGCTCGCGCACAGTGCGCTCGGGCTTGGTCAACGATTGCAATTGATACCCCGGCTACGGCATTCCGGCCAGCGCAGCGACAGGGTCCGGAGTAAAGAAAAGACTTTGTTGCCGTCCACCTAAATTTGATCTGCTCATGAAAAAAAATCTCACCAATCTTCTTCTCGGTGTAGTCCTCACGCTGACCATGCACCTGCCATCATCGGCGGCCACCTCTCCGGACCAGGATGCCCAAATACTGACATTGGTCGAATTGGCCCTGGACGATGAGCGTGGGCGTGAGTTCGTCCGCAGCTTCGCTCTGTCATCGGGGCAGCGCGTAGACGATGAAATGCTGAGCGTGCTGTATGCGAAACCGGAGCGCGAGGTGGAATCTTTGCGGATCCTCCTGCTCGGCGAAGTTGTCACAAAAAAAATTCGACTACCCGATGCGCTGGTTCTTAAGGCGATCAAACATCGGTCACCCCGCATTCGGACAGCAATCGCCTATTACCCATACCTTCAAGAATCTCAAGTTGAGGCGCTCATCTTGACAAGGGATGCCAATGTAGGACGCGCGCTTCTTGCAAATCCGCACATCACAATCAAGGAAAGAGACATGGATTCCATGATTGACTCCGTGCTCGACTTGAATTCAAGGGAACTTAACCTGATGATCGCCTCAGGAAAAAGGCAACTCACGAAAAAACAGGTCGAGCAACTTGAATCCCGCAATGACCTGTTGATCAATTTGTTTCTGAGCATAAAGGGGACGCTACCCTTATTTGTGCTAACCTTTGGCAATGCCCAGACTATCCAGGACCGTATTTGCCGGCGTGCCCCACCACATCACCCAGCGTGGGAACCGGCGCGAAGACATCTTTTTCACGGATGAGGATCGTGAGGCGTATCTGTCCTGGCTCAAGGAATACAGCGAGAAATTCGGTGTTGAAATACTCGCCTATTGCCTCATGACCAATCATATTCATCTGGTTGCCGTGCCCTCCACAGACGACGGATTGCAGCGTGTGCTGAAACCGCTGCATATGCGCTACGCCCAGCGCATCAACCGTTCACGGGGTTGGAAAGGGCATCTGTGGCAGGGACGGTTTTTCTCATCGCCCCTGGATGAAGCGTACCTGTGGGCGGCTGTGCGATACGTGGAACGCAACCCGGTAAGAGCGGGAATGGAGCGCCGTGCTGAGGACTACCGCTGGTCTAGTGCGGCCGCTCATTGCGGCAAGCGATTGGACGGCTTACTCAATCCGGAATCGGACTTGAGCAGAAAATTTTCTGAGATGGAAGATTGGTCAGTCTGGCTGGCTGAGGGTGATGAAACAGAGGAACTTCAGATGCTGAGGCGCAACGTCGAAAAAGGATTGCCGTGCGGGTCGGAGGGCTTTGTTCAGAAACTGGGGAGGCAGGTTGGGCGGTTGCTGGAGTATCGCCCACGGGGGCGGCCCAAGAAGGTTAATGAAGATGGCTAAAAGGGTAGCGTCCCCAATGGCACTGGGGTGGCCTGGAGTGGCCCTGAGCGCATCGACCGTATGATTGAATATTTTGGAGACGAGGCCGATCTGGCAACCGATGACAACATGGCGATGGATGTCGATATTGTTGGCTTCAGCCGGGGTGCCGCACAAGCGCGTGACTTCGCCAACCGCATCATTGCCCGCACCGACCCCAACGGTTACTACCACTACACCAAGACTGAAAACGGCCAGACAATCTGCAAAAAGCAGAAGGTCAACTTCCGCTTCATGGGTCTGTGGGATACGGTGCTCAGCGACAACTGGGCCCCTTACAGCTATCAACTCGGCATTCCCGACGACTTTGCCTATGGCGCAAGCCGTCGCGCTCAACGAGTTCCGTGGCCACACGCATCCATTCGGACGCGCGCTGCCGCCATATGACCGCCACGCATGGGGCAGTTTCCCACTGGAATCCATCATGGGCGGCCCTGTCCCCGCCAGCCAGACCC
>JAUYCF010000100.1 GCA_030692355.1 Thiobacillus sp.
GGGCTGGCGATCGCGGCGCTGGTGCTGTCCAACTATTTTTTCGGCACCGGCGAAAACCTCATTGCCGCGTTCCTGCCCGAACTGGCGCGGCCGCGCGCGCTCGGCCGGGTCTCGGGCTGGGGCTGGTCGTTGGGCTACGTCGGCGGGCTGGTGTCGCTCGGCGCCAGCCTGGCGTACATCGGCTGGGCGCAGGGGCACGGGCAGGGCGCGGCCGATTTCGTGCCGGTGGCGATGCTGATCACCGCCGCGATCTTTGCGCTGGCGAGCCTGCCCACGCTCCTGATGCTGCGCGAGCGCGCCGTCCCGCAGCCGGTCCACGCGCCGCGCAGCGCCTGGCGGCAGGTGCGCTACACCCTCGGCCATCTGCGCCAGTTGCCCGACCTCAGGCGCTTTCTGGTCTGCACCGTGCTGTACCAGGCGGGAATCCAGGCAGTCATCACGCTGGCGGCGATCTATGCCAGTCAGGTGTTCCACTTCGACACCCAGCGGACCATCATGCTGGTGCTGGTGGTCAACATCACCGCCGCCATCGGCGCGTTTGCCTTCGGTTATGTGCAGGACCGCATCGGCCATGTGCGGGCGATCGCCCTGACGCTTTCCGGCTGGATCGTGATGGTGCTGACCGCCTGGGCCGCGCCGGGCGAGGGGCTGTTCTGGCTGGCGGCGAACATCGCCGGGCTGTGCATGGGCGCGTCGCAATCGGCGGGGCGGGCGATGGTCGGCCTCTTGGCGCCGCCTGCGCACCAGGCCGAATTTTTCGGCCTGTGGGGGCTGGCGGTGAAGTGCGCCTCGATCATTGGGCCGCTGACCTATGGCATCGCCAGCTGGCTGACCGCCGGCGACCATCGCCAGGCGCTGCTGATCACCGGCGCCTGGTTCGTTGCCGGCCTGTGGATGCTGCGCGGGATCCGTGCCGACCGCGGCCGCCGCGCGGCGTATCGCTTTACCCTGCAGGCTGAAGAAGCCTGATTTCAGGGAAATGCCACCAAGCGAATCAGGGGCGATTGCACAGGCACATAAAAATTTGCTGATAGAGTTCGCAACCCGGCAACACCGGCATGGGCTGCGTTTTTTCCGGCCGCGTCTCTTGGCGGCGGCAGGCATCCCGCCTCGCGGCCTCATGAACGCACGACACAACAGAGGATAAACAAGCGTATGGCAAGACATCGGGCAGGCATCGTTGGTGCGGGCATCGCCGGCGCCAGCTGCGCAGGAACGCTCGCTGCGGCAGGCTGGGAGGTCGACGTCTTCGAGAAGGAGAACGGGGCAGGCGGTCGACTGTCGAGCCTGCGTACCGAACAGGGCTGGGCAACGCTGGGGAGTCCCTTTATTTCGGCCAGGCGCGATCCCTTCCGCAGCCAGCTGCGCGACTGGGTGCGCCAGGGCTGGCTGGTCCCGGTGCGGGGCGATGTCCTGCAGGGGCGCGCCAACCTGTCGTGGTCGCAGGCGCCGCTGCAAAACCATTACCGGCCCACCATCGAACCCTCGCAACTGGTGCGCCAGCTGCTGGGTGAGGCGCGCCTGCACACCGAGGCGCGCGTCGTCACCCTGCGGCCGCGCACCATCATCCTGGAAGACGGCCAGGTGCGGGGCGATTACGACTGCATCGTCTGCAGCGTGCCCGCCCCGCAGGCCGTTCCCATGCTCGATGCGCTGCCGCTGCTGCGCGAACGCCTGGCCGGCATGCGTTATCGCCCGATCTGGTCGTTTCTGATGCGCTGGGAAGGCGGGCCCGCGGCGGATGTCATCAAGTTCGACGACCATTTGCTGGATCTGGCGGTGCGCCAGACTGCCGGCGGCCCCGGTCTGTGGGCGGTGCATAGCAGCCATGAATTTGCCGAGACCTACCTCGAAGCCTCGGTCGAGGAAGCCGGCACCCGCGCCGCGTCGGCCCTGATGGGCTTGCTGGGGCTGCCGTGGCCGGTCGAGGTCGAGGCGACCCATCTGTGGCGCCATGCCCAGCCGGAAGCCTCGATAGGCGGCTTCTGGCTGGGCGATCGCGAAAACAGGGTCGCCCTGATTGGCGACGGGATAGCCGGCGCGGGGGTCGAGCGGGCGTGGGAAAGCGGCGTGCGGCTGGCGCAGGCGCTGGTCCAGGCCAAGTCGGAACTGGCGATCTGAGGCCCGGCGCCCCGGACACCGCAAACCCCGTCAGGACGGGGCGACGACGAAACGGTTGCGCCCGCTTTTCTTGCCTTCGTAAAGCGCCAGATCGGCACGGCTGATGGCGCTGGACAGGTCCTCCGACTCGCCGACCCGTGCCAGGCCGAGGGTGACGGTCAGCGCCAGGGACGTGTTGTCGGTGATCGGCACCGGGGTCGTGCCGATCGTGGTCAGGACCCGGCGCGCCGATTGTTCGGCCTCGTCGGCCGATTTGCATTTCAGCAGCCAGAGAAATTCTTCCCCGCCAAATCGATACAGCGGCTCGTTGCTTCGCAGGCTGCCCTTCAGGGTGCCGACCAGATGGCATAAAACCTTATCGCCCACGGGATGCCCATAGGTATCGTTGACCCGCTTGAAATGATCCACGTCGATCAGCACGACATACAGCTGGGTGCGGTTGCGCCGGGCCTCCTTCTGGTACAGGGCGAAATCGTTTTCGATGCCGTAGCGCAGGGGCAACCCGGTCAGCGGATCGCTTCGTAGCGCGCTGGACAGGATCAGGGTCTTGAAGCTGGCCAGCAGGCCGATCAGCTCGGACTGCGACTGCTCGAAGTCCTCCAGGTCGGCATTGCGCCCCGGCTGCCCGCTCATGATATGGGCGCAAATGGATCGAATGGCGTCATGCATGGTCCGGTGCGCCGCTTCCACGCGCCGTGCGGCCGGCGCATTCAGCGCCTCGAAATGGCCCTGGTTCGCCATGAACCAGACGCCGAAACGGCAAAGGGTATGCGCCAGCGGGTCGAGCACATCCTTGTCGGGCGCTGTGCGCAGCACGGCGCAACGGAGAATCCGGCGGGTCCACTCCATATGCGCCTCGACCGCAGCATCAAGCTCGGTGATGAAGGTTTCGGTTTCGCTGGGGAGGTCGGCCAATGTGTGCTTCCATGCGTTGTGCAAAAATAATCGGGTGCTGCATGAGCCCCGATTATGCCAGCTTCGTTTTGGTCCGTGCCCGCTTCATGCTGTCGGGCATCGCCCAGGACGTTGCCGCCAGTTCGGCCATCGCGTGACATGACAGGCGTACACCGAAGATCACAATAAGCCTGCCCACCCAGTATGATTCCCGGTTTCCCGGAAACTTACGGCCAGGGCGAGCGTCAATCATCGGCCCTGCGCTGGTTCAGGGCAGCTTGCCGGCAGAGTGAACAGGCGGTTCCCGTTATTTTGAAGCGCATGTAAATGAAAAATCCCCAACACGCACGACTGCTGCTTATGCTCGCCGGACTCGGCCTCTCGGGATGCGCCGCGGTCGGCCCGGATTATGTGCCGCCGGCGACCGGGGCACCCGCGGGCTGGACCCGGCTTGATCCGGCAGCCCGGCCGGTGGTGCATGCCGCGGCGTCCGGGGACCTTGGCCAGTGGTGGCAAAGCCTGAATGATCCGCTGCTGTCCGAACTGATCGCCGAAGCCCTGCAGGCTAGCCCCGACCTGCGTAGCGCGCAGGCGAAATTGCGCGAGTCCCGCGCACGTCGCACGGCAACCGCCGCCGGGCAATATCCCGGCGTAACCGCATCGGGCAGCGCCAGCCGCAACCGGTCGAGCGGGGAGGCGGGCAGCGGCGCCACGCGCAACTTCTTCAGCGCCGGCTTCGACGCCAGCTGGGAGCTCGACGTGTTCGGCGGCGTGCGGCGCAGCGTCGAGGCCGCCGAAGCCGACCTCGCATCGACCGAGGCAAGCCTGGAAAACACACGGGTGTCGCTGGCGGCGGAAGTGGCGCTGAACTACGTCGGGGTGCGCGCCCTGCAGAACCGTCTCGGCATCGCCCGCGCCAATCTCGCCAGCCAGTCGGAGACGCTGCAGCTCACCGACTGGCGCGCGCAGGCCGGACTGGTCAGCAGCCAGGACGTCGAGCAGGCGCGCAGCAACCGCGAGCAGACCGGGGCGCAGGTCCCCACACTTGAAACCAGCCTGGCTGAAGCGGAACACACGCTCGACATTCTGCTGGGCCGGCCGCCGGGCACGTTGCATGCGCGCCTCACCGCGGCCAATGGCCTGCCGGCCGTGCCCGACCGGATCGCCGTCGGCATCCCGGCCGACACCCTGCGCCAGCGCCCCGACGTGCGGGTGGCCGAGCGCAGGCTGGCGGCGGAAACCGCCCGCGTGGGCGTGGCCGCGGCAGCGCGCTATCCGTCCTTCAATCTTTCCGGCTCGATCGGCCTCGATGCGCTGACCATCGGCGCGCTCGGCAACAGCGGCGCCGCCGCTTCATCGCTGTTCGCAGGGATCACCGGCCCCATCTTCAACGCCGGGCGCCTGCGCGCACAGGTGGAGATCCAGGACGCGGTGCGCGAGCAGGCGCAGGTGACTTACGAACAAACCGTGCTCAGCGCGCTGCAGGAGGTGGAAAACGCGCTGGTTGCGCTGGCCCGCAACCGCGAGCGCGTCGAGGCGCTGGCGATCGCCGCCGAATCGGCGCGTAATGCGGCGCAGATGGCGCAGCAGCGCTATCGTTCGGGCCTCGTCGACTTCCAGTCGGTGCTCGACACCGAACGCAGCGTGCTGTCCGTCGAGGACAGCCTCGCCAGCAGCCGCGCCGACGGCGTGCTGGCGCTCATCCGTTTGTACAAGGCACTGGGCGGCGGCTGGTCGCCCCAGGCCGCAACCCGCCCGGCCGCCAAGGACGCTTCATGAACGACACCAACACTTCGCAAGCCAGGCAGGGCACCGCCCTGAAACACCTTCTCGATACCCGGCCCGGCGGCCTGTTGGCGCGCCGCTGGCTGTGGTGGGCCGCTGCACTGATCCTGATTGCCGTCGCGATCTGGCTGTTTTTGCGCGCCGGCGAGGGCACCGCCGCGCCGCGCTACGCGACCGAAGCGGCCACGCCCGGCACCCTGGTGGTCAAGGTTTCCGCCACCGGCAATCTGCAGCCGACCAACACGGTGGATGTCGGCAGCGAACTTTCAGGCATCGTCGAGCAGGTCTATGTCGACGACAACGACGCGGTGAAGAAGGGCCAGGTGCTGGCTCGGCTGGATCTTTCCCGGCTGCAGGATGCGGTGGTGAAATCGCGCGCCTCGCTCGCAGCGGCCGAGGCGCAGGTGCTGCAGGCGCAGGCCACGGTTGCGGAAGCGCGCGCAACGCTTGCCCGCTACCAGCAGGTGTCGCAGCTGTCCGGCGGCAAGGTGCCGTCCAAAACGGAAATGGACACCGCCGAAGCCAACCTGAAGCGTGCCGAAGCCAACGTCGCCGGCGTCCGCGCCAGTGTGACCCAGGCACGGGCGGCGCTGCAATCGGACGAGACCAACCTCGGCAAGGCCAGCATTCGCTCGCCCATCCATGGCGTGGTGCTGTCGCGCGAGGTGGACCCGGGCCAGACCGTGGCCGCCTCCTTCCAGGCGCCGGTGCTGTTCAAGCTTGCCGAGGACCTGACCAAGATGGAACTGCAGGTCAACGTCGACGAGGCCGACGTCGGCCAGGTCAAGGCGGGGCAGCGCGCCACGTTCGGCGTCGACGCCTGGCCCGGCCGCGAATACACCGCCGTCATCACGCGGGTCGGCTACGGCGCGCAGAAAGCGGAAGGCGTGGTGTCCTACCTCACCGTGCTCGATGTGGCCAACGACGACCTCAGCCTGCGCCCCGGCATGACCGGCACCGCCGAGATCACCACGCTGACGCGCGAAAATGCGTTGCTGGTGCCGAACGCCGCACTGCGCTTCACCCCCGCGACCAGCGATGAAGCCGGGAAGAAATCAGGCGGCAGCGTGGTGGGGGCCTTGATGCCGCGCCCCCCCCGGCAGGCGAAAAAGATCCAGGAAACCGCCCGGAGCGGAACCCAGCGCGTGTGGGTGCTGCGCGACGGCCAGCCGGTCGCCCTCGAGGTCCGGGCCGGCGCCACCAACGGTCGGGTGACCGAGATCGTCGGCGGTCCGCTCGAGGCCGGCATGCTGGTGATCACCGAGACCCTGAGCGCCCGGCCATGAGCGACCCAGCCCTCATCCGGCTGTCCGCCATCACCAAGACTTTCGGCCGCGGGCAGGCCGCCTTCCAGGCGCTGAAGGGGATCGATCTCGCCATCGAGGCCGGCGAGTTCGTTGCCATCATGGGTCCGAGCGGCTCGGGCAAGTCCACCGCGATGAACATCCTCGGCTGCCTCGACACGCCGACCAGCGGCAGCTACGAATTCGAGGGGGTGCGGGTCGAGCAGCTGTCGCGCAACCAGCGCGCGCTGCTGCGGCGCCATTACCTCGGCTTCGTGTTCCAGGGCTTCAACCTGCTGGCGCGCACCACTGCGCTGGAGAACGTCGAACTGCCGCTGATCTACCGCGGCGAGCCCGCCGCCGCGCGTCATGCCGCAGCGCGCGCCGCGCTGGAGCAGGTTGGACTTGCCGGCTGGGAGCACCATACGCCGGGCGAACTCTCGGGCGGCCAGCAGCAGCGCGTCGCCATCGCGCGCGCCATCGTCACCCGGCCCCACGTGCTGCTGGCCGACGAGCCCACCGGCAACCTCGACACCCACACCGGCGAGGAGATCATGGACCTGATCGGCGCGCTCAACCGCGACCAGGGCATCACCGTTCTGATGGTCACCCACGAACCCGACATGGCGGCGCATGCGAAGCGGGTCGTCCGCTTCGTCGACGGCCGGGTCGACAGCGACCGCCGCAACGGGGAGCCCGCCTGATGCTGTGGAATACCTTGCTGCTCGCCCTGCGCTCCATCCGGCGCAATCTGATGCGTTCGTTCCTGACCATTCTCGGCATCGTCATCGGTGTCGCCGCAGTGATCACCATGGTCACCCTCGGCAACGGCGCCACCCGCGCGGTGTCCGACCAGATCTCCAGCATGGGCAGCAATCTGCTGATGGTGCGTCCCGGTCAGCGCTACGGTCCCGGTACCGAAGCGGCACCCAACTTCAAGAGCGCCGACGTCGAGGCGATCCGCAACCAGATCACCTCCGCCCAGGCGGTCGCCCCCGTCGTCAGCATGTCGGCGACAGCCGTGTATCAGGCGCGCAACTGGTCGACCGTGGTCACCGGCAGCAACAACGACTACTTTCAGGCGGGCAACTGGGAGCTGGCGGCCGGCCGCAGCTTCAGCGAGACCGAGGAACGGGCGGGCAAGACGGTGTGCGTGATCGGCGACACCGTGCGCGACAAGCTGTTCGGCGGGCAGAACCCGGTGGGCAGCGAAATCCGCATCAAGCAGTTTTCCTGCGAGGTGATCGGCCTGCTGAAGGCCAAGGGGCAGTCGGCCATGGGGTCGGACCAGGACGACACCGTGGTGATGCCGCTACGCACCGTGCAACGCCGCCTGACCGGCAGCCAGGACATCAACCGGCTCAGCCTTTCTGTGCGGGAGGGCGCCTCGATCGACGCCGCCAAGGACCAGCTCACCCTGCTGCTGCGCGAGCGGCGCAACATCGCGGAAAACGAGGACGACGATTTCCGCGTGATGGACACCCGGCAGATCGCCGAGACGCTGACCAGCACCACCAAAATCCTCACCATGCTGCTCGGCGCGGTCGCCGCGGTGAGCCTGCTGGTGGGCGGCATCGGCATCATGAACATCATGCTGGTATCGGTGACCGAGCGCACCCGCGAGATCGGCATCCGGCTGGCCATCGGCGCGCTGGAACGGGAGGTGCTGCTGCAGTTCCTGATCGAGGCGGTGGTGCTGTCGAGCCTGGGCGGCCTGATCGGCATCGTGATCGCCACTGCGGCCTCCATCTTCCTCGCCGGTTTGATGAACGTGCCCTACCTGTTCGACCCCGGCATCAACCTGCTGTCCTTCTTCTTTTCCGCCGCCATCGGCGTGATGTTCGGCTTCTTCCCGGCGCGTCGTGCGGCCAGCCTCAACCCGATCGACGCCTTGCGGCATGAATGAGTGGCCGGCGCGAACCGATCGTGCCTAAAATATGTCGCTCCGTCGCAGCATCCGCTGTTTTGAACCCGTTCAGTAGAGCGAGATGAGTAGGGTGCACTCCGTGCACCGATTGAAGCACCGAAGGTGCACGGAGTGCACCCTACGCGCCATAAATCGTCTAATGAACAATCTGGGTTGAATGCTTTTCCAGGAACAAACCATGCGCACCGAAACCCCGAACACGATCCACCTCAAGGACTACGCGCCTCCCGCCTGGCTGGTCGACACGGTCGATCTCCATGTCGCGATCCAACCAGGGCGCGCCGAAGTCCGCGCCAGGCTTGCCTGCCGGCGCAATCCGCGGGGAGCCGGCGGCGCGCTGGTCCTGAACGGTGAGGACCTCGCACTGCAGACGCTCAGCCTCGACGGCGGCGCGCTCGACCCTTCCCGCTATTCGCTGGCCGATGACACGCTGACCGTCGCCGGCCCGCTGCCGGATGCCTTCACGCTCGAAACCGTGGTGCGCATCGAGCCGGACACGAACACCCGGCTTTCCGGCCTCTACCGCTCCCGGGACGGCTACTTCACCCAATGCGAGGCCGAAGGGTTTCGCCGCATCACCTTTTTCCCGGACCGGCCCGACGTGATGGCGCGCTACAGCTGCACCATCGAGGCCGACCGCGAGCGCTTCCCGCAGCTGTTGTCGAACGGCAACCTGGCCGCTTCCGGCACCAGCGAGCACGACCCCTCGCGCCACTGGGCGCGCTGGGAAGACCCGTTTCCCAAGCCGGCCTACCTGTTCGCCCTGGTTGCCGCGAAGCTGGACATGCTCGAAGACCGCTTCGTCACCGGGTCGGGCCGCACGGTGCGGCTGGCGATCTACGTCGAGCCCGGCAAGCTCGACCAGTGCGGCCACGCCATCGCCGCCTTGAAGAAAGCGATGCGCTGGGACGAAGATCGCTTCGGCCTGGAGATGGACCTCGACCACTACATGATCGTCGCGGTGGGCGACTTCAACATGGGGGCGATGGAAAACAAGGGCCTCAACATCTTCAACACCAAATACGTGCTGGCCCGCCCCGACACCGCAACCGATGGCGACTACCAGGCCATCGACCGCGTCGTCGCCCACGAGTACTTCCACAACTGGACCGGCAACCGCGTCACCTGCCGCGACTGGTTTCAGCTCTCGCTGAAGGAGGGCCTCACCGTCTTCCGCGACCAGGAATTCGGCGCCGACACGCACTCGCGCGCGGTCACCCGCATCCAGGACGTGCGCGCCCTGCGCGTCGGCCAGTTCCCCGAGGATGCCGGCCCGATGGCGCATCCGGTGCGCCCGGCGTCCTACGCCGAGATCAACAACTTCTACACCGCCACCGTGTACAACAAGGGCGCCGAAGTCGTTCGCATGATCCACACGCTGATCGGGCGCGCGGCGTTTCGCCAGGGCATGGATCTGTATTTCCGGCGCCACGACGGCCAGGCCGTCACCTGCGAGGATTTCGTCGCCGCCATGCAGGATGCTTCGGGATTCGACCTCGCCCAGTTCCGCCGCTGGTATGCTCGCGCCGGCACGCCGCGCCTCAAAGCCGAGGGGGCATGGGACGCAGCGGCCCGGCGCTACACGCTGACCCTCACGCAAAGCCTCGCCGCGACCGCCTACGAGCAGCGCCTGAAGGATGCGGGCATGCCGGTCGACGAAGGCCCGCTGCATCTGCCGGTCACCGTCGGCCTGGTGCTGCCCGACGGCACGGACGCGCCGCTGCGCCTGGCCGGCGAGTCCGCGCACGCCGGCAGCACGCGCGTGCTGTCGCTCACCGCGGCCACCCAGTCCTTCGTCTTCGAGGACATCCCGGCGGCGCCGGTCGCCTCGCTGCTGCGCGACTTTTCCGCGCCGGTGCAGCTGGATTTCGAACAGACCGACGCCGAACTCGCCCACCTGATGGCGCACGACGCCGATGCGTTCAACCGCTGGGAAGCCGGCCAGCGCCTCGCCACCCGCGTTCTGCTCGCCGGCGTCAAAGCCGGCGGGGAGGGCGCCGGCTGGATCCCCGACGCCTTCGTCGCCGCTTGCGCCCGCGTGCTCGATGCAGGTCTCACGCACAACCCCGCGCTCGCTGCCGAAGCGCTGGTCCTGCCGGCCGAGCAGGTGCTGGCCGAGGCCGTGGCCGGCCGCGGCGAGGCCATCGACCCCGAGGCGATCCATAACGCCCGCGTCACCCTGCGCCGCCATTTCGCCAGCCAATTGCGGGACCGATTCGAGACCGTTTGGCGCGCGCTCGCACCGGCCGAACCCTATGCCCCGGACGGCGCCCAGGTCGGCCGCCGCGCCTTGCGCAACCTCTGCCTCGGCTACCTTGCCGAAAGCGACGACGCCTATTTGCATGCCGCCGTCCTGCCGCGCCTGCTGGCCCAGTTCGAGAAGGGCGGCAACATGACCGACGTCATCGCCGCGCTGGGCACGCTGGCCAATCTCGACCTGCCCGAACGCGAAACGGCGCTGTCGGCGTTCTACGCGCGCTGGCAGGACGAGGCGCTGGTGGTCGACAAGTGGCTGCAGGTCCAGGCGACGTCCGTCCTGCCCGGTACCGCGGCGCGGGTGCGCGAACTCATGCGGCACCCGGCCTTCGACCTGAAGAATCCGAACAAGGTCTACGCCCTGGTGCGCAGCTTCTGCGCCGCCAACCCGCGCCACTTCCATGCGGCGGACGGCAGCGGCTACCAGTTGGCGGCCGACGTCATCATCGAACTGCAGGCGATCAACCCGCAGGTGGCGTCGCGCCTGGCGCGCAGCTTCGACCGCTGGCGCCAGTTCGATGCTGTGCGCCAGGACCACGCCCGCACCGCGCTGGAGCGGATCCGCGCCTGCGAAGGACTGGCGAAAGACGTCACCGAGGTCGTCGGCAACGCCTTGAAGTGAAGCGGGTGTAGCGCTTTGTTCCTGGCGATCCTTTTGCACAATCCATGGCTTGCCGAGCCTGCCTGCAGGACCCAAATTCGACACGGGCAAGACGGATTCCGTAGGCGCAACACGCCCGGCCATCACCGGATTCGCGCCGTAAGCCTGGGTTTCGCTTGCGGATCAAAGGGTTGTACACTGAACGGGAATCCACACTCAGTACAGGGCTATGGAATATTCGCCGAGCACCCGGATGTTCAATCTGACGCGCTACTTCTCCGCGCTATCACTCGTTCTCATCGTCCTTGCCGGGGGCGTGCTCGGTGGCTACTTCAACCGCTTCTCCACTCACCACCTCATCAGCCAGGCCGAACACGACAATGTCGCCATGACGCATTTCGTGCGCAACGCCCTTCGTGAGGAGTTTGCCGCCATCGTGGCGCTCTCCCAGGCGCCGCAGGATGCACCGGGGCAGGGGGTCAGCGCCAAAGCCGCCGAACTGCACCCCAGAGTGCAGGCCTTGATCAAGAACAGCGACGTCATCAAGGTCAAGACGTATAACCGCAACGGGCTTACCGTGTACTCCACCGACCAGACGCAACTGGGCGAGTCGGTGGGTCACAAGCCGGGGTTCCAGGCCGCGATCCGAGGCCGGGTGGCCAGCGACTTGAAGTATCGCGACGTGTTCAACGCCCACGACGGCGAACGGGCGAAAATCGACTTCATCGCCAGCTATGTGCCGATGCGCGACCAGGACGGCAACATCAATGGCGTGTTCGAGATCTACCGCGAGGTCACGGCGCTGGTGCAGCGCGTGGAACGCACGCTGTGGCAGGTGGCTATCGCGGCGGCGGCCAGCCTCGCCTTGCTGTATCTGCTGCAACTGCTGGTGGTGCGCCATGCCCAGCGCATCCTGCGTCTGCAGGCCGCAGAGCTGCAAACAAGCAATCTGGAACTGGATCGGAGGGTACAGGAACGTACCGCGGCGCTGGAAGGTGAAATCGCCGAACGGCGCCACGCCGAGAGGCGGCTCGATCACCTGGCCCATCACGATCCCCTCACCGGGCTGCCCAACCGGCTGATGTTCAAGGAGCATCTGTCGCAGTGCCTGTCGAGGGCGGCACGGCAGAAGTCCCGCCTGGCGGTGCTCTTCATCGACCTGGACCGCTTCAAGGACGTCAACGACACTTTGGGGCATTCGGTGGGCGATGAGTTATTGGTGGCGGTGACGCGGCGCGTCAAAACCTGCGTCCGCACCAGCGACATCCTGGCACGCCAGGGCGGCGATGAGTTCATCTGCATCCTGGAAGACATCGCGAATCAGGATGCCGTGGAGCAGGTGGCGGACAAGCTGCTTGCCCTGTTTCGCCAGCCCTTCACGGTGGGCGGCAACGAACTCTGCCTGTCGGGCAGCATCGGCATATGCATCGCCCCGGACGACGGCAACGAGGTCGATATCCTGGTGCGCAACGCCGATGCCGCCATGTACCGGGCCAAGGCACAGGGCCGCAACCGCTACCATTTTTATACCGTGGAATTGACCCTGCAGGCACAAGAGCGGATGCGGCTGGAAACCCTGTTGCGTCATGCCATTGAGGCCAACGAGCTCAGCGTCCACTTTCAACCCAAGGTCGATGCCGGTGATAGCAGCCTGACCGGCGCCGAGGCATTGCTGCGCTGGAACAGCCGCGAATTGGGCAGCGTTCCGCCCAGCCGCTTCATCACCCTGGCCGAGGAGAACGGCCTGATCATCGAACTGGGCGCCTGGGTGTTGCGGGAGGCCTGCCGGCAACTGGCGTTATGGGACCAGGACGGCTTCTTTGTTCCGCGGCTGTCCGTCAACCTGTCGGTAAAGCAACTGGAGCACAGCGATTTTCTTGCCCAGGCGGGCGACATCCTGCTTGCCAGCGGCATCAACCCGGCGCGCATCGAGTTTGAAATCACCGAGTCCGTCATCATGTCGGTGGACGATTCCCTGGCCGTGCTGAACCGACTGCGCGCGCTGGGGGTCACCCTCTCGGTGGATGACTTTGGCACCGGCTACTCCTCGCTGACCTACCTCAAGGCCCTGCCCCTTCACACCATCAAAGTCGACCGCAGCTTCGTCAATGGCATTGGCGTCAATCCCGGCGACGAGGCCATCATCCGCGTCATTGTCGAACTCTCCCACAGCCTCGGCTTCATCTCCGTGGCGGAAGGCGTGGAAACCAGCCACCAGGCACAGTTCCTGCGCAGTATCGGTTGCGATCAAATACAGGGCTTCTTCTTTGGCAAGGCCGTGACCGCCGCCGAGTTTCAGGCACATTGGCAAGGCCCCGGTAACAGCAGGATGTTCCCCGCCAGCCTTTCCGCCCCGGCCTTCGACAGCCTTTAGAGAAGCTGCTTATATGGCCGTCATTGCGCAGCGAAGCAATCCAGCGCATCGATCAAGCGGGCATTCCGGATCGCCCTGAAGGACTTCGATCCACTATGGGCTGAAGCCCATGTGGAATCGTATGCCGCATCGCCGCGCTCCCCGCAATGACAAATTAATCAGCGGCTCCCTGAGCGCAGACCAGGCTTGAACGCTCAATCATTTTGGTGCGGGCTTCTGTTACGCCGCGTGGCAAGCCGTCCTGATTTTTTTGCGGATTCAGGAAAACACCATCAAAATGGTCGGGTATTTCAACGAACGCTCAAAGGCAGAACACAATGGCAACGGAACAAAACAACAAAACCTATGAAGTGGGTTTTTCGACCGAAAAGATGCAGCACATTTTCTACATAAGCTGTCCGGAAGAGGCGGACGCAACAAAATTTGCCCACGCCGTCTTTCATTACTACGACACGCCGGAAGAGTGGGGCGCCAAACGCTGCATAACGGCCATCGCCGCAGTCAAGCCCCAAAACTGCATACCGGATTTCCTGCACATGGGCTTGCTGGACAAGAAAGAATTGGCCATGCCGGAAAACGACGAAGCCCTGCACAGGGAAGTCAGGAAAATAACGCAACAAATCATGGATGCCGGCTGCGTGCCGATGGCCATCTATGACGAAGAAAACCAGACCATGACCGTCTATGCGACAAAGAAACTGGAAGTTGATCCGCAAGCCGGTGCGGCCAGTGTGGTCCTGAATTTCAGCCTGTTTGGAGGCGCCGTAGGCAAAGGCCGCTGAGGAGTTGCCACGGGCTACGCGCCAGCCCTTTTAGCGCCAAGCCTGGCCTCAAATTCCCCCTTGGTGATCGTGAGGCGCTCATGCCGGCCCCTGGAAACCAGGTCCAAGACATGATTTTTAGAATGTCGCGACCCTATTACCTATCCAAATAACCATGTAAAACACGCCATATATTCCGCATAATACATTGATACTTCGCCGCCGCCTGCTCCCAACCGTTGAAACCGCGCTGTCGGATTACCCAGCCGTGGCCCTGCTGGGCGCGCGCCAGGTGGGCAAGACCACGCTGGCCCGGCAGATCGGGGATGCGCGCTCGGCGGTCTACCTGGACATCGAACGCCCCAGCGACCGGCAGAAACTCACCGACCCGCAAGCCTACCTGTCGCTGCACAGCCAACGCCTGGTGATCCTGGACGAAGTGCAGCACATGCCGGAACTGTTTCCCGTACTGCGCAGCCTGATCGACGAAGGCCGCCGCGCCGGGCAAACCACGGGCCGCTTCCTGCTGCTGGGCTCGGCCACGGGCGAACTGCTGTGCCAGTCGGGCGAAAGCCTGGCCGGGCGCGTGGCCTACCTGGAGTTGCCGCCGCTGCAAACGCTGGAATTGGCTGAAGATCAACAAAACACCCTGTGGCTGCGTGGCGGATTCCCCAACAGCCTGCTGGCCAGCAGCGACACCAAGAGCCTGGACTGGCGGCAGAACCTCATCAGCACCTACCTGGAGCGCGAACTGCCCAGCTACGGCTCACGCCTGCCCGCACAAACCCTTCGCCGCCTGTGGACCATGCTGGCCCACCTGCAGGGCTGCTTGCTCGATGTGTCGCAGCTCGCCAAAGGCCTGATGATCGACGCCAAAACCGTGCACCGCTACCTGGACATGCTGGGCGACCTGATGCTGCTGCGCAAACTCCCGCCCTGGCACAGCAACCTGGGCAAGCGCCTGGTCAAGTCGCCCAAACTCTACGTGCGCGACAGCGGTTTGTTGCACGCCCTGCTGGGGCTGGCCTCACACGACGCCCTGCTGGCGCACCCGGTGGTGGGTAACAGTTGGGAAGGCTTCGTGATCGAAACCCTGCTCAATGCCGCGCCACGCGAGGCACAGTACGGTTTCTACCGCAGCAGCAACGGTGCCGGATCGACTTGCTGATCGATGCCCATGGCCTTGGCCTGATGGCCATTGAAGTGAAGAAAGGCACCAACGCCAAACCGCGCCGGGGCTTTTACAGCGCCTGCGAAGACCTGCAACCGGCCCACAAATTTCTGGTGCATAGCGGGGCAGATGGTGAGGCTTACCCGGTCGGGGATGGGGTGATGGCTGTGGGGTTGATGGGCTTGGCACATCGCTTGGCGCAACGCCCAGAGGGTCAATAGGG
>JAUYCF010000022.1 GCA_030692355.1 Thiobacillus sp.
GGGTCTGGCTGGCGGGGACAGGGCCGCCCATGATGGATTCCAGTGGGAAACTGCCCCATGCGTGGCGGTCATATGGCGGCAGCGCGCGTCCGAATGGATGCGTGTGGCCACGGAACTCGTTGAGCGCGACGGCTTGCGCCACGTAGGCAAAGTCGTCGGGAATGCCGAGTTGATAGCTGTAAGGGGCCCAGTTGTCGCTGAGCACCGTATCCCACAGACCCATGAAGCGGAAACTGACCTTCTGTTTCTTGCAAATCGTTTTTCCATCTTCCTTGCGCGTGTAGTGGTAATACCCGGAGGGATCGGTCATGGCGACGATGCGGTTGGCAAAATCCCGCGCCTGCGCCGCGCCGCGGCTGAAGCCGATGATGTCCACATCCATGAGCACACCATCGTCAAAAGCATCCGCTTCGTCTTTGAAATACTCAATCATGCGCGCGATGCGTTCCGGGCCGCTCCAGGCCACCCCCGCATCCAGAAAAGGCGCATTGATGTTGTCATATCCATACAGGTCTTCGTGAATCACGCCGACTCCGGTGATGTAGCGAGCGTTTCCATCGTTATACAAATCCCTGAAACTCACCACGTTAGATAGCGAACTGTCGTTCGCGGCCAGCCAGTCTAAATTGTCGGTATTCTCCGTCCCATCAAACGCAAACAGGATCAACCCCCACGGGTCGATATAGCTCAGCGGATTGTTGTTGACATAGGCATACGCGTTGGGGCTGCCGAGGCGCTCGGCCAGCCAACCCAGCGGGTCAGGGCTGAGGTAGCGGCCTGCATGCGGGTCGTAGTAACGGAAGTCGTTGTAGTACAGGCCGCTCTCGCTGTCTTCCCACTGACCGGGCAGGCGCAGCGCGAGGGTGTAGGCGGCCTTGTTACCTGGCGATGCGCTGGTTTTGATCACCTTGCCATACGGTGCGTATTCAGCCTGCCAGAGGATTCCCCCTGCCTGATTGGTGGCCGCAATCGGCGCGCCCAGGTGGTTGACGTGCACGAAGGCGAGGCGATCGGTATTGCCGGTTGCGCTGGCCCACAGGGCGAGTGCGGTTTGGGACAGTCCTGCAAGGAAGCCCTCTTCCGACGCCTGCAGCGCCTTGGGTTGCCGTGCATCCAGCGTGGCGATCAGGTGATCGCCCAGCCACAGGTACTGGCGGGTGATGCGGCCGTTGGCGTCGAGGTCGGCGATGCGCTGGCGCTGTTCGTTGTACAGGGTGTGGGTGGATTCGGTTCCCGTCTGTTTGCCGACGCGAAGGCCGTGGTGGTTGTAGCGGTAGCGGGCAAGTTCCCGGTTCTCCTGCCGAATGGAAATGAGATAGCCCTGGGCATTCCAGACGTATTCGCGGTCGAGCGCAGGGGTGAGCATGGCGTTGCTGGCCAGATCGTAGCTAGCTTTGCGGGTGCGACCCATCTCGGTGACGGGGACGTTTTCCTGGGCGAGCACGCGGTTGCCGTTCGCGTCGTAGTGGTAGCGCCAGACGCGGGCACCGCCTGCGGTGCTCGTGGCGGTTACGGGGGATGACGAACGGGCGGATTGCGCGGCGACCAGTTGCGATTGCCTGTCGTAGGCATAGGCCTGGGTGTGTTGCAGGCCCTGACCTTGCTGCTTTTGCAGCAGCACGTTGCCGGTGCCGTCGTAGAGCAGGCGGGCGTCGAACAGAGCCTGCGGGTCGGCGGGGAGGCTGAGCGCGCCGGGCAGTGCATTGCGGGCTGCAGGGGTTGGCTGCGCCTGCGCTGAAGGCAAGAGCTTGCCCAGGAGGCTGCCAAGGGAGGCTTGTCTGACGGCGGCCTGCGAGGCGGCGACGACGCTCGACGGGTTCGCCGCCCAGCCCTCGGGCTGGGTATACACCACGCGCGCCAGTACGCCTTGTTTGCTGCGCTGCCATTGGCCCTGGATGCCGTTGCCGTAGGTGACGTGGCGCAGGCCGATGAGGTCGCGCTCCAGGTCTTTGACGAGGGGGGTTTTGCCCCAACCGAAGAAGGTCCACGGGCTGGTTTGCCGGCTGACGGCCACGACCTGGCCCTGCCCGTTGCGCTCATAGAGAATTTTGGTGCCGTCGGGCAGGCTCTGGCTGGCGAGGCTGCCGTCTGGCGTGTAGCTGTAGCGGGTGATGTGGGTCGCTTCGGCGCCGTTGGCGAGTTTGAGGGTGACGGTTTTGCTGGCAGGCTGGCCGCGCTCGTTGTAGCGGATGCGCTCGGTTTGCACCGGGTCGTTGGCTTCGACCAGCCGGCCCTGTGCATAGCGCCAGGTGGTGGTTTCGGCTGCGCCGGTTTTGGGCTGGATGGTGTGGCGGCTGCGCTGGCCGGTGAGGTCGTAGGCCCAGGTCTGCACGTCCCCCTTGTCGCTGCGCTGCTCGATGAGCCGATCGGCGGGGTCGTAGCGTCTGACGAGCGCGCCATGGCTTTTGCTTTCGACCAAGACTTCGCGGCCGAAGTCGTCCTTCACGATGCGAAAGGCCGATGGCGTTGCCGGGCGGGGCTTGCCATAGGCCACATTGCGCACGCTGCCGGTGCTGTCCGACACCTGGACCAGGCGGTTGAATGCGTCATAGCGATAGCGTTCGGCCTGTTCGAAGCTGCGCGTCCGCACCGTGCTGCTGAGAAGATTGCCCTCGGTGTCGTAACTGGCGTGTTTCAGGATGCCGAGCGCCTCGGCCTGCCACAGCAGTCGGCCGGCTACGTCGAAGGCGCGGCGTGTTTGCGGGCGATAGGTTTCTTCGTTGGTGTTGCGAGTCGTGTCGATTTGCCCACCTCGCCCGGTCTCGACCAGGTTGCCCAAATCGTCGTAGCGGTAGCTTTGCACCACGGGTCTGATGCCAGCCTTGTCCCAGTCCTGCGCGCTGCTGGCTGTCTGGATCAGCCGGTTTGCAGCATCGTAAGTAAAAATGGTCTTAAAGTTCTCGGCGTTGCTGACTTCTGCGATGCGCCCGGCCGCATCGTATTGCACGGTGCTCGAGAAGCCCCCCGTGGGCGTCATCACCACTACCGCACTGCCGCTTCGATCCCACTCAAGCCGAGTGATGTCCGAATCACCGGGATCGTTCCTGGGCCCGTTCGACAGCGGCCCGTCGATGGCAGCCAGCAGGCTGCGGCCGTTGAGGGTGCGGTAGCCGTAAGTGGTGGTGCGGGCGATGGGGGTTGCGCTGGGCTGCCCGTTGTCACCCAGCGGGCTGAAGCCGCTCTCGGTGACCTGGGTCGGTTGGCCGTATGCGTTCCGGGCAATGCGGGTGACGGCTTCCTTTCCCGGGATGACACTCGGCCGGGCGATCAGGCTTGGCTCGTTGGACGGGCCTTCGTATTCGTAGCGAACCAGCAGGCGGGCGGGTTGCGGCTTGCCGTTCTGGTAGGCGACGCGGCTGATCCGGATGGGCCGGCCCAGGGTGTCGCGTTCGGTGCGGGTGGTGGCAAGCGATTGGCCTGTGGGGCTGAGCTTGGTTTCTTCGATGAGCCGTCCGAGCTGGTCGTAGCCGTATCGGATATTGGCTTCGCCGCAGCTGGCGCAGCCGGCCCCGGTAACCTTGAGCAGGCGGTATTCGTTGCCGACGATGGCGTGGGTGTAGAGGGTTTTCTGGCCCAGGCTGTTGGTGAGCGTGGTCTTGCCGGGGGCGAAGTCGAGGTTGACCTGTTCGATGCCGGTGCCGGCAACGGGCTTGCCGTCCTGGCCGAGGCGTTTGGGCTCGCCCTTGACCGAGAGGATGGCGCGGCCCTGGTCGTCGTAGGCGTAAGTTGAGATGCGCTGCGGCTTGCCCTCCTTACCTGCTACGCCCTGCCCTACCACGCTGATGCCGGTGAGCAGGGTCGGATGCGCCGGGGCGTCAAAGTGGTAGTGGCGGCGGGTTCCGCCGGGCAGGTCAACGCTCACGAGGTTGGCGAGAAGGTCGCGCGGGTTGCCGGGGCCGGTCTGACCGCCTCCGGCTGCGCGGGCCTTGGGCGCGGCGCTGCCGTAGGCGTAGGCAAAGCGGCCGACCGGGCTGTCGATGGCGACGACGCCGTTGAACTGGTCCGGGTGCTTGCGCTGCGGGTAGCCCAGCACGAGGTTTCTGCCCTGCGGGTCGGTGACCTTGACCAGACCAAAGGGGTCAGCTTCACATTGTTTTTCCTTACATCCATTTATCACTCGGCGCGCTCAAAATCCAAAACCAGCTTGCGTATCTGCATCGCCGGTCTGATCAGGCTTGCCCGCCGGTCGTCCCGGTCGCCTCTGGCTGCGCCGCACGCCTGCTGCTGCACATATCCTGTCGCCGAAACGGCCATGGCCCAGCGGCTGCCCCTGTGTCAAGGCAAGCCGAATATCAATCAGGGCTTCTTCATCCAGTTCGCAGCGGAATAGCGCCCGATAGGCGGTTTGCCGGTCGGTATCGCTCCGATCCAGCGCAAGGTAAAGCGAGTACGGAGTGATGCGTGGGTCGGATTGGCCTAGGCCGTTGTGCCGGTAGCTGCTCCAGCGGTATTGGCCAGGGTCTTGCACCATGCCGGCTCGAACGGGGTTGAGTTCGATGTACCGCATGCAGGTGAGCAGGTAGGTCTCTGCCTGGATCAGGCTGGATTTGTAGCGGCCTTCCCACAGGCTGCCGGTGCGCCGGTAGCTGCGGTTGATGTACTGCACGTAGCGCCGACCGACGGCCTGCATGAGCTTGGCAGTTCCGGCCTCGGTCTCGGGCGTGACCAGCAGGTGGACGTGGTTGGTCATCAGGACGTAAGCGTGAACAACACAGTGCCAATCGGCAGCCGCTTTCTCCAGCCAGTGGAGGTAGCTGTGGTAATCCTTCTCGGCAAAAAAGCAGGGCTCTCGGTTGATGCCGCGCTGGACAATGTGCTGGGGTACTCCGGCTAATTTAATGCGCGGGCGACGAGGCATGGCGGCTCCTCAAAAAGATATTCGAAGCTGACCCCTTTGGGCTAGGGTGGCCATGCACGCCAGGGGCAGCAAATGGATGGTCATGTCTGGTTGATTCCTTTCTGACTCTGCTTGCGCGGCGACAACTTGGCCCGCGCTGCGTGAGTTGGATCGCTTCGAGCGGTTGGCGCGGGGCTTGCAGTGCATTAAAACGGCGTTTCGATGCGTTCCTTTGTTTTGGGGTGGATGTACCAGCCCATGCGCAGCGGCTTGCCGTCGTAGATGCGAGCTTCTCGGAAATCACCACCGGCCATGGTGTATTTCTCATACTGAGGCCCCGTGCCCGGTGGGCCTTGCAAGTCCCAGCCCAGCAACACGCCCTCGGGGTGAATTCGCAGCTTGATGCGCAAGCCCAGCTTGCGCTGGCGCATCTCGGCCAGCAGCTCGTCGGGGATGCGCTCGGCCACCGGCACGATATAGTCGCCGACCACCTTGCCGCCGGAGTAGGTGCCATCGCCTTTGGCGGCGATCTTGCTCATGTCGCGCGGCTCGTTGTTGCGCTGCCATTCACCCTCGCGCCAGGTGACCCGGTAGAAACGGGGCACGCCGTACTTGGAGGCATTGCCCATTCGAAGTCTGCTTTTCCGGCTGAAAAGAGATGAGCTAGTGAAACGTCGATTGTCCTCGTTAAAAACGACGACTCCATTGACGGGTTCGATCGCATCCATCACAAACTCGTAGCCATTGATATCGTGAAAGCGCGCTCGCCAGGCCTTCTCTTCCGGCGTCATCTTGGCTTCCAGGGTGCGCTGGTATTCCAGTGCGGGGTTGCCCGCGCTGCAGGCGCTGATGAGGCCAGCCAAGGCTGTGAGCATGATCGCGCCAGCGCGTCGTCTGGAGTACTGCTGTGGGGCCTGGGACATCGGGGCGCTCCTGTCGGGTGGGTAAACCTAGAAATCATCGCACGCGTCGTCGGCAAAGCAATAGCCCGCACCGCGCAGCCAGGCCATGTAGCCCACCATGTCCACCGTGCCGGTGATATTGGAGGTCATGCCGGCGTAGCTGCCTACCGTGCGCGGATTGTAGGTGATGTACGGGTGCGTGTCGGCGCTGGTCATGCTGTTGTTGCCAAAGCCCATGCTGCGCTGGGTGGCACCGCTGACAGCGCCGCGCACCTGTCGGTCTTCGGCGACGAGGCGTTCGGTGGTGGTCATGGTGCCACCATCGAGGAGCGGGACTTCCACCGTCACCACGGGCGAGTTGCGCGGGTCGCCGATGCGCAGCGCATTGCTCTGGTCGTGCAAGGCGGCGTTGTGCGATGCGTTGATCTGCTCCGGGCTTCGCATAGTGACGCCAGCGGCGCGCGCCTGCGCCACCATCCAGCTCAAGGCCACCAGCGAGAGACTGTTGTCGTCGCGGTAGCCGCCACCAATGTCGGCATGCGCGCCGATGAAGCCCAACTCGATGCGCACCTGGCCGGGCGTGCTGGAACTCGCGCCGATGGACTCCAGCGGGAAGCCGCCCTGGTGCAAGGCTTGGGGCAAGTTGCGCCGGGTGCTGTCCCAAAACGCTGCGTTCAAGGGGTACCCCAACACGTTCCAGGCATAAGGCTGGCTGCGATACTCGTTGAGCGCCACGGCCTGGGCCACGTGCTGGAACGCCGCGGGTATGCCCATGCGGTAAGGCGCTCCGGTGCCCAGGTCCGTGCTGAGCACGGTGTCAAACAGGCCCATGAAGCGCAGGTTGACGCGCTGGCAGCGGGTAACTTGCCGGCCCGTGGCGAGGTCGGTGGCCTGGTACTGGATGATGCGCACGCCATTGCGCAGAGTCTGGGCGGCGGCCACACGGTTTGCAAACTCGCGGGCCTGCGCGGCGCCCCGGCTGAACCCCACGATGTCGATCTGCATCACCTCTTCGTTGTCGGCGGCCTCGGCTTCGTCGATCAGGTAGTTCCACATGCGCTCGATGCGCTCGCGCCCGGTGAAGTTGCCCCCGCGATCGGGCACAGGGCCAAAGCCAGTAGGCTGGATGTCGGCATAGGCCACACCGAGGTAGTTGACCCGCCCGTTCTCGAAATGGATGGCGCCTACGCCGGAGACGTAGTTTCTTTCTCCGTCGCGGTAGTAGTCTTGGAAGAGATCCACGTTGGTGGGCGCACCGTTCAGGCGGTCGTATTCGCTCTCGACGTTGGAGTTGTCCGTGCCGTCAAACGCAAACAACACCAGCCCATCGGGGTCGATGTGGGTGAGCGGGTTGAACGCCACATAGGCATAGGGGTTGGGGCCGTCGGGCGTGCCCAGGGGGTCGGGGGTGAGGTACTGGCCCAGGGCTGGATCGTAGTAGCGCTGGCGGTTGTAATGCAGGCCGGTTTCGGCGTCGAACAGCTGACCGGGTAGGCGCAGGGCCAGCGTGAAGCCGCTGTTGGATGAACTTCCCGTTAAGCGAATCTGTGCCTGCCCAAACGGCGCATAAGCCGCGCGCCAGACGGTCTGGCCCTGGGCGTTGGTGGCAGCTTCGGGGGCGCCCAGGTGGTTGGTGTGCAGCCAGACCAGGCCTTCGTTGCTGCTCAGCCAGCTCTGCACGATCCGCCCCAGGTCGGCGAGGAGTTGCGCCACGCCGGGTTGTTCTGATGCCAGGCGCTGGCCCTGCGCGCTGTCCATCACGGCCAGCGGCATGTCGGCCAGGTAGACGTACTGGCGGGTGATGCGGCCCTCTGCGTCGAGCTCGGCCAGGGGCTGGCGGCTTTCGTCGTAGAGGGTGTGCGTGGTTTGGGTACCCGCAGGGCTGAACACCTGTTTGCTGTTGCGCAGGCCCCGGTGGTCGTACTGGTATTGCGCCAGCGGCCTGGCTTCTTGCCGCACCTCGAGCAGGCGACCCAGGGCGTCCCAGACGTACTCGCGGCTGCCCACCCGCTCGGGCTGGCCGTTGGCGTTGTAGGTGGCTGGGTTGACGCCCTGGATGAGACGGTGGCTGCCGCCCTGGAACTGGCTGCGCTGAGTGCCGGTGATGAGGTCGGTCTGTTCGGCGGCCCCCTGCTGGCTGAGCACGCGGCGCTGACCGGCGTCGTAAGCGTAGCGCCAGACGGCTTGCTCTTTGACCGCTGCGCTGGTGAGGCGCACGGGGTTCACCTCGCCCGAGCGGTCATTTTCATCCACACCGGCACTACCTGCCAGCACGCTGGCCACCAGACGGCCTTGCACGTCGTAGGCGTGGCTGTGCTGGGTGTGCTCGCTGGGCAAACCCGCGCGCTGCTGGTTCAGCAACAAATGGCCCTCGGCGCTCCAGAGGTAACGGTGGTCGATCAGGGCTTGCGGGTCGGTGGGCAGACCCAGGGCGCCGGGTGGCGCGTTCTTTTGTTCGCCCGCTGTAGCTGCTGACATAGCTGCTGATGTTGTTATTGCCACGCCCGACGCTGCGTTCTGCGCATGGGCGACACTGATACCCAACAGGCGATCGATCGTCTCTTGCATGCTGCGGCTCACGAGCGTGGCCGGGGCATTGCTGCTCGCCTGCAGCGCCGCTCGCGGGATCGAGCGGCGATAGACCACGCGGGCCAGCGTGCCTTGTGCGCTGCGCTGGTACAGGGCTTGAATGCCGTTGCCGCTGGTGTAGCTGGAGAGGCCCACCAGATCGCGCTCGAAGCCATGGGCCAGGGTTTGCTCTTTGCCCAGCCAGCGCAGCCAGGGCGTCTGGATGGTTTGGCGGTTGAGCGCCACCACCTGCCCCTGCCCGTTACGCTGATAGACCAGGCGGCTGCCGTCGGGCAGGGTGCTAGCCAGCAACTGGCCCTTGTTGTCGTGCTCGTAGCGGGTCACGCTGATGTGTTCGCCCTGCGCCGTCTTGAGGGTGACGATGCGCGCGCTGCGCAGGCCGCGCGCATCGTATTCGAAGCGCTCGCGCTGCGTGGGGTGGATCACTTCGATGAGCTGGCGAGCGCTGTAGCGCCATTGGGTGCGCGTTGCTGCTCGGGTTTTTGCATCGGTGATGGTCTGGCTCAGAATGCGGCCCTGGGCGTCGTAGGCATAGGCCGCCGTGTTGCCCGGGGCGTCGGTCATGGCCACCAGGCGGTCGGCGGCGTCAAAGCCTCTCAGCGTGTCGCCACTGTCCGGGCTGCGCGTGAACACATTGCGGCCGAAGTCGTCGCGCAGCTGCAGCGGGCGAAGCGGTGCCGGGGCCTTGCTGCGTGCCCTGGCCTGTTGCCGTGCCGAAGTCTCGCGCCCCAGCGCGTCCACAGTGGCGACGGGCAAAGCCTCGGCGCCGTAGCGCAGGCTGCGGCTGCGCCCGGCGTTGTCGGTCATGCCGATGGCTCGGCCCAGTTCGTCGTAGGCCAGGTTCAGTGTCTTGACCATGCTCGCACTACGCAGGCTCTCCTGCACCAGCCGACTCTCGCTGTCGTACGCATAGGTTTGCAACATGCCCAGGGCGGTGGCGCGCCACAGCAGGCGGCCCTGGGCGTCGAATTCCTGGCGCTTGCTGGGGCGCAGCGCTGTTTTGCCTTGCGCGTCTGCGTTGCTCTGGAAGCTCTGTACGCGCTGGCCCAAGGCGTCGTACTGGAAGCTCTGCACCTGCGGCTGGGTCCAGCCCGGGCCCTGGCTGCGGATCTGGGTGGGTTGCAGGCGGGCGTTGTAGGTGAAGCGGGTGGCAAAGCCCGCGTCGTTGACCACGCGCTCGACCATGCCTGTGGCGCTGTCGACACTGACATCGCTGCGCAGGCCACCGAGCGTGCTCAGGGTCTTGATAAAGCTGCCCCGCTCATCCCAAGCCAGAGTGGTGATATCCGAATCCGCAGGCGAGACGGTGGGCCCGTTGGGCAAGGGTCCGTCAATCCGGGTGGGCAGGCTGCGCCCGTTGACGGTGGCGTAGGTGTAGCGGGTGCTGCGCTCGAGTTTGCTGGCCTGCTCTGGGCTGCTGGCCACCTGGCCTTGTGCGTCCAGCGGGCTCCAGCCGGTTTCCTTCTGCTCGGTCACCTGGCCAGCAGCGTTGTAGCTCAGCGCAATGACTTGCTCCAGGCCCGGCACCACACTGGGGCGCGCCAAGAGCGTGGGCTTGTCGGGCCAGCGAGTATCCGAGTACTCGCGGCGCTCCACCAGCCGTGCGCGTCGGGCTTTGCCATCAGGCTTGTAGGCGAGCTGCTCAATGCGGGTAGTGCGGCCCTGGGCGTCCAGCGTATGGCGCGTGCTGAGCAATGGTCTGGGCGTGCCCTGTGGCTTGCCGTCGGTCACGACCACCGGGCTGAGCGTGGTCTGCTCGATCAAACGCCCCAGTGCGTCGTAGCCATAACGGACGTTGGCTTCGCCGCAGCTGGCGCAGCCAGCGCCCCTAACGTCAAGCAAGCGGTGTTCGTTGCCGACGATGGCGTGGGTGTAGACGGTTTGCTGGCCGAGGCTGTTGGTGAGAACGGTCTTGCCGGGGGTGGTGAAGTCCAGGGTTACCTGCTCGATGCCGGTGCCGGGGACGGGCTTGCCGTCCTGGCCGAGACGTTTGGGTTCGCCCTTGACCGAGAGGATGCCGCGGCCCTGGGGGTCGTAGGCCCAGGTGGCGATGCGCTGGGGCTTGCTGCCCTGCCCTGCTGCGCCCTCGCCTGCCACACTGATGCCGGTGAGCAGGGTCGGGTGGGCCGGGTCTTCGTAATAATAGTGGCGGCGGATGGCGCCGGGCAGGTTGACGCGGACGAGGTTGGCGAGAAGCTCACGCGGGTTGCCGGTGGAGTTCTTGGTCGGGCTGCTGCCGTAGACGTAGTTGAAGCGGCCGACAGGACTGTCGATGTTGGTGACGCCGTTGAAGCGGTCGGCGCTGCGACGGGCGGGATAGCCCAGCACGAGGCTGCGTCCCTGGGGGTCGGTGACCTTGACGAGCGCGCCGGCGGTGTCGCGGGTGAGGCTGACGAATTCGCCGGTGGGAGCCTTGATCTGGACGAGCCTGCCCTGCGGGTTGAAGCTGAGGGTGCGGCCGTTGGTCCAGGTCCAGACGTATTCTTCGCCGCGCGGGGTCTTGGTGATGGCGAGGGTGCCGCGGGCGGGGTCGTTGGTCGCGCACTGGCTGGGGTTCTTGGGATCGCGCACGAAGATGATGCGGGTGCCGTCGGCCTGGACGATCTGCAGGGTGTTGCCGATGGGGTAGAGGTCGGTTTCGTAAGAGAGCTTCCAGCCGCGGCCGGTGATGCCGGGCGGGGTGCGGGGGTCGGACTGGACGCTGTTGTAGTGGCGGACGATCTCGAGGCCGAGGACGCCGGGCAGCGCGGGCAGGTCAACTTCCTGCTGGTATTTGTTGCCGGTGATGACGTTGATGGGGTTGCCGGCGCCCTGGTCGGTGTCGCTGGTGTTGCCCTGGCTTGCGGGGCCGGAGCCGTCGCACGTGGAGCCGGCGGGGGCGGGGCCGCATTGGGTGGGGGTGACGGGGTCGGCGGCCTGGGCAGCGGTGCCGATGAGCAACAGGGCAGCAAGGAGGATGATCGGGCGCATGGCTTAGGGTTTTGTGTTGATCGAGGGCAGGCCGGTTGCCGGAGACGCATCGACCGGGCTGCCGTCTGGGTTGATGAGGCCTGCGTCCAGCAGGCAGCAGTAGTTCTTGCCGCAGCCGGGGTCGCAGCTGGCGTCGCCCTGGGTGCAGCCGGGCGGCAGGCAGCCGTTGGTGTCGGTGGCAGGATCGCATTCGGGCTCCGGCTCCGACGTACACGCCGGATCGGTGACGGGGCATTTCGGCAGTTCCCCGCCCCCCGGCGCCGGGCCTGGCCCCGGGTCTTCCGGCTTGCCGTCGTTGCCGGGGCCGGGAAGGCTTACGTTGGCGTTCTCATAGGCGGGGCTTTGCATGCGCATGACGGTGTGGACGACGACGGGGATGCGGCCGGCTTTGACCAGGCCCTGGCGGAAGGCGTCGGGGTCGCCGCTGTTGAGGATGCCCAGCGCCCAGTTCATGAATTTGCCGGCGAGCGGGATCTGCTTGTTCTCGGGGATGCCGTAGGTGACGCGCAGCTTGAGCAGGTTGGCGTCCGCCAGGGTCTGCCCGCTCTGGTTGGTTTTGGGGTCGTTGTTGCAGCCGGGCACATCCATCGGGCACTGGATGAAGGCG
>JAUYCF010000093.1 GCA_030692355.1 Thiobacillus sp.
AGGAAACCTGTTTCATTTGCCAACCGGCTTTGTTCTTCCGGCGCCGGGTGGTTGAACAGCATGGGCTGCTCGATGAATCGCTCAACTATTGCATGGACTACGAATACTGGCTGAGGCTGGGTAAGGCCGGGGTTCGTTTCGCATATCTCGAAGAAAAGTTGGCCGGCTCCAGGCTGTATGAGGACAACAAAACGCTGGGTTCGCGCGTAAAGGTGCACAAGGAAATCAATGACATGTTCAAGAAAATGTTTGGCAAAGTGCCGGATTCGTGGCTACTCAATTACGCGCATGCGCGTGTGGAGAGCAAAACTGATCGGAAGGAATCACCCCATTGGTTCGTCATCAAGTTACTCATATCAACAGTCGGCGCAGCTTGGCGCTGGAACGGGAGAATTTCGGTGCCGATGAAAACTAATTTGATTCATTGGGGCAAGGCAGCGTTTTCACGTGGATAAAAAGATGGGTTTTGAACAACTATTGCCTTTTGAGGCTGCCCTTGCGGGGCGAAAAATTCTGGTAACAGGGCACACCGGCTTTACTGGCGGTTGGGCCTGTTTGTGGTTGAAGTCACTTGGCGCTCAGGTTTCAGGATTTTCCCTTCAACCAGACACTGTCCCCGCCCTATACGACGAACTCGGTTTCTCCAGCCGCATGCCATCCATATTGGCTGATATCTGTGACTACGCGCTGTTGTTGGATGCGGTAGAACAGTTTCAGCCGGAGATGATTCTGCATCTTGCCGCGCAACCACTTGTCAGACTTTCCTACAGAGAGCCTGTTCGAACATTTGCTGTTAATGCCATGGGTACGGCCCATGTCCTTGAGGCGGCTAGAACTGTCAAGAGTGTCCGCGCCGTTTTGTGCATAACCACGGACAAGGTTTACAAGAACAATGAGTGGCCGTGGCCCTACCGTGAGAACGACCCTTTGGGGGGTAAAGATCCCTATAGCGCCTCCAAGGCCGCTGCCGAGATGGTGATTCAAAGCTATGCCGCATCGTTTCCTTGGGCCGAAGGCAAAGGCCCTGTGGTGGCCACGGCACGCGGCGGCAATATCATTGGTGGCGGCGACTGGTCGGAGGATCGATTGATTCCTGACTTCGTTCGCGCTGTGACCAGCGGCACCACCTTGACTCTGCGCTATCCCGACGCAACCCGTCCTTGGCAGCACGTCCTGGCGCTGGTGCATGGCTACTTGATGTTGTTGGCAGGGCTGATTTCAAAAAGTCCCGCACAATTTGCGCAAGCATGGAATTTAGGGCCACAGGACCCGCAGCAGTACTCGGTCCGCCAGGTGCTTGAGTTGATGTCCCAGCACTGGCAAAGCCCTGAGTTGGTGTACATGAACAATCCGCTGCCAGAAGCAGGCGCGCTGGCGCTAGACAGTTCTCTCGCCAGAAACAATCTCGGCTGGATTTCTCCTTGGGATACCGAGCGTGTGGTGGCCGAAACCGCCGCATGGTATCGCGACTATTACAAGGCGCCTTCAATAGCCCGTGAACTGACGCTCAACCAGATACAGGCCTGGCGGCAAGGGCTCTTCAAGTGAATATTGTTTTGGGTGCGCGCGGTCGGCTTGGCCATGCTATTTCATTGACATTGCCCTCAGATCGGATCATGGCCCCCGCTCGTTCTGCTTATGCGGAATGGTGGCGTGACGGTGCTGCCGATCGTGTATCGCGCTTCCTGGAAGACTCAGTGAAGGACGAAGGGACAGTCTATGTGGTGGCAGGACTCATCGATCCAAGCCGCCCGGATGACGAACATCATCAGGTGAATTATCTGCTAGCGCGGAATGTGATTGAGGGCGCAACGAAGCTGGGCTTCAGGGTGGTGACTTTTGGTACTGTGATGGAGGAAGTTGTCAGCGATAAGACAACCAATCCATATTTGGCAAGCAAAATTAGGCTTGGTAATTTTGTAGACGATTTCTCTACCAAGTCTGATTTGGTGCTTCATGTCAGGATTCATACTCTGTTTGGTGGCGGGTTGCCAGATGGGTTCATGTTCCTGGGCCAGATCTTTCATTCTCTTATGAGCCACTCGGAATTCAAGATGTCACCTGGTACACAGTTGCGTGAGTACCACCACCTTGATGACGAGGTGGTTGCTATTAAGAAGCTGTTGGAATCTGGTGCTGGCGGCAGTGTTACGTTAACGCATGGCGCACCAGTTACGCTCAAAAATATGGCTGGCTATATTTTTGAAGCCTTCAAGTGTCCAGAATTACTAAGAATCGGGGCATTGCCTGGGCCGGCCCACGACAACTACGGTGTGTTATTCGAGCGTCCGCGCGCGCTTGATGGCATGACGTTCCGTGAAACGTTACCGGCCTTGGTTGATTACCTTCGCGCGTGCGTAGGCTTGTCGGGCAGGAACTGCGCATGATCGAAGAACGCACAAAACCGTTAATCTCCATATCCATCCCGGTTCTTAACGAAGCAGGTAACCTGGATGCTTTGTATGTGCGGCTGTGTGAAATCGGGACGCGTATGGCGGATCGGTGTGATCTGGAGTTTGTATTCACCGACAATCACTCTGAGGATGCCACCTGGGAAAAGCTGTCTGCGCTGGCGCAGCAAGACCAACGCGTACGTGCCATTCGGTTTGCGAAGAACTTTGGCTTTCAGCGTTCCATTCTTGCGAACTATCTACATACGCGGGGCGATGCCGTGATGCAGATTGACGCCGATTTGCAAGACCCCCCAGAGATGTTAGAAGCCTTCTTCGAAAAATGGCAGGCCGGCTACCATGTTGTCTATGGCATACGACGTAAACGCCCTGAAAACCCAGTCCTTCATGCATTTCGTCGGCTGGGCTACTGGTTCATCGACGCTGTTAGCGAACACCCTATACCTCGTGATGTAGGCGACTTCCGTCTGATCGACCGCCGCGTGATCGAGGTTCTTTCCAAGATAAAAACACCCAGTCCTTATTTGCGTGGAATGATTGCCGGCCTAGGGTTTAACCAGACTGGCATCCTGTATGACCGTGATGCTCGTGTCGCCGGAGAGAGCAAGTTTGATGTCAGCCGATTGATTCGATTGGGTCTGACCGCTGTATTCAATCACTCCACAGTTCCTTTGCGCGTTGCCTCGCTGGCGGGCGGGGTGATGCTGGGTGTGAGCTTTCTGGGCGCCTTGTATTATTTCCTGTTGCGCCTGATGCATCCTGAGCTGCCCCAAGGCTTGGCAAGCATTCATATTCTCGTGCTTTTCGGAATTGGCCTGCAGTCTCTGCTGCTGGGGATCATTGGGGAATACCTGCTACGCATCTATCTCATTCTGCGTGCCGAACCTATTGCCATCATTCAACAGAGCCTGAATTTCAATCAAGATGAACTCAAACTATAAAAAGGGGCTAACGTGAAAGCGGTCATTCTTGCTGGAGGCTTAGGCACCCGCATCGCCGAGGAGTCCGATACCAAACCGAAACCCATGGTGGAGGTCGGAGGGCGCCCACTGCTTTGGCACATCATGAAGACCTACAGTCATCACGGGGTGAATGAATTCGTCATCTGCCTGGGTTACAAGGGCTATGTCATCAAGGAATTCTTTTTTAACTATTACCGCCATACGTCCGATCTTGAAATCAATCTGAAAACCGGCGAACACCGTGTTCTGAATACACAATCTGAAGACTGGAAGGTCACCCTGGTCGATACGGGAGCGGACACGATGACGGGGGGGCGACTAAAGCGCATTGCCCCTTACCTCGACAATGAGACCTTTTGCCTGACCTATGGCGATGGCCTGTCCGACATCGACATCACGAAGGAACTGGCTTTCCACCGCGCCAACAAGAAGCTGGCAACCGTAGCTGCCGTCCAGCCCCCCGGCCGGTTTGGCGTCCTGAATATAGACGCCAAACGACATGTTTCCAGCTTTGAAGAAAAACCGAGCGATGAAATTGGCTGGATTAATGGCGGATTTTTCATCCTCGAACTCAAGGCCATCGATTACATCGAAGGCGATGCGACCTCCTGGGAGCGCGAGCCGCTCGGTAAACTTGCCCAGGACGGCCAACTAGCTGCTTTTCAGCACACCGGATTCTGGCAACCTTGCGACACGCTACGCGACAAGCGTGAACTGGAAAAGTTATGGGATAGCGGCAAAGCTCCTTGGCAGGTCTGGGATCGTTGATGACACTTGCAACAGCTGGCAAGCCGCCTCTCCAGCCATCAACGCGCTACTGGAAGAATTGGAAGAGAAACGCTGTCGGCGTATTGATTTCGGTAGCGTGCCTGGGATTCATCGCCTGGCGCATCGATCTGGATGAATTTATAAATGCCATAGCCCACTTTCAATGGGGCTGGTTGCTGTTCGGATTGGTTTCCCTGTCTTTTGGCTATGTCATGCGTATCGTTCGCTGGTCGTCCCTGCTGCGTGCGGCAGGCGCACATGTCCCGCCTTCCAGGTGCGCCGCCCCTTTTCTCGGCTCCATTGCCCTCAACAACATCCTCCCAATGCGCCTTGGGGATGTAGTGCGCGCCTTGGTATTTCCATCGGCTATCGGCATTGGCCGGATTACAGCCACGGGCAGTTTGGTCATGGAGCGCCTGGTCGATTTAATGACGTTGCTGACGTGTCTGATGGTTGGCCTGGCTTTGACATCAAAGGCCCAGCTACCTGAATGGCTGGTTGGCACGGCGGTGGGCCTTGCGATTTCCGGGAGCGCTGTTCTCATCCTGTTTTTTTTGTTTAGCGGGTGGCTGTCGCGCTGGGTGGGGCGCTGGGCGCACAAGGCGCCCTACCCAAAGCGTGAGCGGATGTTGCTTGCACTTAAAGATCTGCTACTGGGCATCGATGCCATGTCGCGTTTGCCTGTCCTGTTCTCCCTTTTTGTGTTGTCCATGTTGGTCTGGGCGGGAGAGGCGGGTCTGTACTGGGGGCTGCTTTGGGGTTTCGGGTTGGAGGTTGGCGCCGGAGCCGCTTTGGTTGTGATGGCGATTGCAACATTGGCGACCCTGGTGCCTTCATCGCCTGGCTATGTCGGCCCTTTTCATCTCGCGGCTTTCTCGGCTGTCATCATGCTGGGGGGCACACCCGCCCAGGCCGCAAGTTTTGCCGTCTTGGCACATCTCGGCGTATGGCTGCCGACCACGATTGCCGGTGCGCTGGCGATTCTTTTTAACCCCAAGCTGTTCGGCCGAGCTAAAGCAATGGCGGGTCAGGAATCTTGAGCAGTACGGAATTGATATGAAAACTTACGATGTCGTAATTGTCGGTGGTGGGTTTACCGGCCTCACAGCAGCATATGTGTTGTCGAAACAAGGTTACTCCGTCAAGGTTGTCGAGGTTGATACGACACCGGGCGGCCTTGCAGGCACATTTCAGTTCGCAGATGGCGTCGAACTGGAAAAGTTCTATCACCACTGGTTCAACAATGATGTCTATGTGCCAGCATTAGTCGACGAACTGGGAATGACAGGCAATGTCATCACGTTGCCAACGCGGACCGGGATGTATTTCAACGGACGCATGTGGAAACTTTCCACCCCGCTGGATTTACTCCGTTTTACGGCATTGTCATTTGTCGACCGGATTCGCTTGGGTTTGCTGGTCTTTCAAGTACGTCGCATCAAGGATTGGCGCTCCATTGAACATCTCAGCATCCGCGAATGGCTTGAGTCGATCTGCGGCAAGAATGTTTACAAGGTCGTTTGGGAACCGCTGATCACCTCTAAATTTTCAATCTACGCCGAGGCGGTGAATGCCGTCTGGATGTGGAAAAAACTGGTGTTGCGCGGCAGTACACGCAACGACAAGGGCGGTGAGGAGCTGGCCTACTTCAAGGGCGGCTTCGGCAGGCTGGCCGAGGCCATGGTCGCGGCAATCGAGAGGGCGGGTGGTGAAGTCACTCTCGGTACACGGGTAGCTGGCGTTGTGGCGGATGACGCCCAAATAAAGGCATTGCGAACGGATCAGGGCGACATAGCCGGTCGTCAATTTCTGTTTACCCCGGCGTTTCCGATTATTGCAAACATCTTCGACGAAGCGGCTGATGCCGCTTGGATCGAGCGCCTTCGCCGTGTGCGCTATCTCGGAAATATGTGTCTCGTGCTTCGGTTGAATCGCAGCCTGTCGGATACCTATTGGCTCAATGTGAATGACCCGGGTTTCCCCTTTGTCGGTGTAATCGAACATACCAACTTTGACACACCCGAACATTACGATGGCTCACACATCGCCTTCTTGTCGCGCTATCTCGCCGTGGAAGATCCGGTTTGGGCCTATAGCGATGAACAATACGTCGACTTCGCGCTGCAACACCTCAAGCGCATGTTTCCTGAGATGGATCGCTCCTGGATTATCGAACATCGGGTCTGGCGTGCGGAGTATGCGCAACCCGTGACCGAGCGAGGCTACTCGCAGTATGTGCCGGCACGGGAAACCCCCTTCGCCAATGCCTTCATATCCACCATGGCGCAAATCTATCCGGAAGATCGCGGGACCAACTACGCGATTCGCGAGGGGCGAGCAGTCGCCGATCATATCGCTAAGCAATTGGCGAGCTAAACGGCATGGCAATTCTTTCCGTGCCCAGCATTTTCTGGACGACCCTGCTTTCTGTCGCCGCTATTCTCGTCTCAGCTACCTTGATTGGACGTGCCTGGGGGGAGCTGTTCCCCTATCGCCTTCGAGGCCCGGCCCGCTTCTATTTGGCCCCCGTTCTCGGGCTGGCTACCCTGACCATCATCGCGAGCCTGCTTGGCCGAATCCTGCCGCTGGGAAATTCGGTCCTTGTGCCGGTGCTGGTTGTAAGCCTGATAGTCTGGGCGCTTGTTCGCGAACCAAGCTCCACCCGGGCATTCCGCCACAGCATGTGGGTAAGCGTTTTTGGCATCATCTGCGGCGCGAGTGTTTTGGCGCCGCTATTCGCCTTTGGCGCGTTCAACGCGCACAACGATGGCTTCACCTATTTGGTCCACTCGAACTGGCTGCAGGCACACGCATTTGGCGACATCATCGCTGCAGAGCAAGTCACGCCCTTGACCACCCAGGTAGCGCTCTATCAGCAAGAGGGATTTCGCATGGGAGGCTCTTTCCTGCTCGCCCTTGCGCAATCTCTGCTCAACCTGCAATGGTCTTACGAGGTCTATCCCGCTATCGTCATTTCGGCCATTGCGGCGTGCTGTCTGGCTATCGGTTTTCCCTTGGCGCAGTCGTTGCGATCTGTGCGCCGCAGTACTCGCCTCGCTCTACTCGCTCTACCCGCCTTTACCCTCGGCGGATTGGTATTTGGCGCTAATCTCGGCTTCCTGCCGCAAACCGTTGGCCTATCTATAGGGGCGGGGCTGTTGTTTGCGGTAGGCCCGTCGCTTCGATGGGTATCGATTGGAGGCGCCTCAAGCCGGACAATCGTCAAGGCGGCACTTCCTGCCGTGGCGCTTTTCTCGGCCGCCGTATTCGCCTATTCCGAACTGGCGCCCTTCCTCCTGCTGGCCGTCTTGGGGAGCAGTTTTATCCTAGCGTTTCGTTTTCGCGCCTGGGGCAGGGTTCTTGTATATACCGGAGTGCTGTTGGCGCTTGCCAGCCTCTTGCTCAATACCGAACTGATCCGCGCCTACGCCGCCTTGCGAACGCAGACCGGCGTCGTTGTGGGCTCGCCAGTGGATTGGTCGTTGCTCGGCTATGTCGCGCATGCTTTTGGCGTGCATGGCGGCGCCTGGGATGGGTTTCAGTGGACCTTGCCGGAGAGTGCAGAATCGGTCTTCTTTTTCCTGGGGGTGGCAATAACGAGTCTGCTTGCCGTGACCGTGCTGTCAGGCTCACGTGCAATCGTGGACAAGACACTAAATGGTGTGCTTCTGCCCGCTGCCGTGGCGCTGATGGTTTTTTGTACCGGCCTCCTCTACTTTCGTTACTTTGTTCCATCCCCTTTCCCCAAAGGACTTGGACAAAGCTGGAGCCAGTTCAAACTCGCTGATTGGGCGCACCCCTTCGCGATGGCCTTCGCCTTGCTTGCCGTGGTCCATTTGCGCCTGCGAATGGGGAAATATTTCGATCATGTGGTGGTGTTGTTATTTGTGGTTGGGTTAGTCAGCACCACGCGTATCGGCGTGGCGCGCGCCACGCCTCTTATTCAATACTACGAAGGCACGCGGGATCTGAATCGCTTCTATCAGGAGTTCCGCCAAACGGTACTCGCTAACTGTCCGCGCAGTGGCCCTGTTTATCTTGCACTGAATGGTCAGCATCACAAGTTCCGCCAGATGGCCGTCTATTTCCTCCCGGACCGTGTAACCACTTCAGACTGGATGGACGATGGCTACATTTTTCCCAGATTGCCAGACGAGCGCAGGACGCAAGCCCTGAATGCCGGTGACTGCGTGGTCGAGCCGGTCGCCCAAGGTGGCTGGCTGAGCAAGGGCGCAACGATCGGGCCCTTCCGAATCGGATTGTTTGACGGCCAAGGGCAAGTGCGAATTGCCTCGGCAGATGGCGCCTATGATCGTGAAACCGATGGTAACAACTGGTGGCACTGGGTGGAACGCAAGGTAATTTTCCAGTTGCAGCCGTTGTATATCCCCAGGGAGTCTACCCAGGCAAAACTGCATTTCGAATACGGCACGCGCGGCAAGCAAACCTTGACCGCACATATCCGCACACGCGATGGGTCAAGCCGGCAATTATTGCTCCACAGCCAGGGAGATGCGCCCGCCACATTTGAAGAGATCATAGACCTGCCGCCAAGCGAGTTGACGGAAGTCAGCATTGAAACTGATGGCCAAGCAAGTCGCCTTGGCGAGCAGGATGCTCGAATGGCAGCCTGGATCATCCGTAATGTAGCCATTACACCAGTATCGCCATAATGGACTCGACCGTATCGTTCATCTTGGAAGCCGGGATGGCGAGCGCTTATCTTGCGTTAAAACTCTTCTTGGTATTCGCAGTTGCCAGATTCATACAGCCAAGGTGGGCGCTTGATCGTTTCTCCAGTCTGATTGCCGGCTGGCTGATGATTCAGGCGCTGCAAGCCGGGCTCGTTCTCGGGCTTTCGGCTGTGGGTCTGTTATACCAGCCCTATTTTCTGACAATTACGCTGATCTTCGCGGCATTGGTTTATTGGCGTACGCGTATGTTGTCGCTCCTTCGCGAGACAGTAAATTTATCGTGGCGGGATCATCCGGCTTTGATTGCGATTGGCGGCGTATTGACGTTGATGTGGTTACGCTCGCTATTTCTTTATGATTTCACTTGGGACGCGCAAACTTATGGGCTTCCCCGTCTGGCGATCTGGCTGAATTCGGGTAGCGTGTTTGTCCACATGCCGACGCTGCAGTTGAATCTGTTTGTCAATGAGTGGAATGCGGAACTCAATGCGTTGGCATTCGCACTGGCTTCGGGTGGCTATCTCGGATTTGCATTTGGCAACCTGGAAGTTCTGCTTTGGCTCTTCGTGTCCATTGCCTGGGTGGCTCGCCTGCTTGGCGCGTCGGCATATTGGGCGATCATCCTGTCGGCAGTGCTGGGGTCTGCCCCTGCCATGATCGGCCTTGCCAGTACGATCAAGGGCGACCTGCTTGCCATTACAGCTTTTGTCATCGCCGTTGGCTGGCTTATCCGTGCCATGAGAGATAAGTCGGCACTGGCCGTAGTCTTGTGTCTGCTATCCGCAACCCTGGCTGTGGGTGCAAAAATATCAGTGGCTCTCCCGGTGATAGCGGTTCTTTCTGTTGCGGCTGGCATGTTGGGAACGCACGGAATCCGTGAAATTTCGCGGCTTACCGTCTTAACCAAGTCAGTGCTTTTTCTGAGCTTAATGGTTTTTTCATCTCGTTTGTGGACGAACTGGGCTGTTTATGGGAACCCTCTGAAGAGAATCGATGTTGAACAAGCGCACTTCAGCCTTGGTAACATGTTCGCAAACCTCGATCTTGCAGGCATCAGGCTGTTCGGCATCCTGGATGAAGTGCAGGGGGAGGGAGCCATGTGGGCGCTGGCGGGAAGCATGGGTGGCGCTGCGTGGTTTATAGCTGCAGCCTCTCTTTTAGCGTTGATTGGCGCATGGAGAAACACCCGGGCATCTCGGTACATTAGTCGCAGCAAAGCGGATCAAAATGAGCGAGCTATCGCGACCGGGTGGTTGATCTTGGTTGCGGGAGCAATCCTTTTCGGCACGCTCGTGTCGATGACTCTTTCACCCGCTTATCTCTGGACGTTCAGATACTTCGCGCCAGGAATCTTGCTATTGTTGATAGGCGCTGGCGTGTTTGCCTTACGTGCAAGTCAAACTGCCTGGCAGCACCGAGCCTTCACGGCATTGGCGGCACTGGCGGTTCTCGTAAATGTCGGTATTTCGATACGCCCGGGAGAGGTGCTTCCCACGCCGAATCTGGTCACCCTGGCAGGTGAGATCAAACGGGCTGACACACCGTTGAGACGAATGGCTTTATTTATCAAAGGCCCCTATCAGATTGCCGGCGTCGAGGCTCTCGGCCTCGATTCAACTATCCCACTCAAAATTCTGGCTTTCAAGGATTTGGAAACTTCGTTTATTCCTTTTGTCGGCAGCCGGGCTCAGAACACCATCCTGACGGTGGCCAATGGCAATGATCTGCTGACTGCTGCCGCGAAACCTGGATGGGATGTGGTAGCGATTCTACAGAAAATGGAACTGCGGAACCCAAATTTGAAGAGTGCCCTGGAACAGCAAGGGTATTGGGTTTTGGTCGATAACTCGCAATATGTGATTGCGTTGCCGAAACAAAGAATAACCCTAACTCCTGTATCGGACCTGAATGAGGTTCAGTGGACACCCTGGAATTCACCAGATGGCGCCCGGATGGCGTCCCACGATGGGATTCCCGAGGTTGAAAGCGCGCGGCCTATTGACGGCGGATTTTTTACACAGGAATTTCGTATTAAGGGATCAATCCTTATCAGGGCAAGCTTCGAAGGCGAAATCGCCGGGACGGGAACCCATGCCGCACATCTGTCGCTGCATGGAAAACAACCAATTATTACCTTGCCTGCAGGAAGGTATACGTCTACCCAGTCATATCAGGGCATATTGCCCACTCTCGAAGGTGAGGCATTGCAGCGACTGTCATTTGGGTTAGGGGGATGGGCAGAAGGCAGTGGAAATATACGCTTGATGCGGCTCGAAGTATTTCAGTTGCGGGTGGATGGGGGAGGCGCGGTTCCCGCTCCATCGAATATCCAAAAGCGGCAGAACTCATCGCCCTTACTGGTTTTTGTTCTTGGCGTCGCAATGTTGCTTGGGTGCGCACTATTTGGTCGACGTCTTCTGTCCATTCTCGGGGTGGAAAATCTGTCAATGATGGGTGGTGGATTGATCATTGGGTATGGTGTCTTTGGTTTATTTCTGCTCATCTCCCTAAAGTACCTGAGTAATCCGACGATTGGCGCATTGTTATTTTCCGGGATGCTGGGCGCCATGCTGGCGCACAGGTTCTATGCTGCAAGAAAGGTGGCTGATGAACCCACTAGAGTATCTCCGGTGCAAATAGATAGCAGGACAGGCTTGCGCCGGGGGCCAGATAACCCTGGATCCAGCGTGCTTGATGGTCTTATCGCAGTTGTGCTTTTTTCTTGGGTGGTGGTTATTGCGCTCACTTATCTTCCCCTTGGAGCGCTGGCTACTGATCCACAGTATCGGTTTCCGGAAATCTATGATTTGCCGAAGCACTTATTCGCGATGCATTCCATATTTAACGCCAATGACTGGCCTCCACCCAATCCATTTTTTTCCGGCGAGGTTTTTGCGTATAACTATCTTTTTTATTATCCGCCAGTATTTATCGCTAAGCTGGTCGGAAATTCGTTAGCGAATTTTCAAACTTTTACTTTCGCGGTGATCGCCATTGCCATAGCATTGCCAATGGTAATACTCGACATTGTTCGCAGCATCACCACATCCAAAGTGGTACATCTCGGAAGTGTGCTACTCGCCACCTGGGTTGGGGGATTGACGCCCCTTTGGATATCACGCGAGCCCAGAATTGGTTTCTTTTTATATACTGACAAATTACTTACAAGCCAAATTTGGGTAGACGAGCTGTTCCAGTCTGTCATTTTTGTGCCACAGCACGTTTTCGCAGTCCTATGTGGTCTTTTGAGCATATTTATTTTAGTAAACGACAAAACCATTACATCTGACAACAAACGCCTGTTCGTTGCGGGGATGCTGACTGTTGCGGGTGCCCTTTCTAGCCTGATACTTCTCCCGCATCTTGTGGTTTCTTATGTGGTCGGTGCGATAGTTGTTCTATTTCTGCGACGGCCAGCTAGTGATCAAGATACATCGAGGGCGGCAGAAAAATCGCTGACCATGGCCGTTTTCCTTCTGCCCCTTATCTTTCTCCTCCCTTTTTTGTTCGAAATATCAAAATGGTCCGGCGGCACCGGCGCCCTGCTATCCGCGCCAGAGCTCACCCGCCAATGGTTCTATGTATTTGCGGCAATCGGTTTGGTAGTGCCGCTGGCAATGATTGGCCTAGTGCAGTTAAGCTGCAAGGCAGGAGTCTCCTATATCGATTCGCCGGGTAAGCACACACTCTTTGGTATCTCAGTATTGGCTATGGTGGGTGTATTGGGACTCTTGTTTGGCGGCTACCCCGATGCAGGTATCAAGTCGGGGCTGTGGCTTCGGATTACACTGATCCCGCTTGCTGGTATGGGTATGCTGATACTCATCAGAAAAATCGAAAGAAGACCGCGAAAATGGATTTCGAGTACAGCCATCGTCGCAATTTTCCTCGGCATCGCTGCGCTCAACGTTCCAACAGCAATTTACTTTTCCCGATCAGCTTGGGCGCCTCTTGACCCTGGAATCAAGGTTTTCGTCGATTACGTTCGCGCTTTGCCAGTACATTCTCGGATAGCATTATTTTCATCGGAACAGGTTCTGGTTGCATTGACGGGCCGTCAAATTGATTTCGATTTTTCACCGATTCGGGCAGATTCCTACATGCCTCCGGAGGGAAGGCACCGAGCAAATATATTTTGGGATGAGATGAAGCAGAACGATCCAATAAAAAATCCAAATTTATATGGTCGATATGACTACTTAATCGCACCCGCTGGGTCGCCTGCTGATGAGCGTCTTGCGATTTTTTTTACGGAGAGAAGAGCTGTCGGTAGCTATGCTGTATTTGAAACCAAGATGCAACAGGGAGAAATCAAATGATAGGTGTTGTGAAGCATGCATCAAAAATTGATTTAGGAGAAAAGTCATCGACAAGCATGTTGAGCACGGCGCCAACTGTCACTGAACCCTTCACCGCTGGCCGTTCTGCTCCCCGCCTGCTTTTCGATTTCGGTGTGATGGCGTCGTTAATGAAGCCAACAGTTCTGGATCAACCGGTATTGGATTTTGGTTCGGGCACCGGATGGGTCTCCGAGTTTTGTGCGCGGATGGGTCTGCAAACAGTTGCCTTCGATATCCACGGAGACTTGCAGGCATGTCTTGAAAATAGAGCTCAAGCTGATCGCCGCATTGATGAGGGTTTGCTGAGCTTCGCGCATGGCGATGGTCACGCCATGCCTTTTGAGCCAGGCGCATTCGGTCATTTGTTGTGCTACGACACGCTGCATCACATGCACGACTATCCGAAAGTTTTTGCTGAATTCTTCCGGGTTTTGCAGGGGGGAGGGCGAGGCATCTTCGTGGAGCCGGGGGCACGGCACAGCACTTCGCCCGAAACAGTCGCGTTTGTAGAAGCACAGAAAAAGCACGACCCAAGCTGGATAGAGCGGGATGTAGTGCTCGAGGAAATCGATCAGATCGCACGGAATGCCGGCTTCACGGCAGGTTTATGCATCGTGCCGATGCCGCACCCGCTGGCTTTGCAATCTTATTCCATGGAGGCGTGGTCGCGGTTTCGGGATGGAGACGTGCTGGAGCGCTTGCGCCTGACGGATCAACTCGCCAGTCTCAATTATTGGGATCGTGTCATTTTCTACGTCGACAAGCCAAAGTGAAGACAAAGGCAAACCATGCACATCGGCTTTGACATCTCCCAAACCGGCTCCGGTAAGGCGGGTTGCGGCTATTTCGCGCATGCGCTGATAAAGGCAATGCTTGAACTTGCTCCGGAGCATCGTTATTCACTTTTCCCCAGCTTTGGTGATTTTTATTTCGATGCGCTGATGCCGATCCGGAATCCCTACTCGGGTCGTGACACGCACTATGGCCCGCGTCAATTGTCCCGTGAAACGGCACGTAAGTACTGGACCGGAGACGATGTGGAAACTGCTCTGGGAAACCCGGATGTGGTTCATGCCAACAACTTCTGGTGTCCAACTCAATTGGCGTCGAGCCGGTTGATTTATACCTTCTACGATATGGGGTTTGCGGTGGAGCCCTCCTGGACAACGGAGGCTAACCGTGTCGGGTGCTTCGACGGCGTCTTTCGTTCGGCCATGGCGGCGGATTGGGTGGTCGCTATTTCGGAGGCTTCGAAAGCGTATTATTTGAACGTGTTCCCCCACTTCCCGGAGGATCGCATCCGGGTGATTTATCCCTGTTCGCGGTTTGCCGATTCGTCTGCGGAGGGTAAGCGGCCCAAGGCGCTCGATGGCGTGTCCGCCGGTGGCTATTGGTTGAACGTGGGCACCATTGAGCCCAGGAAAAACCAGCGCCGTCTCGCTGAGGCATATGCCCGCTATCTGGCGTTGGGTGGGGCGCCCATGCCGCTGGTGCTGGCGGGGGGAAAGGGCTGGCTGATGGAGGATTTTCAGAGACATTTGAGCGAATTGGAGATTGACGCTCAAGTGGTGATGACCGGCTACGTGTCGGATGACGAGTTGATCTGGCTTTACCGAAACTGTTACGCCAACCTGTACCCCTCGTTGTTCGAAGGGTTTGGGTTGCCTGTTCTGGAGGGCATGCAGTTCGGCGCTGCGACGCTGGCTTCGAACACTACTTCGATTCCGGAAGTGGCTGGGGATGCGGCTATACTCCTCGCCCCCGAGGATACCGAGGGGTGGGCGCAGGCGATGTTGCGGCTGGCTGGGAACAGGTTGGAACACGATCAATTAAGTGCCGCTGCGCTGAAGCAGGCCGGGCGGTTTGACTGGAAGCGAAGCGCGGAAACTTTGCTGCAACTTTACGAAGAGGCGCTGGCTTCTCCAAAACGGCGGATGGCGACATGAAGCTGGGCGCACTGTATTTCGTAGGGTGCGTTATACGCACCGTTATTGTTGGTGCGCGTAGCGCACCCTACGATTCCATCGGGAAGGCTGGTATAGGCACGAATAGGAGCATGGATCGGTGCGCATGGCGCACCCTACGGAACACAATTGCCCGGCGTGTCGGGTGTACCACGGTAGCATCACCGAACAGAACCAGGCTGGGGAGCGCGTTGCCCGAACGAAACGATCATGAATGTCACCAAAATGGCTAATGGAAAATGAAGGCCCTGATTTGCGGGGTGGGCGGACAGGATGGCGCATACCTTTCCAGGCTTTTGCTGGACAAGGGTTATGAAGTCATCGGCGCATCGAGAGATGCCATGGCCTCGACTTTTTTCAACCTGAAGCGGCTGGACATTCGGGACAAGGTTGTCACGACGTCGATGGCGATCACTGACTTTCGTAGCGTGATCCAGACCCTGGACAAATATCAGCCGGACGAGGTTTACAACCTCGCGGGGCAGAGTTCCGTCGGGCTTTCGTTCGAGCAGCCCGTGGAGACGATGGAAAGTATTGCGATCGGGACGCTGAATATGCTGGAGGCAATCCGTTTTTATGGAAAGCCGATACGCTTTTATAGCGCGGGGTCGAGCGAGTGTTTCGGCGATACCGGCGCCACACCGGCAAGTGAGGAAACCCCATTCAGGCCGCGCAGCCCTTACGCGGTGGCCAAGGCCACGGCGCATAACCTTGTGGCCAACTATCGCGAGGCATACAGCCTTTATGCCTGCACCGGGATATTGTTCAACCACGAGTCGCCGCTACGCCCAGAACGTTTTGTGACCCAGAAAATCGTCAGGACTGCGGCCAGGATCGCTTCTGGCGACAAAGGCAAGCTGGAAATGGGGAATATCAATATTCAGCGGGACTGGGGATGGGCGCCGGAATATGTTGAAGCGATGTGGAAAATGCTGCAATTGGATCAGCCGCAGGATTTTGTCATCGCCACCGGCAGGACGGTCAGCCTCGAATTCTTTATCGAACATGCGTTCAGGTTCTTTGGTTTGGACTACAAGGATCATCTTGCCGTCAATCCAAACTTTTTCCGGCCAACGGATATTCACTTCGGCGCTTCGGATCCATCCAAGGCAAACGATTTACTGGGTTGGCGGGCGCAGGTGAAAATTGAGACAGTTATCGAGAACATGTGCATGGCGGCCAGGAGTCTTGTCCAGGCTCCGTCGCCGTAGGGTGCACTCCGTGCACCGATTGATGTTCGAAGGTGCACGGAGTGCACCCTACCCAAGGCATTTCGCCCTAATGAACAATTCGGTTTATTTGGTATTGGCCGGCGCCGTAGGAGCGGCTTCAGCCGCGATGCGCCGCAAGGCGCAAAGGGAAAATGCTTTCCACGGCATCGCCGCGCCACCTTCGTGGGCTAGCGCCGCATCGCGGCTGAAGCCGCTCCTACGACGCCCTGCCGAAGGGTAGGGGCTTCATCAGAGGGGGCAAGACATGACTTCAACAACCAACAGTGACTTGGCCTAACTTTTTAAAATTTATTACCATGAAAAAAATTGCTTTGATCACCGGCGTCACCGGCCAGGACGGCGCCTACCTTGCCGAATTCCTGCTGGGCAAGGGCTACGAAGTCCACGGCATCAAGCGCCGCACATCCCTCTTCAACACCGACCGCATCGACCACCTGTATCAGGACCCGCACGAGACCGGCCGCAAGTTCATCCTGCACCACGGCGACCTCACCGATTCGTCCAGCCTCATCCGCATCATCCAGCAGGTGCAGCCCGACGAAATCTACAACCTCGCCGCGCAGTCCCACGTCGCCGTCAGCTTCGAGGAACCTGAATACACCGCCAACTCCGACGCCCTGGGCGCCTTGCGCATCCTCGAAGCCATCCGCATCCTCGGCCTCGAGAAGAAAACCCGCTTCTACCAGGCATCCACCAGCGAACTCTTCGGCCTCGTCCAGGAAACCCCGCAAAAGGAAACCACCCCCTTCTATCCGCGCAGCCCCTACGCCGTCGCCAAGCTCTACGCCTACTGGATCACCGTCAACTACCGCGAAGCCTACGGCATGTACGCCTGCAACGGCATCCTGTTCAACCACGAATCCCCCGTGCGC
>JAUYCF010000058.1 GCA_030692355.1 Thiobacillus sp.
GCCCTTTTATTGCGCCCGCTATTTGTGGCGCTGTTGGCTGCGTTCCTGCGCGCGAATCCGCTCCGGCAGGCTCATCCGGCGGCAGGGCTTTCGCTTGGGGTTGCTAGCGGGGGCGTTGGGTGAATTTTGCAGGGGCGACTAAATATTGCCGATCAAGAACCCCACGAAAGCCCGAACCTTGGGGCTGAGGTGCGGTTTTACGGATACAGCGCGAACGCCCGCGCATCGATTACGCGACCTTGACCAGTTCGCCATTCCACTCACACGTTGAAGGTTTTGATCCGCGACCGACCGGTCAGGAACTCATTGCGGACGTATTTGCTGTGCTAAAGTAAGCGTCCAGCCGCCCCACCCCAACAGAAGCAGGATTTACGGTAATACCGCCTTCAGCGGCAGCAACTCATCAATCCGGCTATTGGGCCAGGCGGGCAATTTTTCCAAAGTACCCTTCAGCCAGGCATGAGGATCCAGGCCGTTAAGCCTGGCGGTTCCCAGCAGGCTCTGAATGGCTGCCGCCCGTTTTCCTGCGCGCTCCGAGCCGGCGAACAGCCAGTTCTTCTTCCCGATCGCGATGGGCCGAATCGCGTTCTCCACCGGATTGTTATCGATCGGCAGCACGCCGCTGTCGGCATAGCGCATCAGCGCTGGCCAGCGCTTGATACTGTAATCGAGAGCCTTGGCCGTGGCGCCGCCATGGGCCACGCTGATCCGGGTCTGCATCAGCCACGTCCGCAAGGCATCCAGCTTGGGGCGCGCATCGGTCTGTCGCAGCTGCAAGCGACTCGCCGCATCCATTCCCCGGGCTTGCCGTTCCACCTCATACAACTCCCCGATCCGGCGCAGCGCCTCGGCGGCGACCAGGCTTTGGTTGGCCGCATAAAGATCGAAGAACTTGCGGCGCGCATGCGCCAGGCAGCCCAGTTCCGTGATGCCATGCGCAAACAGCGCCTTGTAACCAGCGTAGTCATCCACCATCAGATGGCCTTGCCAGCCCTCCAGATAGTTGCGTACATGCGCGCCGTGCCGACCGGGCTGATAGTCAAATACGAGGATGGGCGGCCCGGTTTCCAGATCGCTGCTGCGGTACGCCCAGAGGTAGGCTTTTTTTGTTTTGCCGTTGCCGGGGTCAAGCTGTGGAACCGGGGTTTCATCGGCATGAGCACGTCGCGTTCCCGCAGCAAGTCCGACAGGCGATCGACCAAAGGCTGCAACGCTACACCGGTACGACCGACCCAGTCGGCCAGCGTGGAACGCGCCAGCGGCACCTGGGCGCGGGCAGCAATCTGCTCCAGTCGGTAAAGCGGCAAGTGATCCATGAATTTGCTGACCATCACCCAGGTGAGCAATCCCGGCGCGGCCATGCTGCCGTCGATGACGGCGGGCGGTACCGGTGCGGCGGATATTGTCTCGCAAGAGCGGCAGGCGTACTGCGGGCGAATGTGGCGATGGACGAAGAAGCGAGCCGGTTCGACATCGAGCTGTTCGCTGATGTCTTCACCAATCTTGACCAGATCCTGTCCGCACTGGCCACAGGTGCAGGATTCCGGTTCATGGCGGTGCTCGATGCGCGGCAGGTGTTCTGGCAGTGGCTGACGACCCGCGCGTTCGCGTTTAGCTGGCTTGGGCGCTGAATCCGATTGTTCAACTTCGGCTTCCAGCGCGCAGGTGTCGGCAGTCCAGCTCTCCTCGAACAGCTCGCGCTGTCCCGGGGAGAACGCCTCGCTCTTGTTGGCAAAGCGAATGCGCTTGTAATAGGCAAGTTCGAAGGCCAGAGCCTGGATTTTAAGGTCGGCCCGCTGGATTCTGAGCGCGTCGTTTTTGGTTTTTTCGAGCAGGTTGCCGACCCATTCCGCCACGGCGGGTTCGAGCTTGAAGTGGGCAAGTTCGGCGGCTAAATCCATGCCTGAATTTTACCAGTTGCATACCCTACAAGCCAGTAGAATCAATGGTTTCAGGCTGTTTTGTGCGTAAAATAATGCGCTTAGACTTGCCAGTTCGACGGTGCTGTAGCCGAGAGTCTTTGCCAGTCGATTCCGGTCGTCAGCCAGTCCCATTCTGTGGGGGTGAGGGCGAAGGTGGTGGCATCCGATGTCGGCCAGGTAAAGTGGCCGCGATGCAGGCGACGCTGACACATCCAGACACCGGTGGCGTCCCAGATCAGAAGCTTGAGGCGGTTCTGGCGTCGGTTGCGGAAGGCGTAGGCCGTGCCGTCGCAGGGGCTGCGGCCAAGGGTGTTCTGGATCCGCTGCGAGAGGCCGTCGATGCCGGCACGCATGTCGATGGGTTCGACCACCAGCCAGACTTGGGTCGGTGCCGGCATCATGGCAGGTGCCGCAACAGGTCGGCCAGCCACGGGGCACTGCCCGCTGGCAATTCGATTCTCCAGCCGCCGGGGCTGTGGAGGCGGATGCTCCCCGTTACCGGTGCGCCGACGCTGACCGGAACCAGGGTGAGGGATGACTGTGCCGATGCAACGGCTTCCCGCTCCTTGCGCCGCCAGCGATAAAACGCCTTCTCCCCCAAGCCTTGATTTGCACAGTATTCCCTCTGCGTCAGATCACTCCGGTGCCAGGCTTCAAGATGCGCTCGCCAGAATTCCTGCCCATGCCGCTTAGCCATCTGGTGTCCCTCCGAAAAAGGGGCAAGATTGCATGGGATGAGCGGGAAACTACAGGTGGGGCGGCTGGACGCTTACACTCCAATATCTAGTTTTTCTGGTTTTTCCTTATGTGAACGCCTATTATCAACAAATATTTGTTGAAAACGGATTCTATCCGGAGGCCACATGCTGCACAGCTATGCATTCTCCAACTTCCAGTCGTTTCGGGAGCGGGTCGAGGTTGATCTCGCCATCAACCGCAAAACTGCCCTGACGGACTGGATGGGCGAAGCACCGACGGGCGAGCGGGTGTCGAAACTGATGGCGGTGATCGGCCCCAATGGCAGCGGCAAGACGGCGTTGCTGAAACCGGCGGTGTTCATGTCCTGGTTTGTTGGCCAGTCTTTCCAGTTGTCGCCGGATGCGGAAATTCCGATCAATCCACATTTCGCTGCGGCGGACGAGCCGACCGAGTTCGAGGCGGTGTTCGATTTCGATGGCAAACTGTGGCGCTATGTGCTGCGTTGCACGCCGGAGCGCGTGTTGCATGAGGCGTTGTATCTGAAGCGGGAACGTTTCGGCTATGTCTTTGTGCGCGACTGGGATGCCGCGTCGAAGTTATATGCGGTGAAGCAGCAGGATTTTGGTTTGCCCGCGCAGGAGGCGCGGCGTGTGCGGCCCAATGTGTCGCTGATTTCGTGGGCGGCACAGTTTGGCGTGCCGTTGGCCACGCGGATGGCGGCGGTTCATGTCATCACCAATGTGAATCTGTTTGGCCGGGTGCCCATGGGCGAGCACGTTTTGCAGCGTGCCGCGCGGCATTTCTCGAACCGTGACGAGCAGCGCGGTCGGATGAGCCGTCTGCTTTCAGGTTGGGATTTGGGTTTGTCCGGTGTGGCGCTGCAGGAAATCGCCGTCAGCACTCCGCAGGAGGCCGAGCAGAAGGTCTGGATGCCGTTCGGCAAGCACCAGAGCCGGGGTCAAGAATTTCTTCTGCCTTTCTACATGGAGTCCAGTGGCACGCAGGGTGCGTTCGTCTTGCTGTCGCGCCTGCTGGAGGCGCTGGAAACGGGTGGTCTCGCGGTGATCGACGAATTCGAGAACGATCTGCATCCGCACATGCTGGAGCCGATACTCGACTTGTTTGCCAATCCGTCGACCAATCCGCACCAGGCGCAACTGCTGTTCACCTGCCATGCGATGGAGGTGCTGAATCTCATCCACAAGTCGCAGGTTATGCTGGTGCAAAAAGATGCGGATTGCGAGAGCACGGCCAGCCGCCTGGATGCGGTGGAAGGCATCCGCAACGATGACAATTTCTACGCTAAATACATGGCCGGCGCTTATGGCGCGGTGCCGGTATTTTGAGCGGCGGGCGCATGGCAATCTGGAAAGCGCAGCGCACTCTGCTGATTGTGGGCGAGGGCCGGCACGAAGAAGCCTTTCTCAATCATGTGAAGCAGTTGTATGCGCCGCGTGGTTGTGGATTGTCGGTAACGATCAAGAATGCGCGTGGCAAGGGTGCCGGGCATGTGATCGACTGGACGATCGGGCAGGCGGCTATTGCGAAATTCGACGACGTGGCCGCCATGCTGGACACCGATGGACTGGACGCCTGCCGTGTCGAAGCTGGCCAAGGCAAGAAAAATACAGGTTCTGGCATCCGATCCTTGCTTTGACGCAGTGATGTTGCGATTGCTGGGCAAGGCGCCTGCGATGAGCGCCGGCGCGTGCAAGCAGCAATTGGCCCCTTACGTTAACCATGACCCCACGCAGCGCCAGAACTACGCACAGCATTTTGGTGCGACATGTCTCGAAGCGGGCCGTGAGCATGAGCCAACGACCGATGCGTTGCTGAGACTTATGGGGAAATAAGAAACGGGCCTGCTTTGAACCCGGATTATCCATTAGACACACGATGATGGTGCGACCGGGGGTGAGGTGGTTCAGTAGGGTGCGCCGTGCGCACCATGGAGCATGGATCGGTGCGCACGGCGCACCCTACGAGCCACAAATCGGCTAATGGATAATCTGGGTTGAAAGGTCCAAACCGGAAAGAGAGGTTGATATGTATACAGGCGGTTGCCTTTGCGGATCCGTCCGCTTCGAAATCAAGGGTCCGATTCGCAACATCGTGTACTGCCACTGTTCTCAATGCCGCAAGGCGCAAGGCAGCGCCTTCGCCACCAATGGCGTTGTCAGCACCACCGACTTCGACATCGTTTCCGGTGCCGATTCGCTGACCGGCTATGAGTCGACACCGGGGCAGACGAAATACTTCTGCAAGATTTGCGGATCCCCGATCCTGAGCAAGACGGAATCGAAACCAGAGCAGGTGCGCGTGCGGCTGGGAACCATCGACTCAGACATCGTGGAACGGCCTATGGCGCATATTTTTGTAACGTCGAAGGCCAACTGGGAGGAGATCGCCAACGGCTTGCCACAATATGAGGGCTATGAGCCAAATCGAAGCGCACCCTGACCGGAGCTTTGAGTGGGCGAGCTTCGTTCCAGGGCGGGACGCAGCACTTGGCCGGCCGCGTTCTTTTCCACCAGGCCAAGCGCAAGCAGCCGCTGGATATCGCCATGCACGTTTGAGTAATTGCGGCCAAGCCGCTTGGCGAGCGCATAAACCGACAACGCCCCGGCGGATTTGAGTTCTCGCAGGATTTGCAGACGCTTGGGCGGCAGCTCGGCAAGCAGTTCCACCGGGCTGGGGAAATTGAGCTGATAGTCTGCCTCGGGCAAGCGCTTGCCGGCATCGATCTTTTTTGCCAGCGTGCGCAACGCGTCGCGGTTCTGGCTCCAGTTGGATATTCCAATAACGGCTTTCATTCCTGAAGCTGCCTTCTCGCCCAGGCCAGAACGGGCTGCAGGCGGGGCGGCAGCAACTTCTCCGCTTGGTCGAAGCTCATCCAGCGCCACTCGTGATGCTCGGGGATCCCGAGTTCCGGCGAGATCGGCAGGGTAATGGCGTTGCGGGTGGTTTCCGCCAGGTAGTAGCGCGCGATCTTGCCGTGACGATAGGGTGCGGTTTCACAGAACACCTCGCCCCAGCGAAAGGCGAGATCGGTGATTGAGGACTCCTCCGCGGTTTCACGGATGGCCGCATCGAGGGGCGTCTCATTCGGCTCCACCGTGCCCTTGGGGAAATCCCAGTTGCGGTAGCAGCGCAGCAGCAGCACGCGCCAGCCGCTGTCTTCCCAGCGAACGACCGCCACCCCTGCGGAGAAGTAGGCGGGCTTGGGTTCCATGGGAATTTGAGGTCCGAGCATAAACCGATCATGACAGGTCCGGCTGGACGCTGGAGATAAGCGACGCTGCGCTGGCCGAACTGGTCCCGGCTTCGACCCGATCTATGGCGCACGGCCGCTCAAGCGTGCGATCTGGCGCGAATTGGAAAACCGTCTGGCACGAGAAATTCTTGCTGGGCATTTCGCCACGAAAGACACGGTCCGCGTCGATGTGCGTGGCGGGGAATTCGTGTTCGCCAAAGACGAGGCGGCTGAGGTGGCTTGATCATTTGACACAATGGAAAAAGGCCCACGAGGTGTCATCCCTCGCGGGCCTTTTTATGGGCCGATCTGTGCTTGCGTGGGAGCAGTGTTTTCCCTCTTAGAGCATGCTGCGCAATGTTGATCCACCGATGTCCTGAAGCGGCCCCAATGGGTTCCTGTTTTGCTCCCGTTCATGGATCAGGGGCTTGCCGCCAACCAGTTTGTACACAACAACGTTGTCCTTGATGAGCAGCATGCCGTTGAATTGCCAGCCCGTTACGTCCACCTGACGTTTGAAGTTCAGAAAATCAGCCCAGAAATTACCAGAGCGGGTGCGATTGATGGTTCTCTGTTCAATTTCGAAGCCCGTGCAGGCCGTTTTTCCCTTGATGCAATCCCTTACCCCGGCATCGAGCTCGTCGGGATCGGTTGTCGGGCTCGGGATAAAGCGGCGCACGACATCCGAATAGTTCAGGAGGGTGATATTCGGCCTGGAGCTGGGGGCCAGTCCAAGCGCCTTGAGGTCCTCGACCGTGGTTTGATACGGAATGACCTTGTCGAAGGTGTGCTGCGCTTCTTCAAAACTCCGCCATGGTCCCTCGATAACGGCATCACCACGTGGCAGAAGAGAACTGCATCCAGCCAAACCGAGGCAAACAAAAATTGCTAATTTTTTCAAGATTAAAACGTTCCTTCCCTAAAAATGAACTCTTCCGCTTGTCATCCAGCGTCGTGGCTCTCCATCTGAACAGTAGCATTCTATGGGGTCGGTCGCGATTGTTTCCCTGGCACAGGAAAAATTGACTGCCCCCAGCAGCCAAGGGAGTTTAAACCAGATGGTGTCCAGTTCAGGAACATGCGCGTGACCTGAGCATCGATTCCGTCTGTTTCCCCCGTGTTTTTTGCCCGATACCCGCGCACCCCCTAGAATGAAGCGACGACTTCGTTCCCGTGGACTGTCTTGCCTTCACCCATTTTCAGAACCCTGCTGTTTCTTGCCGCGCTGTGTGCGGGGCCGGCGCACGCCCTGACCGTGGAGGTAGCGGCGCCGGATGAACTCAAGCCGCTGCTGGATCAGTACCTGGAAGCGGCACGGGCGGCGCGGCTGGGCGAGACGCTGGACGAGGCGGAACTGGCGCGGCTGCGCGGGGTGAGCGAGGACACTGCGCGCGAACTGCTGGCGACCGAGGGGTATTTCTCGCCGCAGATCGACAGCAGTCTGACGCGGTCGGAAAACGACTGGGTGATGCGCTTTGCGGTGACGCCGGGGCCGCGCACCCGGGTCCGCACCCTGAAGATCGACTTTGCGGGGGCGCTGGTCGATGCGGACGGGGCGGGGGCGCGGTTGCGCGCGCGCGCCGAGCGCAATTTCACGTTGCAGCCGCCGATGCCGTTTCGCCAGGCCGACTGGACTGCAGCCAAGGTGGCCCTGCTGGGGCCGTTGCTGACGATGCGTTATCCGGCGGCGCAGCTGGCGGCGAGCGAGGCGCGCATCGACCCCGCCGCCCAGGCGGCGGATTTGAAGCTGACGGTGGACAGCGGGCCGGCGTTTTTTTACGGCGAGCCTGCGATCAGCGGCAACCAGCGCTATGCCGAATCGATCATCCGCAACCTGAGCCCGCTGAAGCCCGGCCAGCCGTATCGCCAGCAGGATCTGCTGGACTACCAGGCGGCGCTGGAGGCCAGTGGCTATTTTGCGCAGGCCACGGTGCGCATCGAGCCCGATCCGGCGCTGGCGGCGGCGGTGCCGATCCAGGTGGCGGTGGTTGAGCGGCCTGAAAAGCTGTTCAGCGTGGGGGTCGGCATCAGCACCGACACCGGGGCGCGGGTGTCGGCGTCGTGGATGCACCGGAACATTCTGGATCGGGGCCTGCGCCTGAAGCTTGATGCGCGTGTGGAAACCGAGCGGCAGACCGGCGGGGCGGAGCTGGCCTGGCCGCGCAATGCCAGCGGCTACGAGAATAGCCTGGGATTTCAGCTCAAGCAGGAAGATATCGAGGGGCAGGAAACGCGCGCCGCCGTGCTGGCGGCCAAGCGTACCCGCACGCGCGGAGAGATCGAGACGACGCTGTCGCTGCAGTACCAGACCGAAGAACAGGAAATCGGCGATGTGGTGAGCGCGAGCAACCAGGCGCTGACCGCCAACTACGCGTGGACCCAGCGCACGATCGGGCGCGCCTTCTATCCGCGGCGCGGCTATGTGCTCACGCTGCAGGGCGGCGGCGCGTCCGAGGCCTTGTTGTCCGACACCAGCTTTGTCCGCCTGTACGGCCGCCACACCCAGTATTTCCGCGCCGGCGACAACGGGCGGCTGATCCTGCGCGGCGAATTCGGCAGCGTGCTGGCGCAGACACGCGAGGGCATTCCCACCGACTTCCTGTTCCGTGCCGGCGGCGACAACTCGGTGCGCGGCTATGCCTACCAGAGCCTGGGGCGCACGCTTGAGGGGGGGGTGGAATCGGTGCGTTATCTGGCCACCGGCAGCGTTGAATACCACCATTTCTTCGAGGGCAACTGGGGCATGGCGGTGTTCGTCGACGCGGGCGATGCGGCCGACAGCCCCGGCGCTCTGTCGCCGGCGTTCGGTTACGGTGTCGGCGCGCGCTACCGTTCGCCGGTGGGGCCGATCAACCTCGACCTGGCGTACGGCGAGGCCACCGACGAATTCCGCCTGCATTTCTCGCTTGGGGTGTCGTTTTGAGGCGCGTTGCCTGGGGGCTGGGGTCGCTATTGGCCGCTTTGGCCGTACTGGTTTTGGGGGTGTTGTGGCTGACCACCACGGCCACGGGATTTTTGTGGCTGGCAAAACAGGCCACGCCGTTGAGCGATGGTCGCCTGGTGCTCGAAGGCGTGGAAGGTCATTTGGGCGCGTCGGTCCGCATCGAGAAACTGATCGTCAAGACGGATACGCAGCGCATTACCCTGCAGCGGGTGAAACTGGACTGGCAGCCCCGATCGCTGTGGCATCGACTGATCGAGATCGACCTGCTGGCTGCGCAACACGCGCGGGTGGATATTCTTAAAAAAGATCCCACCCCCCCGGCCTATCCTGGCACCTTGCGCTGGCTGCTGGACATCCGGGTGGCCGCGTGGGATGTGGCGCAACTCGACGTGGTCGACATTGGGCAGACGCTGCGCTTCAACGCGCTGCATGGCAAGGTGGATGGCAGGGGCGACCGCTTTGACTTTATTGCCGCAGCCGGGACGCCGTGGGCGGACGTGAATGGACAGTTCGGTATTCAGAAGGATGCACCGTTCAAATTGCAAGGCCAGTTCAACGCGATACGGAACACGCCTGTGCCGGTGCAGGCCACACTCGGACTGACGGGCGAGCTGGCGGCGATTGATTTCAAGCTGGATGCCCTGGCTGAAGGCATGAATGTCATGGCCAGCGGACAAGCGGCGCCGTTTGCGCGCGTGCGTTTACCCCGGCTGCTGGTGGCCGGGGAGGGGATTGATCCAAGCCAGTTCGTGGCCGACGCGCCCGCCGCCGATCTGGCGTTTTCCGGCATATTCGAGGGCCAGCCGGGCGAGCGCCTGCTCGGCACCTTCAGCCTTTCCAACCAGCTGGCCGGGCGCCTCGACCAGGATCGCCTGCCGCTGGCCAACCTGACCGGCGCGGTGTTCGGCGACAGCACCCGCGCCGACGTCAGCGACCTGGTCATCGACCTCGGCGCGGCCGGGCAATTCACCGGCGACGGCCAGTGGCGCGACGGCCGCTTTACGGTGAACCTGGAAAGCCCGCGCCTGAACCTCGCCGGGCTGCATCGCGACCTCAATGCCACCCGCATGCGCGCCGTGCTGCAGCTGGCGGGCGATGCGGCGCGCCAGACGCTCGGCGGTGAGGTAACCGAAACCTGGGGCCAGGGCCGCTTCACCCTCAGCCATGCCGACGCGACCCTGCGGCTGGAGTCGGCGAACTTCAGCGGCCAGGCCGGACGCCTGACCGCGCAGGGCGAACTGCGGCTCGATGCCGACCGTGCGTTCTCCGCCGAATTCGACGCCACGCAGATCAATCCGGCGCGCTTCGGCAAGTTTCCGCGCGGGCGGCTGAATGCGCGCGGCGAGGCGAGCGGCGCGCTGCTGCCCGAGCTGCGCCTGCAAAGCCAGTTCACCTTGCCGCCGGGCGAGCTCGAAGGCCGCCCGGTCACCGGGCAGGGCCGGCTGCGCTACGAAAGCCGGCATCTGGCCGATGCCGACATCGACCTCGATCTGGCCGGCAACCTGGCCAGGTTCAAGGGCGCTTTTGGCCGCGCCGGCGACCGCCTCACCTGGAACATCGACGCCCCCGCATTGGCGCGCCTCAAGCTCGGCCTGGCCGGGCGCCTGACCAGCACTGGCAGCGTCAGCGGCGACCCCGCTGCGCTGCAAATCGAGGCGGCGGTGGCCGCCAGCGGTCTGCGCCTGCCGGGCGACATCGCCGCCGACGCGCTGGATCTTGAGCTCGACCTGCAGGCTGCAACCAGCGGCGCCTTCAACGGCCGGCTGGATGCGCGCGGGGTGACGCTGGCCGGGCAGCGCCTGAGTGTCGTCCGCGCCGACCTGCAGGGCCGCCGCAATGCCCACACCCTGACGCTCGACGCCCGCATGCCCGATTGGCAGGTAACGGCGAGCCTGGCGGGCGGGCTGGACGAACAACAAATATGGCGCGGAAAACTGAATCAGGCCGCGGCGCATGGACCCTGGCCGATGCAGCTGACAGCGCCCGCCACCCTGCTGCTGTCGCGCGAACGGCAGCAGGTGAGCGATCTTGCGCTGACGCTGGCGGGCGGCCGCTTGAGCGTCGAGCAGTTCAGCCGCCAGGGTGTTCAGCTGGCCAGCCGCGGCGCGCTCGCCAACCTGCCGCTGGCGCCGCTGCTGGGGCTGCTGAAAACCGAGCCGCCGTTCACCACCGATCTCAGGGTCGATGGCGACTGGAATCTGCGTGCCGGCGACAGCCTCGACGGCCAGCTGCGGCTGCGCCGCCAGTCGGGCGATGTACGAATGAAGGAGCCGGCGCAGAGTCTGGGGCTGACGACGCTGGTGCTCAACCTCGACGCCGTGGCCAGCCGCGTGACGGCCCATGTCGAGGCGGCCAGCCGCGAAGCCGGCCAGCTGCGCGCCGACGGGCAGGCGACGCTGCTGCGCGAGGGCGCCTTCTTCACCCTGCCGCGCACGGCGCCGCTGGCGTGGACGGCGCAGCTCGACGTGCCCGATCTGCGTCTGGTCAGGCTTTTCATTCCGGTCGGCATCCGCGCCGATGCCCGCCTCAACGCCCAGCTCACGGGCAGCGGCAGCCTGGCTGCGCCGCGCATCGACGGCCGGATTGCCGCCGACGCGATCCGTTTTTCCATGCCCGAGGAAGGCGTGGCGATTACCGACGGCACGCTCAAACTCATTCTGGAGGACGACCGCGTGCGGGTGCAGGAAGGCGTGCTGAAAGGCCAGAGCGGTCGCATCCTGGTGAGCGGCGAGGCGCGACTGCGGGACCCGCAGGCCGGCCTTGCGCTCACCTTCGAAAAGTTTGCCGTCACCAACCGCAGCGACCGGCGCGTCATCATTTCCGGCGTCAGCCAGCTCAATCTCGATCTGAAACGCCTGCAACTGACCGGTGAGCTCACCGCCGACCGCGCCCGCCTCGAAACCCCGGAAGCCAACCGCCCCAGGCTGTCGGAGGATGTGGTCGTGGTCGGCCGGCCGCCGCGCGAAAAATCCGCCGCGCGGCGCATTCCGCTGCTACTCGATCTCAAACTCAACCTGGGCGACGATTTCCTGTTCAAGGGCGGCGGTCTCGACGCGCGTCTGGGCGGCCAGTTGCGCGTGTTCACCGTGAACGACGCACTGCGCGGCGAAGGCCGCATCCAGGTGGAGGCGGGGCGCTATGCCGCCTATGGGCAATCGCTCGACATCGAGCGCGGCGTGCTCAGCTTCATCGGTCCGATCGACAACCCGGGGATCGATGTCCTGGCGGTGCGCAAGACGCCCACGGTTAAGGCCGGGGTGCAAGTCAGGGGCACGGTGCAGCGCCCGCTGGTGACGCTGTATTCCGATCCGGCCCTGCCGGACACCGAAAAGCTCGCCTGGCTGGTGCTGGGGCATGGCCTGGGGACGGGGGGGCAGCAGGAATTCGCGCTGCTTCAGCTCGCCGCCGGCGCGCTGCTGGGCCAGGCGGAATCGGTGGGCATGCAGGCGCAGCTGGCCGAGGCCCTGCGCATCGAAAGCTTCGGCGTGCGTGCGGGCGAGGGCGAGGACCTCTCCAGCGCCGTGGTCAGCGTCGGCAAGCGCTTGTCCTCGCGCACGATGCTGAGTTACGAGCAGAGCCTGGACGGGCTCAGCCAGGTGGTCAAGGTGCTGTACCAATTGTCGCCGCACGTGCGGCTCGAAGCGCAGGCCGGCCAGCAGAGCAGTTTTGACGTGTTCTACACTCGGGAATACGACTGAAACGGCTTGTCCGCGAAGGACGCGAAGAACACGAAGGTGTAACGCAAGACCGGGGACAAGCCGTTCCCGCACAATTTCATTTACTTCGCGTCCCTTCGCGTCCTTCGCGGATAGATATGCGGTTTTCAGGCTGAACCGATCAAGGCGGGATGTTAGAATCGGGCGCATGTTCGACGTCCGCATCCCCGCCATGAATTCCTTGTGCCGATTGCCTGTCCTGTCCGGAGGCGGCCGCTGATGCGCATCCTGCTGTCCAACGACGACGGTTATTTTGCCCCTGGCCTGGCCGCGCTGGCGCAGGCGCTTACGCCACTGGCCGACATTACCGTGGTGGCGCCCGAGCGCGACCGCAGCGGCGCCTCCAATTCGCTTACCCTCGACCGTCCGCTGATGCTGCGCCAGGCGCCGGGCGGCTTTTATTACGTCAACGGCACGCCCACCGATTGCGTGCATCTGGCCGTCACCGGCATGCTCGACCACATGCCAGACATGGTGATTTCCGGCATCAACCACGGCGCCAACATGGGCGACGACACCATTTACTCCGGCACCGTCGCCGCCGCCACCGAAGGCTATCTGCTGGGAATTCCGTCGATTGCGGTCTCGCTCGCCAACCACAATGCGTTGCACTTCGACGCCGCCGCGCGCGTGGTGGTCGAACTGGTGCAGCGCATCCAGGCGCAGCCGCCGACTGAGCCGATGCTGCTCAACGTCAACGTGCCGGATCGCGCCTGGGACGACTTGAAAGGCCTCAGCGTGACCCGGCTGGGCAAGCGCCACAAGGCCGAATCGGTGGTGAAAACCACCAACCCGCGCGGCCAGACCGTGTACTGGGTGGGTGCGGCCGGGCTGGCGCAGGACGCCGGCGAAGGCACCGATTTTCATGCCGTCGCCAATGGCTTCGTTTCGATCACCCCGCTGCAAATGGATTTGACCCGCTTCAGCCAGATGGACAGCGTGAACGCATGGCTGAAACGCTGACCCCCCGCGCCGGCATCGGCATGACCTCGGCGCGCACGCGCGGCCGCATGGTCGAGCGCCTGCGCGAGCAGGGCATCAAGGACGAAATGGTGCTGGCGGCGATGGGCAGCGTGCCGCGCCACCTGTTCGTCGACCAGGCGCTGGAATCGCGCGCCTACGAAGACACCGCGTTGCCGATCGGCTTCGGGCAGACTATTTCCAACCCCTGCATCGTCGCGCGCATGGCCGAACTGGCGCGCCACGGCGAGAACAGCCAGGGTCGGGCGCTCGGGCGCGTGCTGGAAATCGGTCTGGGCTGCGGCTATCAGGCCGCGGTGTTGGGCAAGCTGGCGCGCGAGGTGGTGTCGATGGAGCGCATCGCCGCGCTGGTCGGAAGGACGCGCGTGCGGCTGCGCGAACTCAGGGTCAACAACGTCAAGCCCAAGCACGGCGACGGCATGCACGGGGCGAGGGATTTCGCACCGTTCGATGCCATCGTGATCGCGGCGGCGTTTGCCGAGGTGCCGCAGGCCCTGCTGGCGCAACTGGCCGACGGCGGGCGCCTGGTGATGCCGCTCGGCCATGCCACGCAGACGCTGTGCGTGATGGAACGCCAGGGCGATGCGTATACCGAACGCCTGCTGGAAGGGGTGAAGTTCGTCCCTCTGCTGCCCGGGGTGGCGTGATGCGGACGGCTGCCTGGAGTCGCGCGATCGGAGTGGCCGCCACAGGGCGCGCACCCGTCGCCTGGCTGGGCCTGTTGCTGCTGCTGGGGCTTGCTGCCTGCACCTCGCCCGGGCCCGCGCCGGTAAGCGATCGGTCCGGGCGCACGGCGGGGTCCGAGGCACCGCGCCCCGTCACGCCGCAGATCGCGCCGTCCGCCAATGGCCTGCATACCGTGCAGCGCGGCGACACGCTGTATGCCATCGCCTTCGCCAACGGCCTCGATTACCGCGAGATCGCCATCTGGAACCGGCTTGAGTCGGCCGACCGTATTCTGGTCGGCCAGGTGCTGCGGCTGGCGCCGCCGCCGGGGGCGGTCGAAATCCGGCCGCTCGACGACGAACCCGCGCCGAGCGCGCGTCCATTGGACGAGGCAACGCCGGCGGGTCCGCCGGTGCTGCGTGAACCGCAAGCGGTGCTGCTGGCGTATTCCGAGGCCGGCTGGGCGCAGGTGTCGGGCGCCCCGGTGACGGCGGCGGTGCCCGCCGTGGCCAGCCCGGTGCCCGTCGCAGCGATGCCGCCGCCTCCGCCGCCCGCCGCAAGCGGGCTGGTCGACAGCTGGCTGTGGCCGGCCGAGGGCACGCTGGCCGGGCACTTTGGCGCAGCGGGCGGCAAGGGCATCGACATCGTCGGGAAGCGCAATGCACCGGTGATCGCGGTGGCGCCCGGCAAGGTGGTGTACAGCGGCAGCGGCCTGCGCGGCTACGGGCAGTTGCTGATCGTCAAGCATGCGGGCGAGTTTCTTTCGGCCTACGCGCACAACGAAACGATTCTGGTGAAGGAGGGCGACACGGTGGCCGCCGGGCAGAAAATTGCCCTGATGGGCGACAGCGGCGCCGATCGGGTGAAGCTGCATTTCGAAATCCGCCGCTATGGCAAGCCGCTCGATCCCCTGATCTATCTGCCGGAGCGCTCATGAGCCACGACCCCGGCGATGAATCGGATGACCTGACGCCTGAAGAATCCGAAGCGGAGCCGCGGGCGGCTGCGGACACCAGCGAGGAACTGGCATTGGCCATTCTCGACGAGACGCAGGTCGACGTCATCCAGCTGTATCTCAACGAAATCGGCCAGGCCCCGCTGCTGACGGCGGCAGAGGAAGTCGTGCTGGCGCGGCGCGTGGTCGAGGGCGACTTCGGGGCGCGCCAGACCATGATCGAGCGCAACCTGCGGCTGGTGGTCAACATCGCCAAGCACTACGCCAACCGCGGGCTGACCCTGCTCGACCTGGTGGAGGAGGGCAACCTCGGGCTGATCCACGCGCTGGAAAAATTCGATCCCGAGCGCGGCTTCCGCTTTTCGACCTACGCGACCTGGTGGATCCGGCAGAACATCGAGCGCGCGATCATGAACCAGTCGCGCACCATCCGCCTGCCGGTGCACATCATCAAGGAACTCAACATCTACCTGCGCGCCAGGCGCCATCTGGAAACGCACGGCGTCAGCGACGCCACCTCGGACGACATCGCCGCCCTGACCGGTCATGCGGTCGAGGATGTGCACCGCATCATGCAGCTGAACGAGCGGGTGGCCTCGCTCGATGCGCCGCTCGACGTCGATCCCATGCTGTCGCTGGGCGAGGCCATCGCCGACGAAAACGCCCACCTGCCGGATGAAATGCTGCTACTGGAGGAAATCGGACACCACGTCCGCGAATGGCTGGGGCAGCTCAATGACAAGCAGCGCGGGGTGATCGAGCGGCGCTTCGGCCTGAACGGCTGCGAGGCCTGCACCCTGGAAGAGCTGGCAATGGAACTGCAGGTCACCCGCGAACGCGTGCGGCAGATCCAGATGGAAGCCCTGCGCGTGCTGCGGCAGACGCTGCGGCGGCGCGGCATCTCCAAAGACGAGCTGTTTTGACGTGCCGTCACGCGTCGCGGGGGCGTCAGGCGGCGGCGCTGCAATGATCGACTGGTCGCGGATCGACACCGTCTTTCTCGACATGGACGGCACCCTGCTCGACCTGTATTTCGACAACCATTTCTGGCTTGAGCACATGCCGCGCCGCTATGCCGAGTACCACGGCCTCGCGCCGGAGGTGGCGCATGCGCATCTCACCGCGCATTACGCGCGCCACAGCGGCACGCTCAACTGGTACTGCCTGGATTTCTGGAGCAGCGAGCTCGCGCTCGACATCCTGCAGTTGAAGGAAGAAGTCGCCCACCTGATCGCGGTGCGCCCCGACGTGCCGGCCTTCCTGCAGGCGGTGCGCGCGTCGGGGCGCCGCGTGGTCATGGTGACCAACGCGCATCCCCGGAGCCTCGACCTCAAAATGCGCGAAACCCGCATCGACGCTTATTTCAACACGCTGATCTCGTCGCACCGGGTCGGCCTGCCCAAGGAGCATCCGGATTTCTGGCGGGGGCTGCAGGCGATCGAGGCTTTCGACAAGGCGAGCACCCTGTTTGTCGACGACAGCCTGCCGGTGCTGGAAAGCGCACGCGCCTACGGCATCGCGCACCTGCTGGCGGTGTGCAATCCGGACTCGAAACAGCCGCACAAGGATTGCGGGGATTTCATGGCCATCACCAGTTTCGAGCAGGTGATGCCGGACGCGTGAGACCGCCCGTCATTGCGAGCAAAGCGAAGCAATCCAGTCCGAGGATAGGCGCTTACGACTCAGTTGCTCCGCGCCAAACCAAAAGACGGATTGCTTCGGCGCTACGCGCCTCGCAATGACGGGCTCAGTTCCCAGCCGCAGGCTCGATCAACACCGCCGCCCCCACGCTCCGTCCCTCTGCCGCAAGAATATTGTAGGTTCGGCACAGCGCGCCGATGTCCATCACCTCCAGCCCGATGCGCGCATCCATCAGCGCGCGCGTGAGCGAAGGGTGGGGAAAGCGTTGCCGGGGGCCGGTGCCCAGCAGCAGGATGTCCAGCTCGTGACGGGCTGCCCATTCAAAATGGTCGGCGGTCAGCGCCTCAAAACCCTGTCCGGCCCACGGCGCGATCTCGACACCGCGTGCGGTCAGCAGCAGGCTGCTATCAAAACGCTGACCGTTGATGAGGATGTGATCGTCGCCATAGCCGGTGAACAGCAACTGGCCGGCGTCGGTGTTGAGGTGCAGTTTCATGGTGAAACCATAGCAGATTCAGTGAAATAACGGGTGTCGCCCACTGCAACGACGTTTGCCGGGGCAGGGCGGCTCCGGTAAAATCGCGCGTTTCCCAAGGCGTTGTTTTGCCTTTATTTTGCGCAGGTTGACCAGGAAACCCACCGTGACGGCTGACAACAAGCCATGCTTACGCACCATCCGTAAATCGTCCAAGCTCGACAACGTCTGCTACGACATCCGCGGGCCGGTGATGGCGCGCGCACGGCAGATGGAGGAAGAGGGCCATCGCATCATCAAGCTGAACATCGGCAACCCCGCGCCGTTCGGCTTCGATGCGCCGGAGGAAATCGTGCAGGACGTGATCCTCAACCTGCCGAACGCCTCGGGCTACAGCGATTCGAAGGGGCTCTTCTCGGCGCGTAAGGCGATCATGCACGAGACCCAGCGCAAGGGCATTCCCGGAGTGCAGATCGACGATATCTTCATCGGCAACGGCGCCTCCGAACTGATCGTGATGGCGATGCAGGCACTGCTGAACAACGGCGACGAAGTGCTGGTACCGGCGCCCGACTATCCGCTGTGGACCGCGGCGGTGAGCCTGGGCGGCGGCAAGCCGCGCCATTACCTGTGCGACGAGGGCGCCGGCTGGCTGCCCGACCTGGACGACATTCGTGCCAAGATCACGCCGAACACGCGCGCCATCGTCATCATCAACCCGAACAATCCGACCGGCGCGCTGTACCCGAACGAGCTGCTGCTGGAAGTCCTGGAGATCGCGCGCCAGCACCAGCTGATCGTGTACGCCGACGAGATTTATGACAAGGTGCTGTTCGACGGCGTGATCCACACCTCGATCGCCTCGCTGGCCGAGGATGTGCTGGTCGTCACTCTCAACGGCCTGTCGAAGAACTACCGCGCCTGTGGCTACCGCTCGGGCTGGTTGATCGTGTCGGGCGACAAGCGCCACGCCAGGGATTATCTGGAAGGCCTCAACATGCTGGCGTCGATGCGCCTGTGCTCCAACGTGCCGGGGCAGTACGCGATCCAGACCGCGCTGGGAGGCTACCAGAGCATCAACGACCTGGTAGCGCCGAGCGGGCGGCTGACGCGCCAGCGCGACCTCGCGCACGAGCTGCTGACCCTGATTCCCGGCGTCAGCTGCGTCAAGCCGAAGGCGGCGATGTACCTGTTCCCGAAGCTCGACCCCAAGCTGTATCACATCCACGACGACCAGAAATTCATCCTCAACCTGCTCGAAGAGGAGCGCGTTCTGGTGGTGCAGGGCAGCGGTTTCAACTGGCCGCATCCCGACCACATCCGGGTGGTGTTCCTGCCGCACGAGGAGGAACTGACCGAGGCGATTTCGCGCATGAGCCGGTTCCTCGACCGTCGGCGCGCGCATCGCTGATTTTTTTATTTTTCATCCGCGAAGGACGCGAAGGGACGCGAAGTAAATTCTAAAAACCGTTTTTTTAGAATTTGTCTTTTAGGGAGAAGCTGAATTATTCATTTTCGTCATTGCGAGCGAAGCGAAGCAATCCAGAATGTCGGCGGAATCACAAACTCTGGATCGCCACGCCCCTACGGGCCTCGCGATGACGGAATAAATCAGCGTTTCCTTAGGGTTTCCTTCGCGCTTCTTCGCGCACTTCGCGGATAAAGATTTTTTTGACTGAGATCACATAATGAAACCCATCAACGTCGGCCTGCTGGGCCTGGGAACTGTCGGGGGCGGCACGCTCACCGTGCTGCGCCGCAATGCCGAAGAAATCACCCGCCGCGCCGGGCGCGAAATCCGCGTGGTCCGTGCGGCGGTGCGCGATCTGGAAAAAGCCAGGGCGCTGGCCGGCGACCTGCCGCTGACGACCAATCCGTTCGACGTCGTCGACGATCCAGAGATCGATATCGTGGTCGAGCTGATCGGCGGTCTGGAACCGGCGCGCGAACTGGTGATGCAGGCCATCGCCAACGGCAAGCACGTGGTCACCGCCAACAAGCATCTGGTCGCCAAGCACGGCAACGAAATCTTCGCCGCGGCGCAGGCCAAGGGCGTGATGGTTGCGTTCGAGGCGGCGGTGGCGGGCGGCATTCCCATCATCAAGGCGCTGCGCGAAGGCCTCACCGCCAACCGCATCGAGTGGCTGGCCGGCATCATCAACGGCACCAGCAACTTCATCCTCACCGAGATGCGGGACAAGGGCGCGGCCTTCGAAGACGTGCTGAAACAGGCGCAGGACCTGGGCTACGCCGAGGCCGATCCGACCTTCGACATCGAGGGCATCGACGCCGCGCACAAGCTCACCATTCTGTCGGCAATTGCCTTCGGCATTCCGATGCAGTTCGACCGCGCCTATACCGAAGGCATCTCCAAGCTCACGCGCGAAGACGTGCAGTACGCCGAGGAACTCGGTTACCGCATCAAGCTGCTGGGCATCGCGCGCCGCGCCGAGAATGGCATCGAGTTGCGCGTGCATCCGACGTTGATTCCCGAGCGCCGCCTCATCGCCAACGTCGACGGTGCGATGAACGCCGTGCTGGTGAAGGGCGACGCTGTCGGCCCAACGCTGTATTACGGCGCCGGTGCTGGCGCGGAGCCGACCGCGTCCGCCGTGGTCGCCGATCTGGTCGACGTGACGCGCCTGCACACCGCCGATCCGCACCACCGCGTGCCGCATCTGGCGTTCCAGCCGGACCAATTGGCCGACACGCCGATCCTGCCGATGGACGAGGTGCGCACTGCGTATTACCTGCGTCTGCGCGCGTTTGACCGTCCCGGCGTGCTGGCCGACATCACCCGCATCCTGGCCGACAGCAACATCTCGATCGACGCCATGGTGCAGAAGGAACCCGCCGAGGGTGAGGAGCAGGTCAACATCATCCTGCTGACCCACATCACGGTGGAGAAGAACATCAACGCCGCGATCGCCAAGATCGAGGCGCTGGATACCGTAGCAGGCAAAGTGATGCGCATCCGCCTCGAAGAGCTGGCGTCCAAGTAATCAAAGGTCAGGCAATGAATTACCTCAGCACGCGCGGACTCGCGCCGCAACTTCGCTTCTCCGAAATCCTGCTCGGCGGGCTGGCCAGTGACGGCGGCCTCTATGTGCCGGAGACTTACCCGCGCCTGACTGCCGCCGAACTCGAAGCGATGCGCGGCATGAACTACCGAGAACTGGCCTTCGCCGTGCTGTCGCGCCTGATCGACGACATCCCGCATGACGACCTGCGCAAGCTCATCGACAAGACCTACACCGCCGACGTCTACCGTTATGTTACGGACAAGGAAAACGCCGAAGACATCACCCCGCTGAAAACGCTGGAACCCGGCCTGCACGTGCTGGCGCTGTCGAACGGCCCGACGCTGGCGTTCAAGGACATGGCGATGCAGCTCCTGGGCAACCTGTTCGAGTACGTGCTGGCCCAGTCTTCTGCTGGAGAGGCAGCCGGCGGCGAGCTGAACATCCTCGGCGCCACCTCCGGCGACACCGGCTCCGCAGCCGAATACGCGATGCGCGGCAAGCGCGGCATCCGCGTCTTCATGCTGTCGCCCGAGCACGGCATGACGCGCTTCCAGCAGGCGCAGATGTATGCGCTCACCGACGCCAATATTTACAATCTCGTCATTCGCGGCGTGTTCGACCAGTGCCAGGACATCGTCAAGGCAGTATCGAACGACCTCGAATTCAAGACGAAACACCACATCGGCGCGGTCAACTCGATCAACTGGGCGCGCGTCGCGGCGCAGAGCGTGTACTACTTCAAGGCCTATTTCGCGGCGACCCGGAGCAACGACCAGCAGGTGTCGTTTTCGGTGCCTTCGGGAAACTTCGGCAACGTCTGCGCGGGCCACATCGCGAAACAGATGGGCCTGCCGATCAGGAAGCTGATCGTCGCCACCAACGAAAACGACGTCCTCGACGAGTTCTTCCGGACCGGCGTCTACCGCCCGCGGCCTGAGACAAAACACACTTCCAGCCCGTCGATGGACATTTCCAAGGCCTCCAACTTCGAGCGCTTCATCTTTGACCTGACTGGACGCGACGCTGCAAAAATCCGCAGTCTGTGGGGCGCGGTCGAGTCCGGCGGCAGCTTCGATCTGAATGCGGATGGTCTGTTCAAGCATGTCGCCGAATTCGGCATGGTCTCCGGCTCTAGCAACCACGCCAACCGCATCGACACCATCCGCACCGTGTACCAGGTGTACGGCACGATGATCGACCCGCACACCGCCGACGGACTGAAGGTGGGGCTGGAGCATCGCGAGCCCGGTGTGCCGCTGATCTGCATGGAAACCGCGCAGCCCGCCAAGTTCGAGGACGCGATCCGCGAAGCGCTCGGCATCGATCCGGTGCGCCCGGCCGAACTCGCCGACCTCGAGGCGCAGCCGCAGAAAAAGCACGTCATGGATGCCGACGTCAATGCGGTCAAGCAGTTCATCGTCGACCACGCCGGCTAAAGCCAAGCCCCAAGCGCTTGCCGAACTGGTGGCGCAGGCGCAGGCGTGCACAGTCTGCGCCGCGCACCTGCCTCATCCACCACGCCCCGTCCTGCGCGTTTCCCCTACCGCACGCCTGCTGATCGTCGGCCAGGCACCGGGGCGGCGCGTGCACGAAACCGGCATCCCGTGGAACGACCCGTCGGGCGACCTGCTGCGGCAATGGCTGGGCATGGCGCGCGACGAGTTCTACGACGTCTCGCGCATCGCCATCGTCCCCACCGGCCTGTGCTATCCCGGCACGGTGAAAGGCAGCGACCTGCCGCCGCGCCCGGAATGCGCGCCGCTGTGGCATCCGAAGCTGCGTGCCGTCATGCCCGACATCCGGCTCACCCTGCTGATCGGCGTCTATGCGCAGGCGCATTACCTGGGCCGCCGCCGTGGCCGCACCCTGGCCGATACGGTGGCCGCCTGGCGTGAATTCGCCCCGGACTATTTCCCGCTGCCGCACCCCAGCCCGCGCAATCGTCTATGGTTCAAGCGTCATCCCTGGTTCGAGCAGGAGGTGTTGCCGGCGCTGCGCGAACGGGTTGGAGCCCGCGCTGGCAGCAGGCGATAATGGCGGCGCCCGCGAGCATGTCTAACAATCAACCAAGCACCTCAGGATCGAACTCCGCATGAAACTCGTCACCTCGCTCACCAGCCCCTATGGCCGCAAAGCCCGTGTGGTGCTGCTGGAAAAGAAAATCCCGTTCCAGCTCCAGGTCGAAAATCCCTGGTTGCCAGACAGCCCCGTTGCCGGCCTCAATCCGCTCGGCAAGGTGCCGGTGCTGGTGCTGGAAGACGGTAGCAGCGTGTTCGATTCGCGCGTCATCGTCGAGTATCTCGACCACGTCAGCCCCGTGGCGCACCTGATCCCGTCGGAACCGAAAAGCCGCATGATCGTGCGCGGCATCGAAGCCCTGGCCGACGGCGTCACCGATGCCACGGTGGCGGTTTACCTGGAAAAGAAACGTTCGCCCCAACAGCAGAGCAGCGACTGGCTGGTGCTGCAGGAAAAAACCCTGTTCCGCGGGCTGGGCGCCCTGTCGGAAGCGCTGGGCGAAAAGCCCTGGTACCTCGGCAACAGCATGACGCTCGCCGATGTCGCCTGCGGCTGCACGCTCGGCTATCTGGAACTGCGCGCCCCCGGAATCGACTGGCGCACCGCGCATCCCAATCTGGCCAGGCTCGCCGACAAGCTGGCGACGCGTGCGTCGTTCAAGGAAACGGTTCCCGTCGTCTGAACCGTCATTGCGACGAAGCCGAAGCAACCCGGAATATCAGCCGGAACTACGACCTCTGGATTGCCACGGCTCTAAGAGCCTCGCGATGACCTCCGGCATTCGTCAAGCAGAGAGCATGGCCCACGTCGTTGGACTCTGGCCGGCGGCTGCTTCTGGCGCCTCGAAACGGTGTTCAACCCGCTGCGCGGCGCCGGTTTTTCCTTTGTGAGGCAATTTTCTTCCCCTCCAAAAGTACCATTTAATTTCATGTGGCCTGGAATTAACATTCATCGTCTTGCAGATATTTTTATCGCCTTGCGGATGCTGGAAACCTTGAGACTGAAGTCGCATTGGAAATGGTGCGGTGAAGTGTCGGCGGCATGGGTGGATGCGGTGCGCGCTGCGCAATTTTCCATTAGACTTGAAGTGAATTAAACGTTTTGCCGCTCGCGGCCAACGAACTTTTTGGATTTGAACGATGGCAGACGAAGCTCAAAAAGAAGCTCAAAAAACCGAAGGCAAGGGCGGGATTTTCAGGAAGTGCCTGAGCTTGCGTACGGCCGTGGTCGGCGCACTCTTGGCCGGCCTTCTGGGCGGCGTGATCATCTGGGGCGGCCTCAACATGGGCATGGAATATACGAACCGTTCGGATTTCTGCATGTCCTGCCATTCAATGACCATTCCTTACGAGGAACTGAAAGAGACTGTCCACTACAAGAACCGTAGCGGAACGACGGTGCAATGTGCAGATTGCCATGTCGCCAGCAGCAAGACCCCCACCGACTACCTGTTCAAGTCGATGCAAAAGATCATAGCCGCGCGCGACGTCATCGGCCACATCAAGGGTACGATCGACACACCGGAGAAGTTCGAGGCGCATCGTTTGGTGATGGCGAAGCGCGTCTGGGCGCAGATGGAGAAACGCGACTCGAAGGAATGCCGCAACTGCCACGACTTCAACACCATGGATCCGGAAAAACAGAAGGACCGCTCCGTGGTCAAGCACGAAGGCGCCATCGAGGACGGCATGACGTGCATCGACTGCCACAAGGGGATCGCCCACAAGGCGGTGCATCACCTGCTGGAGCAGGAACAGGCGGCCCCGGCGGCGCAGTAAGGACTATGCTGTCGGTACGTGCGGCAGCCGCCCGCCGATACATTTTCGGATTATTTGAAGGAGCTTAGAGATGAAAAAGATCGCATTGTTTTTAACCGGTGCACTGGTCGCCGGCGGGGTGTCCGCGGCGCCGGACTGGAGCAAGGTTCCCCAGCGCAAGATGACCTTGTTCTATCCGGGCCAGGCCTCGCTTGAATGGGTGATGAACAAGCCTGACCACTCGGCGGTACCGGACATCGTGAACAAGAAGCGCACGTGCGCGAAGTGCCACGAAGGCGATGCCAACGAAATCGGCGACAACATCGTTGCCGGCAAGCCGGTCGGCAGTTCCAGGACCGTGCTTGAGCCGACGCCTCCGGCCGGCAAGGTTGGGTCCATCCCGGTGACGTTCCAGGCCGCGCATGATGGAGACAAGATCTATTTCCGCTTCGAGTGGGTGCCCCCCAAGATCGGCACGAAGAAGCTCGACCAGAAGAATGAAGTCAAGCTGACCATGATGTTCGACGGCGGCGGCACGGTCGAAGGCGCCGAAATCAATGGCTGCTGGGCAACCTGCCACAGCGATCTGCGCACCATGAAAAACGCCAAGGACGACAAGAAGACCAAGTACATCAAGAACGGCGATCTGGCCTCCGGCAAGTTCATGGACCTGATACAGTACCGCAGCGGCGAGAAGACGCCGGCTGACGGTTATGTCGCCGAATCCCGTTACATGGAAGGTGGCAAGGCGCTAGTCAAGGCGGAGGGCAAGAAGGAGGGCAACAAGTGGGTGGTGACCTTCGAGCGCACTTTGACCGGCGGCGGCAAAGGCGACCATGCCATTACTGCAGGCAAGGTATATAACTTCGGCTTTGCGATTCACGAGGACTACACCAACGCCCGCTTCCATTATGTTTCGCTGGGCTACCAGTTCGGGCTGGACAAACCCAATCCGGGCGTGAAGAGTTACATTGACGTACAAAAGCAATAAGGAGCAACGTGGTCTTTTGACTACACTTTGTGCTGGCGAGCAGTACTTTCATCAAATCTGAGGAGACAGAAAATGACGATGAAGTGGAGAGGATGGGCGCTGACCACAGGCGTCCTGGCTATATCTGCGATGGCGCAGGCGGCACCGCCAACTGCGGCGATGCTGTCCAATGCCTGTGCCGGCTGTCATGGTACCAACGGCGGCAGCGCCGGCCCGAGCATGCCGAGCCTGGCCGGTCAGTCGAAGGAATCCATCGTCGACGCCATGACGAAATTCAAGAGCGGCGCACGCCCGGCATCGGTCATGGGCCGTCTGGCGAAGGGCTACAGTGATGCCGAGATCGCCGCCATGGGCGAGTTTTTCTCCAAGCAGAAGATCCATGTGACGAACCAGTCCCTTGACCCGGCGAAGGTCTCCAGGGGCGCCAGCCTGCAGGAAGCCAACTGCAGCCGTTGTCATATCGATGACGGCAAGGAAGGCAAGGACGACACCCCCGTCATGGCCAGCCAGTGGCTGACTTATCTGCAGATGCAGATGGCGGACTATCTGACGGGCCATCGCAAGATGCCGGAAAAAATGAAAGAGAAGGTCGATCCCATGTCCAAGGAAGACCTGGACGCCCTCTTGCACTTCTACGCTAGCGTTAAATAAGGGAGGAATGAACATGACTCTGGAACGCAGAAATTTCCTGAAACTGCTCGGCGCCGGCGCCGGCGTCGCAACCGCCGGGCTGGCCGGATGCGCCACGCAACAGCCTAAAACTGCCAGCGCGCCTACACGCAAGGTGGTGGTGATCGGCGGCGGCTACGGCGGCACGATCGCCGCCAAGTACGTTCGCATGATGGATCCGTCCATCGAGGTGACACTGATCGAGCGCAACGACCATTTCGTGTCCTGCCCGTTCTCCAATCTCTATCTCGGCGGACTGCTGAAGGATCTGTCGCCGCTGACCATCAAGTATGACAAGCTGGCCGCCAACCACGGCATCAAGGTGGTCCAGGCCGAGGTCACCGGCATCGACGCCGCGGGCCACAGCGTGACGACCAGCAAGGGTGTCTTCAAGTACGACCGCCTCGTGGTCTCCCCCGGAATCGAGTTCCGCACCGACGAGATCAAGGGCTACGATATGGCCTCCACGCCCGAAGTCATGCCCCATGCCTGGAAGGCAGGACCGCAGACCATCCTGCTGCGCAAGCAACTGGAAGCCTTGAAGCCGGGCGACAACGTGGTGATCTCCATTCCCCTGGCGCCCTTCCGTTGTCCGCCCGGCCCCTACGAGCGGGCCAGCATGATTGCCATGTACCTCAAGCAGCACAAACCCGGCTCCAAGGTCATCATTCTTGACGCCAACCCGGACATCGTCTCCAAGAAGGGCCTGTTCATGAAGGGCTGGAAGAAGCACTACGATGGCCTCGTTGACTACCGTCCGGCCAAGAAGGTCACGGAAGTGGATACCCGGAATATGACCGTGCTGATCGAGGGCGTCGAAGAAGTCAGGGGCGCCGTCATCAACCTCATCCCGCCCCAGAAGGCCGGTCATATTGCTCATGTCGCCGGCCTGGTGGGTGACGACAAGAAGTGGTGCCCGGTCAATCCAATGACTTTCGAATCCACCCTGCACAAGGACATCCATGTCATCGGCGATTCCTCGATCGCCGGCGCCATGCCCAAGTCTGGCTACTCGGCCAACTCGGAAGCCAAGGTCTGCGCCAGCAGTATCGTGGCATTGATGAACGGCAAGGAAATCACCGAAATGTCCGGCATCAACACCTGTTACAGCTACCTGTCAGCCAAGGAAGCCGTCAGCGTCACCGGCGTCTATCGGGTGAACAAGGAGAAGAATGTCATCGAGGCGGTACCGGGCTCGGTTGGCGTCTCTCCCGATCTCTCCGAGGTCGAAGCGATTTATGCCGAAAGCTGGTTGAAGAACATCCTGACCGAAATGTCGACCTGATTGCTGCTTTACGCTCCAAACAAACCCCGCCGTTGCGGGGTTTGTTTTTTGGAGCCCCGGAAAATGCTGGGGCAAACTTGGCCGGATCAATTCCGGCTGTTGTAAGCTTCCTATCGGGCACGCCTTCCCGCACAGGGGTTGACGTTCCCGCTTGGCGCATTGATGCCGCTTGGAACGGGGGGCGCCATGAATGAGCGTACTTCCCTAATGGAGGGCCTATGTCCCATGCAGTAGCGACCTTGGCAGGCGGCTGTTTCTGGTGCCTCGAAACGGTGTTCAACCAGCTGCGCGGCGTCGAATCCGCGGTGTCGGGCTACATGGGCGGACACACGGCGAACCCTACCTATACGGGTATCTGCAACGGCGACACCGGCCACGCCGAAGTGGTGCAGGTGACGTTCGACCCGGACGTGATTTCGTATCGGGAATTGCTCGACGTCTTTTTCACCCTGCACGACCCCACGCAACTCAACAGACAGGGCAACGACATCGGCACCCAGTACCGCTCGGCGATTTTCTGGCACACGCCGGAGCAGAAGGCCGAAGCGGAAGCCGTGATTGCGGAGCTGACGTCAGCCAGACAGTTCGACGCGCCCATCGTGACGGAGGTGACCGAAGCGACGACCTTCTACCCCGCCGAGGATTATCATCAACGCTACTTCGCCAGCAACCCCAATCAGCCTTACTGCCAGTTCGTGGTGGCGCCGAAGGTGGCCAAGGCGCGGGCGAAATATGCTGCGCGCCTGAAGGACTAAAATGCGGGATCGTTCTAAGCGGTGATGCGCTAACATTCAACCATGCCAACCATTTTTCAGCTTGATGGATATCGATTTTTCTTTTTCTCCAACGAAGGCAACCCCCGTGAACCCATACATGTGCATATTCGCAAAGACGGGAATCGCGCCAAGTTCTGGCTGTATCCAGTCTGCGTGGCGAACAATCAGGGCTACACAGGCAAAGAACTGAACAAACTGGCGCAGATCGTGGACGCGCGCAAAGACGAGATAAAAAGGGCATGGCATGAACATTTCGGCAATTGAACTGAGCTTCGACGAATCCATGATGTGGGTGGACTTATCAGACGGCCGCAAACTCGGCGTACCGCTCGCCTACTTCCCCCGCCTGTTGCGCGCCACCCCGGAGCAGCGCCTGCAATATGAAATGTCGGGCAACGGCACAGGACTGCACTGGGAAGCGCTGGACGAAGACATCAGCGTAGAGGGCCTGCTGATGGGAGTAGGCGACCAGACGCAGGGCCACTCGCTGGCAGCGTGAAGGCGTTTGTGTCCGCAATATCCCTACCCAGGATTTCCTGTTCGCGGAATTCAACTCGTGACTGGAACCTTTGATTCTTTGATTTCGACATCAATCCCAATCAGCCCTACTGCCAGTTCGTGGTGGCGCCCAAGGTGGCGAAGGCGCGGGCGAAGTTTGTTGATCGCCTCAAAGATGTAAGCGGCGAATGACCAGAGTGGCTATATGACGTTAGGGTTTTCCATGGAAATTGCCGCACGTGTTGCCCTGCCACAAGATCGGGACGCAATCCGTCAGTTTTACGAACAAGCGATGAGGAATCATGTCGAGACGATTTGGGGTTGGGACCAATCGTGGCAGGACAACGACTTCAACAATGCCTTCCAGTCTTCCTTGACCTATGTAATTGAGTCTGGCTCGACTCTTTTGGGCTATTTTCAAATCGACCAAAATGAAAATCATGACCATTTGCGAATGTTGATTCTCAAGCCCTCAGCGCGATCTGCTGGAATCGGAGCAAAAGTGCTTTCGCGAATTCTGGAAATAACTCATGACAACGGCAAAACGCTGTTGCTGAGAGTGTTCAAATCGAATGTCAATGCGAAGCGGTTCTATGAACGTGAGGGATGGGCGGTGCTGGCTGAAGAGGATTCGTTCTTCCTGATGGGACATTCCAACGCCATGTCCAGTCAGCCTGGCAAATCATTCCAACGCACCGCCAAAAGCTACGCTTTCGTTGTTCGCTGAATTTCTGCTGGGGTCTTTGCCTTCACCGGGCTGCCTGTTGGCTGCGAGTGGCGTCGCAAATTTTCGGCGCTTATTCCTGGGAATAACGCATTTTGAACGCGAGCCCCGGCTTTACTTCTCCGTCTTCGCCCACGAATCCTTCAGCGTCACTGTGCGGTTGAACACCGGCGTACCCGGCTTCGTATCAATGCGGTCGGCGACGAAATAGCCGTGCCGCTCGAACTGGAAGGATTGCTCGGGCGCGGCATCCTTCAGCGCGGGTTCCAGTTGAGCGCGGATCACCTTCACCGAGTCGGCGTTGATGTCGTTGAGGAAGTCGCCGTTTTCCTGTCCTGGCTGGGCAGTCTTGAACAGACGGTCGTACAGACGAACTTCGGCTTCGTACGCGTGCGTGGCGGACACCCAGTGGATGTTGCCCTTGACCTTGACCGAGTCGGCACCTGGCGTACCGGACTTGGTGTCGGGGAGGTATTCGCAATGCACCGCGGTGATGATGCCGTCGGCGTCCTTGTCGCAGCCGGTGCAGGTGACGACGTAGCCGTAGCGCAGTCGAACCGAGTTGCCGGGGAATAAACGGAAGTAGCCCTTGGACGGGGTTTCCATGAAGTCCTCGCGCTCGATCCACAGTTCGCGTGAGAGCGGCACCGCGCGCTTGCCGACGTCGGGCTGCTGCGGGTGGTTGGGAGCGAAGCACTCTTCCGACTGCTCCGCTGGATAGTTGTCGATGATGAGCTTGACCGGGTCGAGCACGGCGATGCGGCGATGCGCGCTGTCGTTCAGCACGTCGCGCTGGCATTCCTCGAACACGCTGTAGTCGATCCAGCCGTCTGACTTGGACACGCCAATGCGGTCGGTGAAGCGGCGGAAGCCTTCCGGCGTGTAGCCGCGGCGGCGCGCGCCGACGAGGGTGGGCAGGCGCGGATCGTCCCAGCCGCTGACATGTTTTTCTTCCACCAGCTGGATCAGCTTGCGCTTCGACAGCACGACGTAGGTCAGATTCAGGCGGGCGAATTCGATCTGCTGCGGCAGCGGGCGGGCGAAGAAGCCGCCGTCGGCCAGCTTGTCGAGCAGCCAGTCGTAAAACGGCCGCTGGTCCTCGAATTCCAGGGTGCAGATCGAGTGCGTGATGTGTTCGATCGCGTCCTCGATCGGGTGGGCGTAGGTGTACATCGGGTAGATGCACCAGGTGTCGCCGGTGTTGTGGTGATGCGCGTGCTTGATGCGGTAGATCGCCGGGTCGCGCAGGTTGATGTTGGGCGAGGCCATGTCGATCTTGGCGCGCAGCACGTGGGCGCCGTCGGGGAATTCGCCGGCGCGCATCTTGCGAAACAGGTCGAGGTTTTCTTCCACGCTGCGGCTGCGGTAGGGGCTGTCCTTGCCCGGCTCGGTCAAGCTGCCGCGGTAGGCGCGCATCTCGTCGGCGGACAGTGAATCGACGTAGGCGTGGCCGGCCTGGATCAGGTGCTCGGCGCAGGCGTACATGGTGTCGAAGTAGTTCGACGCGAAGTAGAGATGTTGGCCCCAGTCGAAGCCCAGCCACTTCACCGATTCGAGGATGGCGTCGACGTATTCCTGGCTTTCCTTTTCCGGGTTGGTGTCGTCGAAGCGCAGGTGGCACACGCCGCCGTAGTCGCGCGCGAGGCCGAAGTTCAAAAAGATCGACTTGGCGTGGCCCAGGTGCAGGTATCCGTTGGGCTCGGGTGGAAAGCGCGTCTCGACGCGGCCGCCCCATTTACCGGCGGCGTTCTGCTCGTCGATGATGTTGCGGATGAAGTTGGCGGCGGGGGCGGGGATGGGGGAATTGCTCATATGCGATGCGTAGCGAGAAAGTCGGTCGAAAAGTCGTGCACTCAGTTCGGGCCGCCGAGCAGCCGCTGCGAGAGCAGGGTCTGCATGTCGCGCCGGCCATCGGCGATCAGGTATACGACAACCTCGGTGCGGATTATCCGGTAAATCAGCCGATAGGGCTTGAAAAACACCTGGCGGTATTGGTGAATGCCAAGCGCCAGCAACTCCCGGGGGTGCGAGCCGCGCTCGGGAAAGATCGCCAGATCGCCGGCGATTTTCAGCAGCCTGTCCAGCACGCGGTTGGCGCTGGCTTTGGAGTCGCGATGCGCGATGTAATCGTAAAGCGCTTCCAGGTCGCGCTCCGCGCCCGCGGTCAGCAGGACCTTGTAGGGCATGGGCTCAGGCTTGCCTGGTGCGCAGCCGTTTGACGACATCGGCCAAGGGGCGTGTTCTTCCGGCCTCGACGTCCTGGTTGCCCAGCGCCAGCAGCTTCAACAAGGCCAGCGTTTCCTGCGTTTCCTCGTAGCTGGCCACGTCCTGGATGACCGCCTTGGCTTCGCCGTTTTGCGTGATGATCATGGCTTCGCGCTGCTCGGTGAGTTGCTGCAGCACTTCGGCGGCATTGGCCTTCAGATAACTGATGGGTTTGACCTGGGTCGAGTAGCGCATGATGCCCTCCGTTTTGATGAGACTGAATATAGTCTCTTATCGGTTCACCCGCAACGGTCAGGTAATGATGCCGCCGCCGAGACAGACATTGCCGTCGTAGAGAACCACCGACTGGCCGGGCGTGACCGCCCATTGCGGGGCGTCGAACGCGAGTTCCAGCGTGTCGCCATCGAGCCGGGTGATGCGGCAGGGCGCGTCGGTCTGGCGGTAGCGGGTCTTCGCGGTGTAGGGCTTGTCGGGGTCGGGCGCTGTGCCGCTGATCCAGTTGAGCTGGCCGGCGCCAAGGTTGCAGCGCTTGAGCAGCGGGTGTTCGTGCCCCTGCACCACGATCAGCGTATTGCGCGCCATGTCCTTGGCGGCGACGAACCACGGTTCGGTATTGCCGTCCTTCTGCCCGCCGATGCCGAGGCCCTGGCGCTGCCCCAGGGTGTAATACATCAGGCCCTGATGCTGGCCGAGCACGCGGCCCTCGGGCGTTTTCATCTCGCCGGGGTCGCGCGGCAGGTAGCGTTCGAGGAATTCTCGGAAGTTGCGCTCGCCGATGAAACAGATGCCGGTGCTGTCCTTCTTGGCGGCGTTGGGCAGGCCGATCTTCTGCGCCAGCGCGCGCACCTCCGGCTTCGGCAGATGGGCCAGCGGAAACAGGGCAGGGCGGAGCTGCGCCTGGCTCAGGCGGTAGAGAAAATAGCTCTGGTCCTTGTTGGCGTCCGTCGCTTTCAACAGCGTGGCGCGGCCGGCGGCGTCTGCGCCCTTGCCGACATAATGCCCGGTGGCGATGTATTCGGCGCCGCGCGCGATGGCGTCGTCGAGGAAGGCCTTGAACTTGATTTCGGCGTTGCACAGTACGTCGGGGTTGGGGGTGCGTCCGGCCCGGTATTCGGCGAGGAAATAGCTGAACACGCGTTCCTTGTACTCGGCGGCGAAGTTGACCGCATCGACCTCGATGCCGAGCACGTCGGCCACCGCCAGCACGTCGAGAAAATCCTGCCGTGCGGTGCACTGCCCGGTATTGTCGTCGTCGTCCCAGTTCTTCATGAAGACGCCGAGCACGTCGTAGCCCTGCTGCTTCAGCAGATAGGCGGCGACGGCGGAGTCGACCCCGCCCGACATCCCGACGACGACCTTAGTCATGCGTTCTCCCCGTCATTGCGAGGCGCAGCCGAAGCAATCCAGGCTGCGCGCGGCTGGATTGCTTCGTCACTTCGTTCCTCGCAATGACAGAAATGGAAGTCATTGGTGTGCAACGAAATCGAGCGGAAAGCGTCGCCCGGCCAGGTAATCCTCTACGCAGCGCATCACCAGCGGGCTGCGGTGCGGCGTGGGATGGGACGCGAGTTCCTCCGCCGTCAGCCACACGGCGCGCACGATGCCGGTATCCAGCGCGCGGTCGGTATCGAAGCCCGTGGCCTCGCAGACATAGGCGAAGCGTAGATAGGTGATGTTGCGGCGCGGGTAGTACGTGCTGTAGCAGCCCAACAGCGCGAGTGGCTCGACGTGATGCGCGGTTTCCTCCAGCGCTTCGCGGCGCACCGCGTCGAGCAGCGTTTCGTCGCGCTCCCAGTGGCCGGCCGGCTGGTTGAGGCGCAGGCCTTCGGTGGTGTGCTCCTCCACCAGCAGGAATTTGCCGTCGCGTTCGACCATGGCGGCAACCACCACGTGCGGGGCCCACGGTGTGTTCGAGCTTGGCTCAGACATGCAGTTCTTTCCATTCTCCGGGCTGCAGGGCGCCCAGGGTCCATTCGCCGACGGCGGCGCGGACCAGGCGCAGGGTGGGGAAGCCGATCTTCGCCGTCATCCGCCGCACCTGACGGTTCTTGCCCTCTTTAATCGTGAGTTCGATCCAGGCCGTAGGGATGGCCGCGCGAAAACGGACCGGCGGGTTGCGCGGCCACAGGCCGGCGGGTTCGTCGATCATGTGTGCGGTGGCCGGGCGGGTCACGAAGTCGCCGAGATCGACGCCGCGACGCAGGGAATCGAGCGCGGCATCATCGGGCGCGCCCTCGACCTGCGCCCAGTAGGTTTTGGGCAGCTTGTGCCTGGGATCGGCGATGCGGCTCTGGAGGCTTCCGTCATCGGTTAAAATCAGCAGCCCTTCGCTGTCGGCGTCGAGCCGCCCGGCCGCGTATACGCCGGGCACGCCGAGGTGGTCGCGCAGGCCCTGCCAGCGCCCCTCGGGGGTGAACTGGCTCAGCACGCCGTAGGGTTTGTTGAACAGGATCAATCGCGCCACGCTGAAAGACGAATTTCAGAAAAGACACCCATTTTAACGTTACACGAGCCGCCTCCATGACTTATCAGCACATCCAGATTCCCGCCTCCGGCAAAAAAATCACCGTCAACGCCGACAACACGCTGAACGTGCCGGACATGCCCATCATCCCCTTCATCGAAGGTGACGGCACCGGCGTCGACATTACCCCGGCGATGCGCCGCGTGGTCGATGCCGCGGTGGCCAAGGCCTACGGCGGCAAGAAGCAGATCGCCTGGATGGAGGTGTTTGCCGGCGAGAAGGCGGTCAGGGTCTACGGCGGCGACCAGTGGCTGCCGGAGGAAACCGTGCAGGCGGTGAAGGACTACGTGATCTCGATCAAGGGCCCGCTCACCACGCCGACCTCGGGCGGCATGCGCTCGCTCAACGTGGCGCTGCGCCAGATGCTGGATCTGTATGTGTGCCTGCGCCCGGTGCGCTATTTCACCGGCGTGCCGAGCCCGGTGAAGGCGCCGGAAAAAGTCGACATGGTGATCTTCCGCGAGAACACCGAGGACATCTACGCCGGCGTCGAGTGGGAAGCCAATTCCGAGGCGGTGCAGAAAGTCATCGCCTTTTTGCAGCAGGAAATGGGCGTGACCAAGATCCGCTTCCCGGCCAGTTCGGCCATCGGCATCAAGCCGGTGTCGGTCGAAGGCTCCGAGCGCCTGATCCGCAGGGCGATCCAGTACGCCATCGACAACAAGCGCCGCTCGGTGACACTGGTGCACAAGGGCAACATCATGAAGTTCACCGAAGGCGGCTTCAAGAAGTGGGGCTATGAACTCGCTGCGCGCGAATTCGGCGCCAGGCTGATCGGCGAAGGGCCGTGGATGGAGCTGCCCGGAGAAAATGGGCGTGGCGGCATCGTCATCAAGGATGTCATCGCCGACGCCTTCCTGCAGCAGATCCTGCTGCGCCCGGAAGAGTACGACGTCATCGCCACGCTGAATCTGAACGGCGACTACATCTCCGACGCGCTGGCGGCGGAAGTCGGCGGCATCGGCATCGCGCCGGGCGCCAACCTGTCCGATACCGTGGCGATGTTCGAGGCGACCCACGGCACCGCGCCCAAGTACGCCGGCAAGGACTACGTCAACCCGGGTTCGCTGATCCTGTCGGCCGAAATGATGTTGCGCCATATCGGCTGGGTCGAGGCGGCCGACCTCATCATCGCCAGCATGGGCAAAGCCATCGCCGAAAAAACCGTGACCTACGACTTTGCGCGCCTGATGGACGGCGCGACCGAGGTGAAGTGCTCGCAGTTTGCCGAGGTGATGGTCGCGAAGATGTAAGGCTGTTCACCCAGCAACAAAAAACCCCGCATCGGCGGGGTTTTTTGTTGCCTGGCCCAGGCACTCAATCCCGTGACTGGATGTTGGAAGCCTGCTTGCCCTTGGGGCCCTGGGTGACTTCAAAAGAGACTTTCTGACCTTCTTTCAGGGTCTTGAAGCCATTGGACTGGATGGCTGAAAAATGTGCGAATACATCCTCGCCGCCGTCATCGGGGGTGATGAAGCCAAACCCCTTGGCGTCGCTAAACCACTTGACCGTACCTGTTGTCATTCAAACTTCCTCCTTGGCGAGATACCCAACATAACCGCGATAAGCACAATTGCGCTGGCGGATGACGTGACGGCGGGAATGATTGGCCGTCGGTCTGAATTCAAGCGCGCTACCCGGTGATGTTCCTGCGGTAATGCCAAGCCTTACGGTTCTTGAAACCAAACGTACTGCTTTTTACTACCTGGAAACTATTTTTTCAAGCGGAATGCGTGAAAAAACAAGGGCCTCGGCCGGACGGTGGTTTCCTGCCAACCCGGGATTCCGGAAATGGGAGAAAGCGGAGAGGCTTCCTGCCGTGCCGGCACGACGCAGCCACCCGGATCGATGCGGTAGGATGCGCGGCATGCGCACCTGGGACATCTTCTGCAAGGTCGTCGACAATTATGGCGACATCGGCATTGCCTGGCGGCTGGCGCGCGGGCTGGTCGGCGAGCATGGCCTGGCGGTGCGGCTGTGGGTGGACGATCTGCATGCGTTTCAGCGCATCTGGCCGGCGATCGATGCGAATGCGGCCGGGCAGGCCTGCGAAGGGGTGACGGTGTGTGCGTGGCGCACGCCGTTTGCCGCGGCAGAGCCGGCGCAGGTGGTGATCGATGCCTTCGGCTGCGCCCTGCCTGAAGCCTATCTGGCGGCGATGGGCGAGCAGTCGCCGCCGCCGGTGTGGATCAATCTCGAATACCTCAGTGCCGAGCCCTGGGTGGCCAAACACCATGGTCTGCCGTCGCCGCATCCGCGGCTGCCGCTGACGCGTTATTTCTTCTTTCCCGGCTACACGCCGGACACCGGCGGCCTGCTTGCCGAGGCAGACCTGGACGCGCGTCGCGCCGCGTTCGTGCAGCGCGGAACAGTCGCATTCTGGCGCCAACTGGGGCTGCAGGCGCCGCCGCCGGGCGAATTGCGGGTGTCGCTGTTCGCCTACGAGAATCCAGCGCTGCCGGCCTTGCTCGATGCCTGGGCGGCCGACCCGCGCCCCATCACCTGCCTGGTGCCCGAAGGCCGGGTCATTCCGCAACTGGCGGCGTGGCTGTCGGTGCCAACTTTACAAGCGGGCGCATCGCATCGGCGCGGCGCCCTGCGATTGCGCATCCTGCCGTTTCTGGACCAGGATCAGTACGACCATCTGCTATGGGCATGCGATCTGAATTTCGTGCGCGGCGAGGATTCCTGCGTGCGCGCGCAGTGGGCGGTGCGTCCGCTGGTGTGGCAGGCCTATCCGCAGGCCGACGCGGCGCACTGGGACAAGGCGAACGCGCTGCTGGCGCATTACACGGAGGGGTTGGATGGCGCCGCGGCACGCGCGGTGAGCGCAATGTGGCGGCACTGGAACGGGATGCCGGACGCGGATGACCTGGCCGCCTGCTGGACGGCGTGGCGGTCGCACCAGGCCATCATCGAGGCGCATGCGGTGGCCTGGTGCGACCGCCTCAGGCTGGCCGGGCGGCTCACCGACAAGCTGGTGGATTTTGCGGAAAATAAGATAAAATTCGGGGTTTTCCCAAACTCTTAGCGCTCTCGCAGCAGGACACATCCATGAAAATCGCACAGGAACTCCGCGCCGGCAACGTCGTGATGGTCGGAAAAGACCCGATGGTGGTGCAAAAGGCCGAATTTTCGAAATCGGGCCGCAATTCCTCCGTCGTCAAAATGAAACTCAAGAACCTGCTCACCGGTTCGGGTACCGAGAGCGTTTACCGCGCCGACGACAAATTCGAAACCGTGTCGCTGGAGCGCAAGGAATGCACCTATTCCTACTTCGCCGACCCGCTGTACGTGTTCATGGACAGCGACTACAACCAGTATGAAATCGAAGCCGACAACCTCGGCGACGCGCTGAACTACCTCGATGACGGCATGCCGGTCGAAGTGGTGTTCTACGACGGCAAGGCGATCTCGGTCGAGATGCCTACCACCGTCGTCCGCGAAGTCGAATACACCGAGCCCGCCGTGCGTGGCGACACCTCCGGCAAGGTGATGAAGCCGGCGCGCATCAAGCCCACCGGGTTCGAGCTGCCGGTCGCCGCCTTCGTCGACATCGGCGACATGATCGAAATCGACACCCGCACCAACGAATTCAAGCGCCGCGCCAACTAGTGTAGTGTTGCATTCTGTTTGGAACTTATAGCCATGTAATAACGGCCTCGTAGGTCGGGTTTTAACCCGACATGTCGGGCTGAAGCCCGACCTACAAGGGATTGCACATAAGTGCCGTCAAGAATGCAGCACTACAC
>JAUYCF010000097.1 GCA_030692355.1 Thiobacillus sp.
TACTGAAATGGCTAAGGAAAAATTCCAGCGGACCAAACCGCACGTAAACGTTGGCACGATTGGTCACGTTGACCACGGCAAGACCACCTTGACCGCGGCGATCACCACCATTCTGTCGAAGAAGTTTGGCGGTGCGGCCAAGAAATACGACGAGATTGACAGCTCGCCCGAAGAGAAGGCGCGCGGCATCACCATCAACACCGCACACGTCGAGTACGAGACCGAGAAGCGTCACTACGCGCACGTCGACTGCCCGGGCCACGCCGACTACATCAAGAACATGATTACCGGCGCTGCGCAGATGGACGGCGCCATCCTGGTCGTGTCCTCCGCCGACGGCCCCATGCCGCAGACCCGCGAGCACATCCTGCTTGCCCGTCAGGTTGGCGTGCCCTACATCATCGTCTACATGAACAAGGCCGACATGGTCGACGACCCCGAGTTGCTCGAACTTGTTGAAATGGAAGTTCGCGAACTGCTCAGCAAGTACGACTTCCCCGGCGACGACACCCCCATCATCATTGGCAGTGCCTTGAAGGCCCTCGAAGGCGACCAGAGCGACATCGGCGAGGCCAGCATCCTCAAGCTGGCCGACGCACTTGACTCCTACATCCCTGAGCCCGAGCGTGCCGTTGACCGTCCCTTCCTGATGCCTGTTGAAGACGTCTTCTCCATCTCCGGTCGCGGCACCGTCGTCACCGGTCGTGTCGAGCGCGGCATCATCAAGGTTGGCGAAGAAATCGAGATCGTCGGCATCGTCCCCACCGTCAAGACCACCTGCACCGGCGTCGAGATGTTCAGGAAGCTGCTGGACCAGGGCCAGGCCGGCGACAACGTCGGCGTCCTGCTGCGCGGCACCAAGCGTGAAGAAGTCCAGCGCGGCCAGGTCCTGGCCAAGCCCGGTTCGATCAAGCCGCACACCAAGTTTTCCGCCGAGATCTACGTGCTGTCCAAGGACGAAGGCGGTCGTCACACCCCGTTCTTCAACGGCTACCGTCCGCAGTTCTACTTCCGCACCACCGACGTCACCGGCAGCATTGAATTGCCGGCGGGCACCGAGATGGTGATGCCTGGCGACAACGTCAGCATCAAGGTATCGCTGAT
>JAUYCF010000066.1 GCA_030692355.1 Thiobacillus sp.
TACAACCGGAAGCGGCTGCATTCGACGCTCGGTTACAAATCTCCGACACTGTTCTTGCAGGACTGGCTGACCGCTCAGCAGATGGAAAAACGGGTAGCATGAACACCGCTCGTTGGAAGACGAAAAACAGAGGGAAGGTCAATGATCGGTACTCTTTCCCTGTCGATTGACCCATGGCCATCGGCGCATTCTGGCCGGCTTCTCGGTCGGATTTGCCAAATCAAAAGGCAGAGGGGAAGGATCATGGCCAGACATGTCAAACCGACTGCCTTGAATTTCGCGCTGGAGATCCGGCGTCTTTCAAGCGGGGCATGTGCTTTGCCATCGACCAGCCCCCGCCATCCCGTACAACAATTCCAGATCGGAGGCGAGCATGTGGCACGATAACTTTCATGATCCCGAAACGCATTACCGCGCGCCGGAAAGCGCCGTCGATATCGAAGCGCCGCAGACCGGCGGGGAGACTGCAACCGGGATTCACGGCGAGGACGAATACGCCCTGGACATCACCCAGCGCTATTTCGAAGACATCAGCCGCCTGCGGGTATTGAAGGCCGACGAGGAGCAGGCGTACGCCCGGCGTATGCGCGACGGCGATGCAGAGGCACGCGAGGTGCTGATCACGCACAACCTCAGGCTGGTCGTATATGTCGCCAAGCGCTATCTGGGACGCGGCCTGCCGCTGCTGGATCTGGTCGAGGAAGGCAATCTGGGACTGATGCACGCCCTGGAGAAATTCGACCCGGATCGCGGCTTCCGCCTGTCGACCTACGCCACCTGGTGGATCCGGCAATCCGTCGAGCGCGCCCTGATGAACCAGTCGCGCACCATCCGCCTGCCCGTGCATGTAGTCAAGGAACTCAATGTCTGCCTGCGTGCCCGCAGCAAGCTGGACAAGATGGGGGTGTCGGATCCGGGAGCGGAGGCGATCGCCCACCTCACGGGCAAATCCATCGAGGCGGTGCGCAGGGTCATGCAACTGAACCGGCCACCCGTTCCCCTCGATGCACCCCTCGACATCGACCCCGACCTGACACTGGGCGAAGCCATCGCCGACGAGCGTTGCGTGCCCCCCGACGAGCACCTGTATCAAGCCCAGCTTGAAGCGTTCGTGAAGGAATGGCTGGCCAAACTTTCGGACAAGCATCGCTGGGTGATCGAGCGGCGCTTCGGGCTGAACAATCAGGACATAGCCACCCTGGAAGAACTGGCCAAGGACCTCAAAGTCACGCGCGAGCGGGTCCGGCAGATCCAGGTAGAGGCACAAAAAGAACTGGCCGTCGGCCTCAGGGAAAAGGGTGTGTTCAAAGAGAACTGGCTGCCGTGACGCCCCGCGCGAACAAAGCCCGGGCGGCCGTCGGATCATGAGCCGCATACTGATTGCCCTGCATGGCCATCTGGTCAAGCGGTCGGTGCTGAATGCCGTCTTCGATTACTGCATGAAGATGAAATTCAAGGTCAATGTCCTGCTGGTGGACGATGAAGATGCGCCGTCGCCGGTCCTGGCGGATTTCGTGGCCCGATTGAAGCAGGCCGGGCTGAATGGCTGCCTGTACCGGCAGGCGGGATGTCTCGGTCAGGCTGTGCTGAAACATGCGAATCGTCACAAGGACATTCGCCTGATCCTGGTGGACAGCATGAAGAACTGGGGCAGAGTCCCCTTGAGGGCCCTGTCGCAACCCGTCGGCCTGTTCAGCGGCGTTGTGGCCTCCTGATAGCGACCGGCCAACAGGCAACGGGGCAACGGGAAGGATGCCATGAATCGTCTAATTCAATACGGGGATCATTCCATGCCCGCTGCTTCAAGGCCGACGTCGGACGAGCGCACGCTGGACACGCATCTTCCGGACGCGTTTTTTGAGTATTTTCCCGACGCACTCATTCTGGCCGACGGCGAAGCCCGGATTTCCCACCTCAATCCGGCAGCGGAGCGGCTGCTCGGATTGTCAGCAGGAAAAGCACGCGGCCATCTGCTCGACAAGGTGCTCACCCTGCAGGACGGGGAGACCCGGCAATCCATCCAAATAGGCGACTTCCCCGATCGGCACACCTCGTTTTCCGGAACGTTCCATCTGCTTGTGCGCAACGGGGGCGGCGCCATTCCCGTGCAATGCAGCGTCGCGCTGACCCGAAACGGTTCCGGGGCGACGGGTGGCTACATGATCGTGCTGCGCAATGCCAGCGGCCTGCAGCAATACATCGACAAGCTGGTGGCGCAGTCGATGCACGACGAGCACTCGCGCCTGCTGCGGCGCGCCGAGCTGGTCAAGCGCCTGTGGCGCCTGCTGCAGGAGGCCGACGGCGACGAGACCCAGGCACTCCTGTACCTGGATCTGGACAACTTCAAATCCGTCAACGACACGGCCGGGCACGCAGCGGGCGACCTCGCCATCCGCCAGATCGCGGCACGGCTCAAGGACGTGGTGCGTGGCCGCGATACCCTGGCGCGGCTGGGCGGAGATGAATTCGGCCTGCTGCTGGAGCGCTGTCCGGCGGAGCGCGCGCGCCAGCGTGCCGAGCAGCTGCATCGAGCGGTGGAATCCTATGCCCTGCACTGGAACGGCGAAACCTTCCGCCTGGGAGTCAGCATCGGCCTCGCCCTCTTCAAAACGCGCAACCACAGCCTCAACACCATTCTGGCCGCGGCGGATGCAGCGTGCTACCAGGCCAAGCGCAACGGCGGCGATGGGCCCCACATCCAGGAAGTCGCACTCGACTGAGGCCTGGTTCGGCGCGGGCCGGATCAAGACGGCGCGGCATTCGGGGCGAGGGCGCCCCTCCCACAGGTCCATGGCCCTGGCAGGATTCAAGAGGCAGGCTGTATTTTGTGGGAGGCCCGCCCCCGGCCGAATGGGTGGCGGCCAAGACGGCGCGGCATTCGGGGCGAGGGCGCCCCTCCCACAGGTCCATGGCCCTGGCAGGATTCAAGAGGCAGGCTGTATTTTGTGGGAGGCCCGCCCCGGGCCGAATGGGTGGCGGTCAAGACAGCGCGGCATTCGGGGCGAGGGCGCCCCGCCCACAGGTCCATGGCCCTGGCAGGATTCAAGAGGCAGGCTGTATTTTGTGGGAGGCCCGCCCCCGGGCCGAATGGGTGGCGGTGCGGATTTGCGGGTGGTTCCGGTACCGCAATGCGGCTGGTCGGATCTCGACACGCCGCACCGGGTAAGCGAACGGCTGAACCTGATTTCCGGCAACCGCTTCAGCGCCAACGATTCTTTTGGCGATGCGATTTTCCTCGATCTGGCGGAGACGGCGACCAGAGCAAACGAAGGTGAGCGCGTTACCCAGGCGGCAATGTAAGCGGATTACCCGTGGGCGCGATGAACCGCTGAGCCCATCATGAGCGCCCTGGCCTGCACCTCATGGGACTGGCACTGGCCCATGCCGGCCGGCTGAACAAGTTCGGCGCCAGAATAAACCCGGATTGTCCATTCGGCACGCGAGGTGTTCGGTAGGGTGCGCCATGCGCACCGCTCCATGCCCATGGTGCGCATGGCGCACCCTACGGGCTTTACTGTTTGCGGCCGACGGGCTGCTAAGGCGACGCATGTGCGGGAAGGCGTATCTCCGCAATCAGGGGCAGGTGGTCGGAGGCGACGCGCGCCAGTTCGGAATGGGGAACCTCGATGCCGCTCACTTCAAGCCCGTGGCTGATGAAGATGTGATCGATGCGCATTTGCGGAAGGCGGCTGGAGAAGGTGGCCTGGGGTCGACAGTGTTTCACCTCGGCTTGAGCATCCCTGAGCGGACCGCCGAGCCGGCGGCAGACCGGCGACGACGGCAATGCATTGAAGTCGCCGCACAGGATCACCGGTTCCCGGCACTGTTCGTGCGCCAGCCAGTCGCGGCCGAGCAGGGCCTCGACCTGCGCGATGCGTTCGCGCGGGTAAAGGCCCATGTGGGTATTGATGATCTGAACCTCCCTGCCGTGCAGGTCGACGGCAACCCAGAGTGCGCCGCGCGGTTCGAGGTGCGGCTTGCCGGCGAGCCCGGGCAGCGAACCGGCCTTGACCAGGCGCTGCGGCAGGTGCGTCAGGATGGCATCCCCATAGCGTTCTTCCTCCAGGTGCATGGCCGGGTGGAAGTGGAATTCCATCTCCAGGTAACGCGCGATCAGCTGCGCCTGATCCATGCCCAGGCTGCGCTCGCGGCCCACGTCAAGCTCCTGCAGCGCTACCACATCGGGCCGGGCGCGGGCGATCACGCGGGCGATGCGTTCGACATCGAGCTTGCCGTCCATGCCGACACAACTGTGCACGTTGTAGGTCATGACGCGCAGGCAGTCCGTCCGGGCGGCGGCGATCCGCTTGCTGGCGCAACGGGGCTGATGGTCCGGGCGCCCCAGATGCTGCAGCGCTGCGTTGCGCAGGTCGATCGGCCGCAGATAGTCATGCTCGCGCGCTGCCAGCGGCGCGTCCTGGGGAAGCAGGGCGAAGCCGTGGGTTTCGTCCGGCGAGGCCCCGGCGTGCGCGCCGTTTTCCGTGGCAAAGCTCATCGGGGTGACGCCGTGACGCCAGCCGAGCAGGACGAGGTCGCCGGCCTCCGCATGTTCGCACAGGCGCACCAGGTCTTCGCCGAGCGCATCGAGAAACGGATGCTGCGCACCGAGCAGCGCGGCGCGGTCCTGCGGCAAACGGAATTCGCCGGCCTCGGTGCGGGCGCACAGCATGCCCGGCCCCGCCATACTGAGCACGAGCGGAACCAGGTGCGTGCGCGCCAGTTCGCGGGCGACAAAATCGCGCGCGTCGCCCGTCATGTCCTGCGGCAAATAGACATGGCCCACGGGGCCGAGGGCGGCGACAAGCGGGTGCGCCTCGTCCGCTTCGTCGCCATCGATGCCGGGCACCGAGAACAGGCGCTGAAGTTTCCGCCCCCCCAGAAAGCGAACCCGCTGCGTCTGGATCCCCCCCGCGCCTTGCGGGCGAACCTTCAGCCCCGTGGCGCCCAGTTTCTCGAAAGCCGCCGTCACCGCATCCTCCAGGCTGTAGCCCTGGACCTGCTGGTAGGGCCGGACAGCAACCTGCCCGTGATCGGAATAGACCCAGACCTCGTAGTGCCGCCATGGGGCGTGATTGGCAGCGCGCCACAGGCGGGCGACGGCGTCGTCGATCCCCTTCAGCGTCCAGTGGGCAAACAGCGAGCGCGGGCCGCGTCGGTGCGACTGTTCGTCGTAGCCGAGGAAATTGAGGTGGATGATGGGCAGGCCGCGGCCGATATCGATCTTGCCGCCGATGACGCAGAGCTCACGCAGCAGGATGGCGATGGCGACCCGGGTCGGGATGAATTTCAGTTCCTTGAAGAAGTCGTGTCCACCGACCAGGCCGTGCACAAAATCAAACAGCGCCAGGCCCAGCTCCATCAACAGCAGGACGGCGACGCGCACAAAGCTGTAGAAATTGCTGAGCAGAAACGCCAGCAGCACCAGCGGATTGGCCGCGCGCAGCGTCGGCCCCCAGCCCATCGCCGACGGACAGAAATGCGGTTCCGGCGCGCCGCCGGTGTAGTTGTCCGAATAGGCGCTGCCGCCCGCGAGCAGCGCCTCATTGCCGATGCCCGCGAGCATCGCCTCGACGCGCGCCGCCACCTCCGGCTCATACATGCGCACGACCCGGCGCGATTCGTGGTCCCGGAAGGCGAATGCCGGGACGGCCCCTTTGACGCCATAAAAGAGTTCGCCCTGGACCGCGGGTGTCGTCGACGGCAGGCCCGAATAGTGGGCATGCAGCTGATAATGCTCGCGCCTGAGCAGCCGCCGCAGGAACGGCAGTTCGCCGTGTTTCAGGGCGCACTCGAACTGCGGATGAGAGAGTCCGTCGATCTGGATCATGATCAGCCCCGGCCGCGTCGGCGATCCTTCCGACACGGGCAGACGCAGCAGGCGCGCCAGCCAGACGCTGCGGCTGAGGCTGCGGCGCAGGCGCCGGAAAAAGGTCTCGATTCGACTGAGCATCGGCTATCCGCCCGCACTCGAACCCGAACGCTGTCCAGGCCGCGCACGCTGCATCAGTCCTCCTTGTCTGAAAACAGGCCGGAACCGAGGGCCGCATCGCCCGCGCCGGCTACGCTTTTCAGAATGTCCCACTCCGTACTGATCGCGGTCATGACCTCTTCCCAGGCGCTCACATCCTCGCCCGATCCGGTGGCTTTTCCGGGTTTGAGCGCTTCGTAACAGGCCAGGGCCTTGTCCGCCGAGCGGGGCATGGAAAAGGCCCCGGCGGTTTCGAGTGCGGCCTGTTTCAGGTCGCGCAAGGATTCGGCGGGCAGCCCGGCCGCCCACTGCAGGGCTGCGCTGAATGCCGTGGGCGTGGCCTCCTGCAGCAGGCGGCCGTTGTGCCGGTCCCGCACCACTTCCCGGACGCCGGGCGCATCCAGGGCGACAACGGGCAGGCCGGTCGCCATGGCTTCGGTCAGCACCATGCCCTGCGTCTCGCTGGTCGACGCGAAGGCGAACAGGTCCATGGCGTGCAGGGCGTCGGCCAGTTCCTGCTGTTTCAGGATGCCGCCGACATGCAGCCGCGCTTCGAGGCCCGCCCGGGCAAACACGTTGCGCATGGCGGTTTCGGATGGGCCGCTGCCGATCACCAGGAAATGCGCGCGCGGGTGGCTGCCGACGAAGTCGGCGACCGCCTGCGCCAGGAATTCCAGGTTCTTTTCCGGCGCCAGGCGGCCCAGGTGGCCGACCACGAAGGCGTCTTCCGGAATGCCCATTTGTCTGCGAAAGGCGGGACCGTCGCCGTGCGCGAAGTGTTCCAGTCGAACCCCGGTGGGCACCACCGCAATCGGCGTGACGACACCGCGCTGCTGCAGCAGGTCGCGGATGCTCTCGCTGGGCGCGAATACCTGATCGGCGAGATTGGCATAGCCGGTGGCGAGTTCGATCGTGAAGCGCTTCAGCGCGGGGGAATCGCCGGGAACATAGTGCGTATATTGTTCGTACAGGGTGTGATGGGTGAACACCAGCGGCAGGCCCCGGTGGCGCGCGATCCGCACCGCGGTTATGCCAAGCAGGAAGGGGTGCTGGGAATGCACGATATCCGGCCGGAAGGCATCGATCGTGTCGGAGAGCTGTGGATGGATCGGCAGCACCACCGAGAAATCGCTGGCATTGAAATTCTGGATGGCGGGAATGCGCACCACGTCGAGCTCGTCCTGCGGCATGTCGGGGAATTCGGGCGCCACGACCAGCACCCGGTGCCCGCGCGTGCGGTATTCCTCGGTGAAGGCTTCTACCGAGCGCGCCACCCCGCCGACGTGCGGGGTGAAGGTGTTGGTGAACAGGAGAATATTCATGCGTCACGGTTCCATTTTGACGAGAACGATCGAGCCGGCGCCGGCTTGCGGGCTGGCCGGCGCGAAGCCGGGCAGGCGGACCTCGATCGGCGGCGCGCTGCGATGCCAGTCCGCCTGCCACTCGACGCGCGGCGGATTACCGGGGACCGGGGTGATGCGGATCGTCACCGTGCCGAAACTTGTCGGCGCGGGGCCGAAGCGGATCGGCGCGGCCTGGTCGAGCCAGCGCGCGGGAATTCCCGCGCACAGGATGAGGCCTTCGCCTTCCTCGCGCACGAAGCAGTTGCGGATCATCAGCAGCCACTCGGCGGCGGCCCAGACGTGGTGGCCGTCGCCCATGCAGCCGCCGCCGGTCAGAGGATGGATCGCCTCCGGCCACTGGCCGGTCGGCGAGGCCAGGGCGGCGACCGTATCCATCAATTCGAGGTGGCGCGGATCGCCGGCGCGCAGCAGCACCTGGGCGACGTGCAGGGTGAGGTAGGCGTTGAGGCCGGAATGGATCATGTCCTGGTAGAACGCGCCGTTGACGAAACAGCGGTCGAGCAGGAACTCGACGCAATCGAGCAGGCGGGGATCGTCTGCCGCATAGAGTTGCACCGGGTAGCCGCACGCCAGCGAGCCGATGGCGCCGGCATCCAGACGGCGATAGGGCGACGCCGGCATGGCCGGGCGGCCGAGCCGTTTTTCGCAGCCGGCCAGGCTGCTCTCCACCGTCGCCGCAAAATCGTCGGCGGCCTGCGCGAATTCCCGGCTGTGGGCGGGGTCCGTGTCCGCCAGCATGGCCGCCGCCGCGCGCAGGCCGGCGATCCCCCAGAAATCGTCCCAGTAATAATAGTCGTTGGGCCCCAGGTGTTCGGCGCTGAAGCCGGCCGGCAGCAGCCCGGCGTGCGGCGCGTCCAGATCGTCGCTGAGCCGCTTGCGCATGATCCAGCGGGCGCCGCGCCGGATCGGGCCGAGCCATTCGGGGGAGGGGGGGCGATTGGTCAGGGCGAAGAAGCGCTGCAGGATCCACAGCACCTCGCCGTTGGCATCCCATTCACCCTCCTGCGAACGGAAATAGCCGAGCGTCGTCTGCCGCGCCGGGAAGCGCGCCAGCGCGCGTTCGGCGCGATCCGTAAGACCGGCGCAGAGCAGGGCATGGATGATGAAGGCGGCATCGCGGAACCAGAACCGCTTGTAGGTGTAGGGGCCGGGGTAGACGTCGTCGGGCGAATGCAGGATCAGCGAGGTGACCGCGGCGTCGTAGAGAAACCGGTAACGCGGCTCCGGACAGTCCAGCGTGCAGTGTCCTCGCCGCGCCGACTGCCAGGCATGAGCGGGGAGGGGGTCGGCTCCGGTGGCCGGCAGCGGGATGCTCGCGGTGATTTCGGTATCTTCTCCGGCCTTGACAGGGAACAGCGCCGCCGCGGTAACCATGCCGACGTCGCACAGGCCTTCGGTCTGGTCGTCGCGGTCCCGCAGATGAATGAACACATCGCCGTGGCGGTAATCGGAGACGTGATGCCGCGCGGCGGCGCGGCCGAATTCGACCCGCCGATCGCCGTCGACGATCCAGGCATCGCGCGCCGGCGACAGGCTGACCTGGTGAATGAAGCTGATGCCTTCCGGGTTTGCCGGGCGCAGCGCCAGCACCAGCCAGGCGGCGCTGTCGGCCCGCGCCCGCAGATTCAGCTTGCACACCGGGACGCCCGATTCGAGCTCGACCCAGGCGCTGCCGGTCAGCGCCAGCCCGCTCATTTCCGTTTCGGTGGTGATGCGAACACCGGCGTCGATGTCCTGGCAGTCCATGTCCTGCCGCTGGCGGCAATCGGCGGCCCGCGAGGGCAGCAGGCAGCGCCCGTCCTCGGCCATCAGCCAGCCGTCGAGCGACCAGCCGTCGAGCAGGGGGGTCAGCAGGCCGCGCGGATCGACGATCGGAAGTTCCAGGCAATCCGGATAGCCGACCGCGGTCCAGTTGCGGTGGGTGAGATTGACATGGGTGATGGAAAAGGCGCGCGGGATGAAGGACACGTCGAGCGGGTCGAACTGGCGTTCGATCCAGTAGGGCCAGACCCAGTCGAGGTTGTGCTGGATGACCCGGCTGTTGATCAGGCCACGGGCGTGGAACACCACGCCGGCGCGCAGCAGCTCGATCGGCTCGCCCACTTCGGACGGCTGGGCAAAGCTGTGCAGCCGTGCCAAGAGGGCGATGGGGTCCAGAAAGCCCTGGCGGCGCGCGGCATAGCGCACGACAAAGCGCCAGGGCAGCCATTTCATCCAGCTCACGGCACGTCCTCCTCGATGTCGCCTTGTTCCTCATAGCGGGCCAGCGCCCGCCGCGCGAGCCGGCTGATGTAAATGACCGCGACCACGGTGGCAACGAAACCGGCGCCGTACAGGGTCCATTCCAGCGGCGACCGGTCCGCGCTGCGCGCGCCGAGGGTGGAGAGGTCGGCGGCGATCGAGCCGAGATACACGCTATAGATGGAGAAGGGGATGAAACCCAGCAGAGACCCGCCGACGTAGCCGCGCAGAGAGAACGGCGTCAGCCCGAAAAAATAGTTGGCGATCTTGCTGGGAAAGAACGGGATCAGGCGCGTCAGCAGAACGATCTTCCAGCCGTGCGGCGTCAGTCCCTCGCTCACCCGCCGAAACCGGCTGCGGGCCATGACGAATTGCCGGGCGCGTTGCCCGAACAGGTAGCGTGCGATGAGGAAGGCCAGCGTCGCCCCGAGCGTCGTGCCCATCACCACGTAGACGGACCCCTCGACGACACCGAACACGAAGCCGGCGCCGGTGGTGAACAGCACCCCCGGCAGCACCAGCACCACCACCGCCGCCATGATCAGGATGAACAGCAGCGGCGCCCACGCGCCCTGGGCATCGAACCATTGCAACAGGCGCAGCACCTGCTCGTGCGCGCCGAAATGGATCAACAGGGCAAGCGCCGCGGCGACGAACAGGATGCTGGCCGCGATTCCCCATAGGGGCGACTGGATGCGGCTGCCGGGGAGTTTCTTCGAGGCCGGTTTCGTCATCTGCCGATTCTTTTCCGATTCTTTGCCGGTTCTTTAGGGAGACGTAAATCATTCATTTTCCGTCACTGCGAGCGGTCGCAATGACGGCCATATCGAGTGAATGGGCGCGAACCCCGCGTCACGTGAAGAATCCTTACAGCGATCCTCATCGCTTGGATGGATGTCCCGTTGCGCGATGGGCGCACAGGTTCAGCCTAGACCAAAGCTGTCCGAATGCGCGTTGCGCGCCCTTCTCGCCGGGATGCAAGCCGGGGCCGGGGTACGGGCTTTTACGCCCGCAACCGGCGCTCAGGCACGCCAGCGCACGGCATAACACAGGCTCTCGATTCGTTCGGCCGTCATGGATGGTTCTCGCCGGATTTGCGGGTCGGATTAAGCCTGGCAGCTTGTGGACTGGCAGCCGATTCTTCAAGTCCGACAAGCTGCCGGCCCAACACCGAAACGGGCGAATACCCCCAGCAACGACGATTGTTTAGGTAAAATTGCCTGGTTTTTTCAGTTCATGCGGACAGGGTTTTTCACAGTGCAGCCATCATCCAGGGGAAGTCTCATGTCGCACGAGTTCATGCTACCCGGCCTGTATTGCATGGCAATGGCCTGGAAGCGGCACAGGAGAAATATCCGCCCTTTAAAAGACGCGGAAGAGACCCGCCGCCAATGACCCCGGATTATCGATTGGCCGATGTAAAGCTTGCAGGGTGCGCCATGCGCACCCTGGAGCATGGATCGGTGCGCATGGCGCACCCTGCAGAATGCCTCGCATGCCCAATGGACAATCCAGGATGAGGCCTTCGGAAGCGATTCTGCGGCTGGAGGTGCTGCCCGCGTCCCGGCTTTCCCGCCTGGCTGGACAGGGCGGCGTGCTGGGCGGCGCCTGCTTTTCCCATCCCGCCCACCCGCTCGATGGTGCGGAGCTGCCGCTGCTGGCCGTGGACATGAGCCTGCCGGCCGGGGAGGAGGCGATCTGCGAAGTCTGGCATAGCCCGGAACCCCTGGAATCCGGCCGCCATGGCCCCATTCGCTACCGGCAGGGCGAAACGCTGCTGTTCGGCTGCCTGAGCCTGGACGAAGCCGCGCCGGATGATGCGCGCGCGTCCCTGCAGGCCGTCACGGAGGCGGCCTATGAGGCCATCTTCGAACTGCTTGAAGCCCGCGGCTATCAAACCGTCCTGCGCTTCTGGAACTATTTTCCCGCGATCAACCGGGAAAGCCACGGCATGGAGCGCTACCGCCAGTTCAATATCGGCCGCCAGGATGCCTTCCTGGCCCACGGCCGCCCGATCATCGACAAGGTGCCCGCCGCCTGCGCCCTGGGCTCCACCGGCGGCGGCCTCCAGATTGCCTTCCTGGCGGCGCGGGCGAACGTGGTCGGCGTCGAGAATCCGCGCCAGCTCAGCGCCTACCACTACCCCAGCCAGTATGGGCCGCGCAGCCCGACCTTCGCGCGCGCGGGGCTGGTCAGGCTGGGAGGGCGCGACATGCTGTTCGTCTCCGGCACCGCCAGCATCGTCGGCCATCGAACCCTGCATCGCGGCGACGTGGCGGCGCAGACGCGGGAATGCCTGCACAACATCGCGGCCATCGTCGCCGAGGCCAACCGCCAGACGCCGGCTGCCGGCTTCCGCCTCGACGCCCTTGCCTACAAGGTCTATGTCCGGCATTCCGAAGACATGGCCACGGTGCGCCGCGAAATGACGCAATTCATCGACGCCCCGGTGTCGGCGGTGTTCCTGCAGGCCGACGTCTGCCGCGCCGAGCTGCTGGTCGAAGTCGAGGCCTCGGGCGGCCACGCCATCGACTCCGGCATCGCCCGGGTTTTCGGCGAATCGTCCACCCGCGTCGAGGCGGTCGAGTGAACACCCGTCCGGCTTCGCTGCCCAGCCTGCCGCGACGCTGGCTGCATCGGCTCTACGAATATTTCGCGCTGTGGTTCGGCCTGGTGCTGCTCGGCGCGATTTCACTGACCTGGTCGACGCTGTCCGTGCCGCTCTATTACGTCCTGCCCCGGCGCTGGGCAAACCCGCTCGGACGCTGGGCCATCACCACCGGTTTTCGCATCTATCTCGGCGCGCTGTCCCTGATTGGCGCCTGCCGCTTCGACCTTTCCGCGCTCGATTCCCTGCGCGACGAAGGCCCGCTGGTCATCGCCCCCAACCACCCCTGCCTGCTCGACGCCGTGATGGTCATTTCGCGCCTGCCCAACATGGCCTGCATCATGAAAGCCGATATCGTCGACAACGTCTTTCTCGGCGCCGGCGCCCGCCTGGCCGGCTACATCCGCAACGACGCGCAACTGAGCATGATCAGGCAAGCCGTCGCCGAGCTGAAAAGCGGCAGCCACCTGCTGCTCTTCCCCGAAGGCACCCGCACCACCCGCTGGCCGGTCAACGCCTGCAAGGGCACCACCGCGCTCATCGCCGGCCGGGCACGGGTGCCGATCCAGACCGTGTTCATCGAGACCGACTCGGGCTACCTCGGCAAGGGCTGGCCGCTGTTCCGCCGGCCAACGATGCCGATCACCTATCGCATCCGTCTCGGCCGCCGCTTCGATCCGCCGGAAAAGGCCGCGGTCTTTACCGGGGAACTGGAACGCTACTTCATCGACGCGCTGCGCAATGCGCCGCGCTTCCTGCCGTCCGATGCCCCGCAGGCCGCGGAATCCGGCGCAGCGCGGCCCATCTGATGAACGTGAATGCCTCCGCCAGCCATCTGGTGCTGATCCCCAGCTATAACCCGGGGGCGCAGGTCTACGCAACGGTGCGTGCCGCCCGTGCCCAGTGGGCGCCGGTGTGGGTGGTGGTGGACGGCAGCACCGACGGCACGGCCACGGGCCTGCAGGACATGGCGGCGAACGACCCGCAGCTGAAGGTGCTGGTGCTGACCGCAAACAGCGGCAAGGGCGCGGCCGTGCTGCACGGCCTGGACCTCGCCGCGCGGCAGGGGTTTACCCACGCGCTGACGATGGACTCCGACGGCCAGCACCCGGCCGGCCTCATCCCGGCCTTCATGGCCGCTTCGCAGCAGGCACCCGATGCGATGGGGCGCGATGTCATGGTATTGGGCAAGCCGGTGTTCGATGCCGATGCCCCCGCGCTGCGGGTGCAGGGGCGCAAGATCTCCAACGGCTGGGCCAACCTGGAAACCCTGTGGGCGGGCATCGGCGATTCGCTCTACGGCTTTCGCGTCTATCCCATCGAGCCCCTGCGCCAGGTGATGCGCGGCCAGCGCTGGATGCGCCGCTTCGACTTCGACCCCGAGGCCGTAGTGCGCCTGTGCTGGCGCGGCGTGCGCCCGATCAATCTGCCCGCACCGGTGAAATACCTGCGCGCCGACGAGGGCGGCGTCTCCCACTTCAACTACCTGCGCGACAACACCCTGCTCACCTGGATGCACCTCCGGCTGATGCTGGGTTTCCTGCTGCGCCTGCCGCTTCTCCTGCTGCGGCGTATGAACCTAAAAACCGTAGTTGGCCGCTTATAAACGTATGGCATTCCGCATCGATATTGGCTTTTATGCCTTCGATCACATTCACCGTCAGGGTGGATCCGCTACGTATCAGCGGCCACGTCCAACTGCGGTTTCCAGGTTAAACATTCTCCGGTCAAACACCCCATGAAAATCACCCCCGATTCGTCCGCGCAAGCGGTGCACGCCCCGCACCCGCCCCTCACCGGCTACTACGCCAGCGAACAGGAGCGGCGCGGTTTCGTCGGCAATCTGTTCGACCGCACCGCCGCCGACTACGACCGCATCGACCGCCTGCTGGCGCTGGGCAGCGGTCCCTGGTACCGCAATCAGGCGCTGCGGCGGGCGGGGCTGAAACCCGGCATGCGCATCGTCGACATCGGCGTCGGCACCGGCCTGATGGCGCGCGAAGCGGTGATGCTGGCGGGCAATCCCGCCCTGGTGGTGGGCGTCGATCCCAGCGCCGGCATGATGGCCTGCGCCAACCTGCCCGGCGTCCAGCTCGTCGAGGGGCGGGCGGAAGCCATCCCGTTTCCCGATGCCAGCTTCGACTTCCTCAGCATGGGCTACGCGCTGCGCCATATCAGCGACCTCTCGGTCGCCTTCGGCGAATTCCATCGCGTCCTCAAGCCCGGCGGCCGCCTGTGCCTGCTCGAGATCACCAAACCGGAACGCGCCTGGAGCCAGGCCCTGCTCAAGATCTACATGCGCGGCGTGGTGCCGGTGCTGGCCCGTCTGGCCGGCAGCAGCGCCGAGTCGGCCAGGCTGTGGCGCTACTACTGGGACACCATCGAAGCCTGCGTGCCGCCGAGCGGGGTGCTCGACACGCTGGAAAGTGCGGGTTTCACGGGCGTGAAGCGGCACATCGAAAGCCGTGCGCTGTCGGTCCTGGCGGAGTACCAGGCGGTCAAGCCGGGTTGAGCCGCACGCGACTTTCAGCATGATCCACCCCGCACCCGCTTGGCAGGCGAAGCCATCCGGAATGCCGGCGATGGCCCGGAACATCGCAGAACCACTGTCCGCTTCACCCATCCGCGGCATTGCGCCTGCGGCCCAATTCACCCCGCACCAGCCGAGAACTTTATGCCCTCTATCTTTCCGCCCATCCGATTCACGCAGCTTGGCGCAGGTTTATCGGCGCTTGCGTTGTGCCTGCTATCAAACCCCGCCAGCGTGTACGCCCAGGACCATCCGGCCGACCGTTGGGAGGTAGCGGTCGAGGCGGGTTACCTGGAAAAAATCAGGCACAACTCCCCGCTGGACTATGTCATTGCGCCCCTGCAGGTGGCCTGGCGTTCGCCTGCGATGTTCGACCTGTGGAACGGGGAGAGCGGCGCACGCCTGGCAGTGCGCAATCGCGTGGCGGTCGTGCTGGAAACCTACCTGGAAGGCGGCGAGGACTATTATTTTGCTTTTGCGGGCGCGCCAAGCTTCGAGTTGTGGGCCGCGGACAAAAAATCGGCGCTGTTTTTCGAAATCGGCGGCGGCGCCGGCCTGACCAATTCAAACGACATCCCCGGCGGGCAAGGGCAGGATCTCACTTTCAACTGGTTCAGCCAGCTTGGCGTACGCTACCAATTCAACAAGGACCGGGCGATCACAGCGGCCGGCTATTTCACGCATCACTCCAATCTGGGCATGACCGACCCCAACCCGGGGATCGACGTTTTAGGTCTCAATGTGGGGATGGTTTGGCAGTTCGATTGAATATCGACCGGGCGGGTCGCAGGCTGACGTCAGCTTCATCCGTCCTGCAGTCGTTTTGTCGTTGCGAGCGCAGCGAAGCAATCCAGTTAGAGACAGGCGCGAAGCACGTTGCGTGTGGTTAAGCCTTCGCAGGACTGCTGGCCGTTGGCCGGGCTACCCCCGGCCAACAGCATTCAACCCGCACAAAACCCTACTGCTCGGTTGTGTTTCGCGCCTACATTTGACTGGATTGCTTCGCTGCGCTCGCAACGACAAAGCGGGCGGATGCGCCTCTATGCCGCCCCTGACCGCACCGCCATCATCGGCAGCCAGCGCCGCACACCCTGTATCGTGCCAACCGATTTCCAGGCGTCGGCTATCTTGAATAGCAGGGCGAGATGCTTTACGTAGGGTGCACTCCGTGCACCATCGGGCGTCAATCGGTGCACGGAGTGCACCCTACGCAGCACCATAAACCGTCCAAAGAATAATCTGGATTAAAACAAGGAGCACGACATGGCAGTGGGCGAAATTTGCAACCGTGAGGTGGTGATTGTGAAGAAGGCGCTTTCGGTGGTGGACGCGGCGCAGTTGATGCGCCAGCACCACGTCGGCGATCTGGTCGTGGTCGAGGAAAAAAACGGCCGCAGGCATCCCGTCGGCATCGTCACCGATCGCGACATCGTGGTGGAGGTGGT
>JAUYCF010000053.1 GCA_030692355.1 Thiobacillus sp.
GCAAGTGATTCCTCGGCAAGACCTGCTGCGGTGGGTCGAAGAAGAAGCCGGGGACTACCGCGAGCGCATCTATAGTCCGCTTCAGACCCTGAGCTTATTCATCGAGCAAGTGCTGGGGGCGGATCAAAGCTGCCAGGATGCAGTCGCGCGTGGCGTGAGTGGGCGGGTGGCACTGGGGCAGTCGCCGTGCAGCTTGAACAGCGGCCCCTACTGCCGTGCGCGGACACGACTGGCATTGAATCTGGTCGAGCGGATCGGGCGCGAAGTGGGGGAACGGCTGTGCGCCAGTCAACCTGCGGTTTGGCGCTGGCGCGGTCGCGAGGTCAAGCTCATTGACGGCACGACAGTGTCGATGCCCGACACGCCCGAGAATCAAGCCGAGTTTCCCCAGAGCAAAAGCCAGAAGCCGGGGCTGGGGTTTCCGTTGGCGCGCGTGGTGGCGGTGATTTCCTTGTCGTGCGGCGCGGTGCTGGAATGGGCGACAGGTCCCTGCGAGGGCAAGCGCACCGGGGAGACGGCATTGTTGTGGCAACTGGCGCATCGCCTGCAAGCGGGGGATGTGGTGATTGCCGACCGCTATTTCTCCGGTTACTTCCTGCTGGCCTGGCTGATCCGGCACAGGTGCGATGTGGTGCTGCGACAGCATCAACTGCGGCATACCGACTTCCGCCGGGGCAAACGGCTGGGCGCGAAGGATCATGTCGTCTCCTGGGCGCGTCCGAAACAGCCGCCCTGGATGGATGACGCGACTTACGCGGTGATGCCCGAGACCCTGGTTCTGCGGGAAACGCGCGTCGGCGGTTTGACCCTGGTCACGACCCTCATCGATCCCGGGCAGGTCAGCAAGCAGGAATTGTTGACCCTCTACCACGCCCGTTGGCAGGTGGAACTGGACTTGCGTTCGATCAAAACGGTGATGCAGATGGACGTACTACGCTGCAAGCGCCCGGAGAGGGTGAAGAAGGAAATCGCCGTGCATCTCTTGGCATACAACCTGGTGCGGGCGGTGATGGCGCAAGCGGCGTTTCTCGGCCAGGTGTTGCCGCGCCAGTTGAGTTTCAAAGCGGCGCTGCAACTGATCCGCGCCTTCGAGGAGAACCTGCGCCACGCGCCGCAAGGAAGGCTGACGCTATGTCTGGCCTATCTCCTGGCGGGCATGGCTCAATCATGAACTAAAAGGGGACAGACCACGATTTATTTGCCCTGATCTGCTCATACATCCAGGCCGGGTCCATATCCGCCCCATTGGGCCAGGTCACAACGCCCAGATCGAGACGCGCTTGATCGAAGCAAGCCTTGTCCTTGAGTGCTTCAAAGATCCCACATTCCATGGCGGTCAAAACGGCTGAAAAATCCGCGATGCCGTTTGTACCGTCCATGAATGTGACCGCCAAACGATAATCCGGCAGCACGGACAAGGCTTTTACCCGCCAAGGCGCGGCAGGGATTACTCCAGTGGCTTGATCCGCTTCGGGTGTTGTTTGGATTGACATAGATTCCAGTCCTCCATCAATTCTTCGCGATGTTCGATCGCCCATTCAATCGTCAGATTGAGCGCCCGGCGGGGCAGGCTGCCGCCGATCACTTCGAGCGTTCGGATATTGATCAGGGCTTCGTGTTCGGCGTACATCGCATGGAAGTGCGGCGGGGCGTGCTCTCGCCAGAACATCTGGATTACGATGCCGAAAAACTGACTGATCGTTGGCATGAGTCTACCCCCGTATGGCTGTGATTATGCGCCCCCGTGCCGGGAGGTATACCCCCGATACCACTCCACCCACTTCCCGATCCCATACGCCAGCGTCGTCGCCGGTTTGAATCCGGTATCGCGTACCAGTTCGTCGATATCCGCGTAGGTCGCCTGCACGTCGCCATCCTGCATCGGCAGGAAGTTTTTCTTTGCGGTCTGGCCGAGCGCGGCTTCGATGGTGCCGATGAAATCCATCAGCTGCACCGGGGTGTGGTTGCCGATGTTGTAGACGCGGTAGGGCGCGTGGCTCGATGCCGGGTCGGGGTTGTTGTGGTCGAACTCGGGGTTGCCTTGCGGGATGCGGTCGAGCACTTTCACGGTGCCGTCGGCGATGTCGTCGATGTAGGTGAAGTCGCGCATCATGTCGCCGTGGTTGAAGACGTCGATGGTGCGGTTTTCCAGGATGGCGGAGGTGAACAGCCACGGCGACATGTCGGGCCGGCCCCACGGGCCGTAGACGGTGAAGTAGCGCAGGCCGGTGGTGGGCAGGCCGTAGAGGTGCGAGTAGGTGTGCGCCATCAGCTCGTTGGCCTTCTTGCTGGCGGCGTACAGGCTGACCGGGTGGTTGACCGGGTCGTGGGTGGAGAACGGAATCTTGGTGTTGGCGCCGTAGACGCTGGACGAACTGGCGTAGACGAAGTGCTTGACGCCGTGGTGGCGGCAGCCTTCGAGCAGGTTGGCGAAGCCGACGATGTTCGACTGCACGTAGGCGTGCGGATTCTTCAGCGAGTAGCGCACGCCGGCCTGCGCGGCGAGGTTGATGACGGCGTCGAAGTGGCCCTTCTCGAACAGGTCCTCCATCACCATGCGGTCGGAGATGTCGTCCTTGAGGAAGCGGAAGTTGGGGTAGGGCTTCAGCTGTTCCAGCCGCGCGAGCTTCAGCGCCGGGTCGTAGTAGTCGTTGAGGTTGTCGATGCCGACCACTTCGTCGCCGCGCTTCAACAGGATTTGCGCGACGTGCATGCCGATAAAACCGGCGGCGCCGGTGAGCAGGATTTTCATTGTTTGGCCTCCAGGGTGGCGTCGATTCTAGCACCGCGCCCTTTACAATCTGCCGATGCTCAAGCTGCGCCTGATTCTCGACTGGACGCTCTATCGCCTGGCCCTGCTGCTGGCCGCGCCGCTGATTCCGCTGCGCCTCTTGTGGCGTGGCCGGCGCGAACGCGGCTATCGCGAACACTGGGGCGAGCGGCTGGCGCTCGGCCCGGCGCCCATTTCGGAAATGGAGCCGGGCGCGCTGTGGATCCATGCGGTTTCGGTGGGCGAGATGCGCGCGGCGCAGCCGCTGATCGATGCGCTGCGCGCCGCGCATCCGGATGTCCCCGTGCTGCTCACCTGCATGACGCCGACCGGACGCGCCACAGCCGAAGCGCTGTACGGCGACTTCGCGCGAACCGTCTATCTGCCCTACGACTACGCCTGGCTGATGCGCCGCTTCATGCGCCGTCTGCAGCCGCGCGTCGGCATCCTGATGGAAACCGAGCTGTGGCCCAACCTGATCCATGCCGCCGCGCGGGCAGGGGTGCCGCTGGTGCTGGCCAACGCGCGGCTGTCGGAACGTTCGGCGCGCGGCTATGCACGATTGCCGGCGTTGACGCGGGCGTGTCTTGCGCGGGTGGATGTGGTCGCCGCGCAGACGGAAGCCGATGCCGCGCGGCTGGAAAAACTGGGCGCGACTTCAGCCCACGTCACCGGCAACCTCAAGTTCGACATCGCGCCGCCACCCGATCTGCTCGAACGCGGCGCAGCTTGGAAAGCGAAATGGGGCCAGCACCCGGTGCTGCTGGCGGCGAGTACGCGAGAGGGCGAGGAAGCCCCGCTGCTGCGCGCGTTTGCCGAGACCGCGCCGGTCGACGTGCTGCTGGTGCTGGTGCCGCGCCATCCGCAGCGTTTCGACGAGGTGGCGGACCTGATTGAGGCGGCGGGGCTGGCCTATCAACGCCGCAGCACGCTGGATGGAGAACTCGACCCGCAGACGCGGGTGCTGCTCGGCGACAGCCTGGGCGAACTGTTCGCGTATTACGCGGCGTGCGACGTTGCCTTCATCGGCGGCAGCCTTGCGCCGCTGGGCGGGCAGAATCTGATTGAGGCGGCAAGCGTGGGGCGGCCGGTGCTGGTGGGGCCGCACACTTTTAATTTCGAGGAGGCGACGCGGATGGCGATCGACGCTGGTGCGGCGCTGCGGGTGGACGATGCAGTGGACTTGCTGGCGAATGCGTTGAAGCTGCTGAACGATGCGCCGGCGCGCGCCCGTATGGGCGAGGCCGGGCTGGCTTTTGCCGCGCGCCATCGCGGCGCGGCGGCGCGGGTGGCGGGGATTATTTCGCCGTTGCTGGCTTCAGATGCTGGTCGAGCTCGGCCAGATCAGCCGGGCTGAGGCTGCCGACGGCGGCCTTGAGCGACAGGCCCGACAGCAGGGCGGCGTAGCGTGCGCCGGCCAGGTCGCGTTGGGCGGACAGCACCTGCTGCTCGGCGTTGAGCACGTCGAGGTTGGTGCGCACGCCGACCTCCAGACCGAGCTTGGTGGAATCGAGCTGCGCCTGGGTCGAGACCAGCGCCTGCTCCAGCGCACGCACGCGGGCGACGCCGCTGTTGACGTTGAGCCAGGCCTGACGGGCCTGCAGGCTGGCTTCGCGGCTGGCGAATTCCACGTCCTGACGAGCTTTTTCCTGGTTGGCGACGGCTTCGCGCACGCGCGAACTGGTCAACCCGCCCTGGTAGATCGGCAGGTTGAGTTCGACGCCGATGCTGGCCACCCGTGTGTCCACCTGGGTGGCGCCAAAGTTCTGGCCGTTGTTGATCGTATAGCCGGCGACGGCGTCCAGTGTGGGGTGGTGGCCGGCGCGGTTGCGCGCGACTTCCTGGTCGGCGATGGTCCTGGCGATGCGCTGGATTTCGGCCTGCAGGTTGCCTTGGGCGGCACGCACGGCCCATTCGTCGAGGGTGCCGGGCTCGATCTTCAGCAGTTTGTTGTCGACCAGGCTGTCGAGCGTGCCGGCCGGTTTGCCGATGAGCTTTTCCAGCGCGCGCAAGCGGATGTTGAGGCTGTTCTGCTCGGCGATTTCCTGCGCGATCGCGAGGTCGTAGCGCGCCTGCGCTTCGTGGGTGTCGGTGATGGTGGCGGTGCCGACTTCGAAGTTGCGTTTGGCAAAAGCCAGCTGTTCGGTGATGGCGGATTTTTGCGCATCGATGAAGGCGATGTTGTCCTGCGATTCCAGCACGTCGAAATACGCCTGCGCGACCCGCAGGATCAGGTCCTGCTCGGCGACCTTGAACTGCATGTCGGCGATCTTCACCTGTTCCCTGGCCTGCGCGTACAGCACCTGATTCTGCTTGCGGTAGATGGGCTGCGCGGCGGTCAGCGACAGGCCGTTGGAATCGTAATCGGCGTCGCCGCCGGGCAGGCTGGATTCGAGGCTGTTGTAGCGCACGTTGCCGCCCAGATTGACGTTGGGCAGCAGGCCGGCGCGGCCCTGTACCGCCTTTTCCTGGCCGGCCTCGCGGGCGGCGCGGGCGGCGGCGTACTGCGCATCGTAGGCCTGCGCGTCGCGGAAAACATCGGACAGGTTGGTGGCGTGGGCAGCGGGCGCCAGTGCCAGCGTCAGTGCGATAAAAAGGGGCTTGAGTCGCATGGTGAATCCAGTCGTTGAAGTTCGGGTCAGTAGCGCGGCATGGCCGGATCGACCTCGTCGGCCCAGGCGGCGACGCCGCCGGACAGGTTGATGACGTTGTCGAACCCTACGGTTTCAAGATAGCGCGCCGCATGATAACTGCGGACGCCATGATGGCAGATGACCACCGTTTCCGCCTGTTTGTTCAATTCGGTCAGGCGCGCGGGCAGCTCGCGTATCGGAATCAGGATCGCGCCGGGCAGGCGGCACAGGGTCCATTCCCACGGTTCGCGCACGTCGAGCAGTACCGGGGTGTGCCCGGTCTCGATATGGGCGGCGAGTTCGGCGGGGCGGAACTGGCGCATAGCCAAACAATTCAGAATACGAACGCGGCAGGCTGGGGCGCATTCGCCAGCGGCGTCACGCAGGTTTCAAACAAGGTCACGCTGTGGGTGGCGCCGGGTGCGGTGCGGGTGATCAGCTGCGCCGCCATCACCGGCGCTTCGCCCGTGATGGCGAACAGCCGTCCGCCAACCTTGAGGCGGCGCAGCCACGCATCCGACAGCAGCGGCGTCGATCCGGTCAGCACGATCACATCGAAGCCGGTCACGTCGGGCCAGTCGCGGGCGGCGTCGGCGGTGTGCAGCGTCACGTTGTCGAAGCCGTGCGCGCGCAGCTTGCGCGTCGCGTCGGTGGTGAACTCGGGGAAAATGTCCACCGACACCACGCCGGCGGCCCGGGAGGCCAGCAGGGCAGTGAGGTAGCCGCTGCCGGTGCCGATTTCCAGCACGTGGTCGCTGGGGCGAATGTCGAGTTCCTGCAGCACCCGCGCTTCCAGTTTGGGCGTCCACATCGCCTGGCCGTGGCCGAGCGGGATTTCCATGTCGACGAAGGCCAGCGCCTGATGTGCTGGCGGCACGAAGTCTTCGCGTCGCACCCTGAACAGCAGATCCAGCACGTCTTGATTCAGTACATCCCAGGGGCGGATTTGCTGTTCCACCATGTTGTAGCGCGCCTGCTCGATGTCCATGCGGTACCCTTGAATATCAATAAGTTAGATGGGGTCTTACCTTGCAATTATTTCACATTTCGGCTAACTTTGGCCGCTTGCCAGGGGTCTCCGTCCTGTTGTCTGAAGGGCTGGAGTGAGACATACCCTTTGAACCTGATGCGGTTGAGACCGCCGTAGGGAGGCCGTTCCCGGCCTCCGTTATTCCAGCGAGGCTGTTCGGCAGCCTCCAGACTTTATACCAGCGGGGCGTGTCCGACGCCTCCTGATTTTCGGAGCGCCACCATGAACGCCGCCATACCCAACCAAGCCGCACCCAACCAAGCCGCCCAATTTACCGCCGCCTCCGCGCACGTCGATGAGGCCGCGGTGCAGCCGCTGCCCAATTCACGCAAGATCTATGTCGAGGGCAGCCAGCCCGACATCCGCGTGCCGATGCGCGAGATCAGCCAGTCCGACACGCCCTTGATGTTTGGCAGCGAGCCCGGTCCGGACGGCGCCCCGGCCCGTTCGGAGCCCAACCCACCGATTTTCGTCTACGACTGCTCGGGTCCCTACTCCGACCCGGCGGCGAAGATCGACATTCGCCGGGGCCTGCCCGCGCTGCGCACCCGCTGGATCGAGGCACGCGGCGATACTGAAGTGTTGACCGACCTGAGTTCGGAATACGGCCGCCGGCAGGCCGCCAACCCCGCGCTCGCCGCGATGCGTTTCCCCGATCTCGCCCGCACGCCGCGCCGTGCCAAGGCGGGGATGAATGTCAGCCAGATGCACTACGCACGCAAAGGGATCATCACGCCGGAAATGGAGTTCATCGCTATCCGCGAGAACAATAACCGCACCGCCTATCTGGAATCGCTGAAAGCGTCCGGCCCGCTGGGCGAGAAGCTCGCCGTCATGATGAACCGCCAGCATCCGGGGCAGAACTTCGGCGCGAATCTGCAGAACGAGATCACCCCCGAGTTCGTGCGCGCCGAAGTCGCGCGCGGCCGCGCCATCATCCCCAACAACATCAACCACCCGGAATCCGAGCCGATGGTCATCGGCCGCAATTTCCTGGTGAAGATCAACGCCAACATCGGCAACTCGGCTTTGGGTTCCAGCATCCAGGAAGAGGTCGAGAAGATGACCTGGGCGATCCGCTGGGGCGGCGACACCGTGATGGATCTGTCGACCGGCAAGAACATCCACGAGACCCGCGAGTGGATCATCCGCAATTCGCCGGTACCGATCGGAACCGTGCCGATCTACCAGGCGCTGGAAAAAGTCGACGGCAAGGCCGAAGAACTGACCTGGGAAATGTTCCGCGACACCCTGATCGAACAGGCCGAGCAGGGCGTCGACTACTTCACCATCCATGCCGGCGTTTTGCTGCGCTACGTGCCGATGACCGCCAACCGCATGACCGGTATCGTCTCGCGCGGCGGCTCGATCATGGCCAAGTGGTGCCTGGCGCATCACAAGGAGAGCTTCCTCTACACCCATTTCGAGGACATCTGCGAAATCATGAAGGCCTACGACGTGGGCTTCAGCCTCGGCGACGGCCTGCGCCCCGGTTCGATCTACGACGCCAACGACGACGCGCAGCTGGGCGAATTGAAGACGCTGGGCGAGCTGACCCAGGTGGCGTGGAAGCACGACGTGCAGGTGATGATCGAAGGCCCCGGCCACGTGCCGATGCAGCTGATCAAGGAGAACATGGACATCCAGCTGGAGTCCTGCGCCGAGGCGCCGTTCTACACCCTGGGGCCACTGACCACCGACATCGCCCCCGGCTACGACCACATCACCAGCGGCATCGGCGCTGCCATGATCGGCTGGTACGGCACCGCGATGCTCTGCTACGTCACGCCGAAGGAGCACCTCGGCCTGCCGAACAAGGACGACGTCAAGGAAGGCATCATCACCTACAAGCTCGCCGCACACGCGGCCGATCTGGCCAAGGGCCACCCCGGCGCGCAGATTCGCGACAACGCCTTATCCAAGGCGCGCTTCGAATTCCGTTGGGACGACCAGTTCAACCTCGGCCTCGACCCCGACAAGGCGAAGTCCTTCCACGACGAGACGCTGCCCAAGGAGTCGGCCAAGGTCGCGCACTTCTGCTCGATGTGCGGCCCGCACTTCTGCTCGATGAAGATCACCCAGGACGTACGTGAGTACGCGGCGAAGGAGGGCCTCACCGAAGCCGCCGCGCTGGCCAGGGGCATGGAAGTGAAAGCGGTGGAATTCGTCAAGCAGGGCGCCGAGGTGTACCGCAAGGT
>JAUYCF010000002.1 GCA_030692355.1 Thiobacillus sp.
CTGCGCCCGCACAAGGAACCCGGCCAAACAGGCCGGGATCGGCAGGGGCAGGCTCGATCAGGCGAGGGAGATGCAGCGCATTGCCGGATCGGCCAGGGAGGCGCTGAACAATTGCGTCACCGCGAAGCGAGGCGGCGATCCGGAAGCTTTTGACTTCGCAGGCATTCTGGATTGCTTCGCTTCGCAATGACGGCGATGGCGATAGCGAATGGACAGCACGTAGGGCGCAATGCGCCGCGCTTATTGCGCCCTACGTTGTGGCCCGAAGCGTACCCGACTTTCGGCCGCATACCGGGCGAAGCCACCCGATTGATGAGATCGAACGCGATTTCACCTTTACCGATCGCGCCGGGCCGCGCGCTCGCGGGGCTCTGAATCGGCGTTGACGTCCAGTATCCGCACCTTGACGCTTTTCCCCTTCAGCTTGCCCGCGGCGAGCCTGCGCTGCACTTCGTGGGCGATGCCCCGCTCCACCGCGACATAGGTGGTGGATTCGGTGACGGTGATCTTGCCCACCTGGGCGCTGGTGAAACCCGCCTCGCCGGTGAGCGCGCCCAGCACGTCGCCGGGACGGATCTTCTCCTTGCGGCCGCCGAGTATCTGCAAGGTCGCCATCGGCGGCAGCAGCGGCTCGTCGCTGGCGGCTTCAAGTTCGGCGAGGGAATGCCATTCAGGCTCGGTTCCCAGTTCCTTGACGATGTTGGCAACGCGCCGCATCTGGCTGGGGCTGGCCAGGCTCAATGCCCAGCCTTCCTGGTCGGCGCGGCCGGTGCGGCCGATGCGGTGGATGTAGACCTCGGGGTCGGGGGTGACATCGACGTTGATCACCGCTTCGAGCTGGGCGATGTCGAGGCCGCGCGCGGCGACGTCGGTCGCCACCAGCACCGAACAGCTGCGGTTGGCGAACTGGATCAGCACCTGATCGCGCTCGCGCTGTTCCAGTTCGCCGTGCAAGGCCAAGGCGTGGAAGCCCTGCTCACGCAGGACCTGTACCAAATCGCGGCATTGCTGGCGAGTGTTGCAGAAGGCCAGCGTGCTGACCGGGCGGTAGTGGCGTAGTAGCAACGCCACCGCCTGCAGGCGGTCGTCGTGGCTCACTTCATAGAAACGCTGGCGGATTTTGTCGTTCTCGTGCTGCTCCAGCAGTTTCACCTCCTGCGGCTGCCGCAGGAGACGCCGGCTCAGTTCCGCGATGCCTTCCGGGTAGGTGGCAGAAAACAGCAGCGTCTGCCGCGTGCCGGGGCACTCCCTGGCGATGAAACCGATGTCGTCGTAGAAGCCCATGTCCAGCATGCGGTCGGCCTCGTCGAGTACCAGCGTATTGAGCGCATCCAGATTCAGGCTGCCGCGTTGCAGGTGATCCATGATGCGGCCCGGCGTGCCGACGACGACGTGGGCGCCGTGCTCCAGACTGGCCAGTTGCGGGCGCAGGGTGGAGCCGCCGACCAGGGACAGAATCTTGATGTTGTCCTCGCTGCGCGCCAGCCGGCGGATCTCCTGCGTCACCTGGTCGGCCAGCTCGCGCGTCGGGCACAGCACCAGCGCCTGCACGGCGAAGCGACGCGGGTTCAGCCGGTTCAGCAGGGCCAGCGCAAAGGCCGCCGTCTTGCCGCTGCCGGTCTTGGCCTGCGCAATCAGGTCATGGCCGGCCAGCGCAATCGGCAGACTGGCCGCCTGGATCGGCGTCATGTGGATGTAACCGAGCTGCCGCAGATTGGCCAGCACGGCGGGCGCCAGCGGCAGTTGGTCGAAGGGCGCGCCAGCCGTTGGGGTGTCGGCGGGCGGCGAGTCGGGTGGGGTGTTCGGGTGATCGGTCATGCCGGATTATACGGGACGCACCGGGCGTGCTGAAGATGCGTTCTACCCCGCTTCCAGCATCCGCAGCTGCCGCGCCTCCTCTTCGGCGCGGGCATCGCCGATTTCCCGCAGAACGCCGTCCAGGTCCACCGGTTTCGTGCTGTGTGCAAAATGGCCGGTCAGCTGCACGTCCGGATGCAGCGCGCCGTGTTCGTATAGCGCCCAGATTTCCTTGCCGTAGTCGGTCCCCAGCAGTTCCGGCGCAAAGCGCCCGAAATAGGCGGTCAGATTGGCGACGTCGCGTTCCAGCATGTCGGGGGCGTGGTTGTTGCCGGCGGCATCCACCGCCTGCGGCAGGTCGATGATCACCGGGCCGTCGGCGCTGATCAGGATATTGAATTCGGACAGGTCGCCGTGAATCACCCCGGCGCACAGCATCAACATGACTTGTTTGAGCAGCATCTGGAAATGCACCCGCGCCAGTTCCGGCGTGAATTCCACGTCATTCAAACGCGGCGCCGCGTTGCCGTCCTCGTCGCAGACCAGTTCCATCAGCAACACGCCGGAATGGAAATTGTACGGCGTCGGCACCCGCACGCCGGCGGCGGCGAGGCGGTACAGGGCATCCACTTCGGCGTTCTGCCAGGCCGCTTCCTGGGCTTCCCGCCCATAGCGCGTGCCTTTGGCCATCGCGCGCGCCTGACGGCTGTTCTTCACCTTGCGGTTTTCCGTGTAATCGACGCTCTGGCGGAAAGCGCGCTTATTGGCTTCCTTGTAGACCTTGGCGCAGCGCACCTCGTCGCCGCAGCGGACGACGAAGACCATCGCCTCCTTGCCGCTCATGAGCTGGCGCGTCACCTCGTCGATCAGGCCGTCTTCGGCCAGCGGTTCGAGTCTTTTCGGGATTTTCATGGTGTTCTTTTACTTGGGATGCATTCTGTTAGTGGCCTGTTTCCGCAGGCCAATGCAATAAGACAATGCTGAAGCCACTGCGTTCGGCACCGCCACCCGAACGTTCAGAATTGCAGCCAGTCGAGCCGCAGGGTCAGCTGCTCGCCGGATTCGGTTTCGGCCAGCAGCCATTCGGCGCCGTCGCGGGTGGTCACGTCGCGCGGCATCAGGCGCTGACGCCCTGCCCGGTCGCCCGTCGTGACCTTCAAATCCAGCCATTGCCGCTTGAGTGCGGCGAGTTCCAGGCGGTCGTGGTCCGAGCAGGCGATCGGCCGGTAGTCGCTCACCGCAGGCTCACCCCGGCTTTGTCGAAGGGCGACCACGCCTTGGCCATGGTCGCGCCGAGGCGTCCGGCGAGGCGTTCGAACAGGCTGTCCTGGCGGGTGAAGTCGACGATGTCCTCGGCCTTGATGACATCGCGCGCGACCGATTCCACCGTACCAAACGCGTCGGCAAGGCCGAGCTGGATGCTTTTCTCGCCGCTCCACACCAGGCCGCTGAAGGTCTCGGGGGTTTCCTTCAGGCGCTTGCCGCGCCCTTCCCGCACCACGGCGATGAACTGGGCGTGAATTTCTTCGAGCATCTGTTTGGCGAAGGCCTGCTGTTTGGGGTCGACCGGCGAGAACGGATCGAGGAAGCCCTTGTTTTCGCCGGCCGTCAGCAGGCGGCGTTCGACACCGAGCTTCTGCATGGTTTCGGTGAAGCCGAAGCCGTCCATCAGCACGCCGACCGAGCCGACGATGCTGGCCTTGTCGACGAAGATCTTGTCGGCGCCGACGGCGACGTAATAGCCGCCCGAGGCGCAGATGTCGTCCACCACGGCGTAGAGCGGGACCTTCGGATGCAGCGCGCGCAGGCGCTTGATCTCGTCGTAGATCTGCCCGGCCTGCACCGGGCTGCCGCCGGGGCTGTTGATGCGCAGGATCACGCCCTGGGTTTTCTTGTCCTCGAACGCGCCCTGCAGGCTACTGATCACCGAGTCGGCGCTGGTCTTGTCGGCCGCGATGACGCCCTGCAGATCGACCAGCGCGGTATGCGCCTTGGGCAGGGAAACGCCGTCCGAGCGGAACCAGCCGGCGGCCAGAAACAGCACGATGAACAGGTACAGAAAGCCGAGCGTCTTGAACAGGATGCTCCAGTGCCGGCTGCGGCGCTGTTCCTGCACCGCCGACAGTGCCAGCTTTTCCAGAACGTCGCGTTCCCAGTTTGCCGGGGGCGTTTTTTCCGGTTCGCTCATTGTTGTTCTTCCATCACTGTTTCCAAAAGATACACATGGCCATCACGCTCGACGACCGGCAAGGGGATCAGGCCGCGCCCGGCGCCACGTCCGCCAACGCACTGCCCGCTTGTGGGATGATAAAGCGCGCCATGGGTGGAGCAGATCAAGTATAGCCGCGAGTCGTCGAAGAACTCGCCTTCCTGCCAGTCCAGGTTCGAAACGCACGCCGCGGCCCTGCCCGGCAAGCTCGCGCGCGGTGCGGATCAGGCGTTCGCGTTCAGCCACGCGTGCACCTCGGCAAAACTGTCCATCAGGGCGAGCGGCGCATGCGGATGCAGGTCGCCGGCTTCGTGCGCGCCATAGGTCACGCCCAGACTGGCGACGCCGGCATTCGACGCCATCAGGAGATCGTGACTGGTGTCGCCGATCACCAGGGTGCGCGCCGGGTCGGCGTCGAGCTCGTCGATCAGTTCCAGCACCATCGCCGGGTGCGGCTTGGAATGCGTCTGGTCGGCGCAGCGGGTGGCGGCGAACCAAGCGCCGAGGCCGCTGGATTCAAGCGCGCGGGACAGACCGGCGCGGCTTTTGCCGGTGGCCACCGCGAGCTGGAAGCCGGCGGCGTGCAACTGGCCGATCCCGCTGGCCACCCCATCGAACAGCGGAATCTGCGCGTCGCGGCCAAAGTAATGATGGCGGTAACGTTCGACCAGCCGCGGATAATCGTCGGCCGGCAAATCCGGCAGCAGGGTCTGCAGCGCCTGGATCAGCCCCAGACCGATGATCTGGCGCGACGCGTGATCGCCCGGCGCCGGCAGGCCGATGTCCTCGCAGGCGCGCTGGATCGAATCGACGATCACCCCGGCGGAATCCATCAGGGTGCCATCCCAGTCGAAAATCAACAGGTCAAATTGCCTGGGTTTAATAATCATGGCGCATTCTTCAAGTTATCCAGGAAAGTGGCCAGTTCGGCAGGCAGCGGCGCTTCGATCAGCATGCGCTCGCCGGAAATGGGATGTTCGAAGCTCAACTGGGCGGCGTGCAGGAACATCCGCTTCAGTCCCTGCTTCATCAGCCGCTTGTTGAGTTCGAAATCGCCGTATTTGTCGTCCCCCGCGATCGGAAACCCGAGATGCGAGGTATGCACGCGAATCTGATGGGTGCGCCCGGTCTTCAGTTCCGCTTCCAGCAGGGTGAATTCGGAAAAACCTTGCAGGCGTCGGAAGATGGTGTGCGCGGTCTGCCCCTCGTCGCGCACCGTGACGCGCTTTTCGCCGTCGTCGGTGACCCGTTTGTGCAAAGTCAGCTTCACATGCTGCAGCGGGTTCGGCCAGCGCCCGGCCACCAGCGTCAGGTAGCGCTTTTCGATTTTTCCCTCGCGCATCGCGGCGTGCAGCCCGACCAGGGCGCGGCGTTTCAGCGCGATCAGCAGCACCCCCGATGTTTCGCGGTCGAGCCGGTGCACCAGTTCCATGTAGCGGCATTCCGGCAGTTCCAGCCGCATCTGCTCGATCACCCCGCGCGAAATGCCGCTGCCGCCGTGTACCGCCATGCCGGCCGGCTTGTTCAGCGCGATCAGGGCGTCGTCGCGGTACAGGATGTGCGGCACCAGCCGGATGCCGCCCTGCGGCAGATGGGTGGCGGGGGTGATGACCGGCACCGCGACGCGCACCGGCGGAATCCGCACCTCGTCGCCCAGCTGCAGGCGGTAGCTGACCTCGACGCGGCCGCCGTTGATCCGCACCTCGCCGCCGCGCACCAGCTTGTAGATGCGGCTTTTCGGCACGCCCTTCAGCCGCGCCATCAAAAAGTTGTCCAGACGCTGGCCGTCGGCGCTGTCGTCGATCTTCAGCCGCCGGACCGAATCTTTCTCTAAGTCATTCTTTTTCATATACACTACCGCCGGTTCAGGCTGAGTTTTGCCCGACCAATTGCCCGGCAGGATTGCCGGACAGATTTGATGTAAAGAACACGCCGGTTACAACGCTCACCGGCCGCCGCCTGCCCGGCCCGTCTGGATTCCTGCCGCCCAGCCAACATTCAAGCTGGCGCGATCAGTCGAAACCACCCGCCCCGCGCAATCGGCAAAGCAGCGATGTTATCAATGACGCGACCACAAGCATACGAAATAGTTGTTCACGCCGAGGCGCAGCCTCCGGCGGGAACCGGAAAGACCACCCCGGCTTTGCCGGCAAAACTCTCCAGGAACAGGACACCTTTTACCCCATGCCATTTCACCTGACCTACCAGTGATCGCATGAGCCGCCCGCTTTAGGCGGCAGTCTGGCCTGTCCCGTATGCACGCGCGCGGGAGTAAATAATGAAGCGCATGCTTTTCAACGCAACCCAGGCGGAAGAACTCCGGGTTGCCATCGTCGACGGCCAGAAGCTGGTCGACCTTGACATCGAGTCCGCCAGCAAGGAACAACGCAAGGGCAACATCTACAAGGGTGTCGTCACCCGCGTCGAGCCCAGCCTGGAAGCCGCATTCATCGATTACGGCTGCGAGCGCCACGGCTTTTTGCCGTTCAAGGAAATTTCCCGCACCTGCCTGCCCAACGGCGGCCGCGTCCCGGAAAACCTGAAAGAAGGCCAGGAACTGCTGGTCCAGGTGGAAAAGGACGAACGCGGCAACAAGGGCGCCGCCCTCACCACCTACGTCTCGCTGGCCGGCCGCTACGTCGTGCTGATGCCGACCAACCCGCGCGGCGGCGGCGTCTCGCGCCGCATCGAGGGCGAGGAACGCAACGAACTGCGCGACACCCTGGCGCAACTCGACATCCCGGAAGGCATGAGCCTGATCGCCCGCACCGCCGGCATCGGCCGTACCGCCGAGGAATTCCAGTGGGACCTGAACTACCTCTTGAGCCTGTGGAAAGCCATCGACGGCGCGTCCGGATCGCAAAAAGGCGCCTTCCTGATCTACCAGGAAGGCAGCCTGGTCATCCGCGCCATCCGCGACTATTTCTCGGCGGACATCGGCGAGATCCTGATCGATACCGAAGACATCTACGAGCAGGCGCAGCAGTTCATGGCGCACGTGATGCCGGACAACGTCAGCAAGGTCAAGCTCTACCGCGACGACGTGCCGCTGTTCTCGCGCTTCCAGATCGAACACCAGATCGAATCGGCGTATTCGCGCCAGGTCAACCTGCCTGCCGGCGGCGCCATCGTGATCGATCACACCGAAGCGCTGGTGTCGGTCGACGTCAACTCGGCGCGCGCCACCAAGGGCAGCGACGTCGAGCAGACCGCCTACAACACCAACCTCGAAGCGGCCGACGAAATCGCCCGCCAGATGCGCCTGAGGGACCTCGGCGGCCTGATCGTGATCGATTTCATCGACATGGAAGAGCCCAAGCATCAGCGCGAAGTCGAAAACCGCCTGCGCGATGCCCTGCATCACGACCGCGCCCGCGTGCAGACCGGCAAGATCTCGCGCTTCGGCCTGCTGGAAATGTCACGTCAGCGGTTGCAGCCCTCGCTCGGCGAAACCAGCTACACGCCCTGCCCGCGCTGCCACGGCACCGGCCACATCCGCGGCGCCGAATCGTCCGCGCTGCACATCCTGCGCATCCTGCAGGAAGAGGCCATGAAGGAAAACACCGGCGCGCTGCATGTGCAGCTGCCGGTCGATGTCGCCACCTTCCTGCTCAACGAGAAACGCGTCGACATTCACACCCTCGAAACGCGCCTCAAGGTGAATGTGGTGCTGATCCCCAACGTCCACCTGGAAACCCCGCACTACACCATCACCCGGCTGCGCCACGACGAGCTCAACCTGCGCGATGCGGCCGAACCGAGCTACAAGCTGGTGGCCCTGGCGGAACCCGAGTCCATCTATCAGACCGCGCAAGAGGCCGCCCCGGCGCGCCAGGTCGCCGCGGTCAAATCGATTGCGCCACCGCCGCAACCGGCGCCCGCCGCACGGCCGGCCGTTGCGGCACAACCGCAGCCGGAGACCGGCCTGTTCGAGCGTATTTTGGGCTGGTTCAAGAAACGGGGCGAAGAAGCGCCGGCGGCCAAAGCCGCACCGGCAGCCGAACCGGCTCCCGCCCTCACGCGCGGCGAACGGCCAAGCGAACGCCGTGACCGCAAGCCCGCCCAGCGTCGCGGCCGCGGTGAAGGCCGTGGCGAAGCACGCCCGAATGAACCGCGTGAACCCCGTGAACCGCGTCAGGCCGCACCGCGCCCGAGCGAGGCCCGTGGCGGCGAATCAGCCAAGCCGGCGCGTCCGCCGCGCCAGCCCAAACCGCGTCCGGAAGCCGAAATCGCACCGCAGGCCGCGGAGCCGGTCGAGGCGCCGAGCGAACCCGTCAGCGAGGAAAAACGCGAGCCGCGCAGCCGCCGTGGACGCGGCAATCGCCGTCCGCGTGAAGCCCGCCCGGAAACCGAAGCAGGCACGGGCGAGGGCACGATACAGGCCGAGATCGACGTCGCCGCGGCACCCGCCCGCTTCCATGCGATCATCGAAATTGCGGGCGCACCCAAGGCAGCCCCTGCTCCGGTCGCACCCGCACAACAGGCCTTGCAGCTTGAAACGCCGGCCGCGGTCACCGCCTCGCCCGCCATCATCCTGGCGGAGCTGGCAACCGGCACGGCCAATCTGGATCAGGTGGAAACGCAAGCCGCGGCGGTCAGCACGCCTGAAACCAGCGAAGCAGGACGCCCGCGCCGCCGCCGCCGCCCCATAGTCAAAACCGAGGCCGAGCCCGTCAGCCTGATGCAGGTGGAAACAACCAGCGCGCCCATTGCAACGGCAGGCGAGACGGCCACACCGGCCGCCCTCCACCCCACTCGCCGGCGCTCGCGCCCGCAGGCGAGCCAAGTGCAGGAGCCGCTGGTCCAGGTGGAAACCCAGGCGAAATAAAGCCTGCACCGCAAAACGACGAGGGCCGCTTTTAAGCGGCCCTCGTCGTTTGCTGAAACAGCAGGACGCGCTCAGCTGCCTGAACGCATTTTCACCCGGGTGTCGCCGGTGATTTCCCGGATCAGGCCCAGCACCGCGTCCTCGATCATGTCGAGGTTTTCCTCGAAGCCCTGGGCGCCGCCGTAATACGGATCGACCACGTCGAGATTGGGATATTTGCGGCTAAACGACAGCAGCCGGCGGATCTTGCCGTGATGGTGCGCCGGCGCGCGCTGGATCAGCTGGCTGTAATTGTCGCCGTCCATCACCAGGATGTAGTCGAAGCGCTCGAAATCCTCGTCCGCCACCTTGCGTCCGCGCAGCCGGCTGATATCCGCGCCGCGCCGCGAAATCGCCTGCTGCGCGCGCGGATCGGGCGCCGAGCCGACGTGGTAGGCGTGGGTGCCGGCGGAATCCACTTCCACGTGCCGATCGAGGCCGGCCTCCTGGAGGGCCTTGCGCAACATGCCCTCCGCCATCGGCGAGCGACAAATATTTCCCATGCAGACCATCAAAACTTTAGTCATGTTCTTCCACACCAAATAACACCCGTTTGAGTTCCTTCAAATGGTCGCGAAGTTCCGCGGCCTTTTCAAATTCCAGATTCCTTGCCGCATCCAGCATTTCCTTTTCCAGCTTCTTGATCCTTTTGGTTAGCGCTTTTTCATCCAGTATCTTGTATTCGGCCACGGTCTGCGCGGCCTTGAGTTCCAGGCGTGCGGCATCGGTGTTGTACACGCCGTCGATCATGTCCCGGATGCGCTTCTGCACGCCGCGCGGGGTGATGCCGTGCTCGGCATTGAAGGCGAGCTGCTTGTTGCGGCGGCGTTCGGTTTCGTCCATCGCGCGCCGCATCGAGTCGGTGATGCGGTCGGCATACAGGATCGCGGTGCCGTGCAGATGGCGCGCGGCGCGGCCGATGGTCTGGATCAGGGCGCGCTCGGAACGCAGGAAGCCTTCCTTGTCGGCGTCGAGAATCGCCACCAGCGACACCTCGGGAATGTCGAGGCCTTCGCGCAGCAGGTTGATGCCGACCAGCACGTCGAATTCGCCCAGACGCAGGTCGCGAATGATCTCGACGCGCTCGACGGTGTCGATGTCGGAGTGCAGGTAGCGCACCTTGATGCCGTGCTCGGCCAGATAGTCGGTGAGGTCCTCGGACATGCGCTTGGTCAGCGTCGTCACCAGCACGCGCTCGCCGATGGCGATACGCTTTCTCGCTTCGGACATCAGGTCATCGACCTGCGCCGACGCCGGGCGCACCTCGATCAGCGGGTCGACCAGGCCGGTCGGGCGCACCAGCTGCTCGACCACCTGGCCCGAGTGCTCGGCCTCGTACCTGGCCGGGGTGGCCGAGACGAACACGGTCTGCGGCATCAGCCCCTCGAATTCCTCGAACTTGAGCGGGCGGTTGTCGAGCGCCGACGGCAGGCGGAAGCCGTAATCGACCAGGTTTTCCTTGCGCGAGCGGTCGCCCTTGTACATGCCGCCGACCTGCGTCACGGTGACGTGCGACTCGTCGATGATCATCAGCGCGTCCTTCGCCAGGTAATCGATCAGCGTCGGCGGCGGCTCGCCCGGCTTGCGCCCCGAAAGATGCCGCGAATAGTTCTCGATGCCCTTGCAGAAGCCCAGCTCGGCCATCATTTCGAGGTCGAAACGGGTGCGCTGCTCCAGCCGCTGCGCCTCGACCAGTTTGCCGTTGGCGTAATACCACTCGAGCCGCTCGCGCAGCTCGACCTTGATTTTCTCGATGGCTTTTAAAATCGTGGCGCGCGGGGTGACGTAATGGCTCGACGGGAACACGGTGAAGCGCCCCACACGCGACAGGATCTGCCCGGTGAGCGGGTCGAACAGGTGCAGGGTTTCCACCACGTCGTCGAACAGCTCGATGCGGATCGCGGTTTCCGCGTGTTCCGCCGGGAAGATGTCGATGACGTCGCCGCGCACGCGGAACACCCCGCGCTTGAATTCGATGTCGTTGCGGTCGTACTGCATCTGCGTCAGCCGCGTGATGACGTCGCGCTGGCTCATTTTCTCGTTCTCGCGCAGCAGCAGGATCATGCTGTGGTAGTCCGACGGGTCGCCGATACCGTAGATCGCCGAGACGGTGCAGACGATGATGGTGTCGCGCCGCTCCAGCAGCGACTTGGTCGCCGACAGCCGCATCTGCTCGATGTGCTCGTTGATGCTGGAGTCTTTTTCAATGAACAGGTCGCGCGACGGCACATAGGCCTCGGGCTGGTAGTAGTCGTAGTAGGAGACGAAATACTCGACCGCGTTTTCCGGAAAGAACTCGCGCATTTCGGAATACAGCTGCGCCGCCAGCGTCTTGTTCGGCGCCATGACCAGCGCCGGCCGCCCCGTCCGCGCAATGACGTTGGCCATGGTGAACGTCTTGCCCGAACCGGTCACCCCCAGCAGGGTCTGGTACGCCAGGCCGTCATCGATCCCCTCGATCAGCTGGGCGATGGCCTGCGGCTGGTCGCCAGCCGGCTGAAATGGCTGAAACAGGCGAAACGGGCTATTGGGGAAGGTGACGAACATCAGAACCTGAACATTTCATAAATTGCTGCACGATCATCACGCGAATTCATGAAACATTCGAGTTAAAATCGCGCGGCCTAAAACTTGTCGATAGTAGCACTCCGCCACCGCGGGTGCATGAAGGAACCACTGTGGAACTCTCCCGCCGCGTACAGGCCATCAAGCCCTCGCCCACCCTGGCCGTCACCGCCCGCGCCGCCGCGCTCAAGGCGAGCGGCCGCGACATCATCGGCCTCGGCGCCGGCGAGCCCGATTTCGACACCCCGCAGCACATCAAGGATGCAGCGATCGCGGCGATTAACGCGGGCTTTACCAAGTACACGGCGGTCGACGGCACCCCCAGCCTGAAGGCGGCGGTCATCGCCAAGTTCAAGCGCGACAACGGGCTCAACTACACGCCCAAGCAGGTTCTGGTGTCGAGCGGCGGCAAGCAGAGCTTCTTCAACCTGGCGCTGGCGGTGATAAACCCTGGCGACGAGGTCATCATCCCGGCGCCCTACTGGGTGTCGTATCCCGACATCGTCATCCTCGCCGACGGCAAGCCGGTGATCGTCGAGGCCGGCATCGAGCAGGGCTTCAAGATCACCCCGGCACAGCTGGAAGCGGCGATCACGCCCAGAACCAGGCTGTTCGTCATCAACAGCCCGTCCAATCCCACCGGCGCGGTCTACAGCGGCGACGAACTGGCGGCGCTCGGCGCCGTGCTGCGGAAGCACCCGCACGTGCTGATCGCCTCCGACGACATGTACGAGCACATCCGCCTGGACGACGTGCCCTTCGTCAACATCCTCAATGTCTGCCCCGACCTGTACGACCGCACCCTGGTGCTGAACGGCGTCTCGAAAGCCTATTCGATGACCGGCTGGCGCATCGGCTACGCGGCCGGCCCCGAAGCCATCATGCGCGCGATGACCAACGTGCAGTCGCAGTCCACCTCCAACCCCGCTTCGATTTCGCAGATGGCTGCCGAAGCCGCGCTCAACGGCGACCAGGGCTGCATCACGCCGATGCTCGACGCCTTCAAGACGCGCCACCGTTACGTCGTCGACGCGCTGAACGCCATCCCCGGCTTCCACTGCGTCGACAGCGGCGGCGCGTTCTACGCCTTCCCCGACGTGCGCCCGGCGATCATGGGCCTGCTGGCGCGCGACATCATCGAGGAACCGACCGACATCGCGTTTTCCGAATACCTGCTGGAATCCGCCGACGTCGCCGTCGTCCCCGGCTCGGCCTTCGGCGCCGAAGGCTACATCCGCCTGTCGTTCGCCACCTCGCAGGCAAACCTGGAAAAGGCGCTCAAGCGCATCGCGCTGGCGCTGGCCTAGGAAAGCGCTGAACAACTCAATATGGCCATCATTGCGAAGCGAAGCAATCCGGCGTATTGATTAAGCAGGCATTTCTGGATTGCCGTGTCGCTGCGCTCCTCGCAATGACGAATTAATCAGCGCTTCCCTGGCGTCCGATCCATGGCGCAGGTAGGCTAGCGCCATGTTCCTGAAACTCGCCCTGCCCCCCATCCGCGGCAAGCTGAGCTGGCTGCTTCAGCTGGCCTATACCACCGTGCGCCTGTTCGGCCAGAACGGCCTGCAGAACCATGCCGCGGCGACGGCGTTTTATTTCCTGCTGTCGGCCACCCCACTGCTGCTGCTGCTGAGCTACGCCCTGCAACTGCTAAACCGCATTGCCGCAGACTCGGTGCCCGCCACCATCCTGATGGCTGCGCTCTACAACCAGATGCAGCTGGAAAGCCTCGCTACGCTGGGCTTCATTGCGCGCCAGACCCAGCTGGCCGCAAGCGGCGTCGGCCTGCTGACCTTGTTGCTGTCGTCGCGCTGGCTGGTCAGCGCGGTACAGGACGCGTTCGGCATCATCTTTCCCAGCCCGAGCAAGCGCAATCCGGTGGTGTCGTGGGTGCTGCCGCTGGTCATTCTGCCGATGCTGTTCCTGCTGATGTGCGTGGCCGCGCTGGTGCAGGTGACGCTGAGCTTTCTGGCGCAGAACAACTTCATCGGCACCGGCAATGCGCAGGTGTTGCAGGCGCTCAATACGCTGTTCGTCTTTGCCATGGTGTGGGCGCTGCTGTTCGCCGCCTACTGGCGGTTGCCGCGGCGACGCGCGCGCGCGCGCGTCGCCGCGGCGTTCGCGCTGGGCGCCAGCGTGAGCCTGGGGCTTCTGCTCGTGCTGTTCGGCGCCTTCTTCAAGCTGGAGAATTACAACAGCCTGTACGGCGCGCTTGGCGGCGTGGTCTTCGTTCTGATCGGCGCCTACTTTTCGTTTCTTCTGCTGTATCTGTGGGCCCAGGCCTTGTATGCCTTCGGCAAGGCCGATATCACCGCGCTGGAAAAGCTGTTTCTCGCCGGCAGCGGCAAAGGCACCGACAAGGTCGAAGCCTATATCTTCGGCGACACCCAGCGCCTGCTGGCAACATACGGCCAGGTCCTCCCCGCCGGCCAAACGCTGATCGAGGAAGGCGACGACTCGCGCGACGCCTATTTCCTCCACGCCGGCCGCGCCGTGGCCTACAAGAACACCCCCGCCGGCCCGCGTCACCTGGGTGAACTCCACGAAGGCCAGCTGTTCGGCGAAATGGCCTATTTGCTGAACGAGAAACGTACCGCCACAGTGGTGGCCGAGACCGAAATCACCGTGCTGGCGCTGCCGCCGCATGTCATGGAGGAGCTGATGCGCCATTCCGCCCCGCTGTCGCGCCGCATCATCGACACCCTGTGCCAGCGGCTGGAACGGATGAATCTGGCGAACCCGGGCTGAATGGATCAAATGTAGTGTATGGATATACACTATAATCAGCATTGATCCTCACCCCGGCGCTTGTCCCCGCATGGGACAGGCCATCGCCGTCAAACGGCTCAAACGGCAACAACCCTGCACCGCCGGAGTGATGGGTGGAGCGCGCCATGTCATTGCATACGCTATACGTCGATCTCAATTCCTACTTCGCATCGGTCGAACAGCAACTGCGCCCCGAATTACGCGGCAAGCCGGTCGGCGTGCTGCCGGTGATGGCCGACACCACCTGCTGCATCGCCGCCAGCATCGACGCCAAGCGCTTCGGCGTCCGTACCGGCACCCCGGTGTGGCAGGCGCGCAAGCTGTGCAAGGACATCGTGTTCGTGCAGGCGCGCCCCGCTACCTACGTCGAAATCCACCACCGCATCGTCGCCGCAGTCGAATCGTGCACCCCCGTCGGCGCCGTGCTGTCGATCGACGAAATGGCGTGCGAGCTGATGGGAAGCGACCGCGAGGAAGTCAACGCCGTCAAACTCGGCCAGCAAATCAAGCAGGCGATCTACGACCAGGTGGGCGAAGTGCTGCACAGTTCGGTCGGCATCGCGCCCAACCGCTTCCTCGCCAAGACCGCGTCGAACATGCAGAAGCCGGACGGACTGGTCGTGATCCGCCAGAACGAATTGCCGCAACGCCTGTACGGCCTCAAGCTCGGCGCCCTCACCGGCATCGGCCGCGCCATGGAGCCGCGCCTCAACCGGCTTGGCATTCACAGCGTCGAGCAACTGTGCGCCGCCAGCAAAACCACCCTGCGCCAGGCCTGGGGCGGCATCGAAGGCGAACGCTTTTACGCCAAGCTGCGCGGCGAAGGGGTGGCATCCGCCCCCACCCAGCGTGCCAGCGTCGGCCATTCGCATGTGCTCGCGCCCGACCTGCGCGACCCCGCAACCGCCCTGGCGGTGCTGTACCGCCTGCTGCACAAGGCCGCAATGCGGCTGCGCCATTACGGCTATTGCGCCGGCGGCCTCGGCCTGCACCTCACCTATCTGCAACGCGGCAACGGACCCGCCCACTGGTCCGGCCAGGCCCGCTTCTCGCCGCACGCCGACACCCTCAAATTCAACCCGGTGCTGGCCGAACTGTGGCAGCGCCGCCCGCCCGATCCCGCCCCCATCCTCAAGGTCGGCGTCACCCTGCTCCACCTCGCCGAGCACAGCCAGATCACGCGCGACCTGTTCGATCCCGACGACCAGCACGAAACCCTCAACAGCGTGCTCGACCAGATCAACCAGCGCTACGGCCCCAACACCCTGTACTTCGGCGGCGCCCACAGCGGCCGCGGCGCCGCGCCGATGCGTATCGCCTTCAGCCACGTTCCCGAATTGCAGGTGGAAAGTGACGGTTAGCCGCTATAAGGCTTGACCGGAAAGCCCGCCGACACTAGAATGCGCGCTCTCCTATTCCCCGATAGCTCAGTCGGTAGAGCGACGGACTGTTAATCCGCAGGTCCCTGGTTCGAGCCCAGGTCGGGGAGCCAAGTTTCCTTTAGTTTCAAGCCCTTGTCGGGCCTCTGCTAAGACCGCCGATCAAAATCGGCAACACTTAGGAGCCTGACATGAAAGAAGCTGAAAATGCCCAAGCTGTTGCACCAGCCGGCACCGTGGCAGAAATTGCCCAAAAATATCTCGACGCCTATCAGGGTCGGGATTCTTCGCGCTATCACCGCATCAATGCCTGGATTCGCCTGCTCGGCGACAAGGTGCTGACGGAAATCACCCCCGATGATCTGGACGACGCCATGCGCACGCTGGCGACCGAGCCGTCGCGCGTCTACAACGGCCGCGACGTCGACGGCAATCCGATCTTCAAGGCCAAGGGCGGCCAGCGCAGCGGCGCGACCCTGAACCGCTATCAGGTCGCGCTCGCCGCGCTGTTCACCTGGGCGAAGCGGCAACGCCTGGTCCCGCGCGGCTTCGATTCGCCAACCCGCCACGTCGAAAAAAATCCCGAAACGCGCGGCCGCGTGCGCTACCTGACCGACGATGAACGCGACCGCCTGCTGGCGGCATGCGTCGAATCGACATGGACGCGGCTTTATGTGTTCGTGCTGATGGCGCTCACCACCGGCGCGCGGCGCGGCGAGCTGCTCGGCCTGCGCTGGTGCGACGTCAACCTGGAACGCGCCGAGGCCGAATTGCACGACACCAAAAACGGCGACCGCCGCGTGCTGGTGCTGCTGCCGCAGGTGATCGCCGAGCTGATGCGATTCGCGCCGAAGGACGCCACCACCAGCCAGGCGCTGGTCTTTCGCAGCCGTCTGCGGCCGTCGCAGCCCTACTCGACCGCCAAGGTATTCAACGAAGCCGTGGCGGCCGCCACGATCAAGAATTTCCGCTTCCACGACTGCCGCCATTGCACCGCGTCTTACATGGCGCAAAGCGGCGCGTCGCTGCTGGAAATCGCCGACACCCTGGGCCATCGTCAACTGCGCATGGTGCAACGCTATGCGCACCTGAACACCGACAGCCGGCGACGCCTGATGACGCGGGTTTTTGAGGGGCGGGTGTGATGCGCGCAAGGGGAAAACCTGGCCGGCCTATCGGCAGTAGAACATTCCGGGAGACACCTGCTGTAAAACGGGCGCGGCAATTTTCTGATCTCCTGATTGAAGGCATGAAGCCGTCTTCCGCCGCCAAGGCGGTTGCCGCTGAATGGCAGGTGGCGGAGACGACAATATTCAGCGATTACAGCCGTCATTGCGCCCGGTTGTCGGGCGACGTTGGGGCCTTTTTCATGCGAGAGCACCCGGATATCGCGGACGAATTTGACTACCTGGTCGTGCGTGAATTCTCCAAGCACGTCGAAACGGCATGCAAGCTCGACTCGCCCGGGGACAGCGTGGGATTCGACATCGAGCGCGACTTTGACCCGGTATCCGCTGACTGGGACGCATTTTTTGATAGGTTGGGCCTCCTGTTGTTGGACTATTTCCCAAACACAAAGGGCCGCTAATCCGTGTTGCTTTAATCGCAAGCGAACGCAACCCGCAAACAGACACAATTCTCCACACGGCACCACCGCCGCCCGTGCAAAGACCCGGCAAGGTGCTTGCAACTAAAGGAGAATTGTATGAACGTCACCGAACTACCCCCCCTCGACGAATACGTCGAATTGCAAGACCTGCTCGGCAGCGTAAAGCCGGCATATCCCACCGAAGACAGCGTGCGCTGGTTCGTGCGTAGACATAGGGATGCGCTCGCCGCTGCCGGCGCGGTAATCATCATCACCGGCCGGATGCGTTATCACCCGTCGCGATTCAAGCAAGCCGCTGTCGAAATCGGCCAGAAAGCCGCTTCCTGATGAAAGCGCCCGTCAATCGCAACCCGCGAAAAATTCGGTATGGCTCGAACACCAGCCGCCCGAACGGCGCAAGCGTGAGCGCCCTCTCGCCCGATGTGCAGGACTTGTTTATCGCAGCCCTGGCTGGCAATCGCGAGACGCGCCGCCTGGCACGTCGAAACCTGAAAAAGAGGCTCAAGGCCGACGGTGTTATCCAATGAGCGCCGACGCCCTGTTGGCGCACCTGGAGAACGTCAAACGCACCGGCGACGGCCGCTGGATTGCGCGCTGTCCTGCGCATGAGGATCGCCGCGCATCGCTGGCCGTGCGCGAGCTGGGCGACGGTCGCGTGCTGGCGCATTGCTTCGCCGGCTGCTCGATCAATGAAGTGCTCGGCGCTGTCGGGCTCGAAATGTCCGCACTGTTTCCCGAAAAAATAACCGTCGACGGCAAGCCCGAACGCCGGCCGTTCCCGGCTGCTGACATCCTGCGCGCCGTGAGCTTCGAGACGCTGATCGTCTCGCTGGCGGCATCGCAACTAGCGAAGGGCAAACCCCTTGTCGGCGATGACCTGGAACGATTGAAGCTGGCGGCATCGCGTCTGCATGCCGCAGCGGGGGCTTTTGAATAATGAGTGACCTAGAACAGCGCGGCGCGGCTGCCCTCGACAAGCTGGCATCCGAAAAGAAATCAGGCCGCAAGAAAGGCCCGCGCCTGGTGAAGTCTGGCGGCGAAACATTCAACCCGGCCGGCAAGCGCGTGATCCCACTCGATCCCGGTTGCATGCCCGAGTCCCTCGACCAGACAGGTCTGGCGCTCGCGGAGAAGTGCGAAAACCTTTTCAGCTACACCAACCGTCTGGTGCACCTCTACGCGGCCCCGGCAGCCGCCTCTGGTGGCGTGCATCGCCCGCGTGGTGCTCTGGTGCTGCATCCGGTCGACGGATCGCACCTGACCGAGCTGGCGACCGCGGCGGCCGTGTATGAACGCTTCGACGCACGATCCGAAGGCTACAAGCCGTGCGATTGCCCGCGCCGCATCGCCGACGCCTACCTGGCGCGCGGCAATTGGCCGGAGCTGCGACCGCTGGCGGGTTTTATCGAAGCATACATAGTCACCCTTTCAGGACGCCTGATAGACAAGCCTGGATATGACGCCGAAACAGGGTTGTTTCTGGCCTGCTCGGATATTCCGAAATGGTCGGCACCACCAGCCAAGCCAACCCGAGCCAATGCTCAGGCCGCGCTCGACGTGCTGCTCGACCTGGTGAAAGACTTCCCCTTCGTCGCCGATGAAGATCGCGCGGCTGTTGTCGCCGGCATCATCACCGGCCTACTACGGAGAGTGCTCCCCGCAGCCCCTCTGCTGGCAGTAACAGCGCCGACGCCCGGCACCGGCAAAACACTGATCGCCGAGACGTTCGCCATCATCGCCACCGGCCGCCGCGCCAGTGTGCTGTCGCTCGGACACGATGACGCCGAAGCCGAGAAGCGACTGGCTGGCGTGCTTTTGGCTGGTGATGCTGTGATTGCCCTGGACAATATCGAGCGGCCGCTGAAAGGCGACCTGCTTTGCCAGGTGGCGACGCAACAGTTTGTCCGGCTGCGGCCGCTCGGCGCCAGCGGCATGCTGTCGATTCCGACGCATGCCCTGATGGTGGCCACCGGCAACAACCTGTCGATCGTCGGCGACCTCAAGCGCCGCGTGGCACTGATCCGCATGGACAGCGGGCAGGAACGCCCCGAGCAGCGCACCTTCTCGTGCGACCACTTGGAGGATGTATTCGCCCGCCGTGGCGAGCTGATCCGCGCCGCGCTCACCCTGCCCCTGGCCTACCTGGCCGCAGGTGCGCCAGCCATTGAAGGCATGCACCCGCTCGGCGGCTTCGAGCAATGGGACCGCATGGTGCGCCGCCCGCTGGCCTGGCTGGGGCTGCCCGATCCGCTCAAGGCATCCGAAAGCCTGCGCGAGCAAGATCCCGACCTCGAAGCCATGCGCCTGCTTCTCGGTTCATGGCTTTTGGCATTCGGCAGCGAACCCAAGACGGGCGCCGAGGCGATAGCGGCCGGCACGGAATATCGCCCTCAATCCGAGACCTACACCAACCCGGAGCTTCGCGATGCGCTGCAGTTGATCTGCTACGAAAAGATCGTCACACGCAAGCTCAATAGCTGGCTGCGATCCCACCGCGACCGCATCGTCGATGGATTGCAGGTGAAGCAGGCGGGCATTGATGGGCATGCCAAGGTTCCACGCTGGCAGGTTTTGAAATGCGGATGATGCGGATGAAGCGGACTTGTTTCCTACAAGGTGATGGAAGTGTCAAAAAGACAAAATATATAAGCAGGCCAAAAATCGCCCGCTTTATCCGCATCATCCGCACGGCCAAAAGGTACTCCCTGGCCGCAACCCGCGCGGGTGATACGACGGTCGTTGTATTTCCAGGGTGTGAACCGCGTGCTTAGGCAACACGGGTGCTGACGATATGACGAACCGCGCGAAACATGACGCCACCACCCAGCCGGAGCTGGGTTTCCTGGCGAACCACAAGGAGCTGCTCGCGATCCGCATTCGGCCTGCTGAATTCGCGCGGCTGCTGGGCGTATCGAAACAGACCGTCTCGACCTGGATTCGCGACGGCAAAGTGACGATCAACACGCTCGACGGCCTACTCGACGTGCGCCGCGCCATCCAGGACGTGCTGCGCAACACCAGCCCCGGCCGGCTGCGCTCGCGCGTGCTGCGCCAGGCTGTGACGGATGCGCTGGCGCTGCGGCAGAACCTTGCCAGCGCCGAGGATCGCGCCGTCGCCGCCGAGCTGGAACTGGGAAAAGCCCGCTCGATGGTCGACCACCTCAACAAATGGATCGAGGCCGGCGACCGAAGCGCGGCGATCCTGAAGGACATGATCGTCGATCGCGCCGACGAGCTGCGCGCCGCCCCGACCGATACCTGGGCCGCCATCCTGACCCGCCTTGCACTGGATGCCGATGATGCCGCCGACGCGCTGCCCGATCCCGCCGACGCGCAGCCCGCAGTCGTCCCGGATGGCTGGCTGGCCGATCTGAAACTGGACCCCGCAGTCGCCGCCGAATTGGCCGCGATGAATGCCGCGCTGGATACGCTTGACGCCCCGCGCGCTACTCACGAAAACGGAGGGGGCGGGGGCGAATGAGCCGCGATGCTTTCGAAATTGCCGAGAGCATTGCAGCCGGCCAGCCGCCTGATTCGGTTGCCTTGGAGTGGCTCGCATCCGGCCTGCGCAAGTGGGGGCGCGGCGTGCCGCTGGAGGCTGCGCTTGGCTTGAACCATGCCGGGCGGAAGCGCCAGCGCAATGTTGAATTGCGGGCCGCTGCCGAAGCCATATGCGCCGGGCGTGATATGTCAGACAACGATCTGGCCGGCGAACTGGCGGCGCGTTTGCAGCGGTTCACCGTCGACAAGCTGCCCCGGTACTGGCGCACCGGCGACGTGAGCGGGTTCGATGCCGTCGAGCATCGTCTTCTGGCCGCCGTCTTGACTGGCGCCCCGCCGACCTCAAGCAAAAAAAACCTGTACCGCATCATCGAACGCGAGCCTGGACAAGAAACGGCTTCGCTTGTCCAGGCGGACGGTTGACGATGGCGCTACCCCAACCACTAAAGGAAAACGAAATGACCCCGACCGATTTTATTCAGGCCCACCGCGACGCCGTTCTGATCCGCGCAGGCGCGCTGAATCCGAACGCGCCTATCTGCCACCCGCAAGCCGCTGCCGTCGCCGTGAGCGCCGAGCCGTTGCTGCCGGCGTTGGCAAAATTCTGTTCTGACTTGGCAGACTCTCGCCGTGGTGCGAGCGCGGCCGTCCGGGCAAAAGGGTCCGGCTTCAGCACGCCTGATTTCGGGAACGCCCTGGCTGACGCCGTGCGAGTTGTTACGCAGGCCCGCATGGCCGCCCACATGCGCCATGAGATTTTCTGCAAACCGATGCCGGTTGTCGACTATAAGCCGCAGCGGTTTCCGATGCTTGCTATCGGCGCCGATCTGGAGTTTCTGGGCGAGAGTTCCGAAGCCCCTGAAGCGATGGTGAGCGATGAGGCGGGCGCGCTCGCGGGGCTGGGCAGGTATGGCCGCAACGTTTTGATATCGCGCCCCGTGCTGATCAATGACGACATTGGGCTGATCATGGCCACGTTTGAAAACTTCGGCACCGCCGCCGCGCGGGTTGAAGCGAAGCTGGCGTACGCGCTGATCGAATCAAATGTGGTTTTATCGGACGGCGAAGCAATGTTCGACCCCTTGCAGGGGAACGTCCTGGCGTCCGCCCTGGCCGAGTCCACGCTTGGCACGGCGATGGGAATGCTGCGGGCGATGCCCGACCCCTTCGGCGAGACGCTCGACCATGATCCCGCTGTCCTGGTTGTCGAGGGCGCGCTTGAGCTGCTCGCTCGCCGCCTGGTGCGCGAAGCTGGGCTTGAACTCGAAGTCGTCGCATCGTCGCGGTTGCCCTCCGGGCGCTGGTATCTGCTGCCAAACCCCGAAGTCGCGCCCGTCATTGGCGTCTTGCGCATGGCCGGCTCGAAGTCCCCCGTGTCGATCGACGCCGGCCGCGATGATCTCGGGCGCGACGGTACGCTGATCGCCGTGCGCGCAAATGCCGCTGTAGTGCCCCTGAATCGCATCGCCATTAAGGGAGGTGCGTAATGTTCGGCCGGGACTCTAGCGATCTTGCCGGCCTGGCGCGTGCTTACGTCGGCGCGGCGAAGGCGTACAAAAACGCCGAGACCGCGCTTATTCGGGCACTGGACGCGCTGGCTGCTGCCCGTGAGGGCGATTGCCCCGGCGATATCACCCGCACCCGCCAGGCGGCAATCGAGGCGGACAAGGCGGCGGGCATCGCCTGGGATGAAGCGGAAGTTGCCCGCCGCGCTTTCTGGCGCCAGCGGGCTGCCGAGCACGAAGCAAGAGTCGTTGCCGAGTGCGTGCCGATGCTGGTTCAACTCAGTGCTTATCAGCGGTTTGCCGGTCTTTCTGCAATCCCGCCCGAGCACCTGTTGCGCCACCACCTGATAGCCCCGCAAGCCCACATCGAGCCGGAAGGCGACGTGCGCATCGAGCCGCTGGACAGCCCGGCTCTGGATCGCGCCAACGATGAAATCATTGCGCCCCAATCGGGCTGGAAAATGCCAGCCCGCAAGACCTGACCGAATCTACGGCGCAAACGCGCCGTGCATGTGCCGCTTGGGTGAGAGAGCCGACCCATAGCCCAGCGGTAAGACCTCCTGAAACATGGGTACGGCAGGCAGGCGACGGCTGATCGCCTGGAACCGCCCCCCTCCCGCCTAAAAGCCGGGAGTACGGCGCACCCTCAAACTGGAGCACACCAATGAAACCAACCATCGAACCGATACCGCCCGATGCCATCAAGCGCCGGGTTTTCGGCATCCATTCGTGGCCGCTTGCGGGCGCTGGCGACGTCGCCGTGCACGAGGCTGGACACGTTGTGGTGGCGCTGTCCCTGGGGGGCCTGCCTGTGTATGGCGCGCGCATCGCCCCTGACGGCGCAACAGGCCAGGCAGGCGTGCTGTCCCCTGTGGGCGAGACCGTCGCCACCGCCGCCACGCTGCCGCCGCCGGAACACGTTGCTGACATTTACCGGCAGGCCGCGCCGCTTGTTTGGCCGGATCTGCCGCCAGCCGAGGCCGCGCTGAATTACGCCGTCATGCTGGTGGCTGGCAGGCAAGCTGAGCTGATCGCCGCCGGCATCCGGCTTGGCGGCGAGCTGCGTATCCATGACGCCGATCACCAGTGGGGGCGGGCGATCCTGGCCGCCGCCGAAATGCGCCTGGCGATGACCTGGGCGCAGCGCATGGCCCGCCACTTGCTCACGTGCCGCTGGCCCGAGGTTGAGGCCATCGCCGCCGAGCTACGCGCGACGGGCACCTGGACCAACCCTGACGCATGGGTGCGCCAATCAAGAAACCCCTCAACCACCGGATAAGGAACGAATCATGGCCAACCCAATCACCAAAATAATCCTCACCGCCGTCGACCGCACCAAGGCCGCATTCGGCTCGGTCAAGGGCGGCCTGGACTCAATCGGCAGCAGCGCACTTGGGCTGAATTCCGCAATCACCAGCATCTTCGCCGGCTTGTCCGTGCTCAAGATCGCCGGCGACTTCAAGCTGCTGATCGATCGCATGGATAAGGCCGGCGAATCGGCGGAACGCATTGGTACCAGCACGGCGAACTTCACCGCGCTCGGCTATGCCGCGAAGCTGTCGGCGTCGTCGACCGAAGAACTGGAAGACGGGTTGCTCAAGCTGTCCCGCTCGCTCGATGCCGCCAAGTCTGGCGCCGGGCCGGCTGCCGAGGCGTTCAAGGCGCTGCGCATCGACCCGGCGCAGTTCAGCGACCCGTCCGATGCGCTGCTGGCGCTTTCTGAACGCTTCGCCGAGATGCCGAACGGGGTGAACAAAACGGCGCTGGCAATGGCCATCTTTGGAAAAACCGGCGCCAACCTGATTCCGATGCTGAACCAGGGGCGCGACGGCATCGCACGGCTTACGGATGAGGCGCGCGAGCTAGGCGAGGTATTCGACGACGAGGCATCGGGCGCTGCCGGGCGATTTAACGACAACCTGGACCGCCTGAAGGCGAGCAGCGCAGGGCTGGGCATTACTGTGGCGACCAAGCTGATGCCGTCCCTGAATCAGTATCTGGGCGCGATGGATGACGTGATTCGCAAGGGCTCGCTGATCGACAAGATCGCCTTCTTCGGCGCCGGCTTTATCAGTGAGGAAACCCTGAACCGTATCAGTGACGCCGGCGAACGCGTGCAGGACTACGACACGAAAATTTTCAAGCTGCAGCAACAGCTTCTCGAATTGCGGCGCGTCGAATTGGCCGGCTCGCCCAATATTAAAATCTGGGAAGATCGGATTGCCGCCCTTGAAAAAACCCGTGGAACCTTGATCGCGGCAGAGAAAAAAGCCAACGCGGACCGGAAGAAAAATAGTGACGAAACCAGCGCTTCGATCATCGGCAACTACGAAGATGAAGCGAAGGCCTTCAAGAAATCCGCCAGTGAAAAAATCAGCGATGCCGAGCGCCTTAAGGACGCGCTGAATTCGGCCTTTTCTCAAGCGCTCGGTGAAGATGAGCAGTACACGCGCGAGGCCGCCAAGCTGCGCGCGAAGGCCAGCAGCGGCCCGTCTGGCGACAGCGAGGAATCAACAAGGGGGGACGCCACGATTGCAGCAATGAAGCTGCAGCGCTTGAAAGAAAACGGGGATCCTGAAGAAATCCGCGATCAGGCCGAGGCCGTCCGTGACTTGGCGTCACGCCTGGAAGATCAAGAATATGCTTCGTGGCTTGTTACGCAGGCCACGCTTGCAGAAGCCAAAGCGGCGGAAATATCTGCCGCGGCAGCGCGTGAACGTGCTGAGGGCTTGGCTGAGCAAATGCGCGCCAACGATGCGCGGCTTGAGGGGTACGGCAAAGTCCTGGAAGAGGTCAACAAGCCTGTAGCGCTCGATATCGTCTCGACCGCACAAACGGAAGCTTCCCTGTCGGCATTGCGCGAGGCGAAGGGGTTGATCGAGTTCATCAACAGCACCCCCTTGAAATTAGGCACTGCGGCTGGCGATGTGGCCGGGGCGCTGCGCACCGCCGCGCTGCAACACGGCGGGCGTAGATGATGGAAGCCTGGATGGTTCCCACCAGCGTGTGCGTTTTTGCTCTGGCGAAAACCAGTGAGGGTATGACGGAGGTACAGCGGCGTCACCTCTTTCAATTTTTTATTCGGCTGCTCAATGGTTCGATCAAGGCTCAGCGCCTGGCGGACCGCTTTGATGCCGGCGAGATCGACGGCGACACTCTGTTGGAAATAATTGGTAAGCCGCGCGAACGTTGAATTTTCTTTGAAGCGAGCGTACTCTGGCGAAACCAACAATCCCGTTGGTGGCGGTGCGACCAAGAGTTGAAGCTCGGGGCCGCACCTAATCACATTGCAAAGGATCTGCAAAATGACTGAAAGCATTTTATCCTACCCCGACCTGATCAGCGATCTTGGCCATGAAGCCGACGTTCTAAAAACGGGTCTTGACCTTTTGGAGAGCACGTTCGAGTTCAACTGCGCCGACGAAGCGGCAGCCAGCGCGGCGCAGCAGCGGCTGTATTTCATCGCCGGCGCCCTGAGCGAGTCGCAAAAGCGGTTTCAAGAGGTTGCCGCACACCTGGCCGTACACGCCGATGCCTTGCGGCAGCAGAGACGCGAAGCCCGCAACCAAGAAGGAGTTGCGGCATAGCCCAGCACTACCACCCTCAAGAACCCGGCCGCGCGCCGGGTTTTTTGTGCTTCATGCTTTGTGGCTAAATGTGGCAAAATGCGGCTAGCAGAGGCTCCACAAGGCCTGTTAATCCGCAGGTCCCTGGTTCGAGCCCAGGTCGGGGAGCCAAATACGAAGAGCCTCGCAGCGATGCGGGGCTTTTTCAATTCTGTCCCGCCGTAGCCAAATCGTAGCCGGCTTTCGGGAACAGTTTGGTCAAGCAGATATGTCCCACAAGAAAGCACGCTCGGACCGCCTCATCGGTTCGCTTCAGGCCTGACCCTTCAGCGATGGGCGATCCCATCGGGTTTCCAGCAATAGAAGGAGCAATACCAGTGACCAACGCACAACGCCGGGCAGCATGGCATGCCAGCCGCAAGGCTGAAATGGATCCGTTACGTAGCGACAGCAAGCCTGAGCCAATGCCCAGCAACGCGTTCTGCCCCCATGAGGCTGGCGCGTATTACCTTGCGGCCGTGGGTACGGTCGGCACGTTCAAGATGTTCGCCAGGGACCTCAAACCGCCCGTTTACACCTACGGCATCACCACCATTCGTTTTGAACTGGATCCTGATACCGGCAAATGGGTCTGGTTTGATGGCGAGAGAAATCAATCCCCGCGCAAGACCCAGGATGGTTGGCGTCTTGGCAGCAAGCGGCTGCACGACACGCGCGAAGGCGCGGAGGCCGAGGTTCAGCGCGAGATGGTCAAGAATGGCGACCGCGTGACCAAGGTGCATGACCTGCCCGACGATATGGCTGCGCTGAAAAAGATCCGTAGCGCCAACCACCCCGACCGCAACGCCGATGTTGACCAGGATCTCTATCAGGCTGTGGTCGAGAAGCTGGACAGGATGCGCACGGCGACCCAGTGAACCATACCGAAGCCTGACAGGCGTTCGACTCTCTGTTCATTCGCAGGTCCATGGTTCGAATCCAGGTCGGGGCGCCAGAACACAGCAACAGAAACAAGTATTCAAGCCATCCTTTGGGGTGGCTTTTTTGCGTTGTCAGGGGGCGCTATTCGGGTCGCGGGGTAGGCGGAGTTTAGTGTACGGGCCGTGGTCGGGCGTGTTTAAGTAATCCAGGATAGATGGCGACTGAGCTAACATATAGGGCGTTACCCGCCCCCCTATATTTTTATTGGATTTCCAATGCGTACACTTCAAGCTCTCATAGCAATTGCAGCAGTCAGCGTCAGCGTCCAGGGACTGGCCGCGAATACGGAAACACTGCCTTCTGGTGTGGTGGTGGCCCACATCAAGCCAGGTGAAGGCGCTTCGCCCACGGCAGATAGCGCGGTCCGCGTGCATTACCGGGGAACACTGCCGAACGGAACCGAGTTCGATAGCTCGTATAAACGCAACGAGCCCGCTTCTTTCCCGTTGCGGGGTGTCATTCCTTGCTGGACCCAGGGTGTGCAGAAGATGAAGGTGGGTGGCAAAGCCAGGCTCACCTGTCCGGCAACTGCTGCGTATGGCGCACGGGGTGTTCCCGGCGTCATTCCGCCCAATACCGAATTGACCTTTGAAATCGAGTTGCTGGGCATCGAGCGTTGAACAGCGTCATCGGGTAGGTCAAGGCTTAAAGCCATGCGGGAGACCCAGCCCAACAATCCACTCCACGGTGTCACGCTTGAACAGTTATTGAACGAACTGGTTTCGTTCCATGGCTGGGATGCGTTGGGGCGGAAAATCGAGATCCGCTGCTTCACCCATGACCCGAGCATTGCGTCGAGCCTCAAGTTTCTTCGCCGTACCCCGTGGGCACGGGAGCGCGTGGAATCGCTGTATATCGAAATGGCACAAGGCATTGGTGCCAGGCAGCCGAAATCGTGAAAAAAGCGTAAACGTTCGAGTTACTGCGTTGATCTTCCAGCACGGCCTGCCGCTCGAGCGAACGGACCAGTTGATTGGTCGCCACCTGTTCCTGGCTTTCCACCAACCGGAGCACCACACCCGAGAGCTTGAGCGGTCTGGCATCTGCCAGGCAGGCGTCCCAGTCGACCACTTACAGCTTGCCCCGCATGGCATCCAGGTACTCCAGGACGGTGGTCAGGCCCTGCACGGTTTTGACCTGCTCGGCCGGGATGCCGCCGGTATGAAGGTTTTCGGTCTGCATCCAGTGCCGCATCTGTTGGGGATTGCCGCCCACCAGAACGTAGAGCGCGCGATAGCAGCGGATGAACAGCAGGGCCAGTTCACCGGCCTTGCTGGCGGGATCGATGCGGCCGCGGCCGATGGCCGTGCGGTCCTTGCCGATGATTTCGCCCAGCTCGGCCTGATTCAAGCCCAGATGCTTGCCGGCATTGATCAGGGCTTCCGCCAGGACGCCGGCCTGGTCGACGTCTGGTGTGACTGCGAGGCTCATTTGAGGCTCCTTAACCTGGGGCAGGTATGTGTGCAATGCACATATTGGACAGTATTTGTGCTATTTGCACATCACAACCGCGTGCCGGCCGGATTGCCGGGCAAGAGCCGGGCTCGCTCTCCAAGGCATTCGTAGTCGCCCACCTGATATTCGCGGCAGACGGCTGGCCGGCGCGCGTAGATGGTGCATAACAGGGTGCTTCGATCGAGCGCCGCGCACCAGCCGTCGTCAAGACGGCGCATCACCCACCCGCCCCACTGGTCCCGGGCGGTCAGCCTCTCCGGGACGTCGTCATCGCCCATCAGCAAAACTTCCAGCCTGCAACAGCAGGCTTCGCAGGTGGCGCACGAGATGGCCGGGCTGTCGCCGGTGACGTCGGGGTCGTTGGTTGCGTTCATGTTCGCATTGTCGCATTCGGGAAGCGGATCCCTGGACGCACGGCACTGGACGTGACAGGGTTTGCGTATTCGTCGAACGCGGCCAGAGGGGCGTCTGACGGCCGGGAACCGCGGCGCACGGTCAAGCCACGGGGAACGTATGCCCGCCGCGCAGGCCGCCTGCCGCGGTGCTCCGGATATTTCCCTATCCGCCGGACAAACCGGTGCCGCGCGCAAGCACCAGCGAGCGTGCCGCGGTCGCCGGCAGCGGCGGCGAGAAAAGATACCCCTGCACCTTCCGGCAACCCAGTTCGACAAGGCGTTCGAGTTGTCCGTCGTTCTCCACGCCCTCGGCAATCACGCCCATTTTGAAGTTGCGGGCGATGGCGATGATGGTCGAAACCATTTCCGTGTCCTCGGTTCCGGGCGTCAGGCGGCTGACGAAGGCACGGTCGATCTTCAGCGCATCGAAGGGGAAGTTCTGCAGGTAGCTCAGCGAGGAGTAGCCGGTGCCGAAGTCGTCGACATAGAGATGCAGTCCGCGCGCCTTGAGGTCGAGCAGGGTTTTGTTCGCCATTTCGCGATTGTGCACCAGCACGCTTTCGGTGATTTCCAGCGCGATGTAATGCGGATCGACGCCGGTCGCGGCAATCACCGCGTCGATCCGGTCCACCAGATCCGGTTGCAGAAACTGCTTGGCGGACAGGTTGATGCTCATATACAGGTCCGGCCGTTGCGGGAAGTTCGAGCGCCATTCCTGAAGCTGGCGGCAGGCTTCCGTCAGCACCCAGTGGCCGATGTCGTTGATGAGTCCGGTTTCCTCCGCCAGCGGGATGAACTCGATAGGCGAGACCAGGCCGCGTTCAGGATGCTCCCAGCGCACCAGCGCCTCGAAGCCGAGCACCTCGCCGCAGCTTGCCTCGACAATGGGCTGGTAATACACGCGCAATTCCGCGCGCTCCACCGCCCGGCGCAACTCGGATTCCAGCGTCAGTTGCGCCACGGCGCGCAGGTGCATGTGCTCGTCGAACAACACCGTCTGCCCCGTGCCCTGCGATTTGGCGCGGTACATCGCAGTGTCGGCGTCGCGCAGCAGATCGGGGGCATCGCAGCCATTCTGTGCGGCGATTGCAATACCGATGCTCGCAGAGACAAATATCTCACGGCCTTCGAGCATGATCGGCGGCAGCAGCGCCGTGTGCAGCCGATCGGATACGCGTAGCGCATCGGCGGCTTCCGACACGTCTTCGAGCAGAATCGTGAACTCGTCGCCGCCCATGCGGGCAACCGTATCCTCCGGCCGCATGCAGACGCGGATACGCTCGCTCACCTCAAGCAGCAACTGATCGCCCAGGGTATGGCCAAGGCTGTCATTGATCGTCTTGAAGCGGTCGATATCCAGATAAAGCACGGCGCAGCGCAACGCCGGATGACGTTCGCCGAAGCGCAGGCATTGTTCCAGGCGGTCCATGAACAAGCTCCGGTTCGGCATTTTGGTCAGGCCGTCGTGATAGGCGTGATGGCGCAACTGCTGCTCGGCCTGATGCCGCTGGATCATGCCGCCCACGGCATGGGCGGCGGCAGTGATGAACTGCACCTCCTCGGACGTCTGCTTGTGGTGGGCGTCCACATAGAGATTCAGCACGCCCAGCAGCGCCCCGTCGAACAGGATGGGGGCGCAATAGTGTCCGTGCGCCGACATGCCCGGGAAATGGATTTCGTGCCGCTCGTCGACACAATCGACGAACAGCAATTCGCGGGCCGCCGCCGCCCGTCCGCACAGACAATGGCCCATCTCGACCGTGGCGCAAGTCTGTTCGATGTCCGCCGACAATCCTTTTTTGGCGGCCATACGCAGGTTTCCGGATGCCGCGTCGGCCAGGAAGATGCTGCCGGAACCTTTCAGCGACAGCCAGGGCGTCGAGAGGATCAGTTCCAGCGCAAACTGCAAACGCTGCGCGAAGGGATCCTGGCGCATGGAGGTTTCCAGCAGCTCCGCCAGGACCCGCTGCGCATGGTAGTCACGATTGATCTTGTCCTCCGCCGTTTTGCGCTCGCTGATGTCGCGCACATAGGCGCTGAAGCACGGCGCACCGGCGGTGCTGATGCGTGCGATGGATATTTCAATGGGGAACTCGTGGCCGTCCCGGTGCAGGCCGACCAGTTCGACACGGCGGCCGATCAATACGGCCGCGCCATTCTCAAGGCTACGCTTCAGGCCCGCTGCGTGCTGGTCGTGAAAGCGTTGCGGGATGATGGTTTCCGAGAGCGAACGTCCCAGCGCCTCTTCGCGTGACCAGCCAAACGTCCGTTCGGCCTGGGAATTCCAGTCGATGATTTCGTTGTCGGCATTGATCGCGATGATGCCATCGAGGGAGGCGCCGAGAATCGCGCGCGTTCGATCCTCATGCTCCACCAGCGCATGGTGAACGGTTTCGCTCTCGTCAATTCGACGCCGCAATTGCCGGGCGCCGGCGCCGATACCGATCACGCCGAACAGCCAGAGTGCGCCGTGGCCGAGCCCCAGCGCGTTGATGCGCCGGTCGGCCGCCGCGTTGAGCGGGGCCAACGGCACCGACACGCTGACGCCGCCGGCGAGGTCGCCTTCCTGATAACCCTGCTGGACATGGCAAGCCAGGCACCTCTGCCCCATCATCATCGGCCGGATCAGGCGCAGATAGGGGGCTCCTCCGGTCTCGTCGATGCCCGTGACCTCCTCGACACCCTGGCTGAACTGCACCAGCGCCCGGGCCTCCCATGGATCGGGCTGATTCTGGGGATTGATGGGATTGAGACCGCTCAGGTGGCCGCGAGCGCCGTCGCTCTTGTTGGCCAGCTCGTTGAACTGGCGCACCATCAGCGCCGGATTGATGAGGGTCAGCAAGCGGCCCGAGGGCGTGCGCACATCGCGCTCCGGCATGCTGGCCACATAGGGATCGGGGGGACTCTCCGGGGTGACAGGCACGTACACGCCGCCATGCCTGGTAGCCCAGTCGCGGAAAGCGAGATCCTTGAAGAAATTCGCCCGCAACTCGATTTGGGCCTGCTCGAGCACCAGCTCGCGCACCTGCGCGATATTCCAGAGCAGGGACATCACCGCCATCACGGTCCAGAACACTACCAGCACGATCGCCCATGGCAACACGGACAATCCGATGGCACGTGCCACCGGGGTTCGACTGCCGCTATCCTCTACCCGTACATCCATAGCCTGTGTCCGAGCCCCTTAATTCAATTCGTACCATAGCGACACAAACCCTGACAGCCTTAAGGAGCGCCGACTATTCTTCGCTGCGCTTGACGGCCATATCGACTAAACAAATACCGACTAAAGCCGTCCCGGTGCGTTTTGTCTAGGATGAAAGAGATCAATACAGAGGAAGGTCATCATGATTTTTGCCAATCGCCACCAGGCCGCCGACCAGCTTGCCGCAGCCCTTGCTGCTTACAAGGGCCGGCATCCCCTGATTCTGGCCATCCCGCGCGGAGCCGTGCCGATGGGGCAGCGACTGGCCAAGGCGCTGGACGGCGATTTCGACGTGGTGCTGGTGCGCAAGCTGCGCGCGCCGTTCAATCCGGAATTCGCCCTCGGCTCGATCGATGAATCGGGCTGGACCTATATCGCGGACTACGCGGGATCGGCCGGTGGCACGCCGGCTTATCTGGAGCAGGAAAAGCAGGCCCAGCTGGCGACGATCCGCAAGCGGCGCGCGCAGTACACGCCGTTGCGGCCGCCGATCGACCCGGCCGGGCGCATCGTGATCGTGGTGGACGACGGGCTGGCCACGGGGGCGACGATGATCTCTGCGCTGCATGCGCTGCGCGCCAGGAAACCGGCGCGCCTGATCTGCGCGGTGCCGGTGGCGCCGCCGGACACGCTGGAAAAGATCGGGGGGTATGCCGACGAAGTGGTGTGCCTGCAGGCGCCGCCGTTCTTTCAGGCGGTCGGGCAGTTTTATGCCGACTTTCCGCAGATCGACGACAGCGAAGTCGAAGCCATCCTCAAGCAGGCCTGAGCTTCAGCGCGGCTTCACCCGCGTGCCGTCGCCGATCTTGTCGTCCGGGTGGCTGACCACGCGAGTGCCGGCATCCAGCCCGGACAGGATCTGCGTCGCAAGCCCTGCGCGCTGGCCGGTTTCGACCGGGGTGAGACGGGCGCGGCCGCCTTCCACCACGAACACGGCCCAGCCTTCGTCTTCCCTGAACAGCGCGCTGGTCGGCAGCTGCAGCACGTCGTCGTCTTCCCACAGCACGAAGCGCGCCTCCACCCGGTAGCCGTCGCCGAGGGGCTGCCACGCCTCGCGCGGCGAAGTGAAGTCGACGATCACCCGCACCCGCTGCTCTTCGACGCCGAGCGCCGAGATCTTGGTGAAGCCGCTCGGCTCCACCACCCGCACCGTGCCCGGCACCGGCTGTTCGCCGCCCCAGCGGTCGAGGATGACTTTGGCACCGGGGGCGATTTTCACCGCGTGGGTGGACAGCACCTCCACCTCGACCTCCAGGCTGTCGGGATTGCCGATTTCGAGCAGCGGCTGGCCGGCCGCCACTGCGCCCTCGCTTTCCTGCAGCAGCGCCAGCACGCGTGCCGCCACCGGTGCGCGCACCTGCAGCACATCGGCCGCGCCGCCGGCCTGCAGGCGGGCGGCGCTGGAGACGGCGGCGCGCGCCGTTTCCAGCTCGAAACGCGCCACCCTGACCGCGTGCGCCGCGGCCTGCCCGGCGGCACGGGCGCGGGTTTCCGCCGTGCGGGCGGTATCGAGCGCCTGTTCGGAGAGGAAGTTCGATTCGCGCAGGGATTCGGCGCGAGCGCGCTCCTGCTGCGCCAGCTGCGCGGCGGCGGCGGCGGCGCGGGCGTTTTCCTCGGCAACCGCCAGGGCGGCCTGCGCGGCGCTCGCCTGTGCCTGCGCCTGCGCGCGGGTGCGTGGGTCGAGCGCCACCGCGCGCGTGGGCTCGATCACCGCCAGCACCTGCCCGGCCGCGATGGCATCGCCCGCCTTGAGGCTGCTGCGGCGCACATAGCCGGTTACCGGCGCGGTCACCCGATAGCGCTCCATGACACGGGTCTTGCCCTCCTCTTCCACCGTCACCACGAGCGGTGCGCGCTTCACCTCGACCAGGTCGACCAGTATCGCGCGCGGCATGAAGCCGTAGACGAGCCCAGCCGCCACCAGCGCCGCGGTGGCCAGCATTCCGATTTTTGCGCGTAGCTGCATTCTGTTGTCTGCCTTATTCGCGTGTTTTGAGGACCGCCACCAGGTCCAGCCGGCCGAGGCGCAACCACAGCAGCAGAGCGGACAGCAGCGCAGAAACGATGACCACCGCCGCGCCCATGGCGTAGTTTTCCGGTGTCAGCAAGAGCGGCAGGCGGTAGAGCTCGTTCTGGAACGCCACCACCAGGATGCCGACCAGACCGACGCCGACCACGAAGCCGACCGGGATTGCCGCCAGCGTCAGGAGCGCCAGCTCTCCCAGCAGGATATAGGCGATCTCGCCCTGGGTGAAGCCCAGCACCCGCAGGCTGGCGAGCTCGCGGCCGCGCTCCGAGAGCGCGATGCGCGCGCTGTTGTAGACCACGCCGAAACCGATGGCGCCGGCGAGCAATGTGGCCACCAGGTTGTAGAACAAAATGAACTCGCCGATGGTGGCGTAGAAGCTCTGGATTGCCGCCTTGTTGGCGACCATGCCGAGCACGCGCGGGCGCTCGTGCAGTTTTGCGTAGAGTTCGGCTTCCATGCCCGGCTCCACCGCCAGATAGGCGCCCGACACCGTGTTGCCCTCGCGCATCAGCGCGTTCAGCGATTCCTGCTGCATGTAGGCCGACACCCCGAGAAACTGTTTGGTGATGCCGAGCACCGGCACCTGCAGCACCGGGCGGCGGCCTTCCAGCACCTCCACCGTCAGCATGTCGCCCGGCTTCACGTGCAGGATCTTGTCGGCCAGGTGATCGGTCAGCACCACGCCGCCGGGCGGCACCGCCACTGGCTGCAGGCTGCTGTCTAGCGAGCGGTGCAGCTGGCCCTCCGGCTGGATGCCGAACAGCGCGGTGCGGTGCTGGTAATGCCGGAAGCGCAGGATCGCCGGCACGTCGCGAAAACCCTCCACGAAGTCGACCCCCGGCAGCGCGGCCAGCTCGTGCAGCGCGCGGCCCGAAGTGGGCTCGATGAAGGTGAGCGCCAGATCCTCGCGCGCGCCTTGGCGGAACTGCACGTCGACCATGAAATCGATCGCGCCCTTCTGGTAGTTGCCCACCATCATCAGGCCGCAGGCGCAGGCGATGCCCAGCACCGTCAGAAACGACTTCAGCGGACGCCGCTCGATATGGCGCAGGATCATCCGCGTCGGCGCGGAAAACCAGCGCTGCAGGCCGATGCGCTCGACCAGGGTGGCGCGGTAGGCCACCGGCATTTCCGGGCGCATGCCCTCGGCCGGCGGCAGCCGCACCGCGCGCACGACCGAAAACAGCGTGCCGCTGACCGCCGCGACGGCGCTGATGCCGAGGGCGACCAGGATCACCCCGGCATCGAGCCGGTAGTCGAGGTAGGGAAAGCGGAAGGTCGTCTCCATGTAGACGTTGGAGAGCCCCTGGCCGAACCAGGCGCCGAGCGCAACCCCGGCCGCCACGCCCAGCACCGCCATCAGCAGCACCAGCTTGACGTAGTGCGCGCCGATCGCCGCATAGGAATAGCCGAAGGCCTTGAGGATGGCGATCTGGTCGCGCTGCAGCGCGATCAGCCGGCTCAGCACCACGTTGAGCAGGAAGGCGGCGACGCCTAAAAAGATGGCGGGGAATACCGTGGCCGTGGTCTGCAGCTGCTTCAGCTCCTCGGACAGAAAGCGGTTGGAGAACTGGGTCTTGCGCCCGTAGGCGCCGGTTCCGCCATAGGCACCGAGCACCGCGTCGACGCGGTCGATCACGTCCTGCTCGTGGGCGCCGCGCGCCAGCGTCAGGCTGACCTGATTGAAGGCGCCTTCCATGTTGTGGGCCGCGGCCAGCGCATTGCGCCCCATCCACAGCACGCCGTAGCGCTTGAAATCCGGGAACATGGCGCCGGGTGCGATCTGGTAGACGTATTCCGGCGACACCGCGACGCCGACCACGGTGAGTTGCTTGCGCTTGCCGTTGATGATGGCGGCGAGCGTATCGCCCGGCTGGAAACGGTGGGCGTCGGCGAAGGTGTCGGACAGCACCACCTCGTCCGTGCTCCACGGCTGCACCATGCGTCCGCGTTTGAGATGCAGCGCGTTGAGCAGCGGCTCGCCCTGGTCCGGCAGCGACAGCAGGAGGCCGGTGATGGGGTCGGAAAAGCCTGCCACCTCCAGCTTCACCCCGGCCCGCACCCGCGTCTCCAGCCGCTCCACCCCGGGCAGCGCAGCGAGGCGTTCGGCCACCGACCCGGGCGCGCGCTTGAGGCTGACGAACACCTCGGCGAAGCGATACTCGCCGTAGAAGCGGTCGCGCGTGGTGGTCAGCGAATCGTAGGTGGAAAGCGACATCACCAGGGTGGCGACGCCGCCCATGATCACCGCGGCGATCGCCAGCACCTGGCCGCGCAGATGCCAGAGGTCACGCAGGAGCTTGCGGTCGAGGGCGCGCATGGCTCTACCAGCTCAATTCGTTCGCCCGCTTCTTCGCGGCATTGGCGTGGATCTCGGCGATGCGGCCATCCGACAGGCGGATTACGCGGTCGGCCATGTCGGCGATGCCGGCGTTGTGGGTGATCAGCACGGTCAAGGTGCCGAGTTCGCGGTTCACCTTTTCCAGCACCTCCAGCACCACCACGCCGGTGGCGGAATCGAGCGCGCCGGTGGGCTCGTCGCACAGCAGCACCGCCGGATTCTTGGCGACGGCGCGGGCGATCGCCACCCGCTGCTGCTCGCCGCCGGAAAGCTGCGCCGGGAAATGGTCGAGCCGGCTGCCCAGACCGACCAGGGCCAGCGCGTCTTCCGGGCGCATCGGGGATTTGGAGATTTCGGTCACCGCGGCGACGTTCTCGCGCGCGGTCAGGCTGGGGATCAGGTTGTAGAACTGGAACACGAAGCCGACGTGCTCGCGGCGGAAGCGGGTGAGCTCGGCCTCGGAGGCGCCGGTCAGCATGTGGTCGAGATAGCGCACCTCGCCGCCGCTGGGCGCGTCGAGCCCGCCGAGGATGTTCAAGAGCGTCGACTTGCCGCTGCCCGAGGGGCCGAGCAGCACCACCAGTTCGCCACGGTTGAGGGTGAGGTCGATGCCGCGCAGCGCGTGCACCTCGACCTCGCCCATGCGGTAAATCTTGGTGAGACCGCGGGCGACGAATATGGCGTTGGCTTGATCGGGAGGCATGGGCTTCATGATGCCACGGCTGATGGCGGCGGAGTAGGCGCCACGCCTGTAGGGGCGGCCCACAACAGCACACCACCCCCTGTGGGAATTCCTGCAACAGCACCACCCCTTGTAGGGTGCCCTCGCCGCGATTTTGGGGCCGATGCAAACACCACGGCTTCGGGGCAGGCGACCCTACACGGTGTGCTGCAGATGCTTCGCGAACCAGGCCGCGGCCTGGCGCGCCACCTCCTCCAGGGTGCCGGGCTCCTCGAACAGGTGGGTGGCGCCGGGAACGATCGCCAGCTCTTTTTTGCAATGCAGCTGGTCGTAGGCCTGCTGGTTGAGGTCGATCACGGCGTCGTCAAAACCGCCGACCAGTAGCAGGGTCGGCGCGGTCACGGTCGTCAGCGCCTGGCGGCTGGCCAGGTCGGGGCGGCCGCCGCGCGAGACCACGGCCCGGGCATCCGCGTCCAGCATTGCCGCCGCCTCGATCGCGGCGGCGGCGCCGGTGCTGGCGCCAAAAAATCCGAGCGGCAACTCGCGGGTGGCGGGCTGCGACACCGCCCAGCGCGCGGCGTCCAGCAGGCGCTGCGTCAAGAGCGCGATGTCGAAGCGGCGGTCGTAATCGCGATCCTCTTCCGGCGTCAGCAGGTCCATCAGCAGGGTGCCGACGCCGGCCTGCCGCAGCACGCCGGCCACATAGTTGTTGCGCGGCGAATGGCGCGACGAGCCGCTGCCGTGGGCGAACAGCACCAGCCCGACGGCGCGCGCGGGAACCTCCAGCATGCCTTCGATGGTGACGTGGCCGGCGGGGATATGGGCCAGGATCGAGGTGCTCATGCGCGGTGCTCCCGGTGCATGGATATGGGGATGCGGCGGTTGCCGAAGGGATGGCTGAACGCGCCGAAGCGGCCGGCGATGGCTGTGCCGCAATGCGGGCAATGGCCGTCGGGCGTCACGCTGTAATGGTCGATGCGGTACCAGTCGCGCACGATCAGCGCTTCGTGGCAATTCGGGCAGAACGTGGTGCCGCCGGTGGTGTCGTGCACGTTGCCGGTGTAGACGTAGTGCAGGCCGGCCTTCAGCGCGATGTCGCGCGCGCGGGTCAGCGTGGAGGCCGGCGTCGGCGGCACGTCCACCATCTTCCAGTCGGGGTGGAAGGCGGAGAAGTGCAGCGGCACGTCGGGGCCGAGTTCCGTCAGGATCCACTGGCTCATCGCCTCGATCTCGGCGGCGGAATCGTTGTGCTCCGGAATCAGGAGCGTGGTGATCTCGAACCAGACGTCTGTCTCGCGCTTGAGATACATCAGCGTGTCAAGCACCGGTTGCAGGTGCGCGCCGGTCAGCTTGACGTAGAAGTCGTCGGTGAAGGCCTTGAGGTCGACGTTGGCCGCGTCCATCTTCGCGAAGAACTCGCGGCGCGGTTCCTCGGTGATGTAGCCGGCGGTGACCGCCACGGTCTTGAGGCCGCGCGCATGGCAGGCGTCGGCCACGTCCATCGCGTATTCGGCGAAGATCACCGGGTCGTTGTAGGTGAAGGCCACGCTCTTGCAGCCGCTCCGCTCGGCAGCGGCAGCGATCTCGTCCGGCATCGCCTGGTCGACCATGGTGTCGGTCTCGCGCGACTTGGAAATGTCCCAGTTCTGGCAGAACTTGCAGGCGAGATTGCAGCCGGCGGTGCCGAAGGAAAACACCGAACTGCCGGGATAAAAGTGGTTGAGCGGCTTCTTCTCGATGGGGTCGACGCAGAAGCCGGACGAGCGCCCGTAGGTGGTCAGCACCATCTTGCCGTCTTCCATCTTGCGCACGAAGCACAGGCCGCGCTGGCCCTCGTGCAGCTTGCAGTAGCGCGGGCACAGGTCGCACTCGATGCGGCCGTCGGGCAGCACGTGCCACCAGCGCGCCGGGGTGTGCGATTCGGGGATGCTCATGCGGATGACTCCTTCCACTTGCTGACGGTGTAGCGCGACAGGCGCACCTCTTCCGCCCAGAAATCCATCGGCAGCCCGGCCTTGCGTTTCAGGTGCGCCATGAACTCGGCCGGATCGGGCAGCTGCTCCCACACCTGCGGCAGGAAGGTGCTGCGGTAATGGCGATACTCGAACACCACGCCGTCGACGTTCGGCCGCAAGGTGGCCAGCGCATGTTCTTCGCTCGCCACCACCAGGACTTCGCTCGGCGACAGCACCGATACCTCGACCCGGATCTCGTCGAACTCCACGCGCGTAAGCGGCAGGAAGCGCGGATCGCGAAACGCCGCTGCCACCGCGTTTTCCCGCACGTCCAGTCCCAGCGGGCGGTGCGCCTCCAGCGTGCCGATGCAGCCGCGAAGCTCGCCCTGCCGGGTCAGGGTGACAAAGCTGGCGCCCGGCTCCGCAAGCCAGCCGGCCTGCGCAGGAGATGACACGTCATGCCCCAGTTTCGTGGCGATTTCCGAACGCGCCAGTTTCAGCAGGGTCGCACCCTTTTCATTGTCCAGTTGCTCCAATCCGGCGCTTCGATTCTGCTCATGCGTGCTCATGATGGGTCTCGGGTTCGAATGCGAAGGCGGCATAGCCGACCACCCGCTCGGGGTCGCCTGCGGTGTCGCTGGAATTGCATACATCCAGCTTGACCGCGCGCAGGCCATGCCTTTTCGCCGCCAGCAGCAGCCCGTTGACCGGCGTGGCGCCGCAGGCCTGCTCATGGTTGAGGTGAGAATCCAGCGCCAGGATGGCCTCGACGGTGGCACCGTCCACCTTGCGCGCCTCCGCGTCGGGCAAAAAGTGCGACAGGTCGGAACTGATCACGATCAGCGTCTCGTCGCCGCCCCAGACCTTTTCCAGCACCGCGGCCACCTCGGCCGCGGTGGCCTGGCCCACCGCCAGCGGCAGCAGCTGGAAATCGCCCAGCACCTGCTGCAGGAAAGGCAGCTGCACCTCCAGTGAGTGTTCCATCTGGTGCGCCACGGCGCTCCTGGTCACCTGGGGCAAGTCACTCAGCCGCTGCATGGCCTCGCGATCCAGCGGCACCTCGCCGAGCGGGGTGGCAAAGCAGTCCGCCTCCGGCAGTGCCAAGCCACGGACGTAAACGCGATGGGCGGGGCCGAGCAGTACCACCCGGCGGATGCGGCCGCGCAGCGCCCCCAGCTGTGCGTAAGCGCTGGCCGCGACCGCACCGGAATAGACATAGCCTGCGTGCGGCACGATCAGCGCCTTGGGCGGGCGCGACGGAGAACCGGCTGTGGCATTCGCCAGCAGCGCGTTTACGGTGTGCCTGAGCTCGGCCGGATCGTCCGGATAGAACATTCCGGCAACGGCAGCGGGTCGGATAATCGACATGCAATTTTCCCTCTTTGTTCAGCTTAGTAAATCTGGGGGAACACCCCGGATTTCAAGCCGGACCTGCCGGGGAAACGCGTTTTCCGCCGATAATGGCGCGGGCGGGGACGGTTCAATCAGAGGAGGGAATATGGGTTCATCCAGGGCGGCCGACGCGGACGCATTGTTAAAGGCGATCCTGCGGGAATCGGCCACCGAGGTACTGGTCTTCGACGCCGACTCCCTGCGCATCACCCACGCCAACCCTGCCGCCACGCGTAACCTGCAATATCCGCTCAAGGCCCTGAAACAGCTGACGCCGCCGGACTGCCTGGCCGAAGCGGATGTGCACGTCTTCCGTTCCCTGCTGGCCATGCTGCAAAGCGGCAAAAAGCGCCGCACCACGATCGGCGCGCACTGCTGCCGCCGCGACGGCAGCCGCTATCCGGTTGAAGCCAAGCTGTTCCGTTCCGTCGGCCAGGGCCGGCCGATATTCATCTGGATCGCCAGCGACGTCAGCCAGCGAGAAGCCACCCGCCAGGCGCTGGCACATTCGGCGTCGGACCTGCACGCCATCGTGGCGCACATCCCCGGCATGGCCTACCAGGTGCTGCGCAATCCGGACGGCGGCACCTCGCTGCGCTACGTCAGCGCGCAATCCGCGCAACTGCTCGGCATCAAGCCGCCCGCCCTGCGCGCCGAGCCGGCACGCTTTTTCGAGCTGATCCTGGAACAGGACAGGGCCGACTACCTGTCCCGCCTGGCCAGGGCGGACGGCGGCCACCTCAGCTTCAACTGGGAAGGCCGCATCTGGATGGAGGCCTGGAAGGACGTGAAGTGGGTGAGCCTTCGCGTCAGCCAGCGCGAGACGCCGGATGGCCTGATCTGGGACGGCATCATGCTGAACGTGACAAAAAGCCGGCTGGCCGAGGCCGAAATCCGGCGTTCGCGGGTGCAGCTCGCCGCGCTGGCCGCGCACGTCGAATCGGTCAAGGAGCAGGAGCGCCTGCACCTGGCGCGCGAAGTGCACGACGACCTCGGCGGCAATCTCACCGCGATCAAGATCGGCCTGTCCTGGCTGATGCGGCATCTGCCGCCCGGCGAAGCCAACCTGCAGAAGCGCACCGCCTATCTGGACAAGGTGGTCGACCAGACCATCGATGCCGCCCATCGCATTGCCTCCAGCCTGCGGCCGCCGGTGCTGGATTTCGGCATCGTGTCCGCCATCGAGTGGCAACTGCGGCGCTTTGGCCGGAACACCGACCTCGCGTGCGAACTCAGCGCGCCCGATGCGGCGATTCCGCTTGGCCCCGACGCCTCGATCACCGTGTTCCGCATCGTGCAGGAAGCGCTGACCAACGTGTCCAAACACGCTCGCGCCACGCGGGTCAAGGTCGCCCTTGCCCAGCACCGGGGCGAGCTGCGGGTAACCGTCACCGACAACGGCCAGGGGATCCAGCCGGCGCACGGGAAAAATGACGGGCATGGTTTTGGCGTCCTCGGCATGACCGAGCGCGCCGCCGCGCTGGGCGGCGAGCTCACCGTGCAGCCCGCCAAACGCCGGGGCACCCAGGTCAGCCTGCGCATTCCGCTTTCCGCCACCCCGCCCAGCGCGACGAAATGACGCATAATCTGCCCATACCAACTCCAGGCTGAGAACGACCGTGGCTGTCGCAAAACCCTATCGCATCCTCATCGTCGACGACCATGCCATCGTGCGCGAGGGACTCAAGCAGATTCTCGCCGAAATCGGCGACATCGAAGTCGCCGGCGAGGCCGACTGTTCCAGCCGCGCCCTGCAGATGGCCCGGCGCGAACCCTGGGATCTTGTGCTGATGGACATCTCCATGCCCGACCGCAGCGGACTGGAAACCCTGGAGCTGCTGAAGAAAGAGCATCCCGGCATCAAGGTGCTGATGCTGTCCATGCACCGCGAAACCCAGTACGCGGTGCGTGCGCTGAAGACAGGCGCCGCCGGCTACCTCAACAAGCAGAGCGCGCCGAATCAGCTGGTCGACGCCATCCGGCTGGTTGCCTCGGGAAAAAAATACATCAGCGCCGAAGTGGCCCAGGAACTCGCCAGCCAGGTCAGCGGCGAACGCGATGGCCTGCCGCACGAGGGCCTTTCCAACCGCGAATACCAGACCCTGTGCATGATCGCCTCCGGATTGCCCGTCTCCGCCATCGCCGAAAAGCTGGTCCTGTCGGTCAAGACCATCAGCATGTACCGCGCCCGCCTGCTGAAAAAAATGCAGCTCAAGAACAACGCCGAACTGACGCATTACGCCATCAAGCAGGGACTGCTGGATTAACGGAATGGGCTGCACGGGCCGCAGCGAATGCGCCGTTTGAAGCGGCCCGGTTAAGCCCATGGCCAGCGCACTGCACAAGGAACGGCTGGATGCGATCGTCCGCCGCTTGCTGGACAGCGGCGCTGCCCGCGTACTCGATCTGGGCTGCGGCCCCGGCGAACTGCTGCTGTGCCTGGCGCAGCAGCCGCAGTTCACCCGCATCATCGGCATCGACATCGATGCGCGCGCGCTCGGCGCGGCGCGGTCGGCCCTGGGGCTCGGCTTGCCCCACCCCGCCGACCGCATCCAGGTGCGTTATGGGTCTTACGAAGAAGCCGACCCGGAACTGGCCGGGTTCGATGCTGCAGCGCTGGTGGAAACCATCGAGCACATCGATCCGGGCCGCCTGCCGCGAGTCGAGCGGGCCGTGTTCGGCGGCATGCATCCGCGCACCGTGCTGGTGACCACGCCCAATCAGGAATTCAACGTGCTGCATGGCATGGCGCCGGGCAAGCGCCGCCACCCGGGCCATCGCTTTGAATGGGACCGCGCGAAATTCCGCGAATGGGCAAAGGGGGTCGCGCAGCGCAACGGCTACGAGGTCCGCTTCATCGATATCGGCGCGCGCGACCCTGTTCGCGGCAGTTCGACGCAGATGGCGCACTTCATCGCCAGCAGGGGCGCACAGGGACCGGATCCCGCCCGGGCATTTACTTGATTTATTGCCGGCTTGTGTGTGCCAGCGCACAGACGGCCGCCGGAAAGACCGCGATGATCCTTCCTCCCCTCGGGAGATACAAAGGTTTTTTCCGACTGTGGAGGCCGCAATCTCCCGTTGCCGGCCCGACAAGCACAGCCGTCCTTCGGATCGCTGCACGCTTTTCACGGAAAACAACCATGTCAAAAACAGGAAACGGTCCCGGCAATGCCGGCAAGGCGAGTGGCATCGCCGAAGCACGGCGCCAGAAGGCCTTGCTCAAAACGGGCGCGTTGCAGAACGCGATCCTCAACAGCGCCAATTTTTCGAGCATCGCCACCGACGAGAAGGGCGTCATCCAGATCTTCAACGTCGGCGCTGAGCGCATGCTGGGCTACACGGCCGCCGACGTGATGAACAAGATCACCCCGGCCGATATTTCCGATCCGCAGGAAGTGGTTGCGCGCGCCAAGGCCTTGAGCGTCGAGCTCGGCACCCCGATCACACCGGGCTTCGAGGCCTTGGTGTTCAAGGCCTCGCGCGGGATCGAGGACATCTACGAGCTGACTTACATCCGCAAGGATGGCAGCCGCTTTCCGGCGGTGGTCTCCGTCACGGCACTGTGCGACGCTGACAGCAAAATCATCGGCTATCTTTTGATCGGCACCGACAACACGGCGCGCAAGCTGGTGGAAGCGGAGCGGGCACAGCTCTACAAGGCGCTGCAGGACAAGAACGCCGAGCTGGAGAGTGCCAAGGCGGTGGCGGAAAAAGCCAACCTGGCGAAATCGAATTTCCTTTCCAGCATGAGCCATGAACTGCGCACGCCGCTCAATGCCATCCTCGGCTTTGCGCAGTTGCTGGAAAGCGGTGCACCGCCGCCAACGGCCACGCAGGTCATAAGACTGCACCAGATCATCAAGGCCGGCTGGTATCTGCTGGACCTGATCAACGAAATCCTCGATCTCGCGGTGATCGAGTCCGGCAAGCTGTCGCTGTCGCTGGAGCCCTTGTCGCTGTCCGACGTGCTGCACGAATGCGAGGCCATGATCGGGCCGCAGGCGCAACAGCGCGGCATCAACATCGTCTTCGACAAAGTGGACCCCACCTGGTTTGCCCATGCCGACCACACCCGGGTCAAGCAGGCGCTGATCAACCTGCTGTCCAATGCGATCAAATACAACCGCAACCACGGAATGGTCGAGGTGAAGTGCACCGCGACGCCGGAACACCTGCGCATCCGCATCCAGGACAGCGGTGCGGGATTGCCGCCGGAAAAGCTGGCGCAGCTGTTTCAGCCGTTCAACCGTCTGGGGCAGGAAACCGGCGCCGAGGAAGGAACCGGCATCGGCCTGGTGGTCACCAGGCAACTGGTCGAACTGATGGGCGGCAGCATCGGGGTGGCAAGCACGGTCGGCGTGGGCAGCGAATTCTGGATCGAACTGGTCCGCGATGCGATGCCCCAACTTGCCGCCGAACATGCGATGGCCGCGGAACTTGCGCCGCAAGCGCATGAAAACGCGGCGCTGCGCACCCTGCTTTATGTGGAAGACAATCCGGCCAACCTGATGCTGGTCGAGCAGATCATCGAGGGCCATCCGCACGTGCGCATGCTGAGCGCGCGCGATGCCAACCTCGGCATTGCGCTGGTGCGCGCCCATCTGCCGGAGGTGATCCTGATGGACATCAACCTGCCTGGTCTGAGCGGCATCCAGGCGCTGAAAATCCTGCGCGAAGATCCGGCCACGGCGCACATCCCGGTGCTGGCCATCAGCGCCAATGCCATGCCACGCGACATCAAGAAGGGCCTGGAGGCAGGATTCTTCCGCTATCTCACCAAACCGATCAAGGTCGACGAATTCATGCAGGCGCTGGACATGGCGCTGGAACTGGCGGAAATAGAACCGTACAGCGTAATCGACCCGGCGCCCCTGTAATGCTGTGTGCCGACGACATGTTTAACGCCAGCATTCTTCACCGCGTCCTCTTCACGCACCGCGGCCAGCGTGGGAATGGGGCTGGATTATGCTACAAACGAAGGAAGCAAATTTTATGGTTAGCAACGCCGAAATCCTGAATGCAAACATCCTGATCGTCGACGATCAGGATGCCAATGTGCAGCTTCTGGAGCAATTGCTGCATGAAGCCGGTTACACCCGCGTTGCCTCGACGACGAATCCGGGCGAGGTCTGCACGCTGCATCGCAAGAACCAGTACGACCTGATCCTGCTCGACCTGCAGATGCCCGGCATGGACGGATTCCAGGTGATGGAAGGTCTCAAGGAAAATGCTGCCGACGACTACCTGCCGGTCCTCGTGATCACCGCCCAACCAAGCCACAAACTGCGCGCGTTGCAGGCCGGCGCCAAGGACTTCATCAGCAAGCCGTTCGACCTGCTCGAAGTCAGGACGCGCATCCGCAACATGCTGGAAGTGCGTCTGCTATACAAAAAACTCGAGCATTACAGCAAGGTGCTGGAACAGACGGTGGAGGAACGCACCGCCGAGCTGCGCGAGAGCGAGGCCCGCTATCGCAGCCTGACCGAACTGGCCTCCGACTGGTACTGGGAGCAGGACGAGAACATGAACTTCACCAAGGTTTCCGGCCCGGTCCTGGAGATGCTCGGCATCCAGAGCGACGCCCTGGCGGGAAAATCTGGCGGCGCTCAGGCCGCAGGCTGGAACGAGGCGGAGCGGAAAGTGCTGCAGGCCAGGATTGCCGCGCGGCAGCCCTTTCTGGATTTCGCCTTCAGCCGCACCAACGCCGATGGCTCGCAAGAAACATTTCGGGTGAGCGGGGAGCCGATGTTCAACCAGTCCTCCCGCTTCATCGGCTACCGCGGCATCGGCGTGAAGCTCGCCGCCAGGAAATAAAAACACAACATCCCGACGATTACCTATGCCATCACTCCATAGCCCGAATCAGAACCAGCTTCTCGCCGCCCTGCCCGCGGCGGAATTCGAGCCACTGGCTGCGCATCTTGAACAGGTGCCGCTGGCGCTCGGCGAAGTCCTCTACGAGCCCGATGGTCAGTTGCAGCACGCCTATTTCCCCACCACCGCCATCGTGTCGCTGCACTACATCATGGCATCCGGCGCATCGGCCGAATCCGCCGGGGTGGGCAATGAAGGCGTCGTCGGCATTGCGCTGTTCCTGGGCGGCAACACCACGCCCAGCTCGGCTGTGGTGCAGACCGCGGGCCACGCCTACCGCCTGGAGCGCAGCAAGCTGCTGCAGGAATTCAATCGCGCCGGCTCGATGCAGCGTTTGCTGCTGCGCTACACCCAGGCGCTGATTACCCAGATGATGCAGGCCGCGGCCTGCAATCGGCACCATTCGATCGAGCAGCAGCTGTGCCGCTGGCTGTTGCTGACGCTCGATCGATTGCCTTCGAACGAGCTGGTCATGACGCAGGAACTGGTCGCCAGCATGCTCGGCGTGCGTCGCGAAGGCATTACGGAGGCCGCCGGAAAATTGCAGCGCGCGGGCTTGATCAGTTACCGCCGTGGCCACATCGAAGTGCTTGACCGGTCCGGACTGGAGACCCACGCATGCGAATGCTACGCCGTGGTCAAGAAGGAAATAAGCCGATTGCTGCCCGATGTGCGCGGTCGCCAAGGCGATGCTGTGCCCGTTCAGCATGCAGCAACGGCAGGCCAAGTACGCCATTCCGGTCCGACCGCAGCGACGCCAACGTGAGGGGGCCGCGCCGGACCGCAGATGTGTGTCATCGGAGGTCGGCGCCTGTAACGGCCCTGATACCTCTCAATACTTGTCTACATTATTAGCGAGGGTGCTAGTATCCAACCGTCCTGAACTGTTTTACCTTGCTAGAAAGCTGCAATAAATAAAAGGAGAGGGATTAATGACTTACAAATTTTCCAAGGGCCATGCCATGAACGATCAGAACGCCTCTGCCACTCAGGTCCAATATGGTATGCCCCGTGTTGCCGCAAGGGACTCCAGACTCAGTCGAATAACTCGTGGCTTGCTGGCAAGCCTGGGACTCACTGCATTTGTTTTGGTTTCCGCCACAGCGCAGGCCCAAGTGGCCCCGCCACTGGGCGTAGCCCAGCAGTTCGGCGCTCTTGGCAACTCGGGCGTGACCGGGTCGACCGGGACCGGCACGCAGGTCAGCGGGGATGTGGGCTCGTCCCCCACCGCCACCATCACCAACTTTCCTCCATCGAGCACGATTCCCCCTTATATCGTCCACTTGGCGAATGATGCGGTCGTACAGCAGGCACGCGCCGATGCCATCGCAGCCTTCAGTGCGCTCAACCAGGGGCCGGGGACTGCGTTGGCCAACGATCTATCGACAGTCGGAGCCCTCACCCCAGGCATCTATTCTGTGGGTACGGCCGATTTGCCGGCTGGGACAACCCTGACGCTCAACGACCCCACCGGGACGGGGGTATTTATATTCAATGTTGGGAGTTCGCTGACCGCGAACATTGGTTCGAGTGTGATTGGCACTGCGAACCCGTGCAATATTTACTGGCAGGTCGGAACGTCCGCGACGCTCAATGGAACCACCTTCAGGGGAACCGTGATCGCGGATGCCAGCATCACGGTGGGTGCGGGTTCCAATCTGACAGGCCGAGCACTGGCGGGAACCGGTGCAACCGGTGCGGTGACGATGGCAGGCGCTGGCGGCAATACGATCGGGGGATGCTCATTCAATGCGCCCCTGGTAACCGGTCCTGTTGCACCCACGGTCAGCAAGAGCTTCAGCCCGGCCTCGATCAGTGCGGGAGGGGTGTCGACCCTCACCATCACGCTGTCCAACTCGAGCGTTGACACCGCCGACACCATTACCTCGCTAACCGACAACTTGCCCGGTGGCATGGTAATCGCAGCCACACCGAATGCCAGCACCACCTGCGGCAGCACAGTGACCGCCCCCGCTGGGGGCAGCACAGTGACCTTGACGGGAGGCACGATCCCGGCGGCCAGCCTCAACCCCGCCTCGACCGGCACCTGTGCGGTGAGCGTGAATGTGACTGCCGCTTCTGCGGGAAGCCTTACCAACACGGTGGCCGCCGGTGATTTGGTGACCAACAACGGGAACAACGCGGCCCCTGCCAGCGCGGTCTTGACCGTCACATCCCTCGTCGCCACGAGCATCCCCACGCTCTCCGAGTGGGCGATGATCATGCTTGTAGCCCTCCTGGCTATGACAGGCTTTGTAGCAATGCGCAGGCAGTCAAGGTAAATGTAATTGCAGCAAATCTGGGGGCGCGCACGCGCCCCTTGTTGTTTGTGTGCGAGGCGTGGCATTTGTTGCACCCCTCACATAAGCCCGGATAATTCATCAGGGCGGCATTCTTTCTTTTTGTGGGAGCGGCTTTAGCCGCGATTGCCACTGTTCGATCTGTCGCGGCTAAAGCCGCTCCTACAAAGGCAATGCCGCCATTGGATGGCAGGCGAGTTCCATTACTGAACTATTTTTGATAGATACGATTTCAATCCATTCGCTTATGTTGCGCTTCTTCATTCTCTTCGTTGTCATTCTGGTCATGCTGTTCGCGGCCGAGTTGACGCAGCCTGTGCAAAACGCCGTCGTACTGCCGTGGACCGCAGCGCTGGCGCAAATCAGTGCCGGCCTGATCACGCTCTTCGATTCGAACGTTGCCGCGTACGGCAAGATTCTGCAGAGCACGACCAACGGCTTCGCGGTTTCCATCGAGGCGGGGTGCAACGGCATTGAGGCGGCCATTGTTCTCATTGCCGCCATGCTCGCCTTTCCTGCGCCCTGGAAGCACCGCGTACTCGGCATCCTGGCCGGTCTGTCCGCGGTGCAGGTGTTGAATATCGTGCGCGTGATCAGCCTTTTCTATCTCGGCCAGTGGAATATGACGGTCTTCGAGTGGGCGCATCTTTATCTGTGGCAGGCGCTCATCATGCTTGATGTGCTGATTGTCTGGCTGGTCTGGATTCGGATGCTGCCGCCGTCCTCATCCTCCTCCGACGCACCCCCGCCTCCATCGGCAGGTGGTGTCGGGGTGCAACAAGCGACAGCGCCATGATGGCGGGTACCCCTACGCTCGGGAAGTTTGTTCTGCGCACCCTCCTGTGGTTGTCGCCTTGTCTCGTGGCCTGGTATTTCAGCGCGCACTATCACACCGCCGTCGCCGGCGCACTGGCGCACCTGCTGGTGGACGGGTTCCAACCCGGCATCGTGTCCGCGCTGGAGCAGCCGGAAATCGACCTGGTATTCGTGACCGCCATCGAGGTACACCCCGAGCCGGGGCTGACCGGCCTGCTGGTGCTGGAAGTGAATCCCCTGCTCTACACGTACGGACTGGCGTTTTTCGTCGCGCTGATGCTTGCCGCGGGCGCCAAGTGGTGGAAAATCCTGGTCGGCGCCATTGCGCTCCTGCCCTTCCAGAGCTGGGGCATCGCTTTCGATTTGCTGGTACAAATCGGCGTAAAACTCGGCCCCGACATTGCAGCGCAGGCGGGTTTGTCCGGCTGGCGCAGGGAGGCCATCGCGCTCGGCTATCAAATCGGCAACCTCATTTTTCCCACCCTTATACCCGTCGTGTTGTGGACAGGCTTTAGCCGATTGTTCATTGAGAACTTGCTACGCTCGCAGGCCCGCAATACCCCTGCCCACCCCTGATGACCCAGGCATCGGAGAATGCGCTTTTGCGCCTATTGATCCGGCCAGATTTATCCGTGAGTTCGTTCGTGCCGAGCCTGTCGAAGCACAGCCCTTCGACAGGCTCAGGGCGAACGGTAGTCATGTTTAATTCGTGCCGGATCAATAGTGTAGTGCTGCATTCTTGACGGCAC
>JAUYCF010000013.1 GCA_030692355.1 Thiobacillus sp.
ATTCGCGCAGGCGGGGCAGTTCAGATCGACGAAGAAGATGACCTGGATCTGATCGCCCGGCTTGGCCAGACGCACCCCTTTCAACCGCTGCGCGGCAAGCCACAGGGAGCGGTCGCGCTGGCCGTGCATTTTGGCGTTTTGTCCTTTGAGGATCTCGGCGCGCAGGCTGGGGGCAGTCACAAGGGAAAGCGCGGGTAGTAAAACGCTGAAAAAGTGGCGGCGTGTCGTCATGGCATTCAGTCGTGCCCCAGTTACGGGGCGGCGATTTCGACGAAGTGAAACGAGGTTACGGTTGCGCCTGCGTCCGGATTCCTCGCCCTACCGCGCACGTGTATCTTGTTATCGCGTACGCCGACCAGATATCCAGCAGGATTTGAAGGTACGCTCAATCCACTGCGCGTGTCCTCTGTTATCCGCACGCGCTGGCCGTTGGCATCGATCCGGGCAACCAGCAGACGATCATTGTTGCCAGCCACCAGACACAGGCCGTCCGGCAGTTCGCACAGGACATCTGCTGCGCCGGCACCAGTCATTGCAACTGTATAGATTTTCTTTTTCCATAAGGACTGAGCGCTTGCATTAAATCTTTCCACAAAAACGCCCAAATCCGGGAGTGAGGTGTAAACGACGGCAAAGCCACCATCCCGCAATGGAATCCCTGTTGCCCCCGTCCCCGGAAGTTTGATTTTTTTCAAGGGCGCAAGGTCGGGAGAGATTTCCCAAATTTCGGAGCCGTCCATGAAACCCATGGTCACATAGGTTTTGTCTGCTGCAACAAAAATACTGCCAGGCCGTCCTTCCTTCATTGATTGCACTCTTCGCTCTATTTCGATTTTGAGATCATTGCTCATCTTTATCAAAATAGGCTTACTAACTACGATTGGATTGTTGTCTTTGTCAACTCGGATGGGGTTGTCCTTGATTAGGCCACCAACTATGTATTTGTCGCCAATCTTTACGGTTGCCCCAACAAACAGCATTGACTTGAGATCGCCGTATTTTTCCACTTTGGTTAACGCCTTGTTCAACTTGATGACGCTCCACTCTGCCATGTGAGTTCCCACGGCAAGCAGGCCCTGCTGTGGAACGGGTGACATATGTGCTGGCGCACGTTGCTTATCTAGAGCAACACTTTGGAGTGAACTGCCATCGAAAAAATTCTCTAGCTGCAAAAAGTATGATCTTGTCTCCAGATCAGGCCTTATGGCCTTTAGCGTAACCCAGTAGGGGCGTCCGTCTTCAGAAACCAGTTTAATATATGAACCAGCGTCATCCGACGATAATCTTTCGCTTTTAATTAGCTTAAGCTCGGCAAGCGCACCGCCGGACAACGCAGTAAGCAACACCGCGCCAACAAACAGTTTAAAAAACTTCATTCTTGTCTCCTTCTAAAATGATTTAACAACACTGGCAATACTGTTGGCGACGCAGATTGAAAGCAGGCAACCCAAATTTGAGATCACTAAGGAACTTAAACATCTCGTCAGCGGCATTTACACACGCTTCGCGTGTGTTTACAGGTTTGCCTATTACCAGGGAAAAGGTCCAATGCCCCGACGGAATAGTCTGGCACGCCTCCTTGGAATCGTTCTTAAGCTTGGTATCGCAGATTTTTTGATCATCCTTGCACGTCTGATAACAAACGTCGTGGTTGACACAGGCTTGTTTGAAACTTGATGCGGCGGAATACCCGGTGGGATTATTGCGATCTGGGACAAGAAATATCCCGATGGCTAACGCCCCTGCAACCGCAGCAGGCGGAGTGCTACACCCGTCAATGCAATAGTCGCGGGCTATTCCGGTTTTGCGGACTTCTTCGATTTTATACTTGTCATCCGGCGAGTGAAATTCACCCTTTTCGCACTGCTGCCAAAGCGCATTCGGCGGCGCAATGTTCTGCTTTTTGTCAGGACAGGTTATCAGGTAATTCGCCCAGGTGAAGCTGTCCGCTCCTATTGCTATCACATCTTTGGTGGTCATCACCTTGTCCACCACCTTGGCCTTGCCGGTCCTCGGGTCTTTACCGCAACATTGGGTGTCCGCATTGAAATCCCCGCACGCCGACGCCGGGAACGTGCAGTTGTTCTCCTGCTCGAATTTTGCCTGCGCTGCCGAGTCGGCCAGGCAATTCTGTGGGGCACATGGCTTTGGTAGTGCATTCGGTGTGCAGCTCATCTTGGTCGGGTCGCAAGCAGGACGGGGCTGAGGGCTGATTTCGGCAAGTGCCATCGTAGACAGCCCGGCCAGAAACAGCACCGCAAGCAAGGTACGGAGGACGTTATAAAGACGCATGGTGTGTTATGGGATAGGCGTTAAATTCAGGCACGGCGGCTTGCTGGCGCATGCCGGATCGCTCGGATCACAGATTGACGGGAGATCATCCAAATTTGGCTTCGGCTCCGCGGTGCACGCCGGATCCGTCACCGGGCACTTCGGCAGTTCCCCGCCTCCCGACACCGGGCCGGGGTCTTCCGGCTTGCCGTCGTTGCCGGGGCCGGGAAGGCTGACGTTGGCGTTCTCATAGGCGGGGCTTTGCATGCGCATGACGGTGTGGACGACGACGGGGATGCGGCCATCATTGAAGAGACTTACCCGAAAGGGGTCAGGGTCCGGGCTGATGTTCTCGTGGATGAATTTTAGAATTCCGCTCATGAAGGGGCCGGCAAGCGGGATCTGCTTGTTCTCGGGGATGCCGTAGGTGACGCGCAGCTTGAGCAGGTTGGCGTCCGCCAGGGTCTGCCCGCTCTGGTTGGTTTTGGGGTCGTTGTTGCAGCCGGGCACATCCATCGGGCACTGGATGAAGGCG
>JAUYCF010000016.1 GCA_030692355.1 Thiobacillus sp.
GTGCCGTCAAGAATGCAGCACTACACTATTGATCCGGCACGAATTAAACATGACTACCGTTCGCCCTGAGCCTGTCGAAGGGCTGTGCTTCGACAGGCTCAGCACGAACGAACTCACGGATAAATCTGGCCGGATCAATAGGGCAGTGGGTCGCCCTCTCCTGAACGGAAGGCGTCCCAACCGGCGCCACTCGCTCCCGATCCCATGGCGGTGCCCATGTAGGCTGATTCAAAGTCTGCAACTTTCACGCCTTCGCCTGCATTGAACAGGTCAAATCCCGATCCCTGGCCCGGCGCAGAACTTCGATAAGAACTGCTTTCTGCCGTAATGGGCTCACCTTCACCAGTATAGTAAGTGACGTCCCACCCCATACCAGGAGAAGCGGACATGGAAAGGGGAACCACAAGAAACAACGTGGCTGCTCCCAACATGCCTGCCAACACACTACTCATTCGAATGGTTTTCATGATGTATCTCCTTCTAAAACCAGACCAGCAGCGCAAGGTTCACGCCAGTGAAGCCGGAAACTACCGGCCCTGAAGCTGGTCTTTCTTAACTGATTATCATTACCCCTCCTGTTTGTATTTATAGATGATCCTGACATACTGAACATTGAATTTTTGAATCACGTGTATCAGCCAAGATCCGCATAAATATTCATGCTGCAACGTAACAACTTCTTTTTTCTCACCCCGGTCCTGCTGCTGTTTTTGCTGGTTGGCGTTGGCACATCTGCCGCTTCCAGCCTGCCTGAGTGGGGGGGCTGGGTATTGAAAATTGACGTCATCCGCAACGATGGCAAAAAAGAACTCGGCTCCGGGGTACTGATAGCTCCGGAGCGTCTTCTCACCAACTGCCATGTGGTGCGCAACGCCAGCCAGATCAGAGCGTCCCGGGGCAAGGAGTCCTGGCTTGCCACGGTCGAAATGGGGGATGCCCTCCGGGATTTGTGCCTGCTCAAGCTGCCTGGCTATCTTGGAAAGCCACCGCCCATCGCCGAGCCGGATGGGACCCAAGTGGGTCAAAATGTCTATGCAGTGGGCTATTCCGGCGGCAGGTTCGCCGTCAACAGGGGCAAGATCAAGGGCCTGTACACCTGCCCCTGTTATGACGGCAGAGTGATCCAGACTTCAGCCCAGTTCAATCCCGGTGCGAGTGGCGGCGGCCTGTTCAATGACAATGGGGAGCTCATCGGCATCCTCACCTTCAAATCCCATAGCGGCGGCATTTTTCATTTCGCCATTCCCATCGGCTGGATGGAGCAATTGAGCGGCTTTCCAGAAACCGACGCTCCCGTCCAGCGATCCTTCTGGGAAAACCCCTCCCGCAGCAGCAGCGGTTACTTCCTCGCTGCCTGCGACCTCAGCGCAAAAAAGAAATGGCGTGATCTTTCACGGCTTACCCAGGAATGGGTGCGTGCAGAGCCTTACAACCCCGAGGCCTGGATGGCCGCGGGCCGCGCAAGCCTGGGCCTGAAGCGTCCGCGCGAAGCCGCCGTAGATTTCCAGAAAGCGTTGGAGCTGGATCACACCCATGGCGAAGCCTTGCTGGAATTGCAGCAACTGGAACTGGAACTAAACGAATCCCTGCTCGGCAACTGACCGGGGCGACAGCAAGGTGCAACCGCTGCGGCTAATTGCTTACCGCGATCTTCACCACCACCTTGCGGATCATGCCCGCGCTCACCAGCGGTGCGTGCGCGTCGTCGGGGAAAAACAGGCAGAACGACCCCGGCGGGGTAGCGATCCAGCTGGCCGGCGCATCGTTGAAAAACTGGATGTCGCGCGCCGCATCGTAATCCGTCGCTGGATCCACGCATTCGGCGAGGGGCTTCCATCCCATTTCGTCGACACCTTCGAGCACCAGCTGGATGTCGATATAGCGGCGGTGGCATTCCAGTTTCGCGTGCGCCCGTGTGCGGCCTGTGCACCCCTCGACGATGGCGAACAGCTGGTCGCCCTGAATGACATGCCTGCCCGGTGCCAGCGTCTTCAAATCGGTGCCGCGCAGGAACGCGAAGGCGCGTGCGAACAAGGGGTGCAAGGCGGCGTAGCGGTCGGCCTCGGCCAATATATCGAGAATCATGGGTGGCTTAGGATCAGCGGGTAAAAAGCCTTATTGCGCAGCAATGGTCGACTGTCGCTGCGACGCCCGCTTGTCACGCACATAAACGCCCTTGTCCTTGGTTTGAATTTCGAACAGGCCGATCGCCTGATACAAGTCTTTCAGCTTGGCATAACCATAGTTGCGTGAGTCAAATGAAGCCTGCTTGGAAATATGCTGGCCGACTGCCCCCAAGCCAGCCCAGCCATCGTCGTCAGCCCCGGCCTCGACAGCCTTGCGCAACAAACTTACCAGGCGGGTGTCGCTTTTGAGTTCCTTGGCGGCCAACCTGACTGCAACCGCCTTAGGCGCTGGAGCAGCGACACTTCCAGTTTCTGCTGCTGTCACCTTGATATCAGTCTCGACTGGCGCCCCCAGGGTTTCAAGATAGAGAAACTTGGAGCATGCACTGACAAAGGGAGACGGCGTCTTTTTTTCACCGAATCCGAATACTTTCAGGCCATTGGCGCGAATACGCATCACCAGCGGCGTGAAATCCGAATCGCTGGAAACGATACCAAACCCATCAAGCTGCTTGGTATAGAGCAGATCCATTGCATCGATAATCATTGCGGCATCGGTTGCATTCTTGCCCTTTGTGTAGGCGAACTGCTGGATCGGCTGGATGGCGTATTCATGGAGTACGTCCTCCCATGCATTCAAATGCCTACTCTTCCAGTCACCATAGGCACGCCGTATGTTGATGACTCCATAATTTGCCAGTTCGTCTAGAACTTCATCGATTTTGCCGGCCGGGCTGTTGTCCGCGTCAATCAACAGCGCAATGCGGGTTTCGTGCGTCATGATCCACCCCTGTTAGCAGGCAAAGCAGTTTAACGGCTGATCGGTTTGTAGCGGATGCGTTTGGGTTTCGCACCTTCCTCGCCCAGGCGTTTTTTCTTGTCCGCCTCGTATTCCTGATAGTTGCCGGGGAAGAACACCACCTGCGAGTCACCCTCGAAGGCGAGGATGTGGGTGGCGATGCGGTCGAGGAACCAGCGGTCGTGCGAGATCACCAGCACGCAGCCGGCAAATTCCAGCAGCGCGTCTTCCAGCGCGCGCAGGGTTTCCACGTCGAGGTCGTTGGACGGTTCGTCGAGCAGCAGAACGTTGCCGCCGGCGATCAGCGTCTTCGCCATGTGCAGCCGCCCGCGCTCGCCGCCGGACAGGTTGCCGACGCGCTTCTGCTGGTCGCCGCCCTTGAAGTTGAAGCGGCCGAGGTAGGCGCGCGACGGCGTTTCGTAGCGGCCGACGGTGAGGATGTCGCGGCCTTCGGCGACTTCGTCGAACACGGTCTTGTCGGCGCTCAAGGCATCGCGGCTCTGGTCGACGTAGGCGAGCTTCACCGTCTGGCCGATCTCGACTTCGCCGCTGTCCGGTTTTTCCTGGCCGGTGATCATCTTGAAGAAGGTCGACTTGCCGGCGCCGTTGGGGCCGATGATGCCGACGATGGCGCCGGGCGGAACCGAAAAGCTCAGGTCGTCGATCAGCAGGCGGTCGCCGAAGGACTTGGTCACGTGGTGGAAGTCGATCACCTTGTCGCCCAGCCGCTCGCCCACCGGGATGAAGATTTCCTGCGTCTCGTTGCGCTTCTGGTATTCGACCGAGTTGAGTTCCTCGAAGCGCGCCAGGCGCGCCTTCGACTTGGCCTGGCGCGCCTTGGGGTTCTGCCGCACCCATTCGAGCTCCTGCTTCATCGTCTTGATGCGACCATGCTCCTGCTTGGACTCGGTCTCCAGCCGCGCCTCCTTCTGCTCCAGCCAGCTGGTGTAGTTGCCCTTCCACGGGATGCCGTGGCCGCGGTCGAGTTCGAGAATCCACTCGGCGGCGTTGTCGAGGAAGTAGCGGTCGTGCGTCACCGCCACCACGGTGCCGGGGTAGCGCACCAGGAACTGCTCCAGCCAGTCGACCGACTCGGCGTCGAGGTGGTTGGTCGGCTCGTCGAGCAGCAGCATGTCGGGGTTGGACAGCAAGAGCTGGCACAGCGCGACGCGTCGCTTCTCGCCGCCCGACAGATTGCCGACCACCGCATCCCACGGCGGCAGGCGCAGGGCATCGGCGGCGATTTCCATCTGCGTGTCGAGGTCGGCGCCGGCGGTAGCGAGGATCGCCTCGCACTTGGCCTGCTCCTCGGCCAGCTTGTCGAAGTCGGCATCGGGTTCGGCGTAGGCGGCATAGATTTCATCGAGCCGGGCCTTGGCCCCGACGATCTCGCCCAGTCCCGCTTCCACCGCCTGCCGCACCGTGTGCGCCGGGTCAAGCTGCGGCTCCTGCGCCAGGTAGCCGATGCGGATGCCCGGCATCGGGATCGCCTCGCCCTCGAAGTCACGGTCCACACCGGCCATGATGCGGATCAGCGAGGACTTGCCGGAGCCGTTCTGGCCCAGAAGACCGATCTTGGCGCCGGGGAAAAAACTGAGCGAAATGTCCTTGAGGATCTGCCGCTTCGGCGGAACGATCTTGCCGACACGGTTGAGGGAGTAAACGTATTGCGCCATGAATGAAAATCCAGAAAAGTTATTGGGGGCGTTCGCCCGGGCAGAGGTTGAACGCGCAGCCACGGGCCGGGTCGCGGCTGACGTAGCTGCCGTCGGGGCACAGTTTGACGTCGGCCGTACAGACGATGCGGTCGTCCGGCATCGGCGGGGGCGGCGGCCCGGCCGGCGAAGGCTTGCCGGCGGCAGGCTGCGCGGGAAGCGAACCGCACGCGCCCAGCATCAGCAGCAATGCGGCCGCGAAAAAAACCTTGATCAAGACAACTCCTTGTCCAGCAGCGCCTTCAGCCGGACGAAGTCGAGCTCGCCCAGCTTCTGTTCGAGGATGCGGCCGTCCTTGCCGATGATGAAACTGGTGGGGGTGATCTGCACGTTGCCGAAGGCGCGCGCATGCTCGCCGTCGACGTCGAGCACGACCGGAAACGGCAGCTGCCGCGTCCGCACGAAATTGACCACGTAATTGGGCGGATCGTAGCGCATCGCCACCGCAACGATCTCGAAGCCGCGGTCCTTGTACTGATTGTAGGTTTCCACCATGCCCGGCATTTCCTTGATGCAACCGGGGCAGGAGGTCGCCCAGAAATTGACCAGCACCACTTTGCCGCGCAGTTCGCCGAGAACGATGGACCGGCCCTCCAGCGTGGTGAAGGTGGCCGCCGGCGCGCTGGGCTTGTCCATCAGGGTGTAGGCCAGCGCGCCGACGAGGGCGAGCACGGCGATGGCGATCAGAGCGGGTTTGGCGAATTTCATGGGGTCAGGGGTCAGGGCGAGTATGACCGCGCCAGCGTTACATAGTGCTCGGCGGAATAGTTGAAATAGGCGATTTCTTCCTCGGTCAGCGGGCGCACCATTTTCGCTGGACGGCCGAGATACAGATGGCCGGATTCGAGGATCCTGCCTTCCGGCACCAGCGAGCCGGCGCCCAGCAGGACGTGCTTCTGTACCACCGCGCGGTCGAGAATGATGCTGCCCATGCCGATCAGGCATTCATCCTCGATGGTGCAGGCATGCAGGATAACGCTATGGCCGATGGTGACGCGCGCGCCGATGACGAGTGGCCCGCCCACCGGGTTGGCCGGCGTCCTGTGCGACACGTGCAGCACGCTGTTGTCCTGGATGTTGCTCGCCTCGCCGATGGCGATCGAATTGACGTCGCCGCGGATCACCGCGCCCGGCCACACCGAAGCATCGCGGCCGAGGCTGACCTCGCCGATCACCGTGGCGCGCGGATGCACCCAGGCGCCAGCGGCGAGTTGCGGATGGACACCCCGGTAGGGGGCGATGGGGTCTATAGCCATGGTTGTCTTGGGGTTGAAACGCAGCGGAGCCGGGCTCAAATTATAATCGTTGAACATTGTCGCTTTTCCTCCGCATTTCCCGCGTCCTCTTTTGAAAGATTTGCCATGAATACCCCGATGGGCACCAATCCCCTGCTCGACTTTTCCGGTCTGCCGCGCTTCGCCGAAATCAAGCCCGAATACGTCACCCCCGCCATCGACCAGCTGCTGGCCGACGCCCGCGGCGCAGTGACGCGCGCCGAGGCCGCCGACACGCCGGCCGAGTGGGACGCCTTCGTTGCCCCGCTCGACGACGCCAACGAGAAGCTGGGCCGCGCCTGGGGCCAGGTGTCGCACCTGCATTCGGTGATGGATTCGCCCGAGCTGCGCGAGGTCTACAACGCCAACCTGCAGAAGATCACCGTCTATTACGCCGAACTGGGACAGAACGAGGCGCTGTTCGCCAAGTTCAAGGCCTTGAAGGCGAGCCCCGGCTACACCACGCTGTCCGCGCCGCGCAAGAAGATCGTGGAGAACGAACTGCGCGACTTTCGCCTCGGCGGCGCCGAACTGCCGGACGACAAGAAAACGCGCTTCATGCAGGTGCAGGAAGAGCTGGCGCAGCTGTCCGCCAAGTTCGAGGAGAACATTCTCGACGCCACCAACGACTTCGCGCTCTACCTCGACGATGCGGGCGAGCTGGCCGGCGTGCCGGACGACGTGCTGGCGATGATGAAAGCCGCCGCCGAGGCCGACGCCAAGACCGGCTGGAAGATCACGCTGCATATGCCGTCCTACCTGCCGGTGATGCAGTACGCCGACAACCGCGCGCTGCGCGAGCAGCTGTACCGCGCCTACGTCACCCGCGCTTCCGAATTCGGCAAGCCCGAGCACCCGCAAGGGGTAGGCCACGGTTGTAAAGACGCTGAAGCGTCAACAACCGTGCACCTCGACAACACGCCGCTGATCGGCAGCATTCTCAGGCTGCGCCGCGAAGCGGCCGAGCTGCTCGGTTTCAAAAGCTACGCCGAGGTTTCGCTGGCAGCCAAGATGGCCGACACCCCGACCGAGGTGCTGAAGTTTCTCGACGAACTTGGCGTCCGTGCACGCCCCTATGCCGAGAAGGATTACGCCGAACTCAAGGCCTTCGCCCGCGACGAGCTGGGCCTCGCAGACCTGCAGGCGTGGGACACGACCTACGCGTCGGAAAAGTTGAGCATCGCCCGCTACAGCTTTTCGGATCAGGAAGTGAAGCAGTATTTCCCCGAGCCGCGCGTGCTCGCCGGGCTGTTCAAGCTGATCGAGACGCTCTACGGCCTGCATGTGCGCGAAGACAGCGCGCCGGTATGGCACCCCGACGTCAAGTTCTACACGCTTTCCGACCACACCGGTCAGCGCATCGGCCAGTTCTACCTCGACCTCTACGCGCGCGCCTCCAAGCGCGGCGGCGCCTGGATGGACGACGTCATCACCCGCCGCAAAACAAGCGACGGCATCCAGACGCCGGTAGCCTACCTCAACTGCAACTTCTCCGGGCCGGTCGGCGACAAGCCTGCGCTGTTCACCCACGACGATGTCATTACCCTGTTCCACGAGGCCGGCCACGGCCTGCACCACCTCTTGACGCAGATCGAGGAACTCGGCGTGTCCGGCATCAACGGCGTCGAATGGGACGCGGTCGAACTGCCCTCCCAGTTCATGGAAAACTTCTGCTGGGAATGGGATGTGCTCAAGCACATGACCGCCCACGTCGACACCGGCGAGCCGCTGCCGCGCGCGTTGTTCGACAAGATGCTGGCGGCGAAGAACTTCCAGGCCGGCCTGCAGACGCTGCGCCAGATCGAGTTCGCCAGCTTCGACATGCACCTGCACGACGACTTCGACCCCAACGGCCCCCGCACTGCGCAGAACCTGATCGACGACATCCGGAAGAAAGTCGCGGTCATCATCCCGCCCGCCTGGAACCGCTTCCCCAACAACTTCTCGCACATCTTCGCCGGCGGCTACGCGGCCGGCTACTACAGCTACAAGTGGGCGGAAGTGCTGTCCGCCGATGCCTACGCGCTGTTCGAGGACGAGGCCGAAGGCTACGGCGGCGTGCTCAACCCCGAAGTCGGCCACCGTTTCTGGAGCGAAATCCTCGCCCAGGGCGGCGCACGGCCGGCGCTCGAATCCTTCAAGGCCTTCCGCGGCCGCGAGCCGACAATCGACGCCCTGCTGCGGCACAACGGCATGGTTTAACCCGGATTGTTCATTAGACGATTTATGGCGCGTAGGGTGCACTCCGTGCACCTTCGGGCGTCAATCGGTGCACAGAGTGCACCCTACGCAAAGCACCTCGCTCTAATGAACAATCCGGGTTTAAAGCTTCACCCCACGGTGGCCGTTACAAGGGGGATCACGTCTTTCGGGAGCATGGCATGAAAGCAGGAACCCTCTTGATGGCAGTCTGCCTGGCGGCGGCAAGCGCGTCGCTTGCCGCCGCCCAGCTGTACCAGTGGAAGGATGCGCAGGGCCGCACGGTATACAGCGACCAGCCGCCGCCGCCCAGCGTCCACAACGCCCAGCAAAAATCATTCAAGGGCAACTTCATCGAGATCGGCGAATCCTACGCGGTCAAAACCGCGCGCGAGAAATTCCCCATCACCCTCTACGCCAGCGCGTGCGGCGCCCCCTGCGACCAGGCGCGGCAACTGCTCACCGAGCGCGGCGTGCCCTTCAGCAACAAGGACCCGCAGGCCAATCCCAGTGCCCAGGCCGAACTGCAAAAGCTCACCGGCCGTTTGAGCGTGCCGGTGCTGGTGGTCGGCAGCGACAAGATCGACGGCTTTGAAACCGGCCAGTGGCAAGCCATGCTGGATCGCGCAGGCTATCCCAAATCCGCTCCGCCCGGCCGCAAGCCGGAGCCGCAAACCGCCACGACTCCGGCGCCAGCCGCCCCCTGAAGATCGCGCCGGCCGGCGCCGCTGCCCTAAAAACTCCGATCCACCGTGGGCTGAAGCCCATGTGGAGTCGTATGCGCTACACTCGGCGGCATGAAAATCGCCGCCTGGAACGTCAACTCCCTCAAGGTCCGCCTGCCCCAGTTGCTGGACTTTCTCGCCACCCGCCAGCCCGACGTGGTGTGCCTGCAGGAAACCAAACTTACCGATGAAAACTTCCCGGTCGCCGCGCTGGAAGCGGCCGGCTACCGCGTCGCCTTCGCCGGCCAGAAAACCTATAACGGCGTCGCCCTCGTCAGCCGCAGCGAACCGCTCGACGTGCAGGTCGGCATCCCGGGGCTGGAGGACGAACAGAAGCGCGTCATCGCCGCCACCGTCGACGGCGTGCGCCTGGTGTGCGTGTACTGCCCCAATGGCCAGAGCCTCGATTCCGACAAGTACCCCTACAAACTCGCCTGGTTCGACGCCCTCATCGCCTGGCTGAAGGACGAACTGACACGCCACCCCAGGCTCGCCGTGCTTGGCGACTACAACGTCGCCCCGGAAGACCGCGACGTCCACGACCCCCTGGCTTGGGAAGGCTGCGTGCTGGTGTCGGAACCCGAACGCGAACGCTTCCGCGCGCTGCTGGCGCTGGGCCTGAAAGACAGCTTCCGGCTGTTCGAACAGCCGGAAAAAAGCTACAGCTGGTGGGACTACCGGATGATGGGCTTCCGCCGCAACCACGGCCTGCGCATCGACCACATCCTGCTTTCCGAACCGCTCGCCGCCGCCTGCACCGCCGCCAGCATCGACCGCGACATGCGCAAACTGGAGCGGCCGTCGGATCACGCGCCGGTGCTGGCGGAGTTCGGTTTGGCCGCGAACCAAAAAAAGGGGCGCCCTTAGAGCGCCCCAGCTTCCTTAGGAGAAAGGATGGATCAGAGGTTGTAGGCCCGCTCGCCGTGGCTTGCGGTATCCAGGCCTTCGCGTTCCTGTTCTTCGCTGACACGCAGCCCCATGGTCATGTCGATCAGCTTGAACAGCACCAGGCTGACCACACCCGACCAGACGATGGTGATGCCCACGCCGGTGGCCTGCGTCACCACCTGGCCAGCCATCGTGTAGTCGTCCACACCGACGCCGCCCAGTGCCGGCGAGACGAAGATGCCGGTGCCGATAGCGCCGATGATGCCGCCGATGCCGTGGATGCCGAAGACGTCGAGCGAGTCGTCATAGCCCAGCATCTTTTTCAGGCCGGTGACGCCCCACAGGCAGACCACGCCGGCAATCGTACCGAGGATGATCGCACCCATCGGACCGACCAGACCGGCTGCCGGGGTGACCGCCACCAGACCTGCCACCACGCCGGAAGCCAGGCCCAGCATGGAAGGCTTGCCGCGCAGCGCCCACTCAGCCAGCATCCAGGCCATGCCCGCCGCCGCGGTGGCGAGGATGGTGTTGATAAAGGCAAGACCCGCACCGCCGGTGGCTTCGAGGTTGGAGCCGGCGTTGAAGCCGAACCAGCCCACCCACAGCAGCGCGGCACCGATCATGGTCATCGGCAGGCTGTGCGGCGGCATCGCGTCGCGGCCGTATCCGATGCGCTTGCCCAGCACGATGGCGCCCACCAGCGCGGCGATGCCGGCGTTGATGTGCACCACGGTGCCGCCCGCGAAGTCGAGGTCACCCGCTTCGAACAGGTAGCCGCCGGTTGCCCACACCATGTGCGTGATCGGCAGGTAGGAGAAGGTGAACCACAGCGCGCCGAACACCATCAGGGCGGAGAACTTCACCCGCTCGGCGAGGCCGCCGGTGATCAGCGCCACGGTGATAGCGGCGAAGGTCAGCTGGAAGGCGACGAACACCAGTTCCGGAATCACTACGCCGTCGGTGAAGGTCGCGGCCGTGCTGTCGGCAGTAATGCCGGCCAGGAACAGCTTGGACAGGTCGCCGATCGCCCAGTTGAGGCTGCCGCCATCGCCGAACGCCAGCGAATAGCCGTACACCGCCCACAGGATGGAAATCATGCAGAAGATGGCCATGACCTGGGTCAGCACCGACAGCATGTTCTTGGCGCGCACCAGGCCGCCATAGAACAGCGCCACGCCGGGGATGATCATCAGGATCACCAGCAGGGTGGAGAGCATCATCCAGGCGGTGTCGCCCTTGTCCGGCACCGGCGCGGCGGCTTCTTCAGCCACTGCGGCCACGGTTTCGACCGCTTCGGACACCGCTTCCATCGCGGGCTCCATGACGGTCTCTTGCGCGAACCCCATGCCCGGTGCGAGAAGGAAGGCCATCAAGCCCAGTGAAGCAAATAGCGTTTTCATGTTCATGCTCCTCAAAGGGCGTCGGGGCCGGTTTCGCCCGTGCGGATGCGCACGACCTGCTCCAGGCTGGTGACAAAAATCTTGCCGTCGCCGATCTTGCCGGTGTTGGCCGCTTTCTCGATCGCCTCGATCACGCGCTCCAGCAGCTCGGCCTTGATAGCCACTTCGATCTTCACTTTGGGCAGGAAATCGACCACGTACTCCGCGCCGCGATACAGCTCGGTGTGGCCCTTCTGCCGCCCAAACCCCTTCACTTCCGTGACCGTCAAGCCGGTGACGCCGATGGCGGACAACGCCTCGCGCACTTCGTCCAGCTTGAACGGCTTGATGATTGCCGTTACGAATTTCATGCTATCTCCCAAATTAACAAGGGGAACATGGAGCGGGCATTCGCGCCGCTCCGGTGAGCCAAGCGATTAAAAAGCCTTGGAAATCCACACGGTCGTCGTGTCTTTGCCCAGAAACTCGCTATTGGCATCCGTCCAGACCGCACGGTCGGCATCGGTGTCGGTATACGCCACGCCAACGGTCACGCCATCCATGACTTTGCTCAACGTGCCCACGTCATAGGCCAGGCTGACTTTCCAGTCGTCGTAGTCCTGCGCGGAATTGTTTTCAAAGCTGAATGTGCCCCAATGCGCACCAGCGGTCAGGCCGGTTTCGCCGATGGGTACGCTCGCGGAAATATCCAGATAGTCGGAACTGTCGGCATTGGCGAAGCCAAAAACCTCATCGCTGACGTAGTAGGAATATTTGGCGGTGAACCATTTCCAGCCCAAAGCGGCGTAAATCTCGGTGGTATCCGCATCCACCGCCCCCGCTTTCTTTCCCGGGTACATGTACTGGATCGCACCCACGTCGAAGGTCAGGCCGGTCTGGCCGATATCGCCGCGGAAACCGCCGTACACGTCGATCTCCACATTGCCAGAATCGTAGCCCTGGAAGTCCTCAATCCAGCCCACGTTGGAACCCCAGGTACCGAGGTAGAAACCGCTGCTGTGCGAGTAGTCCAGGCCACCCTGCACGGCGGGGTCGCCGCCGGTTTGGGAAATGCCCCGGAAAACGTAGTCGCTGAACATCCCGACATTGGCGCTCAAACTGTGCGGCGATTCTTCAGCTGCCATTGCAAAAGTGGGCACGCCCACCAGGCCGGTCAGAACCAAAGCGTGTACAAGTTTTTTCATGAATTTCTCCGTGGATGAAGTCGCGCAAATTCGCACCTTCCGTTCAGCACAAGCCGTGCCAGATAATTTCTCATTAAAAAACAATGCGTTGTAATTACCCGTCCACACACTCGAGCATAGACTGCACTTTCGTGGTGCGCCATGAAATCCTCATGCACTCTCTTTGTGCCGTGTGCTGCCAGTACGCCATACAGCCAGTGCTTGCTACACTCCGCCCATTAACAGGAGGCCTCCATGAACCCGAATCCGAAATTTCCCAATCCCGCTTTCATCAACGATCTGGTCAACAAACTGGGCGAGGCGTTGAAGCAGTCGCCCGCAAAGGACATCGAAAAAAATCTCAAGGCCGGGGTGACCTCGATGCTCGGCAAGCTGGACATGGTGAGCCGGGAGGAATTCGACGTGCAGACCGAAGTGCTGGCGCGCACCCGCGAAAAACTCATGAAACTGGAAGCGCGCCTGTCCGAGCTGGAAAAGCAGCAACTCGAAGACTGATCGAATGGCCGTTGCCGTCGTCAAAAGCCGGGCGTTGAACGGCATGGACGCGCCCGAGGTGGTGGTCGAGGCGCATCTGGCCAACGGCCTGCCGGCGTTTACGCTGGTGGGGCTGCCCGAAACCGAGGTGAAGGAAGCGCGCGACCGCGTGCGCGCGGCGATCCAGAATGCGCGCTTCGAATTCCCGGCGCGGCGCATTACGGTCAACCTCGCGCCGGCTGACCTGCCCAAGGAATCCGGGCGCTTCGACCTGCCGATCGCGCTGGCGATCCTCGCCGCCTCCGGACAGATTCCCGCCGACAAGTTCAAGCGCGCCGAATTCGCCGGAGAACTCGCGCTGACCGGCGAGCTGCGCCCGGTGCGCGGCGCGCTGGCAATGGCGCTGGCCACCCGCAGGGCGGACAGGCTGCTGGTGCTGCCTGCCGCGTCGGCCGGCGAAGCGGCACTCGCCAGCGGGGTCGAGACGCGCGGCGCGACCAGCCTGCTGGAAGTATGCGCGTGGCTGGCCGGCCAGGGTGCGTTGCTCGAACCCGAATCCGATCCCATACCCGCCGCGCCGGACTACCCCGATTTCGCCGACGTCAAAGGCCAGGCCGCCACCAAACGCGCGCTCGAAGTCGCCGCCGCCGGCAATCATTCTGTATTGATGGCAGGCCCGCCCGGCACCGGCAAGTCGATGCTCGCCGCGCGCTTTCCCGGCATCCTGCCGGCGATGAGCGAGGACGAGGCACTGGAAGCCGCCGCGGTGCAATCGCTCAACGGCGGTTTCCGCTTCGAACACTGGAAGCGGCGCCCCTTCCGCTCGCCGCACCACACCGCTTCCGCGGTGGCGCTGGTGGGTGGCGGCGGCAATCCGCGTCCGGGCGAGATTTCGCTGGCGCACCACGGCGTGCTGTTTCTCGACGAGTTGCCGGAGTTCTCGCGGCAGGTGCTGGAAGTGCTGCGCGAGCCGCTGGAGACCGGCCGCATCACAATTTCGCGCGCGGCGCGGCAGGCCGATTTTCCGGCGCGCTTCCAGCTGGTGGCGGCGATGAATCCCTGCCCCTGCGGCTACCTCGGCCACCCCACCCAGGCGTGCCGCGACACGCCGGACCAGATCACCCGTTATCGCGGGCGCATTTCCGGGCCGCTGCTCGACCGCATCGACATCCAGATCAGCGTGCCCGCATTGACCCAGGACGAACTGATGCTGGCCGGCGCGGGCGAGGCCAGCGCCGCCATCCGCGAACGCGTGCAGGCCGCGCGCGACCGCCAGATGGCGCGCCAGGGCAAACCCAACGCCGCGCTCGGCACCCAGGAAATCGACCGCCACTGCACCCTGGACGCAGCCAGCGAAGCCCTGCTGAAGCAGGCGATTGTCCGCCTGAACCTGTCGGCGCGCGCCTATCACCGCGTACTCAAGCTGGCGCGCAGCGTGGCCGACCTTGCCGGCAGCGACGCCATCACCTCCGCACATCTGGCCGAGGCGATCCAGTACCGCCGGGGAGCCGCATGAATAAAAAAATCTCACCACAGAGGCACAGAGGCACGGAGAAAAGACACATTGAGTGCGGTTTGCCACGCGGCTACCCAAGCCGGTGCAACCCAGGAATTGAATGGGGTTCTCTGTGCCTCTGTGCCTCTGTGGTTCAAGCATTTCCCCCGGCATGAGCGATCCCCACGAATCCTGGCAGGAAGAAAAGCGCTCGGCCTGGCTCTATCGCATCGTGGCCGACTGCGAGCGCGGCACCCCGCGTGCGGCGCTGTTCGACGAACTGGCACAGGCGGCCGACGAACAGGCCGACATCTGGCTGGCCGCCATTACCCGAAAAGGCGGCCCGCCGCCCGCGCCCTTCCACCCCGACCTGCGCACCCGGGTCGTCGCCCGCCTCACCCGCATTTTCAAGCCGAGTGCCATGCGCGGCGTGCTGGCGGCGATGAAGGTGCGCGGCATGGTGCTCTACACGCACACCCCGCCGCACCCCATGCCGCTGCGGCGCGACGACATCGGCAAGCGCCACCAGACCGGCGGCGCCGGCAATGCCCTGCGCGCCGGCGTGTTCGGTGTCAACGACGGCCTGGTGTCGAACGCCGCGCTGATCTACGGCGTCGCCGGTGCGGCGCAGGAGCCGTCGGTCATCCTGCTGACCGGCGTCGCCGGCCTGTTGGCGGGCGCCTTCTCGATGGCCGCGGGCGAATACGTGTCGGTGCGCTCGCAGCGCGAAATGTTCGAATACCAGATCGGCCTCGAGCGCGACGAACTGGAAATCTATCCGGACGAAGAAGCCGCCGAACTGGCGCTGATCTATGCCGCCAAGGGCATGGATCCCGTCGAGGCGCGGCGGTTGGCCGACACCCTGATGCAGGACCCGGAGCGCGCGCTGGACACCCTGGCGCGCGAGGAACTCGGCCTCAACCCCGACGAACTCGGCTCGCCCTGGGTCGCGGCCATCTCGTCGTTTTCCGCCTTCACCGCCGGCGCCGCGCTGCCGCTTGCTCCATTCCTGTTCGGCCACGGCCAGGCGCTGACCGTATCGATCGCGCTCACCGCGCTGGGCCTGTTCGCCGTCGGCGCCAGCATGAGCCTGTTCACCGGCCGCCACGCCCTGCTCTCCGGCCTGCGCATGCTCGGCATCGGCGGCGCGGCGGGGCTGGCCACCTATTTCATCGGCACCTGGCTGGGGGTGACGCTGGGGTGAACGCAGATCCAGGCTTGCTTTGTTCAGTCGTCGCAAAACGACCCGAAGAAACTGTCATGGCCTGTTTGCCCAACATCTGTTTAGCAGCAACCAGCGGTCACACGTATCGGGACACCATCTGGTTTAACCTTCCTTGACTGTTGGGGGGCAGTCAATTTTCCCTGCGCCAGGAAAACAATCGTGTCCGGCTTCACAGATATGCAACAACATAACAAGACATTGATTTATAAATAATTTCCGTATATAAAAACAAATATGAAAAATATACGGAAAAACACCGGGGCGCATGAAATTGGCGGGGACGCCAGGCGGCAGTACATGGATGCCCTGTCCACCTTCACTGAATGGGAGCGTTCGGTGAAAGAATCCGCCGAAGTACGGGGTGGCATGTACTGGAAGCACCAAGGGAAAACGGACTACCTGATCCGGACTTCCCCATCCAACTCACAAAAAAGCCTTGGCCCGAGATCTCCGGAAACCGAGAATGTTTACGGGAAATTCACTGAGCGCAAAGCCAGCTCGGAAAAACGGGTCAAAAACCTCGTAGCCCAGCTTGGCATTCACAAGCGGTTGAACCGGGCGTTGTTCGTGGGGCGAGCGCCACAAATGCTGGTCGATATTCTGGCCATGATCGATCGTGCCGGGATTGCGGAGCACTTCACGGTGGTCGGAACGCATGCGCTCTACGCCTACGAGGCTGCGGCCGGCGTTCGCATCGAATCGGGAGATGTCCTGGCAACCAGGGACATCGATCTGCTGTGGGATACGCGAAAGCGCATCCAGTTTTCAATCACGATGGAGGCTGCCGGATACTCCATGGTAGGCCTATTGAGAAAGGTCGATCCCACCTTCAGACTCCGGCGTGACCAGTTGTACACCGCAGTCAACGACAAGGGTTTCGAGGTGGACATTATTCGCCGCGAGACGGCGGAAGGCGATCCCCACCCCCTGCGTATCACGGATGCCGAGGGTGATTTCTGGGTGACGCCGGCAAAAAAAGCTGCGGAACTGCTGAACGCCCCGCGTTTCAGCGCCATGATCGTTTCCCCATCCGGGGACATGGCCAGAATGACCACCATATCGCCGATAGCCTTTGCCAGGTTCAAGCGGTGGCTGGCTGCCCAGCCCACCCGCGACCCCCTGAAAAGATCACGGGACACCATGCAGGCCGATGTGGTGGAGCAGATCGTGGCGGAGTATTTGCCGCACCTGTAACCCACGTGGCCGCCAGCTGCGATCCGGATAAAGGGGACGGTCAATTTTCCTGCGCCAAGGGAAACAATCGTGTCCGACACCATAAACATCAGAGCCGGGAGGTGAATGCCGGTGGACGGACAAGCTGGATGACAAAAAGCACCGCAAATGCGAGATATAGGGATGTCTCGATGGTGTTGACCAGTGATGGATAGGGGATGTCACCAACAAGGCTGTCCGCGAGAGATGACATGGCATTCATCCCAAAGGCCACTGTGAAATCGCCGACTGGCCCGGTGCCCCAGGCGGCTACCAGCCCGACCGACGCGATGCTCAGCAGGCTGGCCTTGAGCAGGCTGAGCGTGCTGATACACAGAATGATCACGGCGGGATACAGGAAGATGGCGAGCCCGAAAGTGTGGGAGAAGGATGCCTGGAAACTTGCCACCGTGAAGGCGATGCCCAGGGCGCCGACGGCAACCAGGCCCTGGCGGCTGTGCAACCGCTCGGGCATCAGGTATAGCAGCAGCAAGGATGAGATCAGGGCATAGCCGATCGGGCGGTTGATGACGATGCTGTCGGAAAGCATGGTCCACCAGGTGGACCATGCCAGGCGCGGCATCTGGGGGTTGGTGCCTAGGGCCGCATAGAACCCCGGGGCCAGGGTGAAGGCCAGGTAGGTCAGGGCGCAGGCAACTGCAAGTGCGAGGACGAATACATGGTACCGCAGTGCCTCCCGCGGATCACTCAGGCCGATTCCAAGGAGAAGCAAGGCCGGAAGTGCCAGCAGGTGCTGGGGTTTTGCAAAGGTGAGCCCAGCCAGCAGCAGCAGGAAAGCGTATCTCGTTGCTCTGCGCACATGGAGCTGGTAAAGGCCGGCCATTAGCAGGGTGATGGCGATCAGGTCTATCTGGCCCAGGAAGACTGTGTAGTAGACGCCCAGCGGGTTCAGAAGGATGAAGTAGTACAGCTTGCGGCCGTGCAGGAGGGGAAGTTGCAGTTCTGCGGCAATGGCGCTCAGAATCGCGGCACACCCGGCATAGGTGGCGAAGAGAAGCAGCTGCAGAAGCGCATGGGGCTGGGGGGGCGGGAGGCCTATGGAAGTGAGCAACCCGTGGGCTTCGGAAAGGATGCCAAGCAGAAAGTAGGCCGGTGGATTGTAGGGAAGAATGGGGAGACTTCCGCTCTCACCCTGGAGCGTGCTGACGGTGTAGAAGTTGATGCCTTCCCGGATTCCGCCAATGACTTCCCCGATGGGGATCATGTCGATGATCCCAGGTTTGGCATAGATGAGGACGGCTGCCAGGCCAAAGCCAGCCAGTTCGATGGTGCGTGCCTGACGCAAGCCGCGGCGGGCTGTCTGGTAGAGGGCCTGCAGGGCGGGCACGCTACGAATGGCGATGAAGGAGACGATGAACAGGGCCAGCCAGCCGATGCTCTGGAGGACGGGTTTGTTGGAGCCTTCTGGGGGGGGGGCGATGCGCACGTGGATGTCGCCGTAGCTGCGCTGGACGAGCTTGCCCTCTGCCACGCTGTGGGCTGGCGGCGATCCCCGCATATACTCGGCATGGGTGACATCCGGCGCTGCGATGTGGATCGATGTCATGAGGACCAGGTAGATCACCAGACTGAGTGCGAAGGCGGCCAGGGCCGTTCCCAGACGCCCTGGTGCAGACGGTCTGCCGGGGGGCATTAGTCCCTAGCCTCCATGATGCCGGCAAGGCGCTTGCCGAGGCGCCGCCCTTGGCGGATGGCATAGTTGGTTCCCCGGCCCTCCGGATAGATCTGAGCCACAGATATGGCAGATATGGGGTCGGTCACGATATTCTCGCTTTCTTTAAAAATTCATCGGAGGGATATGGGTAGAGTAGAGGACAGGCTCTCGCCTGCCCTCCCTCATCAAACCGTACGTGCGCTATTAACGCATACGGCTTTCCGATGTTCTTCGCAATCAAAGGGGCCAGGGGCGGATTGATTTCACGCCGCGTCCTGCTGGAGATCGGGCTTCACGTTTTTTCGCCGCTTGCGGTCGGCCGGGACCAGTTCGATCTTGAGCGTGCACCCTACAGCCTCGGCATAGCGCTTGAGCGAAGCCACCGAGGGTGCATGCTTGCCGGCGGACTCCAGGCGCGAGATCGCACTTTTGGTGGTGCCCATGCGCGTGGCGACGGCTTCCTGAGTCAGCCCGGCGCGGGTGCGGGCGGCGAGCATCTCGTGGGCGAGGGTGTATTCGAGTTCCAGCGCTTCGTAGGCTTCGTTGAAGCCGCGGCGCTTGGACGCCTTTTCAAGGAACGCCTTGGGATCGTGGCGCACGGGTTGGAATTTCAGATCAGCCATTTTGAACCTCCTTCAATCGCTTGCGGGCGATCTTGATTTCGTGGTCGGGCGTTTGCTGCGACTTCTTGACGAAGGCGTGCAGCACGATGACGCGCCGGCCTACGAGAAAACAATAAAATGCACGGCCGATGCTCGAGCGGCCGCGGGGCCGCAATTCAAACAGGCCGTCGCCGAATGCGCGGGAATAAGGCAGCTTCAGGTTGGGGCCGTGTTCCACCAGCAATTCGACGATGCGCGCGTAGTCCGCGAGAACATCGACGGGCCATGATTCGATTTCGGCTAGCACGCGTTCGTGGAAATATTCTACGGAAAACATTATGAGCAGAGGTTAGCAAGAGTGCTAACCTCCGTCAACGCAAAAAACAGGGGGTAGCTTAGGAGAAATGGAAACACCCCGGTGACTCCAGGAGTTTATCAATGGGGACACAATTGTTTTCCTGGCGCAGGAAAAACTATCGTGGCCCTATTTCTCCCCTCCCCAACAATTCGCTGCAGGCCTAACGGGCCGCGGCCCGAGCTCAAACGCTGGGCGTCTGTGGGAACACATGTGCGGCGTGGTGACAAAAGGCACCCAACGGTGCAAGCTGTCCCCATGAAACCATTTCGATGGAGTCCCCATTTCGCTGGTGTCCGGAGAAGAACGAGACCGTCAAAGCAGAGCGGGGGATTTCGTTTGAGCGCATTGTTATCTCAATCGAGGCCGGTGGATTGCTGGACATCCTGGCTCACCCAAACCAGGCGAAATACCCAGGCAGCGCGTTCTCGTAGTCGCGTGCGACAACTACGCTTACTTGGTACCCTTTGTCGAAGAGGACGACTATTTCTTCCTCAAGACAGCAATCCCGAGCCGCAAAGCAACGCGGGGCTATTTGAATCAAGGTGAAACAGATGCCGAAAATTGATGCCTATGAAAGTGAAGTCCTCACCGCCTTTGAGAATGGCCAATTGAAGTCCATTGCCACAAAGGCCGAGCTCGCGGAATTCAAGGCAGCAGCACGCGCTACGGCCATTAAAGATCGCCGAGTCAACATCCGCCTGTCCTCTGACGATTTGAGCGACATTCAAGTCAAGGCACTTGAAGAAGGTGTGCCATACCAAACGCTCATCGCCAGCGTGCTTCACAAGTACGTTACGGGTCGGCTGGCAGAGCCGCGTGCCGCCAAGCAATCCAGTCGCTCCACAACAAAGCGCCGCGTTATGTCTGGAAGTTGAACCTAAAAACCGCAGTTGACCGCTCATCACCTCAATAGAAGCCGCATGAATACTGGGTTTTCTGCCTTCGTTCACGTTCACCTTTTGGGTGACATCGCTACACACCCACTGGCACGCCTGGTCGCGTGCCTGCCTTTGTCGCTCCTCCTTGCAGGCCCCGGCCTGCGGCGTCGTCGCTTCGCGGCAGACACGTGCCCAGACGCACCATCGGGCACGTCCAACTGCGGTTTCTAGGTTGAATATTCTTTTTGGCGGCTTGCTGCCAAGGCAGTGACCTGAACTTAAAGATTTTCTTTTCCGCGCTTCGCGCGCGCACCCCTCAAGTCTGCTCCCACGGCAAGCCATCAAACCGCCAGCCGTTTTTCGTGCTGCGGTGGTGGGACTCGTCCATGTCGCCCTCGAATCCGTTCAGAACATTGTAGACCTCGGGGAAGCCGTATTTTTCGAGGTAACGCCCGGCTTCGACCGAGCGCCGCCCCGAGCGGCAGATCAGCACCACGGGGCGGTTGACCGATGCCGCCTTGCGCGTATGGCCGAGAAAATCTGGGTTGACGTCCCAGTCGGGGCCGTCCTGCCAGGCGATGTGGATCGCCCCTGCGGGGTGGCCGACGAACAGGTATTCGATTTCCGAGCGGCAGTCGATGAAGACCGCTTCGGGGTGCGACTGCAGGAAGGCATGGGCTTCGGCGGGTTCGAGATGTTTCATGGCAATCACAGGCTGGACTCAATATCCGCACCATATCACCACCGGCGAGCCTTGCGCCATCCGAATATAATGCGCGATTGCCCTGCTGCCGTATTTCTACGCCACCCTGCCATGTCCCGCACCGTCCTGCTGAATTCCCTGCTCGCCCAGCGCATCCTGATTCTCGACGGTGCGATGGGGACAATGATCCAGTCCTACGCGCTCGGCGAGGCCGATTACCGCGGCGAACGCTTTGCTGACTTTGCGTACGACGTGAAGGGCAACAACGACCTGCTGTGCCTGACGCAGCCGCACGTCATCAAGGAAGTCCACGCCGAGTACCTGGCGGCCGGCGCCGACATCCTGGAGACCAACAGCTTCAACGCGACGTCGATTTCCATGGCGGACTACCACATGGAGCACCTGGTGCCGGAGCTGAACTTCGCCGCCGCCCGTCTGGCGCGCGAGGCTGCCGACGAGGCGACTGCGCAGAATCCGGACAAGCCGCGTTTTGTTGCCGGCGTGCTCGGGCCCACCTCGCGCACCGCGACCATTTCACCCGACGTGAACGACCCAGGCTTCCGCAACGTCACCTTCGACCAGCTGCGCGTAGCGTATCTGGAAGCGATCGACGGCCTGGTGAAGGGCGGTGCCGACATCCTGATGGTCGAGACGATTTTCGACACTTTGAACGCCAAGGCGGCGCTGTTCGCCATCGAGGAATACTTCGAGCAGAACAATCTGCGGCTGCCGGTGATGATCTCCGGCACCATCACCGACGCCTCCGGCCGTACGCTGTCGGGCCAGACCGGCGAGGCGTTCTGGAACTCGGTGCGCCACGCCCGGCCTTTATCCATCGGCCTCAACTGCGCGCTCGGCCCGGATCTCCTGCGCCAGTATGTCGAGGAACTCTCCAACAAAGCAGACGTATTCGTCTCGGCGCACCCCAACGCCGGACTGCCGAACGCCTTCGGCGAATACGACATGGACGGCCCGGAAATGGCGGTGCACATCGGCGAATGGGCACGTTCCGGGCTGTTGAACATCGTCGGCGGCTGCTGCGGCACTTCGCCGGCGCACATTGCAGCCATTGCCAAGGCCGTCGAAGGCGTCGCGCCGCGCGTGCCGCCGGTGCTCGAACCCGCGATGCGCCTGTCCGGACTGGAGCCGTTCAACGTCGGCAAGGACTCGCTGTTCGTCAACGTCGGCGAGCGCACCAACGTCACCGGCTCGAAAGCGTTTGCCCGGATGATCCTCGAAGGCCGCTACGACGACGCGTTGTCGGTGGCGCGCCAGCAGGTGGAAAACGGCGCCCAGGTGATCGACATCAACATGGACGAGGGCATGCTCGACGCCGAGGCGGCGATGGTGCGCTTCCTGCTGCTGATCGCCTCGGAGCCCGACATCGCGCGGGTGCCGATCATGATCGACTCGTCGAAGTGGAGCGTGATCGAGGCCGGTCTGAAGTGCATCCAGGGCAAGGGCGTCGTCAATTCCATCTCGATGAAGGAAGGCGAGGCCGAATTCATCGAGCGCGCCAAGCTGTGCCGGCGCTACGGCGCGGCGGTGATCGTGATGGCCTTCGACGAAACCGGCCAGGCCGACACCTACGCGCGCAAGACCGAAATCTGCGCGCGCGCCTACAAGCTGCTGACCGAAACGGTCGGCTTCCCGGCCGAGGACATCATCTTCGACCCCAACATCTTCGCGGTCGCCACCGGCATCGAGGAGCACGCCAACTACGCGGTCGACTTTATTGAAGCCACCCGCTGGATCCGCCAGAACCTGCCGCACGCGCACATTTCTGGCGGCGTATCGAATGTAAGCTTCTCATTCCGCGGCAACGACGCGGTGCGCGAGGCGATCCACACCGCTTTCCTCTATCACGCGATCCAGGCCGGGATGGACATGGGCATCGTCAACGCCGGCCAGCTTGGTGTCTACGAGGCACTCGACCCCGAGCTGAAGGCGCGCGTCGAGGACGTGCTGCTGAATCGCCGCCCAAGCTCTCCCAATGAGGACAGCGCGACCGAGCGGCTGGTCACCTTTGCCGAAAACGTCAAGGGCGGGGCGAAGGAACAGGTCGAGGACCTGGCCTGGCGCAGTCTGTCGGTGAACGAGCGCCTGAGTCATGCGCTGGTGCGCGGCATCACCCAGTACATCGTCGAGGACACCGAGGCCGCCCGTCTCGAATCCGTGCGCCCGCTGCACGTGATCGAAGGGCCGCTGATGGCCGGGATGAACGTGGTCGGCGACCTGTTCGGCGCCGGCAAGATGTTCCTGCCGCAGGTGGTGAAGTCCGCCCGCGTGATGAAGCAGGCGGTGGCGCACCTGCTGCCCTTCATCGAGGCCGACAAGCAGGCCGGCGACGCGCAAAGCGCGGGCAAGATCGTGATGGCTACGGTGAAGGGCGACGTCCACGACATCGGCAAGAACATCGTCGGCGTGGTGCTGGGCTGCAACGGCTACGACATCGTCGACCTCGGGGTGATGGTGCCGGCGCAGAAGATTCTCGACGCCGCGCGCGAGCACAAGGCCGACATCATCGGCCTGTCCGGCCTCATCACGCCCTCGCTGGAGGAAATGGCGCACGTCGCCCGCGAAATGCAGCGCCAGGGCTTCACCATTCCGCTGCTGATCGGCGGCGCCACCACGTCGATGGCGCACACCGCGGTGAAGATCGAGCCGAACTACGAACACCCGGTGGTGTATGTGAAGGACGCCTCGCGCGCGGTCGGCGTCTGCACCCAGCTGCTGTCGAACGACCTGCGCGACGCCTTCGCCGCCGAGATCCGCGCGGACTATGCCGTTACGCGCGAACGCCACCTCAAGCACAAATCGGACACCGTTCGCCTGCCGCTCGCCGAGGCGCGCGCCAACAAGTTCAAGATTGACTGGGCCCGCTACACGCCGCCGGTGCCGAAACAGCCCGGCGTCCACGCGCTGAAAGCCTACGACCTGGCGAAACTGGTCGAAATAATCGACTGGACGCCGTTCTTCGCGTCGTGGGAGTTGCACGGCAAGTTCCCGAAAATTCTCGACGACGAGGTGGTCGGCGTCGAGGCGACCAAGCTCTACAACGACGCCCGGGCGATGCTGCAGCAGATGATCGCGGAAAACTGGGTCGAGGCGCGCGCGGTGTTCGGCCTGTTCCCCGCCAACACGGTCGGCGATGACGACATCGAGGTCTATGCCGACGAATCGCGTTCCAGCGTATTGATGACCTGGCACAACCTGCGCCAGCAGATGAAAAAGCCGGAAGGCCGCGCCAACCTGTGCCTCGCCGACTTCGTCGCGCCCAAGGCCAGCGGGCTGAAAGACTATCTGGGCGCCTTCGTCGTCACCGCCGGCATCGGCGAGGACGAGCGCGCCCGCGCCTTCGAGGCCGCGCACGACGACTACTCCGCCATCCTGTTCAAGTCGCTGTGCGACCGTTTGGCCGAAGCCTTCGCCGAGCACCTGCACCTGCGGGTTCGCCGCGAGTTCTGGGGCTATGCCGGCGAGGAAGCGCTCAGCAATGACGAGTTGGTTGCGGAAAAATACCAGGGCATCCGCCCCGCGCCCGGCTACCCCGCCTGCCCCGAGCACAGCGAAAAGGCCCCGCTGTTCGAGGTGCTCGACGCCACCGACAGCATCGGCGTGGTGCTGACCGAAAACTTCGCCATGTGGCCGGGCGCCGCGGTGTCGGG
>JAUYCF010000017.1 GCA_030692355.1 Thiobacillus sp.
GTGCCGTCAAGAATGCAGCACTACACTATTGATCCGGCACGAATTAAACATGACTACCGTTCGCCCTGAGCCTGTCGAAGGGCTGTGCTTCGACAGGCTCAGCACGAACGAACTCACGGATAAATCTGGCCGGATCAATAACGTTCTTCACGCGTATGCCAGATCCGCAGCAAATAGAGGGTGGACGCCTGAATTTCGTAGCGCATTTCGTAATGCCCAACAAGAATCCGGCGAACTGCGCAGGGTTCAAACTCATCGAGTTTTTCGCCGATGCGCGGGTTGGTCAACAAATTGGTCGGCGCCGCGGTAAGCGATTGCACGGTACGCGCCGCCGCTGACCGGTTCACCGGCGCAAGAAAGTCAGGCAGTCGCGCCAAATCGGCCAGCGCTTTGCCCGTCCACTTCAACTGCATCAACGCGGAACCGGCAACGGGGACCCGGTATCCAGGCTATTGGCCCACGCTTGCACGGCCTGGTGGTCGATAACGCTACCGGCGTCCACATCGGCCAATGCTTCACGGGTGAGGCGGCTACCCACTATTCCGCCCGCAGCGTACGCCGACGACAGCGTAATCGGATTTCAGTACGAAGACGAAGCGAAGCGATTTCTGGCCGTACTGCAGGAACGCCTTGCCAAGTTCGGACTGACCCTCAACCCGCAGAAAACGCGACTGATTGAATTTGGTCGCCATGCTGCAGCAGCGGCGCAAGAACAAGGGGCTGGGAAGGCCGGAAACCTTCGACTTTCTGGGCCTCACGCGCTGCTGCGGAAAGGCCCGCCAAGGGAAATTCAAGATACTGCGGCTGACGGTGAAAAAGCGCATGCGGGCAACGTTCGCGGCGATCCGGAGCAAGCTGAAGAGAAAGCGGCACCAACCTGTCGACGAGGCAGGGCGATGGCTAAAAAGCGTACTGCGCGGCTACTTCAATTACTTTGCGGTTCCCGACAACCTGAGAAGGCTGATGGGCTTTCGCTATGAAGTATGTCGTGCCTGGCGCTGGGAACTTGGCCGTCGCGGTCAAAAATGGAAGATGACATGGGCCAAATTCGGGCCTCTGATAGAGAAATACTTGCCGATACCGCGACGGGTGCATCCGTACCCGCCAGCAAGGTTCGCGTCATGACCCGAGGCAGGAGCCCTATGCGGCAATTCCGCACGTACGGATCTGTGCGGGGGGTGTCGGGTAACCGGCATTCCTGCCGCGACCAGACACGATTTTCATAGCCGGGCACGGGCAATAATCGTGACCCTATTATTGATCGTGGAGATTCCCAGCCCGGCGAGGATGGCCTGCTTGATGGCTTCGTTGCTGCCCAGTTCCAGGCGCGCTCAATGAAGCGCCGCTCGATGGCGGTACGGGTTTCTAGCGCACCGTTTTATCCGCTTTCTTCGTGGAAATTCCGAACGGCACGTAGCTCGGACACCAGCCGATGAGGCTGGTTACCAGGAATGCCACCGCGACGATGCCCAGAATGATGGCGGCCACCCCGGTGATCTGGCCGGTGAAATACAGGATTGCGATGATCGCGACCACGACGAGGCGGATGATCTTGTCCGCCGTACCCATGTTCGGCTTCATTTTGTGCCCCTTTGGCAACCGTTGGAGTTTTCAGCGTAGCCTAGAAAAAGTGCCTGACAAGCAGCACCAGCCCCGCGATCACGGCAAGGCACAGGATGCACGCCAGGATGAGCTTCAGGTATTTGGGCATGGTCCCGGTGTCACGTCATGAAATGGCCCGCTCGTTTCTTTATAGGAAACGGCGTCGCCACCGGGCGGCCGGGCTGAGGCCACGATTTTTTATGGACAAGAGCCAGGCTGCCCCATATCAAGCTGGCCCCGGGGTTTGTCCGGTTTCCAGCGGGCCGTGTCGGAAAGCCATTGCAGAAGCGCATCGATGGGCATCGGATTTCCGATATAAAAGCCTTGTCCCAGGTCGCAGTTGTTCGCGGTGAGGAAGGCAAGCTGTTCGGGGGTTTCTATACCCTCTGCGAGAACGGGAATATTCAGGCTGTGCCCCACGGCAATGATCGCCACGATCAGGGCTGCATCGCCCGGATCATGGGTCATGTCGTGGACGAAGGACTGGTCGATTTTGAGCTTGTCTATTGGATAGAGCTTCAGGTAACTCAGGCTGGAATAGCCCGTGCCAAAATCGTCGATGGCGATCTTCACGCCGAGTGCGTTCAACTCGAACAAGGCAGTGGCGTCGCCGCTGAGTTCGCCCATCAGCACGCTTTCTGTGATCTCCAGTTCCAGCTGGCTGGCATCCAGATTTGTCCGCAGGAGTACATCCTGGACAGTGCCAACGAGGCCGGCATTCATGAATTGCCGCGGCGAGATGTTGACTGCGACCTTGAGCGTCACCCCCAGTTCCTGCTGGATCCTGACTGCGTCGCGGCAGGCTGTCTCCAGCACCCATTGACCGATGGGAATGATCAGACCTGTTTCTTCCGCCAGTGGGATGAAATCGGCGGGCGATGTGAGTTCGCCGTTGGCGCGGCGCATGCGCAGCAAGGCTTCGACTCCGAATATGGAGTTTGATTTCAGGTCCGCCTGGGGTTGGTAGAACAGCGAGAAGCCACCGCTTTCGAGGGCAAGGTGCAAATCCCTTTCAAGGCTCAAACGATCGGCACCGCCGCTATCGATTTCGCGTGAAAACACCTTGTATCCGTTGCGGCCGTGTTCCTTGACCCAGTACATGGCCACATCGGCACAGCGCAACAGCTCGTGCAGGTTCGGGCCATCGTGGGGAAAAATGCTGATTCCGATACTCGATGTGATGTGGATCTCCTGCGCGCCCACATTGATCGGCGGCGCCAACGCATGGCGTATGCGCTCAATCACGTGTTTCGCCCCGGCCTCATCACTTTCGGGCAACAGCACGACGAATTCATCCCCGCCCATCCGGGCCAGGGTATCGGCAGGGCGCAGGCAGGATTTGACGCGCTCTGCGAATTCCTTGAGCAGGCGGTCGCCGATGTGATGGCCCATCGAATCGTTGATGTGCTTGAAACGGTCGATGTCCATCATGGCCAGCGCAAAGCTGGTGTGGTTCCTGCGCTGCTGTTCGATCGCAACTGTCACCCTGTCATCGAGCAGGGTGCGGTTGGGCAGTCCGGTCAGCGCATCGTGCAGGGCAATGTGGCGGATGTATTCCTCGGCCCGCTTCTGCTCGGAGATGTCGTAGGCGATGCCGAGAAACCCATGCACGGCACCGGCCTCGTCGCGCAGCGCGGTCACCGACAAGCGCACCGGAAAACGCGAGCCATCCCTGCGCACGTAGATCCATTCGCGTTCCTCCTGGAGATCTTTTTTTGCCTTGGCCACGAACACCTCGAAACCGGGCGCCACGGCATAACCGAGCTCATGGCCCAGGGACGCTGCGCGATTCCTGATTTCTTCGGCATCGTGGAACACCTCCGGCGTAGCCTTGCCGACCAGCTCGTCCGCGCGATACCAGAGCATGCGCTCGGCAGCCTGATTGAAGGTCAGGATGGTGCCGTTAACATCGGTGGAGATGATCGAGTACGCGGCGCTCTCAACGATCGCGGTGCGCAGGCGGTTGGAATATTCCAGCTTTTGCCGCAGACGTTTTTCCTGGGTGATGTCCCGGTACGTGACAGCAATGCCTTGCGGCATGGCTACCACCTGGCGCAGATACGTGAGCGGGGTGCCATCTCTGTCCCAGGGCACCTCATCAATCTGCATTTCTCCCGTCAGTGCCACCATTTTGTATTTGGCGAAAATTTCGCCGCGCTCGGGAAAGGTCTGGAGGAAGTTGCTCCACAGCATATTGCCGGCCAATTTCCCGTGAGGCTCTGCCATTGCCTCGGCGGCGCGATTCAAATACACGCAGCGGAAATCGACAATGTCCCCGTCCGGGTTTTTCACGTTTTCATAGATGACAAACCCGTCCGGAATGTTTTGCATCGCAACATCAAAGCGGGTCCTCGCAGCGCTTTCGGAAGCATGGGCGGCTGCCATGCCTGTAACCAGCGGCTGGATGCGCAAACGAATGAACCACAGGCTCAAGGCGACCATGAACATGATGAGCGGAAGGGCGATCAGCAGTTCCTTCCGGACGGGCGCATAAATCTCGGCAAGGTCCTTCTTCAGCACCAGGCCCAGGCCGGTGCTGGCCACCGGCCCATAAGCCGCCAGAACACGGCGGCCGCGATAGTCGGTCAATGAGTCAACGCCGCTCTTACCGGCCAATGCGTAGGCCACCGGGATCGGCTTGCCCTGGTAAGTGTCCGCAACCACATACAGACCGGCTTGCTCGCGCTGCGGAAAACACAGCAACTCCTGCTGATCGAGGCGGGTGCATATCGGCAGCGCGCCGGTCGTTCCCCAACGGTTGGCCCCGTCGAAAAGCACGTCCATATGGGCGAGCCGCTGCTCGAATACCAGAAATCCATCTGCGACACCGGGCATCGGGCGGCTGAGCGGCACCCGCACCCGCAGGTAATAGCCTTTGGCCCAGGCGAGCGCGGCATCGGTTTCTCCGCTGAGCCGGGAGAAGCGCGTCGTGTCGGGAAGCCGTTGCCCGACGATCATCCAGCGCCGGTTGCCGCTTTCCACGCCGATCCCGCTAAACCCGTGTGCGAGCAGGCCCTCGGCAATCCGGGATGCAAGCATCCCGGATGACGGGTTTTCAGTGTTCCCGATCAGGCGGCCTGCAGTCGCGTTGAGTTCGGGGGACAGTCCGGCTACCAGCGCGCGCTGGATACGGTTATCAAGCGTGGCGTCGATTTGTGAGCGTATTGCATCCAGCGAGTGAGCCATGTCCGTACTGGCCTGGCTCAAGACGGTCTGCTGGAGAAACGATATCCCGGCCAGACCGGTGGCAAGCGCTGTTGCGGACAATGCCCACAGGGTGGTGCGATAGATCCGCGTGGCTTGCTGTTCCACGGTTCGTGCGCCGGAACGCTGTTCGCATTTCCGCACAAGACACAGCAGGCCAAGTCCGAGCAAGGACATGCCGATGGCAGTTGTAAGCGCCATCCAGATCAGGCCTGTCCTGACGTACAGCGATTCAAAGACAAGCTGGAAATTGAGCCAGTATCCGGCGATGACGCTCAATCCGACGATCAGCAGTACCCCTGCCATGATGCCGGCAAGTTTCCGGGCGCCCCGGCGGTCGGCACGTTGAAGCGCCAGCATGCCGAGGCCGAAAGCCAGAAATCCGGCTACGGTCTGGGGTGACATCTGCCCGCTGCCTGCGAACCTGGACTCCAGCGTGGGCAGCAGAAATTCAACGCCGAATTCGTGGCCGGACACAAGCTCGATACCCCTTGTCCCGGCCAGCAACAGAATCAGCCAGACCAAAACGCTTTGCATGATCGAAACGGACCGATGCGAGGATTTTCTGCTCGTCAGCAATGACAAGCCGCTCAGGACGAAACAGAGCGCCGTGGCGGGCACCATGGGTTTCCAGTCGGCGTGTATGCGCGTCAGCCAGGGATGGTCGAAAACCCAGCCGAACAGACCAAGGCTGCCTAACAAGAGGGCAAGCAAGCCCGGTAGCACGAGAACGTAACTGAAACGGGCGCTTCGCGAGGGTGCCATATTGAACCTTTTCATGTGCCGCAATCTGCATCGCAAGCTTTTAACCTGCGCGCCAGCGAAGCTTGGAAGGTGCGTTTCTTATGCCGTAAAAAAGGGTGGCTACTCGGTTACCCTGGATTTCCATGGCCACTTTTTCAGTTTAGTAGCACGGGCGGCAGGTAATATCGTTCGAAAGCATGGCTGGAAATTAAACGCCACCGGCATGCTGAACGTGCGCTTCTTTCCGCTTTCAGTCTCCCTCATTCGCGCATGGTCGCTATGGATACGCCGATTAATTCGATATGGCCGTCATTGAGCGCAGCGCGGCAATCCAGTGCATTGATTAAGCAGGCATTTCTGGATCGCCACGTCGCTTCGCCCCTCGCGATGACGAATAAATCAGCGGTTCCCTATGGGCTTGTTTCTTTTCATTCGGAGCCGGGGGCGCCGCATCTTCCCACCCCGGCAGGCAATCCAGAAACCCCCGCGCCATGACCGACAGCTGACGCCCGGTCGGGTACACGGCGCATCCGCGGCACAGGGTGGGGTGCCCTCGACGTCGGGCACGGCGAACGGGTCGGGCTGGTTGAGCGCGAGGGCGTGGCGGGAGAGGGCGGAGATGCCCGGCCTGCTTTTCGAAATGAAGCGCTTGATCGCCGAGGTCGCCGCCTTTGGCGGCAACCCGCGCCAGTCGCGTCACTCGCGCTACGCAGGCGGACGGCAATCATGGTGCGTTGAACTGTCGGAAATTTTTACAGTTTTTTGATCCGGCCTGATCGCTGCAGCCTCGAAAATCGCCGAAACAATGCTTAACTTTTTGATTTTATGGTGTTCTTTATGTTTTGTGTTGTGGCTGGCATGGGTTCTGCTTTATGGTTGGTCAAGACGAATTATGGGTTTGAAACCATACAAGCAACCAGACCCCGTCTTCGATCCGCAAACCACCAAAAAGGGGAACATAATGTCAACCAAACACGCTCTCAGCACGATTCTGGCGGCCGCCATCATGGCTTTCGTTACGCCCGCGGCCTTCGCCGGCGCAATTCACGATGCGGCACTATTTACCGATAACACCCTGGCCGCCAACGATGATGGCTCCACCGGCCTGGTTGACATCGGCTTCGGCATCAATTTTTACGGGGTGTCCCAAAGCAACCTGTACGTCAACAACAACGGCAACGTCACGTTCACCGGTCCGCTGGGCACGTACACGCCTTTCGGCCTGTTGACTTCGTCGATCCCCATCATCGCCCCGTTCTTCGCTGACGTTGACACCCGCGGTGCCGGCAGCGGTCTGGTGCAGTACGGCCAGGACACGATCGGTGGCAAAAACGTTTTTGGCGTCAACTGGATCAATGTGGGCTACTTCGGCTCCCACGTCGACAAGCTCAACAGCTTTCAGCTCATTATTACCGATCGCTCGGATATCGCTGCCGGCGATTTCGACTTCGAGTTTAACTACGACAAGATCCTGTGGGAAACCGGTGACGCCAGCAACGGCTCCGGCGGCCTGGGCGGCAATTCGGCTCGGGTAGGCTATACAAACGGCGACGTCGTTGACCTTGAATTCGCGGGTTCGGGTGTCAACGGTGCCTTTCTTGACGGCGGCCCCAACGCACTGATCTCCGGATCGCTCAATTCCAATATTGCCGGCCAGTACATTTTCAATGTGCGCAACGGCGCGGTGGTTCCTTCCAATCCCGTGCCCGAACCCGCATCGCTGGCCCTGCTGGGCATCGGTCTCGCCGGTTTGGGCGCCATGCGCCGCCGCAAGACGGCCTGATTGTTTCATCGCACCAACAAAAAGCCGGCGCAATGCGTCGGCTTTTTTTCTGGTGCGCCCATGCTGGGCGCACTCTTGTGGGTGCAAGTCCCACCGCGAATTGATCACGGCGAACGAAGCGAAGCGCAACTGCATGAGGGTGACCGAGTGTGGAGAGGAAGCGTGGAGCGAAGTTGCGAGCCGATGAACAAGAACCGGGTAGAAGGCGTTGCCGAGCAGGGCAAGCGGGCCATAAACCGCGAAGCTCTCGTGGCCGCAAAGATCGCCGCGAATGCCGGTATTGCATTTGATTGATTCTGTGGATTCCCGCAAGGTCGAAAGCGGTCCATTCTAAAGTTGCTGAGTTCCCAATTCGCGTAAAGCCTGGGCGGCCAGCAATCCCTTATGCCGGTCGACAGCCTCACTGTTCTAGCGCCCCCACACTGGTCCGCAGTTTCCTCTTGCCCGCCACTACAGGCGCGGCCTCCCCCCTCCCCAACAAATAATCCAGAAACGCCCTTGCCACCACCGACAGCTGCCGCCCGGCCGGATAGACCGCATACCAGTGACGCAAAATCGGAAAACCCACCACGTCGAGCACGGCGAACTGGCCGGGCTGGTTCAGCGTGAGGGCGTGGCGGGAGAGGGCGGAGATGCCCAGGCCGGCGAGGATGGCCTGCTTGATGGCTTCGTTGCTGCCCAGTTCCAGGCGAGGATGAATAGCGATGCCACTTTCGGCGAAGCGGCGCTCGATGGCAATGCGGGTGCCGGAGCCTTTTTCGCGCATCAGCCAGGGCTCTCTTGCCAGCTGTTCCAGTGTGATTTTTTTCTTGTTCGCCAGCGGGTGGTCGGGCGCGGCGAGCACGACGATGGGGTTGTCCATGATGGGGGTGGCGACGACGTCGATGTCTTCCGGCGGCTGGCCGAGGAAGTACAGGTCGTCGAGGTTCTCCGCGATGCTGGCCAGCACCTGTTCCTTGTTGGTGACGCGCAGGCTGACGTCGATTCCCGGATACAGCTTGACGAATTCGCCCAGCAGGCGCGGCGCGAAATAGGAGGCGGTGGTGATCGCCATCAGGCTCAGTTTGCCCTGCTTGAGGCCCCGTCGTTCGTCCACCGACATGGTGTAGTGGTCAAGGATGCTGAAGATTTCGCGGGTGGCCCTCGCCAGTTCCTGGCCGTCGGCGGTGAGGCGGATTTTCTTGCCGGCCTGCTCGATCAGCGGCGTGCCGATCATGTCGGCCAGTTTCTTCATCTGCATGGAAACGGTGGGCTGGGTGAGGGGTAATGCTGCGGATGCGTCTGGAATTGCCCATGGGGCTGTTTTTTTAAGGCCGGTCGGCCTGTTTCCAGCCCATCAGCCCGCATTATTAAATCATTCATAAAAGTAAATCATTACCATTGATAAACAGTATTGTTACTTATGGTTATTCGTCAATAGGATGTGTCATGCCCCGGGTGTGGGGTGCTCCTTGGAATAGCCAACTATGTTCAGTCTGTCCAACATGCTGATCCCGGCAATCCTGTTTTTTGCGCTGGGTTTTCTGGCGCAACTGGTGCGCTCGGATCTAAAATTCCCGCCTGATCTGGCGAAGACGCTTTCGATTTATCTGCTGGTCGGCATCGGGTTGCACGGCGGAATGGAGCTGGCCAAGATCAATCCCGCCGATGCCATCGGTGCGGTGGCCGCGGCACTGGGGCTGGGCTTCGGGCTGCCCATCGTCGCCTATTTCATTCTTTCGCTGGTTGTTCGCATCGACCGCCTCAATGCAGCCGCCATCGCGGCCCACTACGGCTCGGTCAGCGCCGGCACTTTCGTGACCGCGATCGCATTTCTCGATTCGCTGAAGGTTTCCTACGAAAGTCATCCGGTGATCATGCTGGCTATCATGGAGTCGCCGGCCATCATCATCGGGCTCGCGCTCGCGAACATGGCACGCAAGGGGGGTGGCGACGGCCACGGAAAGCAGGTCAGCCGGGAACTGGTGCATGACGCCTTCACCAACGGCAGTGTCGTGCTGCTGCTGGGCAGCATGCTGATCGGTGCAATTGCCCAGCCTGCCGGGCTGAACAAGATTATGCCTTTCTACGACACCATGTTCATGGGCGTGCTGTCCCTGTTCCTGCTCGACATGGGCATGGAGGCTGCGCGTCGCATCGGCGACTTCAAAAAGGTCGGTCCGTCGCTTCTGGTGTTCGGCATCGCCATGCCGTTGATCGGTGGGGTTGTCGGCCTTGCCGTCGGCCACTGGCTGCTTGGATTCGGCGTGGGTGGCACCACGCTGGTCGCCGTGCTGGGGGCGAGTGCTTCCTACATTGCAGTGCCGCCGGCCATGCGCCTGGCGATTCCCGAGGCCAGCCCGGCGTTGTTTCTGACGCTGTCTCTGGGCGTTACCTTTCCCTTCAATATCATCGTGGGCATCCCGCTATACTTCAGCGCAGCCCAGTGGCTTGCACGTTAACCCAAGGAAATTCATGAAACCGGTCAAACGTATCGAAATCGTCATCGAGGAGCTTGAGCTCGCAAACGTCATCGGCGAACTCGATCGCATCGGTGTCGTCGGCTATACCGTTGTGCCGCGCGCCACCGGCCGGGGCGAGCGTGGGGTGCGTTACGAAACCGTGCAGGGGCTGGGAAACGTTCTGATGACCGTTGCCTGCGACGCGTTCCAGGCCAGCCAGGTGATTGAAGCCATGCGCCCGATTCTTAAACGCTACGGAGGCATCTGCCTGGTGTCGGACGCGATGTGGGTGGTGCACGACTCATGACCGGGTGACGCGGCGGGCCGATCGGCTTGCCGGCCGCGGCTGGGGCAGCGTCACCACCCGGTTGGCCTCACTCAACACGAAATCGTGGAATGCCTGTGCGATGGGCGACATGCGCTTGCCGTTGCGATAGACCAGATACCACTCCTTCATGACCGGGAAGCCTTCCACGCTGAGGATGGCGATGCGGTTGAGCGCCAGTTCGAATTCCAGCGTGTGCAGGGACACGATACCCAGCCCAAGGCCGGCCATCACGGCGTGCTTGATCGCCTCGTTGCGGCTCATCTCCATTGAGGTCTTGAACTTGATGCCGCGTTCGCTGAAGAAACGTTCCACGGCATTGCGCGTTCCCGAGCCGCGCTCGCGCAGGATGAAATTCTCGTCCGCCAGCTGACTGAGGGGGATGCGGCTCATCTGCGCCAGCGGGTGATCCGCTCGCGCGATGATGACCAGCGGGTTCTGCATAAAGGCCTGGGCGGTCAGTTCGATGTTGTCCGGCGGCGTACCCATGATGGCCATGTCAGGAATATTGTCCTGCAGTTGCCCCACCAGTTCCTCGCGGTTGCTGATTTCGAGGTGCACCTGCGTGCCGGGGTGGTGCTTGATGAATTCCGCCAGAAGATAGGGCGCGAAGTACTTGCCGGTGCTTGTGACCGTCAGAGACAGCGTGCCGCGCTTGACCCCCTTCATGTCGTCCAGCACCGACTCGATGTCGCGGAACTGCTGCGCGATGGTGCGACTGAAGGCGTACACCTCTTTGCCCGCTTCGGTCAGATAAATCTTCTTTCCCATCTGCTCGAAGAGTGGCATGCCCACTTCCTGCTCAAGCTGCTTGATCTGCGTTGATACCGCGGGCTGAGTCAGATGCATTTCCTCTGACGCACGCGTAAAGCTGGAGTTGCGCGCTACGGACTCCAGCAATTTGAGCTGGCGAAACGTCACATTCATGGCTTATCCCCTTCGCTAATCGTGGATTTATACATTCATGATGGTAAATGATAACAATAAAAATTATTCATTTTTAATTATGAATGTTGCTCCGTATATTCCATCACAAGGCCGGATCAGAGGCTGCCCGATTTAACGATTAACAGCTGAAGCATGAGGAAAGTATCCATGAGCCAAGCGATGACAAGCACCCAAGAAAAGCGCCTGACCGGCAGTGAGGCTGCGATCGCCCGCCGTCAGGCACGTTCCCTGTATGGAAAAAAAGGCCTGGCAGGTAGCGTCGCCCCGGCAAGCGCCACCCAGGTTCGCCTTGCCGCACGAGACGAGCAGGCCTCGCCTGCGCCGGCAGCCACGCCGGCGCCCCGCGTGGCAACTCCGGAAGCTCGCGCGTGTGGTTGCCAGCCGGGCGAACCGGCTGAGACCCGCGTTGAATATGCACGTCCCGCGTTGATTCCGGAGCCGATCTCGGCTGCACAACAACGCCGTATCGACCGGGCCTCGAAAGGGCGTGGCGACGCAGCGCCTTGCCGTCCCTGCGGCCGGGTGCCTGCGGAGCCGCCCAAGGTTGAATTCGGCACCACGCTGGCCGGCACCCCGGTGAGCGGCAACCAGATCGAGCGCACCGTGAGCGTGACGGGCAACGAATCCGGCAGTTGCCGCGCCATTACCGGTACCGAATACATCGGCACCGAACAGTTCAGCCAGTTTTGCAAGGCAGTGCCGACGCCATCGCCGGCCAAGGTGGGCGCCAGCAGCACCAGCCGCGGCGGCCGCGTCACCGGCACCGAAGTCGGCCGCAGCGGCAAGGTCACCGGCGACGAGACCGGCACCTGCAAGCGCGTGACCGGAACGGAGTATCTCGCTGCCGAACAGGCGGGCGAGTTCTGCGGCACGTCGCCCGAACCGCATCCGGAAAAGGCCGGTTTCGGTATGACGGCGAGGCGCAACCCGATCAGCGGCAGCGATCTCACGCGCGAGATCGATGTGACGGGCGGCGAGCACGGCGCGAATCGCGCCATCACGGGCAGCGCTTATACCGACACCACCCCCTTGCGCAGCAAGTCGGGAGACGCGCCAAAAAAGGTGGAGACCAGTCACACGAGCGCTGGCGGAGCGGTGAGCGGCACCCAACTGGGTCGCTCATCGAAAGTTTCCGGCGCTGAGCAGGGTGCCTGCAAGCGTGTGACGGGTTCTGACTTCATCAGCGCCGAGGAGTTTTCTTCCTTTTGCCGTGCGGAGCCTTTCCAGCCGCCCGCCAAGGTCGGCGTGTCGCGCACGCTCAAGGGTCAGGACGTGTCCGGCACCCAGGTTGGGCGCTCGGCCAGCGTGACGGGCGACGAATATGGCGCCTGCAAGCCGGTGACGGGGACGGCGTATATCGGTGCCGACCAGTACGCCGATTTTTGCGCGACCCGGGTGGCCGCTGAAGCGATCAACCGTGCGCGTCTCGGACACAACGCCGAATTGACCGGTATTCAGCCCGGGCCGGATGCCAGGTTGACCGGCAACGCGCGGGGCCAGTGCCAGAGCGTGAGCGGGTCGCCTTACATGGGTGATGTCCAGCAGGCCAGCGCCTGCGGTCGCCCGCCGATGGCAACGCACTACCGTGCCCGCAGCCCGGAAGGCGTGGCGCACAGCCCGGACATCTCCGGCAATGCGATGGATGCGCCAGGCAAGCGTCAGGCGGGTGATTTCTCGGTGGCTTCGCCTGCCCGCACGGCTCAGGGCAGCGAGACCCAGCGCATCACCGGCAGCGCCTTCGGTGGCAGCGGCCGCATCACCGGCTCGCTGGCGCGTGCCACCGGCCTGGTGTCCGGCACCCCGGAATTCCGTTATCGCGATGGCGGCGAACCGGCGGCCCCCATGGTGGTGGCCGCTTCCGAGCCGACGCCGGAGCGCATTACCGGCGAAGGCCGCGAGCGTAGCGTCACCGGCGATGCCTGGGACCGTGGCGGTCGCGTGACGGGTACCGAGGGGCGTTCTGCAGCGGGTCGTAACCCGACCCAGCGTGGTGAGCCGCGCGGCAATGGGACGAATGCCCGGGTTGCCCGTGAAACGGAACACCCGGCGCTGGCGCCCAGCCGTGTCACGGGCAGCAGCGGCAGCAGCATGTCGGGTGCGGCGGTGACGTTGTCCGGCGGCGCACGCGGCTAACCCACACGAGACCACGGAGCGCAACGATGGATACCCGCAAACGCCGTGAACGGTTGCACCAAGCGGCTCATGCCGCCCCGGTGGGCATGGCGATGCGCGCCCGTCCGGCAGCCGCAACGGCTGTGATGCCGAGCTGGCCGCAGCGGTTGAGCTTCTGCGCGCCCGGCATGCAGGCAGACAGCAAGGGTGATTGCGTGAGCACCGTGTGTGCCGCGCACGCGCATCCGCTGGTTGACCGGGCACGCAACGCGATACTGGCGGACTACGAACGTAGGGTGCAGGCGCATTTTGATGACATCGTGCCCACGCTGAAGCAGGTTGCGGCGCTGCAGCATGACACCGAGTTCGAGGCGCGGGCGCAGCAGATTGCACGCGATCGCCTGGGCTTTGAACTGCCCGCTGCAGTGCTGGCGGATGCCTGGGTGACCACGCTCGACATGCGCCGGCTGTATGGCACCAGCGTGCTGCGCACCTTCCTTGAGTTGGCGCGGGAAGCGTACACGCAGCCATACAACGGCGCAGAGGCGGAAGCGATGACGCGTTTTTTCATCGAATGCGGCTTCCATGAAGTGGACGTGAGCGCCTGCGCCGATGGCCGCCTCAAGGGCCTGCTGCAGTACATCCTGCGCCTGCCGCAGCAGGCGGTGCCCCGGCACAAGTCTTATGCGGGAACCCTGTTCGACGTGGAACTGAACGTGAAACAGTGGGCCGAGACCGAGTTGCACCGCTTTCGCGAAGGGCTGCCCACGTTGCCGGATTCCGGCACGCGTTATCTCAAGATTGCGGTGTATCACTTCAGCAGTTCGGACCCGCTGCACGAGGGATGTGCCGCCCACGGCAGCGACGACCGCGAGGCGGCCCAGGCGGCCCTTGATCGCCTGGAGGCTTTCGGCACCGCGATCGAAAACGGTTTCTGCTGCGGTGCTTCGGTCGCCACGCTGCTGATCGGCGTGGACACCGACACCGATGCGATCCGGGTGCATGTTCCGGATGCGCAGGGCGGCATGAGCCTGGAGTGCCATGTCGACAACATGGCGCTGTACCAGGCGACAGTTGGGCACGCCGAGTCAGAGGCACGCTGGCGCCTTGGTGCCAGCGTCGAGGAGGCTGCGCGCCGGCATGGGCGCAGTGCACCGGAGACCGGGATGCGCCGGCTGATTGAACGGCTGCTCTCCCACAACCTGTCGCAGATCGACTATGTCTGCACGCACCACCAGGGCCGTTATGCCGACATTGGCCATGCCGAGCGCTTCATCAGCATCGGTGACGGCTTCGACAAGGTGCATCTGCGCAATCTGGCTTACATCGGCCATATGCATACGGTGGAAGAAGGGGCGGCGGACCTGGATGTGGGCATCAGGATTTTCTCCCGGCTGAATGTGGCACGTGGTTTACCGGTGCCTGTGGCGATCCACTACCGCTACGACAGCCAGGTGCCGGGGGGGAAAGAACGCGCGGCGGCACGCTGCCGCCGCGTCAGGGCCGCGATCGAGGCGCGTTATCCGGTTTTGATGCGGGACGGCCTGCTGGTTTGCGGCATGACCGTGCAGGCCAAGCAGCCGGACAGCGACCTGGAAATCGTGGCTGACAACGACACGGATGCACACGGGCATTGAGGACGAAACGATGAAGATCATGCAAGTGGAAAAGACGCTGGTTTCGACCAACCGCGTACGGGAAATGGGGCACCGCCCCCTGCTGGTGGTGAAGGAAAAGAGTGGCAGTGCCAGTGTCGCGGTGGATGCAGTGGGCTGCATCCCGGGTGACTGGGTGATCTGCGTGGGCAGTTCCGCCGCCCGTGAGGCGGCCGGCAGCAAGGACTTCCCGAGCGATCTCACCATCATCGGGATCATCGATCACTGGCAGGAGTCCTGACATGGAAATCATGCGTGTGGTGTCCGATCTGGTGGCAACGCGCCGAATCGCAGGCCTGAACAGCGCCTCGTTGCGCGTGCTGGCCGACCAGAAGGGAAAGTTGTCGGTGGCGGTCGATCCGGTCGGCGTGCCGCCGGGGAAATGGGTTTTTACCGCCGGCGGCTCGGCAGCGCGCTATGCCGCAGGCGATTACAGGGTTCTGACCGATCTGACGATCTGCGGGATTATCGATCAGTGGAATACGGAGGAAGCTCTCCGTGAACGTGGCAACTAAGTTTCATTAACTGTTTTTTAAGGAGAAGCATCATGGCAAGCGCAATGACGGGTATCGCACTGGGGATGATTGAAACACGTGGTCTGGTTCCCGCCATCGAGGCGGCGGATGCGATGACCAAGGCAGCGGAAGTGCGGCTGATCGGCCGCCAGTTCGTCGGCGGCGGGTATGTGACGGTGCTGGTGCGCGGTGAAACCGGCGCCGTGAACGCAGCGGTTCGTGCCGGTGCCGACGCCTGCGAGCGTGTGGGCGACGGCCTGGTTGCCGCCCACATCATCGCCCGCGTTCACAGCGAAGTGGAGAACATTCTCCCCACCGCTGAAGCAGCTTAACGGTCTTTGAAACAGACCACGACTTACTTTAAGGAGATTTCAAAATGGCTACAGGACTGACAGGTGTTGCATTGGGCATGATCGAGACGCGTGGTCTGGTTCCCGCGATCGAAGCAGCGGACGCGA
>JAUYCF010000011.1 GCA_030692355.1 Thiobacillus sp.
AGCCTGTTTGCGCAGACCGCGCTGCACGCCGATCTCGATCTCGCGCTGGTCGACCTCAACATGCCGGGGTTCGTCGGCATGCAGGGGATTACGCAATACCGGCACCGCTTCCCCGATATACCGCTGGTGATCTTATCCGCCTCGGAGTCGCCGCATGACATCCGCGGCGCGCTGGAAGCCGGTGCGCTCGGCTACATCCCCAAAGCCGCCTCCACCGCAACGATGCTGGCCGCCTTGCGGCAGGTGCTGGCGGGCACCCCCTTCGTGCCGGCCAGCCTGGGCGACAGCCACGCCGATCCGCATGCGCTGCCCCGCGCCGGTTTCGCGGAACTGCGGCACTGCGGGCTGACGGCGCGCCAGCTCGAAGTGGCGCGTCTGCTGGCGCAGGGCTGCGCCAACAAGGCCATCGCCGGCATGCTGGCGATGTCGGAAAGCACGGTAAAGGTCCACATCGCCGCTATTTTCCGTGCCTTCGGCGTCACCAACCGAACCGAGGCCGTGCTTGCCATCCAGCGGCGGGCCCACGTCCCGTGAATTTCCTGCGGATCCATGAGTACGTAAAAGCGGGCTCCTTCGGGGGCCCTCTTTTTTAAGGTGGTCAGCCTTCCACCACCTCGAAATCATGCGTGATCCCGGCCGTCTTGCCCAGCATGATGCTGGCCGAGCAGTATTTTTCGGCCGACAGGTGCACGGCCTGTTCGACGCGCCTGGGGTCGAGCGACTTGCCGGTGACAGTGAAGTGGACGTGGATTTTGGTGAACACCTTGGGGTCGGTGTCGGCGCGCTCGGCTTCGATGTCGGCAACGCAGTCGGTGACCTGCTGGCGGCCTTTGCGCAGAATGAGGACGACGTCGAAGGCGGAGCAGCCGCCCAGCCCCAGCAGCAGCATTTCCATCGGGCGCACGCCGAGGTTCTTGCCGCCGGATTCGGGGGCACCGTCCATGACGATGCTGTGGCCGGATTCGCTCTGGCCGACGAAGCTGACGCCTTCGATGAGTTTGACGCGGGCTTTCATGGGGTTCCTTCAGCAAAAATCGAGCGGAGTTTGTACCACAAAATGCCCAGCCATTCGTGCAGGGCAAAGGTGCTGTCGCGCAGGCCGGCGGGGGTGGGCAGGAGGTCGAGGATGGAGTCGATGCGGGTGCGGGAAAACTGGATGCCTGCGGGGATGACTTTGAGCCCTTGCGATTCGAACAGCGGCACGGCGCGGCGCAGGTGCCAGGCGTGGGTAACCAGCGCGATGCGCTGGATGTTCTGCGCCTTCAGGAGCGGGGCGGAGAGGCGGGCGTTGTCCCAGGTGGTGAACGCGGCGTCTTCGGTCCAGCGGGGGGAAATGCCGTATTCGCTTTGCAGGATGTGCTGCATGATGCGGCCCTCGCTCAGGGTGCCGCCGTCGGGTTTGCCGCCGGTGGCCAGAATCGGCAGGCCGCTGGCGCGGTGCAGATGGGCGGCGTAGCGCAGGCGCTCCAGGCTGATGCCTTTGAGGGTGTCGCCGCCGTATTCGACAGCGGCTATGTGCCGTCCGCCGCCGAGGACGACGATGGCGTCTGCCGCCTGCAGTTGGGCCGGGCTGAGCGGGGCGCTGATTTCCAGGCTTTTCAGCAAGAGACCGCTGACCCAGGGGGTGGACAGGGCGTAGAGCGCACCGGCGGCAAGCGCGATCAGCGACGTGGCCAGACGAGGCTTGCGACGCTGAAGGATCAGCCCTGCGGCCAGCAACAGCACCAATATTAAAGGCGGCAACAGGGCTGCGGCGACAAGATTTGTTGCAAGCCAGACGGTCATGGCGAGGATTGTATGCCAGCGCGATATTGAATGAATATCGCATACAGTGTTTGACTTGCCTTGGGCGGGCAGTTAAAATTCCCGGCTTTCCGAGATTGTCCTCTGTGTAGAGGTTGGGTCATGAAAACGTTTTCCGCTAAAGGGCATGAAGTCAAACGCGACTGGTTCGTGATTGATGCCGATAACAAAGTGCTGGGTCGCCTGGCTTCCGAGATTGCCCACCGTCTGCGCGGCAAGCACAAGCCTGAGTTCACCCCTCACGTCGATACGGGCGACTACATTGTCGTGGTCAACGCGGGCAAGATGCGTGTGACCGGCAACAAGGGAACCGACAAAGTCTATTACCGTCACTCGGGTTACCCGGGCGGCCTCTACGAAACAACCTTCGGTAAGATGCAGGAGCGTTTCCCCGGTCGTGCGCTGGAGAAAGCAGTCAAGGGCATGCTGCCCAAAGGCCCGCTTGGCTACGCCATGATCAAGAAGATGAAAGTTTACGCGGGCGCGGATCATCCGCACGAGGCGCAACAGCCCAAGCCGCTCGACATTAACGTTAAGGCCGCATCATGATCGGTAACTACAATTACGGTACGGGGCGTCGCAAATCGTCGGTTGCCCGTGTGTTCCTCAAAGCCGGCAGCGGCAAGATCGTCGTCAACGACAAGCCGGTCGACGAGTATTTCTCCCGCGAAACCGGCCGCATGATCGTGCGTCAGCCGTTGGTGCTGACCGACAACCTGAATTCGTTCGACATCATGGTCAACGTGGCAGGCGGTGGCGAATCCGGTCAGGCCGGTGCGGTGCGCCACGGCATTACGCGCGCGCTGATCGACCTGAACGCCGAGATGAAGCCCACGCTGAAAGCGGCAGGCCTGGTGACCCGCGATGCTCGCGAAGTCGAACGGAAAAAAGTCGGCTTCCACAAGGCGCGTCGCCGCAAGCAGTTCTCCAAGCGCTGATCGTACTGGAAGCATCGAAAAAGCCGTCCGATTGGGCGGCTTTTTTGTCGTTGTCATTTTTGGTTCAACCATAGCGCTGCCTTACAATGGCGGCCATTCTTTGCAAGGAAATCAACCATGATCAAAGTGGGTATTGTGGGCGGCACGGGCTACACCGGGGTCGAGCTGCTGCGCTTGCTGACGCGCCATCCGCAGGTGGAGTTGAAGGCCATCACGTCGCGCAAGGAAGCCGGGATGCCGGTGGCGGACATGTTCCCCAACCTGCGCGGACGAGTGAAGCTGGCGTTCTCCACGCCGGAAGAGGCCGGGCTGGAAAACTGCGACGTGGTGTTCTTCGCCACCCCCAACGGCGTGGCGATGCAGCAGACGCGCGCGCTGCTCGACGCCGGCGTCAGGGTGATCGACCTGGCGGCGGACTTCCGCATCAAGGACATTGCGGTGTGGGAGCAGTGGTACAAGATGGAGCATGCCTGTCCGGATCTGGTGGCCGAGGCGGTGTACGGCCTGCCCGAGATCAACCGCGCCGCCATCCGCGGCGCGCGGCTGATCGCCAATCCGGGCTGCTATCCGACGGCGGTGCAGCTTGGCTTCCTGCCCTTGCTGGAAGCCGGCGCGGTCGACACCGGTTTTCTGGTGGCTGACGCCAAATCGGGCGTGTCCGGTGGTGGGCGCAAGCCGGAAACCCACATCCTGTTTGCCGAGGCGGCGGACAACTTCAAGGCCTACGCCGTCGGCGGCCACCGCCACTGGCCGGAAATCAAGCAGGGGCTGGAGCACTTCGCCGGCAAGCCGGTGGACTTCACCTTCGTGCCGCACCTGACGCCGCTGATCCGCGGCATCCATGCGACGCTGTATGCGAAGGTCAGCGCCGATATCGACCTGCAGAGCCTGTTCGAGCAGCGCTATGCCGGTGAGGCATTCGTCGACGTGATGCCCGCAGGCAGCCATCCGGAAACCCGTTCGGTACGCGGCGCCAACATCTGCCGCATCGCGGTGCACCGGCCGCAGGGCGGCGACACGGTGGTGGTGCTGTCGGTGATCGACAATCTGGTCAAGGGCGCGGCCGGACAGGCGGTGCAGAACATGAACATCCTGTTCGATCTGCCCGAGGATACCGCGCTGGCCGACGTGGGCATGCTGCCTTGAACCGATCCGCTGCCCGCCTAAAACCCGTGTTGAATCGTATGGCCTGACAGGTGGAACTCCGCGGCCGGAACAGGGTCTTTGCTTGACGCAGGACGAGTGATGCGGATAATCACTTCACACATTTTCAAGGAGTATCACCATGAATGCAGCAACCGAAATGGAAATCCCGCTGATCTTCACCGAGAGCGCGGCCAGCAAAGTCAAAGACCTGATCGACGAAGAAGGCAACCCCGACCTGAAGCTGCGTGTGTTCGTGTCGGGCGGCGGCTGCTCCGGCTTTCAGTACGGCTTTACCTTTGACGAAGCGCAGAATGCCGACGATACCGTGATGGTGAAAAACGGCGTTACTCTGCTGGTCGATTCGATGAGCTTCCAGTATCTGGCGGGCGCTGAGATCGATTATTCCGAAGGCCTGGAAGGCGCGCAGTTCGTGATCAAGAACCCGAACGCCACCACTACCTGCGGCTGCGGTTCGTCGTTCTCGGCGTAAGCAACTGCTTGCCCAATAAAAAAGCGGCTTCGGCCGCTTTTTTTATTGGGATATCGCGACCTCGCCGCATTTTTGGTGGCGACGCTCAGGCCGGGTAAATCGCGCCCAGAATCCGCTTGCCCCGCGCGCCGGTCGCCGCCGGTAAATTGCCCGGTGCATGGTGCAGCGTCTGCCGCGCCAGCCAGGCAAAGGCGAGTGCTTCCACCCAGTCCGGGTCGATGCCGAGCGCAGCGGTGGTCGCCACTCGAAGGTTCGGCAAAAGGGCGCCGATGCGCTGCATCAGCGCGCCGTTGTGCGCGCCGCCGCCGCAGACGTAGAGCTCCTTGGCGTTGCCGCATTCGCGGTTTACCGCATCGGCAAGGCTCAGGGCGGTGAATTCGAGCAGGGTGGCCTGGACATCGGCAGGCGTAATTGCGTGATCGAGGCTGCTTAGCGTTGCGTCCAGCCAGTTCAGATTGAATTGCTCGCGCCCGGCGCTTTTGGGTGGCGGCAGTTTCAGGTAGGGGTGGTTTGCCAGTGCAGCCAGCAGGCCGGGGTGGGCGGCGCCGCTGGCCGCCCAGGCACCGTCGCGGTCGTAATGGGTGCCGTGGTGCCGCTTTATCCACGCGTCCAGCAGCATGTTGCCGGGGCCTGTGTCCCAGCCACGTATCGTGCCATCCAGCGGCAGATCGGTGATGTTGGCGATGCCGCCGATATTGGCGATGACGCGGTGAATCGTCGGATGCCGCAGAATCTGGGCGTGAAAGGCGGGCACCAGCGGTGCGCCCTGGCCGCCCGCCGCTATGTCGCGGCTGCGGAAATCGGCGACGACCGTTATGCCGGTGAGCTCGGCCAGCAGGGCGGCATTGCCGATTTGCAGGGTGTAGCCGTCCGCGGGACGATGACGCAGGGTTTGGCCGTGGCAACCGATCGCGCGCACGCTATTGGGGGCGACCCCGTCGAGCAATGCCCTGACCGCCTCGGCGTACAGGCGTGCCAGTTCATTGGCGGCGACGGCGGCAAGATGGATTTCGTCGGATTGTGGCGCGTGCAGCGCCAGCAACTGCGCGCGCAGGCTGTCGGCGTAGGGCAGGTAATGGCTGCGGATGAGCCGAATCTGGTCTGCGGGGCCTACTTCGGCGAGAACGGCGTCGACACCGTCGAGGCTGGTGCCTGACATGAGACCGACGAAGCGGTCGGTCTCATGCGTGGATGCTGCACTCAATCGAGTGCGGCAAGGTTGGTGTTGCGCAACAGGGCCAGCTTTTCAGACCAGTCGCCCGTCTGCTGCAGGAATTGTGCGCGTTGCGCGGTGGTGAGCGGTGCAGCGCCCGGGAGCTTGATGGCCATGGGGTTCTGCGGCTTGCCGGCGATACGCACTTCATAGTGCAGGTGAGGGCCGGTGGATGCGCCGGTCGAGCCGACATAGGCAATGACATCACCTTGGCTGACCGCGCGGCCGCTGCGGATGCCGGATGCAAACGCACTCAGATGGGCATAGTAGGTTTCGTAGCCATTGTTATGCCGCAGGATGACGAGATTTCCATAGCCGCCCTTACGTCCTGCGAAAACAACGGTGGCGTCACCCGTGGCTTTGACCCGTGTGCCGGTGGGCGCGCCGAAGTCGACGCCGGTATGGGCGCGGTGGAAGCCGTAAACGGGGTGCTTGCGCGAGTTGCTGAAGCTGGAGGTGACGCGGGAGAATTCGAGCGGCGAGCGCAGGAAGCCTTTTTTCAGAGACTCACCTTCGGGCGTGTAATAGTCTTCGCGGCCAGAGGGATCGCGAAACAGGACGACACGATAAGGTTTGCCGGCATTGACGAACTCGGCGGCCAGCAGCTTGCCGGTGGCAATGGGTTCGCCGTTGCGATAGTCGACCGTGTAAATGACCGAGAAGGTGTCGCCGCGGCGCAGATCCTCGCGGAAATCCAGGCTGGTCGAGAAGGTCTCGGCCATCTGGTTGGCAATCTTGTCCGGGATGCCGGCGCTGTCGGTGGCGCCATACAGCGACGACAGGATGCGGCCGGAGCGCATCACCACGCGGGTTTCGAGCAGTTCGCTGCTTTCTGCCGCGGCAAAGCCATCAGCCTGGCGGTGTACCGTCAGGGCGGGGGCACCGTTGCGCTCGAACTGGATGGCCTGCAACTGGCCGTCATGCGTGGTGGTGGCCTGGATGCGCCTGCCGACGCGTATGCCGGATGCCAGTTGCCGCACGCCATCGGTGGCCAGCAAACGCTGGATTTCAAGGTCGTCGATCTTGAGTCGCGACAGCGCATTGGCCAGGGTGTCGCCTGGCTGAATCACGCTTTCGCGTTCGAATGTGCCCGTGTTGCCTGCGGAAACCAGCACCGGCAGGGCAATGGCTTCGACGACGGTTTCCGGGGTGATGTCCAGGGTGTTGGTGTCGGGCGCGAGGCCGAAGGCGGCAACGACGCCGAAAAGCGGCAGGCTGGAGAGTGCAACCAGAGTACGCAGGCTGAAGCGGCGTTCCGCTCCGGTCATGCGATCGGTTAAGATTCTCAGTTTGGTGAGCGGCATGGACCGTTTCCCTCGTGTAATCGAGCCGGGAGTTTACCACAAATGGGCCCGGAGGTTTTTCCTAATCCAAACAGCAACTTGTGCTCGCTGGGCGGGATGGTATTCATGGTTTACGGACAGGTTCGGGAAAACTTGACCTGTAGCAGAGAGGAATTTGATGCTGGACGCGTTGCAGGAAATCAAGCGAGGAGCCGATGAGTTGCTGGTCGAGGCCGAGCTGCTCGAAAAGCTGAAAAAAGGGCGGCCGTTGCGGATCAAGGCGGGGTTCGACCCGACAGCGCCGGATCTGCATCTGGGTCACACCGTGCTGTTGAACAAGCTGCGCCAGTTTCAGACGCTGGGGCACCAGGTCATCTTCCTGGTGGGCGACTTCACCGGGATGATTGGCGACCCGACCGGCAAGAACGCCACGCGCCCGCCGCTGACCCCGGAAGCGGTGGCCGAAAACGCCAGGACCTATCAGGAGCAGGTGTTTAAGATCCTCGATCCGGACCTGACCGAGGTGCGTTTCAACTCGGAGTGGATGGAAAAGCTGGGTTCGGCCGGCATGATCCGGCTGGCGGCCACGCATACCGTGGCGCGCATGCTGGAGCGGGACGACTTTCACAAACGCTATAGCAGCCAGCAGCCGATCGCGATCCATGAATTCTTGTATCCGCTGATTCAGGGCTATGACTCGGTTGAGCTGAAAGCGGACGTGGAATTGGGCGGCTCCGACCAGAAATTCAACCTTCTGATGGGGCGCGAGATGCAAAAACATCACGGCCAGCCCCCGCAGTGCATCCTGACCATGCCGCTGCTGGAGGGGCTGGACGGCGTCAACAAGATGTCGAAGTCGCTCGGCAACTATATCGGGATCAACGAGCCGCCTCAGGAAATCTTCGGCAAGCTGATGTCGGTGTCCGATGACTTGATGTGGCGCTATATACAGTTGCTGTCGTTCGAATCGCTTGCGACCATCGGGAACTGGAAGCGCCAGGTGGCAGAAGGCGCCAACCCACGCAACATCAAGGTGCGGTTTGCCCAGGAAATTGTCGCGCGTTTTCATGATGCCGCGGCGGCGGCCCGGGCGCTGGCCGAATTCGAGGCGCGCTTCCAGAAGGGCGTGCTGCCGGACGATATGCCGGCGATCAGCCTGTCAGGAATCGAAGGGGGGCTGCCTGTTCCGCAGTTGCTGAAGCAGGCTGGGCTGGTGGCCAGTACCTCGGAAGCCATCCGCCAGATCGCCGGCGGCGGCGTCAGGCTGGATGGCGAGCGCGTGGCGGACAAGGGTGTGAGTGTTCCCGTGGGGGCAACTGTGGTGGCGCAAGTGGGCAAGCGAAAATTCGCCCGTGTCACAATTGTGTAAATTAATTTTCCGAAAGTGTTGACGGAAAGATTCTGGTCTGTAGAATGCGCAGCTTCTCTGAACGCAGCGTGACTCGCAAAACAGCGAAAAGCGGTGCTAACAGATTGATCTTTAACAATTTACAGCCGATAGGTGTGGGTGTTGTTGCGGTAGTTGGTTCGGCTTCGGTTGGACTGACAACTAGCATAAATGCTCACACTTGAATTGAAGTTAATTCATTTTGAGTTTGAGCGAGCAGTATTGTAGTAAGTAATATCAGAGATTGAACTGAAGAGTTTGATCCTGGCTCAGATTGAACGCTGGCGGAATGCTTTACAC
>JAUYCF010000116.1 GCA_030692355.1 Thiobacillus sp.
CGGCAACATGGACGCCAAGCGCGACTGGGGCCACGCCAAGGACTACGTCGAAATGCAGTGGCTGATGCTGCAGCAGGACCAGGCCGAAGACTTCGTCATCGCCACCGGCGTGCAGTACTCCGTGCGCGACTTCGTCAACGCGGCAGCAAAAGAGCTCGGCATGAACATCCGCTGGGAAGGCCGGGGCGTAGACGAAAAAGGTTATGACGCCCACGGCAAATGCATCGTCGCCGTCGACCCGCGCTACTTCCGTCCCACCGAAGTCGAAACCCTGCTCGGCGACCCCAGCAAGGCCAAGAACAAACTCGGCTGGACGCCGAAGATCACCTTCGACGAGCTGGTGGCCGAAATGGTGCGCGAGGACTTGAAAGCCGCCGAGCGCGATGAGCTGGTGAAGAAGCACGGCTACAAGACCATGGATTATCACGAGTAAGGTTTTTACTACGCTTGTAATATTTCCGGCTGGCGGCCATAGCGGGTTCGCCCGCGACTATCGGGGCTAAAGCCCCTCCTACATGTGACGGTCGGCGTTACGTTAAGGAGACGCTGATTTATTCCACTTCGTCATTCCGGCGAAAGCCGGAATCCAGTGAAATCAAGCAACTGGACACCGGCTTTCGCCGGTGAGACGAATAAATCAGCGTTTCCTTAAACTGTTGATGCTCCGATTGAAGGCCGCGCCCCTGTTGGGTTTGTGGCCTTTTTTAGTAATGAAGGAGAAATCTTCTTGGGAGATGGCGCAGGCGACTCCATCGATACGAGTCCACCCTATAGTCAATCTATAGTTCTCTATAAATGAGCGCGTCCCGTAAATTTTGCAAATTTGTATAGTCGCTATATATTCACTATATAGTTAACTATATTTCATGCTCATGGCTACCCAATTGCTCTACCACCGACCCCACCTCGCTCAACGATTTGCCAAGCAGATCCTGTCCGTAAGCGTCGGCAGCGCTTCTGGATCTGGAGTGTTTTTCGCGGCGCCGCGACGCACGGGCAAGTCCACGTTCGTTCGAGAGGACCTGAGACCGGAATTGGAGGCGTCGGGCGCCTTGGTGGTCTATGCGGACTTATGGGCTAACCCGACGGCAGATCCCGGCGATGTCATTGTCGGTGCCATTCGCGCGAAACTTGCCAGTGCGCAGAACGCGCTGCTGCGGCTGGCGAAAAGCACCGGCTTGGACAAGGTGAGGGTGGGCGGTCTCTCCTTTGATCTGGATCGGATTGGCCTGGGGGCGGAGGTGTCGCTAACCGATGCGCTCGCGGCACTTTCTGACGAAACAAAACAGTTAATCGTGTTGATCATCGATGAGGCTCAGCACGCGATCACGACCGGGGCCGGCGTCGCCGCATTGTTCGCGCTGAAGGCCGCGCGTGACGAGCTCAACAGCACTAGCCATCACGGCCTGCGGGTAATCTGCACCGGATCCAATCAGGATAAGCTGGCGATGTTGCGAAATAGCAAGGACCAGGCTTTTTTTGGGGCGCCAATGGTCAATTTCCCGACGCTTGGGAAGGACTACATCGACTGGTTCTGCCGCAAAGCTGATCTGCCCTTCCCTCTGGAGCCTGAAGCGGTCTGGCCACTTTTCTGCGAAGCAGGATATCGCCCGGAATTACTCGGGGCAGCAGCGGATAAGTTTCGCTTCGACTTCCAGGTTGACGAGGCGACTGGGCCTGAGAAGTTTGCCGCAGAGGTGCGAAGACTGGCGGAGGAGCTGGCCAAAACGCTTCGAAGTGTCGTTCACGGCCTGACCCCCATACAGTCCGCGGTTCTGCGCGTCATGGCGGCGGCCGGCGAAAATTATGCGCCATTCGAATCGGCAACCATGGACAAATACAAGAAAGCTTTGGAACTGGCGGGCCTGCCGCCAGAAGACATCAAGGCCGATGTTCCGGGAGTTCAGCAGGCATTGATCGCGCTGCAAGAGAAAAAGCTTGCCTGGCGCGCCGCACGCGGAATCTATGCGGTCGAGGAAAAGGCGATCGTCGAGGTGCTCAGCGCCGACGGATTACTCTCGGGGCTGGAGTAAAAGTGGGGAGGCCACGATTGCGGGAGTTTTGTGGGAGCGGGTTTACCCGCGATCTGGGGGGCCATCGGGGCTAAAGCCCCTCCTACAAGTGACGGCAGCGGGAGTTTTGTGGGGCACCCACGATTGTGGGAGGTTTGTGGGAGCGGGTTCACCCGCGATTGCGCCTTATCCGGGCCAAGCCCTTTCTTCATCTGCTAATGAGAATTAAACAGGCATGACAGAGCCGTTGGTGACGATAGCCGTTCCCTCTTTCAACCAGGGACGCTTCCTGGACGATGCGCTGGCGTCGATCTTTCAGCAGGACATCCCGCTCGAGGTGTTTGTGCTGGATGGCGGGTCGTCGGACAACTCGCTTGACGTCATCCGCAAGTGGGCGCATCGGCTTGCGGGATGGCGCAGCCATGCCGATGCCGGCCAGGCCGCCGCAATCAACGAAGGCATTGCGCAGGGCCGGGCACCCTATGTGTGCTGGCTCAATAGCGACGACTGGTTTTTGTCCGGGGGTCTGGCAAAACTCGTCTCCGAACTGGAGAAATCTCCGGAAGCGCCCGCCGTATATGGCCGCTGCTGGGATGTGATTGAGAAATCCGGAAAACGCAAACCGGTCTGGGTGGAACCGTTCAACGAGGACCGCCTGGCTTTTCGCTGCATCATTTCGCAGCCCGCGACCCTGATCCGGCGTTCCGCCTGGGAGGCGGTGGATGGCCTGGACGAGACGCTGCACATGGCGATGGATTATGACTTGTGGTGGCATCTGTTCAAGTCGCTGGGCGCGCTGCATTTTGTCGATGACTTCGTTGCGGTGAATCGCGAGCACGTTGACACCAAGACTCGAAACCAGCGCCATCGGCATTACCGTGAGGCCATGGCGGTCGTCCGCAAATATCACGGGAGCGTGCCGCTGAAGTGGTGGCTGGCGCAGCCCTATTCAGTATGGTTCCGGTCGATCGCCGGTTATCTGCAACAGAACCGCCGGCAGGGCGGCTGAAGTTGTCTAAATCCATGGTGGAAGGTCAGGGAAATCAGGCAAAAGTGCCGAACGATGCGGGCGGTAGCCCGCAAAGGTGGCACCTTGCGGCGCGCTTGTCGACGGCAAGCACGGGCACGACCAACGCATCGTCCTCAATAGAATGTTGGGCACGCGAGGTGTTCGGTAGCTGCCCATGCGCACCGATCCATGCACCATGGTGCGCATGGCGCACCCTACGGGGCTTTAAATCGGCTGAGGTGCGCGGATTGCTTCTCCGTGCACCTCCGGGCATCAATCGGTGCACGGAGTGCACCCTACGGGAATCGGCTGAGGCGCACGGATCCATTGCTTCTACCCCGCCGCCGCCCTTCTACCCCCCCCCCGCTGCCCCTTGTAGGAGGGGCTTCAGCCCCGATCGCGCGCAGCCATCGCGGTTAAAGCCGCTCCACAAACCCCCGCCGCCACTCGTGGCTTGGCGTAGGGTGCGCTCTGTGCACCCTACGCCAAGCGCATCGTGCCCCAATGAACAATCCGGGTTGAATGAACGTGAAGAATTATTTCACCCATCAGATGATACCAGTTTATGCTACCATGCGCTGATGAAACGCAAACACCAGCGCACACTGGAATTGATCTTCGCCCGGCCTGTTTCGGCAAATGTCCGATGGGCCGACATCGAGGCGTTATTCCGGGAGATTGGTGCAGAGCTCGAGGAACGCGAAGACTCGCGCGTTGAGGTCTTTTTATTCGGCTTGGTACGGGTGTTTCATCGCCCTCACCCTTCGCCGGATACGGACAAGGGCGCGGTCGCAGCAATTCGCAAATGGTTGGAAGAGAACGGAGTGAAACCATGAACACTATGACGATTAACGGTTATCAGGCGGTTATCGCCTTTGACCCTGACATTCAAATGTTCAGGGGTGAGTTCGTGGGACTCAATGGCGGTGCCGATTTCTACGCTGCCGACGTGGAAGGGCTGAAGCATGAAGGTGAAATTTCCCTGCGAATGTTTCTGGAAGCCTGCGAGCGTCGCGGTATCGAACCACGCAAGCACTTCTCGGGTAAGTTTTCCCTGCGGGTTGATCCTGCTACCCACGAGGCGGCCGCCATCGCCGCCGCCGCTCACGGCCAGAGTCTGAACCAGTGGGCTACCGAAGCCATCAGGCAGGCCGCGTTGGCGGACTGACGCTGGCTTCTCCAAAACGACGGATGACAACATGAAGAGTGCATTAATTAGTGACCGGTAAGCGGCCATATCCGAGATGCTTTGGGTAGGGTGCACTCCGCGCACCTCCGGGCGTCTATTGGTGCACGGAGTGCACCCTACGGGAATCGGCTGAGGCGCACCGATCCAGCCACGCGCTCAAGGTCAATACAGCTGGGGCACGCGAGGTGTTCTGTAGGGTGCGCCATGCGCACCGGTCCATGACCATGGTGCGCATGGCGCACCCTACAAGTTATAAATCGGCTGAGGCGCACCGACTCAAACCGATCAGCGATAAACCTCGCGCCGGTTGCCGAGGCGTACCACGGTGATCAGTATTTTTGCGTCTTTGATCTGGCAGATGAGGCGCCAGTCGCCTACGCGATATTTCCAGAACTCGCCCAACTCGCTACCCCTCAACGCCTGCCCGATGCTTCTGGGGTCGTCCAGGGAGGCAAGGCGTTCGCGCAGGAAGCTGCGCAATCGCATGGCGACAGGCTTGTCCAGTTTGGCGAGTTGTTTTTCGGCAGTTTCGGAAAGCTCAATCTGCCAGGCCAAGTCGTGCCTCCACTTCCTCCAGGGGGTGGGTGCGCTCCTCGCCGCTGTCCAGGCGACGCACGACCTGTTCAGCGAGGTAGAGGTCTTCCATGTCTTCCAGGTATTCCAGGATGGCTTCGCGGGCATAAAAGGTCTTGCTGCGCCCGGTACGCTTTGCCAGGTTATCCAGCCTGGCTTCGATGTCTGCCGGCAAGCGAATCGCTAACATGGGGTATTCCTTATAAAACCAAGCTATACAAGTATAGCGTAAATGGGATTTACCACTACGCTACAGTAGGGTGCGCCATGCGCACCGATCCATGCACTGGCGCGAGATGCTTTGGGTAGGGTGCACTCCATGCACCTCCAGGTGTCAATTGGTGCACGGAGTGCACCCTACGGGGTGGAAGGTCTGGAAAATCAGGCAAAAGTGTCGAACTCGGGCCTGTCTGTGCAAAAATCGCGGACCTGGGCTTTTTCACCGTTATTTGTTGGTGTCGGCCAGCCCTGTAGGAGCGGCTTCAGCCGCGATGCGCCGCAAGGCGCAAAGGCAAGGTGGCGGCCAAGGCCGCGCCACCTTTGCGGGCTACCGTCCGCATCGCGGCTGAAGTCGCTCCTACGGGGCCGCATGCGGGATGCCGCAGGGTAGGGGTTTCATCGGGGGCAGGACATAACCCCGGATTGTTCATTAGGGCGAGATGCTTTGGGTAGGGTGCACTCCGTGCACCTTCGGGCTTCAATCGGTGCACGGAGTGCACCCTACGCGCCATAACTAATGAACAATCTGAGCCAAAATGATGGAGGATCCGCGCGCGTTGTTGTACGTTTTTCGGATGCAGGGATAGACATGAATATTAATGAGAAAACGACCCAATTTGCCTGGCTGGCTGTGGTCCTGCTTGCGCTCTCGGCAATCTATCTGCCAGGGCTGAACAACCCCCTGATTTTCGATGACGGCGCGCTCACCGATGGCCGGATTTTCGGAGCGTACGGTTCGCTGATGCAATTGCAGCCGCGTGCGCTGTCCTATGGCAGTTTTGTCTGGGTTCAGGCTGTTTTTGGCGATAACTGGGCCATCCAGCGGGCATTCAATCTGCTGATTCACTTCGGCGTGGTGCTGGCGCTGTGGGCGTTTTATCGGGAAATCCTCAAGTCCATCGCGCCACCGGATGACGAGCCGTCCGGCGTGGCGTACCACCAGTCTCCCGCGCTCGGCCTGGCGGTCGGTTTCTTTGCGCTGAATCCGGTCGCGGTGTATGCGGTGGCCTACCTGATCCAGCGCTCCATCCTGATGGCGAGCTTGTTCGTCGTGCTGGGGCTGTGGCAGTTCGCGCGCGGCCTGCAACGCGGGAGCAAGCTGTCGTTCGTGGCGGCGTTGGCCTGTTACGTCCTCGCGGTGATGTCCAAGGAGCACGCCATCATGGCGCCGCTTGCGGCACTCCCTGTGTACATCCTGGTGGCACGCCCGTCCCTGAAGAAGCTGGCGCTGATCGGCGGCGCCGGGGCCGTGCTGGTGGGCGTTGCCGCCGCGGTGCTGGCGCTGCGATACGGCGAGATCATCGGCAAGCCGTTTGACCCGTTCTCGAAGATCTTCCTGACGCAGCTGGCGGCGCTGGGGCCGGACGTCGAGAAGAACGCCTTTCTGCTCAGCATCCTCAACCAGGCCTGGTTGTTCTTCAAATACAGCCTGCACTGGCTGGTACCGTATACGGGATGGATGTCCATCGACATGCGCCCGCCTTTCCCGGTCAGCCTGACGGCGTTTCCGCAGGTTCTCGGGGTGGTCGGCTACCTGGCCGTGCTGGTGGGCGGGTTCTACCTGCTCATCCGTTATCGCGACTGGCGTGCCTTGCTGGGGATTTCGCTGCTGCTGCCGGCCCTGCTGTTCGTGACCGAATTCGCGACGGTCTGGGTGCAGGATCCATTCGTTTTGTACCGGGGCTATCTATGGGCCATCGGCATTCCCGGGCTGGTGTTTTTCCTGTTTCATGGATTGTCCGGCCGCGTGCTGGGAGTGATCGGGTCGGTGCTGGCCGCGTTGTTCGTCTGGCAGGCGCTGGATAGGGTGCATTCGATGTCCAGCCCGATCCGTGTCTGGAGCGATGCGATCGCCAAACTCCCGGATGACCGGCAGGCGGTCGGACGCTGGTTTCCCTATCTCAACCGGGGCGATAAACAGCTCGACCAGGGGAACTTGAGGGGAGCGTTCGAGGATTTCCGGATTTCCTCCACGCTGGGTGACAAGGGGATGGGCATGTTCAACATGGGCTCGCTGCTCCTCGAAGCCGGCCGCCATGCTGAAGCCCTGCAGGCATACGATAAAGCGCAGCAACAGGGGTACGACTTCCCCGGACTCAGGTACCAGCGTGGTATCGCGCTGCATGTGCTCGGGCGCCGGGCGGAGGCGCACCGCGAATTCGAACTTGCGCTGACGGAAACCCCGGTCCTGCCCCGGCGCGAGGAGGTGCTGGCGCTGAAGGGACGGGTGGCGCTGGAAATGGGGCGGGTGGACGATGCGATGGCCGACCTGGAAGCGGCCCTGAAACTGGATCCGCGGCACCAGAAGGCGCGCGTCGATCTCGGCATGGCCCTGGTGATCCAGCGCGATTACGCGCGTGCGCGCACCCTCTTCGGCAAGCTGATCGAGGAGTCGCCGGACGGACCGGCCTACTATGGCCGCGCACTCGCCCATCATGGATTGAACAACAAGGCGGAGGCGCTGGCCGACATCGAGAACGCCATCCGCCTGACGCCGGACAATCCCATGCTGGCGGAATGGCGCAACCGCATCAAGGCCATGCCCTAGATGCGCATCCTCCACATCGGCAAGTTCTTCCCGCCCGTCCCCGGCGGGATGGAACGCTATCTGGGCGATCTCGTGCACGCGCAACAGTCGGCCGGCGACGTGCCGGCGGTGCTGTGCCATGCGGATGCCCAGGCTGGGACCCGGCACGATCCGACCTGGCTGATGCGCTGCCCGGTCTGGTTCAGCCTGTTGTTCGCGCCGATCAGCCCGGCCTTTCCGCTCTGGCTGGCGCGCGCGATTCGCCGCCACGAGCCCGAGGTGCTGCACATGCACCTGCCGAATCCCAGTGCGTTCGCCGCGTTGGCGCTCCCCTCGGCGCGGCGCCTGCCGTGGGTCGTGCACTGGCACGCCGATGTCGAGACCGGCCGGTTTCCCTGGTCGATGCGGCTGGTGTACCCGTTTTACCAACTATTCGAGCGCGCCATGCTGGAACGCGCCGAGGCCATTGTCGTCACCTCCGCGCCTTATCTGGAAGCCAGCCGGCCGCTGCAGCCGTGGCGTCAAAAAACCCAGGTGATTCCCCTCGGCGTCGATCCGGACCGCCTGCCCGAAGTGCGGGCGGAGTGCACCGGCGGGAGCTGGCGGGGGGATGGCATGCGGGTGCTGACGATCGGCCGGCTCACCTACTACAAGGGCTTCGACACCCTGATCCGGGCAGCGGCGGATGTGCCCGGGATCGAACTGGCCATCGTCGGCGAGGGCGAGGAACGGCCGCGCCTGGAGCGCCTGCTGGACGGGATCGGCCGGCCCGCGCACATCCGCCTGCTCGGCCAGGCCGACGATGCGGCCTGCCAGCGCCTGCTGGCTTCCTGCGATGTGTTCTGCCTGCCCTCGCGCGAGCGCACCGAGGCGTTCGGCATCGTTCTCATGGAAGCCATGCGCTATGGCAAGCCCATTGTCGCCAGCCGCCTGGCCGGCAGCGGGATTACCTGGGTGGCGCGGGAAAACGACAACGCTGTCCTGGTGCCGCCCGACGATGCGCCCGCGCTTGCCGCGGCGCTCGACAGCTTGCGGCAGGATGCCGGCCTGCGCGCCCGCCTTGGCGCAAGCGGCCGGCAGCGTTTTCTCGCCGAATTCGACATCGCCGCGTCCGCGCGCCGGCTGCGCCGGCTGTACGCCCGGATCGATCCGGAACAGGACCGCCCGGTGGCCGAAACGATCCGGCGCGACCGGCTTCTGGTCGTCATCCCCGCGCTCAACGAGGCCGCCAGCATCGCCGACGTGGCCCATCGCGTGCTCGCGCTCGGCGACATCGACGTCCTGGTGGTCGACGACGGCAGTCACGATGAGACCGCCCGCCTGGCGGCCGCGGCCGGCGCAGTCGTGCTGCAGGCGCCGTTGCGGCAGGGTGCCTGGGGCGCCATGCAGACCGGTATTCGCCATGCCATGCGCGAGGGCTATTCGGGCGTGGTGACGATGGACGCGGATGGCCAGCACGAACCCGCCGAGCTTGCCCGCCTGCTGCAAGCCGCCGAAGCGGGCGCCGATGTGGTCATCGGCGCCTGTCCGGCACGCGGCAGTTTCATGCGGCGTCAGGCCTGGCGCTATTTTCGTTTTCTGACCGGATTCGCCTTTGAAGATCTGACGTCCGGTTTCCGCTTCTACAACGCCAAAGCCTGTTATCTTCTGGCGCGAGAGGAAGCGACCTTGCTCGATTACCAGGACATCGGCGTGCTGCTGCTGTTGCATCGCGCCGGCCTGCGCGTGCAGGAAGTGCCGGTGGCGATGAATCCGCGCCAATTTGGCGCATCGAGGATTTTCTACTCCTGGTGGAGCGTTGCCTGCTACATGGCGGAAACCACCCTGTTGTGCCTGGCACGCTGGAACACGAAACCCCGCAAAATATGATGGAATACCACCTGCTTGTTACCGTGCTTGGCATCGGCCTCGCGCTGACCATACTCACGCTGATTCGGCGCGACCACATCCATTTGCGGCAAGGGCTGTTCTGGACCGCCGTCGCCGTCGCCTCGCTGGTTTTCGGCATATGGCCCGGCCTGATCGACTCCCTGAGCCAGGCAGTGGGCATCGCCTACTCGCCGGCACTGCTTTTCCTGGTCGCGATCGTCGTGCTGATCCTGCGCGCGCTGTTCACCGACATCGCACTCACCCAGCTCAAGCGCGACATGCGCCGCCTCAACCAGCGCATCGCCCTGTCCGAGTCGCGGGATGAATCGGGCAAGGATACAAGCCTGTAAATGTCGGCCGTCGCGGCCAGTAAACCTGCCATCGTTGCGGACTGATGACCCAGGCCTGGTCAGAATGTACCCCAACAGAGCTTGAAACTATTGCAGTTTTTCCAGGCCATAGGGGTGTGTTTTGCTTTACGGGAAGCAGTCAAGATCCGGCTCAGGCCACATTCGAAGATTCATGTTCGATTCAGAATTGACGCAGGGTTTGCCGGGCATCCCGGAAATTATTGAAGTATTTGCAGCCAGAAGGAGTCACGCCCATGAACGCACTTCGCAGGAACGTACTGAAAGGCGCCGCAGGCGCGGGCGCCGTGGCGATTGCCGTGGCCGCCGGCGTGCTGAAGCCGACCCAGGCGATGGCCGCCTGGAACAAGGCTGCTTTTGATGCCAAAAGTGTCGGCGCCGCCCTCGGCAGCATCGGCGTGACCGACCCGGCAGACAGCAAGGACATCACCATCAAGGCGCCGGACATCGCCGAAAACGGCGCCGTGGTGCCGGTGGAAGTGACCAGCGGCATCGCCGGCACCACCAGCATCGCCATCCTGGCCGAGAAGAAC
>JAUYCF010000048.1 GCA_030692355.1 Thiobacillus sp.
GAATGCAGCACTACACTATTGATCCGGCACGAATTAAACATGACTACCGTTCGCCCTGAGCCTGTCGAAGGGCTGTGCTTCGACAGGCTCAGCACGAACGAACTCACGGATAAATCTGGCCGGATCAATAATGAACAATCTCGGATGATTTCGGCGCCCATCATGGTTGAGCCAAACCGGAGTTGAAATTCATGCCGCATCCCGCCCCGATATCGCCTCGATTCCCGCCACCCAGTCCGCATAGCCCGCCATCGACCGCAAGGCCAGCGCCGAAACCGCCTCCGCGTAATCCAACGGCAGCAACGGCGAGAGAATCCCGCCCCCCGCCCGCGACGATTTCGCCGCCCACTGCACCGCGTTCCAGTAGCGTCACGCCATAGCCGCGCTGCAACAAATTCAGCGCAGCACTCAGCCCGGACACCCCAGCGCCCAGGATGACAGCAGACGCTTTCAGCCCCGGTACATCTGGCTCACGCACAGGCGGCACCTACAACTAAAGTTGTATAGATACCCCCCCAACAGAGTGTCAAGCTGACAACCCTGAACAAAAAAGGGGGGAGAAAATGAATGAGCGTGGATTCACACTGGTGGAACTGCTGGTTGTGCTGGCGGTGGGCGCAATTTTATTGGCGATTGCCATTCCCAGCTATGCATTTCTGGTAAACAGCAGCAGGCTGGCGGCCGTGACCAATGATCTGGTTACCGCGCTGCACCTGGCACGCTCCGAAGCCATCAAGCGGGGCATACGCGTCACAGTATGCAAAACCAGCAACGCCATGGCGGAAACGCCAGTTTGCGATGCCACAGCCAGCTGGCAGCAGGGCTGGCTGGTATTCGTCGATGGCGGAACAAAAGGGGTGATCGATTCAGGCGACACCCTGTTGCGGGTGCAAGACAGCCTATCCGCCGTGGTAACCATCACAACCAGCAACTTCAGCAGCTTTGTCAGTTACCTGCCAAGCGGAAAAAGCCAGGGGCCGAATGAGCTGGCCAACGGCGCCTTGCGTGTTTGCGTGGCAAGCACTCGACGCGACATCATCATCAACAACACCGGGCGCATAAGGCTCGACACCAATACCTGCTGATTGTCAGTCAGTCTCAAGTCGGACCCGTTCATGACGTTAAACAGGGTGCATTTTCTAAAGCCCTATAGGGTGGACCTGGCCGCTCATAAACCCAATCCCGCCATTCGTCTTGCGGAGCTGGACTTCCCGAGCCCCCTTTCTTAATGTGACAGTGTGAAATGCGAGAACTTGAAAACCATGGTTGACGCCCCGGCCTCAAAGCGCGGATTTACCCTGATCGAGCTGCTGGTCACGCTGGCTGTGGCGGCAATTCTCCTTACCGTTGCCGTGCCAAATTTTCAGATGTTTGTGATGAACAACCGTATGGCGACGCAGGCGAACGATCTGATCACTGCATTCAATATGGCCCGCAGCGAGGCGGTCAAGCGTGCGGCCAACGTTACCGTCTGCGCCAGCAGCAATGGCACTGGTTGCACTGGCACTTGGGCACAAGGCTGGATTGTTCGGGACGCAGCCGGTACGCCCATACGGGTACAGCAGGCTTTGGGCGGGGCGAGTACGTTGTCGGGAGGCACGCATGTGGCCAGCACGATCACCTTTACCTCCAGTGGCCGCACGACCATTCCTTCTTCCTCCACGGCTGCGACAACCACGCTCACGCTTTGCCCGCCCAGTCCTGCCACCGTTAAAGGTCGCGCCATTCAAGTCGAACGAACCGGCCGCACTAGCGTTGCTGCCGTCCCCTGCTCCTGAGGATACCCATGAAACAGTCTGGATTTACCCTGCTCGAGGTGTTGGTTGCCATGCTGGTTCTGGCCATCGGCTTGCTGGGACTGGCTGGATTGATGACATCCAGCATGCGCAACAATCTCAGCGCCAGCCATCGTACCCAGGCTACGTGGATGGCCTACGATATCATCGACCGGATGCGTGCCAACCGCGCAAGTGCAGTAACCGGTGGCTACGTTACGGCGATGGGCACGGCGGCCACCTGCTCAGCGGCTGCACCTACCGGAACGATCCCGGCGCAGGACATTGCGGCGTGGAAAAACCAGCTTGCCTGCGCGCTCCCGGCTGGAAATGGCTCGATAGCGTTTCCTGCATCCGGGCGCGCACGCGTTGTGATTCGTTGGGATGACAGCCGTGGCATTGCGGATAGCACGAACCAGACGGTCAAAACGTTCACTGTGGATACGGAATTATGAAACCGATGTTGATGTCGCCACGTGTGCAGTCGGGATTTGGCCTCGTCGAGTTGATGATTGCCATGACGATTGGTCTGATCCTGTTGGGTGGAATCGGCTACGTGTTTTTAGGCAGCCGTGGCGCATTCCGCACCACCGAAAACCTGTCGCGTATTCAGGAAAACGCGCGTTATGCCCTGGATGTGATGAGCCGCGACATCCGCATGGCCGGGTATGTGGGGTGCGGAAACATGGCCTCCATACCCGTGAAGACCATCGCCAATTCTCCTGTTCCGGACATAACGGCGGGTAATGCCCTGAAAGGCTACGACGGCGGCACGGGCTGGACCAATCCAACCACGATTACACGGGTGGCGAACACCGATGTGTTGTCGGTCATGGGCGCATTCGGCAGTGGCGTCAACCTGACGGGCAATCTGGCCCCCTCGAATGCCAACATACAGATCAATGGCAACCCATATGAATTCGTGCAAGGTGACGTATTGGTGGTCACCAATTGCGTGAATGCCGATATATTCAAGGTGACCAATAACCCTGGAAGTTCTGGCTTGGTCACTATGGCCCACGCCAGTGGCAGCAATACGGGCAATCGCGTGGGTACGTATGGGCCTGACGCTTTCGTCATGCGGATGAGCCAGTACTCGTATTTCATCGGGATCAACACTGCAGGTAACCCGTCCCTCTACCGGGTGAGCCTGAGTGGCAGTACCGAAGAACTGGTCGAGAACGTGCGGGACATGCAGTTCCGCTATGGCCTGGATACCGACGCCGATGGCGCTGTGGATGACTTCAGTCCGACCCCGGGAAACTGGGCGCAGGTTGTGAGCGTCACGGTGAATCTCTTGATGCAGAGCCCCGACGACAACATTTCAACATCGCAAGCGCCTGTCACGTTCAACAACGACACCTTCACGCCCACAGACCGCAGGCTTTATCAGGTGTATTCAGCCACCATCGGCGTGCGCAACCGTCTGTCGGCTATGTAAGAGGTGAAAAACATGCCTACTCCAACTTTCACTTTCCAAAACGGCGCGGCGCTGATTACCGGGCTTATTTTTCTTGTCGTGCTGACCCTCATTTCTCTGTCGGCTATCAAGTCTACGTCGTTAGAAGAGCGCATGGCAGGCAACGCGCGCGACCAGGATCTCGCGTTCCAGGCTGCCGAGGCTGGCATACGCGAGGCCATGCAGAACCTTGCTGCCCTAAACAATAATCCCAACGCCTTTGTCGCGGGATGTTCATCGGATGGCTTATGCCTGACCGACCCGGTCACGCCGGTGTGGACATCGATTACCTGGACCGCGTCCGATTCCAAGGCCTATACCGGCACGCTCACCGCGCTTTCCACGCAGCCCCGCTACATCATTGAGTTGGTTCCCAATACTGTTGCAGCATTTGGATCGAGTGCGGCGACTGGAAAGGGGATTACATCGGGGGCGCAGTTGACGCCCTACCGCATTACCGCGCGCGGCTGGGGCATGACAGGCCAAACCCAGGCAACCGTGCAGGCCACCGTTATTTATTGAAACGCAGGGAGCATTTTCATGACGACCTTCATTCGCAAACCGGTGTCTCTGGCGCTCATGGCCGCCTTTTCTGCGGGCTATTACGGCATGGCGGGCGGCGCTTTGCTGAACCTGAGCCCAGTGCCCCTGTTCGTCACCTCCGGACAGAAAGCCAACGTGCTTCTGGTGATCGACAACTCGAACAGCATGGATGAAGACGCCACGGGGGCAGCAGTGGGGAGCGCCAACTCGAACAGCAAGTCAGAAATCGCGCGCAACGCCGCCAAGTCGATCGTCACCAATTACACCGGCCAGATCAATCTCGGACTGATGGCGTATCAGCAAAGCAATGTCGTGGGCCGGCAACTGCATAACGCGCCCTATGACGCGAGCTACAACCCGGCGAACTACGATGCAAGCTACTCGGGTTCGCGCGACAGCCTGACCAAGCGCTTCCGCATTCCCAACCCCACCAGCGCAGGGAATTACATCCATTACAACGTGGCGCTGCCGTATTACTCATCAAGCAATCAGGGCAATGCTTTTTGCTACTCCCAGACGGCCGATTTCGACAACGGCAGCGAGACTTACCCCGCCGGCCCGTGGGATTCCTATCGGTGCTACACAACGAAGACAGGAACGTCCGACACCCTGCCTGCGGCGGATGGCACCGGCGCCGCGGCAGCGGGTTATGGTGGATCTACTTTTACGGGTACCTTTTCCCCTACAGACAGCGATCTGGCACAGGGGATTCTCGATTTCGGACGGTTCCTCACCTGGAGTCATGTCGGCCCCACCTGGTTTTCAAATGGCAGCCCGGGGCGTGGCTATTTGCACGTGCCAATTGGTGACCTGGACGCCACCAAGGCTGCCGCCATCAACACCAAGCTGGGTACCAGCCAGTTCTCGACCAATGGCCCGACCACGTCCAGTCTGCCCTTGCAGAATGCGGGCCTGACCCCGATTGAGGGCACGTTTCTTACTGCCAAGGACTACTTCGCCGGAAACTTGACCGCCACGGCAGAAGGGGGGGCGCAACCCGCTCCCCCAGACTCCTGCAGCAAGGATTTTTTGGTTTTCATGACGGACGGTTTGCCTTCGGTCAGCGCATCGGGCGCCTCATTGACGAACCCGACTACAGCCGTTGCTGCATCCGCCAATGCGGCGGGCGATCTTTATACGGCGAGTCGGCCGGTCAAAAGCTATATCGTGGGGTTTGCGCTGCCTTATGGCACCACCCCGGGAATTCTGGACAGCATCGCAACGGCAGGCGGTACGGGCACCGCTTTCGACGCCAGCGACACCGCTGGACTTAACAGCGCATTCAATACCATTTTCAGCAACATCCTTGCGGAATCGGGCGCCGCCGCTGCGGTGGCCATGACGTCCGGATCAGTCGTGGCAGGCGGCAAGATCTACCAGGGGCAGTTCAACTCGGCAGACTGGTCGGGCGATTTGATCGCCTACAACACCAACGCCACCACAGGCGCGGTCACCACGGTGGCGTGGCGGGCGGGCACGGTGCTTAACAGCCAGAACTATGACTCTGGCCGCAGGATCATCACCTACAAACCCAGTACCGAAAGCGGCATTCCCTTCCGCTGGCCGGCCAACCCGGCCAGCCCTGGTTCAAACGAACTCGATATCAGCCAGGTGGCTGCGCTGACTTCCAATCCCAGCCTGAGCCTCACCAATGCGAGTGACACCGGTGCGAACCGGCTGAACTATCTGCGCGGGCAAACCGGCATCAACGGCTTCCGCCCACGCCTCATCAGCGTGCTGGGCGACGTGGTCAATTCGGCGCCGTCTTATGTGGGCGCTCCGGCGTTCAACTACCCGGATAACCTTGAGGCCGCAAGCTACTACACTTTCCGCTTCAATAATTCAACGCGTACGCCCATGCTTTATGTGGGGGCCAACGACGGGATGCTGCATGGTTTCGATGCGGCAACGGGGCAAGAAAAGCTGGCCTATGTGCCGAGCAAGGTTTATCCGAAGCTGGCTCAACTGACTTCAACCAACTATAGTCATCGCTACTATGTTGACGGCTCGCCGACGGTGGTGGATACGTTTTACTCCGGTGCCTGGCACACCACGCTGGTCGCCAGCCTGGGGGCCGGGGGGCAGGGGCTCTATGCGTTGGATGTCACCAATCCCAGCACATTCAGCGAAGCCAATGCGAGTTCGATCGTGAAGTGGGAATACACCGATACCGATCTCGGTTATGTCTTTGGCCAGCCGAGCATTGTGAAACTCAACACGGGGAAGTGGGCCGCAGTTTTCAGCAACGGATACAACAATAGCGAGGCGGACGGCAGCGCCAGTACTACTGGGTATGCTTACTTGTACATCGTTGACATTGAAACCGGTGCGCTTATCAAGAAAATCTCCACCAAAACAGGGTCGGTCGCAACGCCGAATGCACTGGCTACGCCTACGCTCGTCGACAGGGATGGCGATGGCAAGGTGGATTACGCGTATGCCGGAGATTTACAGGGCAATATGTGGAAATTCGACCTGTGTGACGCGAGCCCTCAGGACGTATGCGCCACCAACAACACAAATGGCTGGGGGGTCGCCTACGGAACATCGACATCGCCGGAACCATTATTTTCCGCTATGGATTCCAGCAGCAACCCGCAGCCGATTACCAGTGCGGTCGAAGTGACGCGTCATTTCAGCGGGGACGGTTTCCAGCTGTATTTTGGAACGGGCAAATACCTCGAAAACGGCGATATCGCCACGACCGGCACCCAAACTTTTTACTCTGTGTGGGACATCGCCACATCGCCCTCTACGATCTCCGGGCGAAGCGAGTTGCAGCAGCAAACGGTAACCACGACCACGACCGTTTCCGGCAAGGAATACCGCACGTCAAGCAGTAACTCGGTCGACTGGGTAGATCCAGCCAGTAGCGCTGGCACAAAGCGTGGCTGGTATATGGATCTCCCCGAATCGGGCGAACGTGTGGTGAGTGACCCCGCTTTGTATTCAAGTCGTATTTTGTTCACCACTTTGATCCCAGATGCCTCAACGTGTTCGGGTGGTGGTACGGGCTGGCTGATGGAACTCGATTCGGTGACAGGCGCGGCCTTGGGTGGACCGACGTTCGATGTGGATGGGGATGGCGAGGTCAACACAGATGATAATCTCGGCACGGAGGGGGTTTATGCCTCAGGAGTCAAGAAAACTTCCATTCCAAGTGCCGTACGCATGCAGAAAAATCCTGGGGGTCCGGGCGGTGGGTCAATGAACAAATGGACCAGCATGAGCAAGAAAGATACAACGACGAATACGTCACTTGAAAATGAAATCAATCGTCTACCTCCGATACAAAACCGTTCAAGCTGGCGTCAGATTTTCTAATAAGGGGCAATGATGAAACGGATAGCAACGATGGTTTTGGCAGCTGTTTTTTCCGCTGGGCAGGCGTACGCAATGACCCAGGTCGAGACTCCCGGCACGACGGCAGCTGCGCAGAATCAAGTGCAGCAAAGCGGCAAGGTCGATGCTATTCATGCGGCCGCTGGTCGAATGGTAATCGGGGGGGTGACCTACGCGTATAACCCTTTGACTACGCTGGTAACTGTAAATGGAAAGCGTGTAACGGTTAGCGATGTGCGCAGCGGGGAAATCGTGCAGTTCCAGGCTTCACCGCAAGGGGCGAACAAGCCGGCATTGTTGACGACGATCAATGTGCAAAGACAATGACCGGGAGCGTGCCGTGTTAAAACAGAACAGAGATCTCAAGCACCAATTGGGTTTTACGCTGGTTGAATTGATGGTCGTGGTGGCCGTTATTGGCATTCTGGCCTCCATTGCCTACCCGTCTTATCAGCAATATGTGCTGCGGGCAAACCGTGCCGAGGCGCAGTCGATCATGATGGAGACGGCGCAGTTTATGGAGCGATATTTCACCACCAACGGGACCTATGCCGGCGCGGTGGTATTGTCGGACGTGTCACCGCAGAACTCTACCGGGGGGGCGCGCCGCTATACCATCGCCTTAGTGTCCACGGCGACGACCTTTGGTTTGACTGCGACGCGTGTGAATGCCCAGTTGAACGACAACTGCGCCGACCTGACCCTGACGAATACCGGGGCGCAAGGTCCGGCCGGGTGTTGGTGATGAGGGCGTTGTCCGCCTTTAGGGAAAAATGGGGACAGACACTCATGGCACTCGGTTAAGTCGTTGCGATAAAGGGGACGCTACCCTTTGTTTGTGCTGGAAGTGTAGCGCCAAAGGGTAGCGTCCCCTTTGTGCCCCTTTGTACCAGGTCTTTCATCTTTGTCGCGCCTGGAGAGTTAAAAGGGGACGCTACCCTTTGTTTGTGCAAGCAGCCTGTCGGACTTGAACAAATGTGGATTGTCGGGGCCAGGGTGGCGTGCAGGCAGCGCGGCCGCCCCGCTTTTCTGCACTATATTTATGATTACAATGTTGCGTATGTA
>JAUYCF010000083.1 GCA_030692355.1 Thiobacillus sp.
AGGCAAATTCGGCATCGCCCAGCCGCGCATCCTGGTGGCCGGCCTCAACCCGCACGCCGGCGAAGCCGGCCACCTCGGGCGCGAGGAAATCGGCATCATCGAACCCGCGCTCGAGCGCCTGCGCGGCGAGGGCATGAACCTCGTCGGCCCGCTGCCCGCCGACACCCTGTTTTCGCGCATCCGCGTCGAGCCCTGCGACGCCGTACTGGCGATGTACCACGACCAGGGCCTGCCCGTGCTCAAGTACGCCAGCTTCGGCGCCGGCGTGAACATCACGCTCGGCCTGCCCTTCATCCGCACCTCGGTCGACCACGGCACCGCGCTCGACCTCGCCGGCACGGGCCGCGCCGAAGTGGGCAGCCTGTTGGCGGCGATCGAGGTGGCGCTGGAGATGGCTGGCAGGGGTCAGGGAATAGCGTGATGCCCGTTGATATAAAACGCTAAACGCCGCACAAAAAGCCGATCCTAGAATCCCGATCCCTAACCCTCAAATGCACACCCCGCGCAAACGCTTCGGCCAGAACTTCCTCATCGACGACGGCATCATCCACGCCATCGTCAACGCCATCCATCCGCAGGCGGGGGAAACCGTGGTCGAGATCGGCCCGGGCCTGGGGGCGCTGACCCGCCCCCTGCTCGAACGCCTGCCGCACCTGCATGCGGTCGAGCTCGACCGTGACATCGTCGCGCGCCTGCAGCGGGCCTGGCCGGCCGAACGCCTCACCGTGCATAGCTGCGACGCCCTGAAATTCGATTTCGGCCAGCTCGGGCACGATCTGCGCATCATCGGCAATCTGCCGTACAACATTTCCACGCCGCTGCTGTTCCACCTGCTGGAGTTTGCCGCGCACATCCGCGACATGACCTTCATGCTGCAGAAGGAAGTCGTCGAACGCATGGTCGCAGAGCCCTCGACCAGCGATTACGGGCGGCTGTCGATCATGCTGCAGCGGCGCTTCCACCTCGAATGGCTGCTCGACGTGCCGCCCACCGCCTTCAACCCGCCGCCCAAGGTCAACTCCGCAGTGGTCCGGCTGATTCCAAAAACGCCGGCCGAAATCGTGCCGCTCGACGAAACACTGTTTGCGCGCGTGGTCGCTGCCGCGTTTTCGCAGCGCCGCAAGACGCTGCGAAATACGCTGGGCGGCCTGATGAAGCCGGAGGACTTCACGGCGCTCGGGATCGACGCCGGCAAGCGCGCGGAGAACCTTTCCCTCGCCGACTACGAGGCCATCGCCCGCCACCTGGGCAATCCGCGACAGTCCGCTTGATCGCCCCCTCGAAGCAACGCTCAGTCCAGCAAGAAGGGATAGTCGGTGTAGCCTTTCTCTTCCCCGCTGTAGAGCGTTTCGTAGTCGGGCGCATTGAGCGGCGCGCGACGGCGGAAGCGCTCGACCAGGTCGGGGTTGGCCAGCAGCAGCCGGCCGAATGCAATCGCATCGGCCGCGCCGGACATCACCGCCTGCTGCGCCGTTTCGAGGTCGTAGCCGTTGTTGCGGATCAGGTTTCCTGAATACAGCGCGCGCAGCCGCTCGTAGTCGAACGGAATCCACTGTTCCCTGGGCGCGCCGCCGCTTCCCTCCAGCACGTCGAGGAAGGCCAGGTTCAGCGGATTCAACTGCGTGACGACGTAATCGAACGTCTCCTGCGGGCGATCGTCGCTGATGTCGTTGAACGGCGTCACAGGCGACAGCCGCAGGCCGACCCGGTCGTTGCCGATTGCCTTGCAGACCGCGTCCATCACCTCCAGCAGCAGGCGCGCGCGGTTTTCCTTGCTGCCGCCGTAGGCATCGGTGCGCCGGTTGGTGGACGAACGCAGGAACTGATCCAGCAGATAGCCGTTGCCGGCATGGACTTCCACCCCGTCGAAGCCCGCTTCCATCGCATTGCGCGCCGCCTGGGCGTAGCTTTCGACGAGCGCGGGGATTTCGGAAAGCTCAAGCGCGCGCGGCGTGACGAAATCCTTCATGCCCTGCCCGGTGAACACCTGCCCGGCCGGGCGGATCGCCGAAGGCGCGACCGGCAGGGCGCCGCCCGGCTGCAGGTCGGGGTGCGAAATCCGCCCCACATGCCACAACTGCAGCGCGACCCTGCCGCCGGCGCCATGCACCGCGTCCGTCACCGGCTTCCAGCCGGCGATCTGCCCGTGCGTATGGATGCCGGGCGTTCGCGGGTAGCCGTGGCCCTCCGGGCAGATCGGCGTCGCCTCGGTCAGGATCAGGCCGGCCGACGCGCGCTGGCGATAATATTCGGCGATCAGCGGCGTCGGCACATTGCCGGCGCCGGCACGGTTGCGCGTCAGCGAGGACATCACCACACGGTTGGCCAGTTCGATGGCGCCGAAGCGGGCTGGCGAAAAAAGATCGGTCATGTCGGGTTCCTTTGGGTTGAGTCCTGCGAGCAAGTCGGCCCGCAACCGTTTACATTCATGACACCACACCTGGCGGGGCGGGATTCGGTTTCCGGACCGTGCCCCAGCCAATAACCCCTCCGGGGGATTTACCTGCGGCCTTCATACTCGTGACAATTGCACATGCAACGCAACATCACCTCACTGCCAAGGATTCCAAGATGATCGAAAACCAGGAAAGTTTCAACCAGGCCCGTTTCAATCAAACCCTGGCACTGTTCGATGCCGCCAATTCGGAAGACCCCAATCTGGACGAGGGCCAGCCGAAAGAACTGCTGTATTCCCAGCGCATGTCCGACATGATCGCTCGCTTTGCGCCGGATGCGTCAGAAGCCGCACAGCTGGCGGTGCGCGCCCAGCATATCCAGCGCTGGAAGGTGCCGCGCAACACCTATCCGATGACCAGGGAAGGCTATCACGCATGGCGCACCGGGCTGTATACGTTCCAGGCCGACGCCGCCGGCGAGCTGATGCGCCAGGCCGGCTATGACGATGCAATGATCGAACGGGTCAAGAAGGCGGTCAGCAAGCGCGGCATCAAGAGCAACCCGGAAACGCAGCTGCTGGAGGATATCGCCGACCTGGTCTTCATCGAGTATTACATGCTCGGCTTTGCCAGCAGCAAGCCCGACTACGACGAAGAGAAATGGCTGGAGATCATCCGCAAGACATGGAACAAGATGTCTAAAAGCGCCCAGGCCTATGCCCTGTCCGGCAAGATCAAGCTTCCGGAACCCCTGGTGCCGCTGATTACCAAGGCGATCAGTCAGTAAGCGCAGCGGCGCGGGCGGATGCCGACTTCACTCCGCCCACTCCTTCACCCACCCCGCGGTTCCCTTCTGGATGAATTCGATCGGGTAGCCGTCCGGGTCTTCAATGAACGCAATAACGGTCGTGCCATGCGACATCGGCCCGGCCGGGCGCAACACCTTGCCGCCTTTTGCCGCGACCGCATCGCACGCAGCATAGGCGTCGTCGACCTCGATGGCGATGTGGCCGTAGCCGCTGCCGAGTTCGTATTTGTCGACGCCCCAGTTGTAGGTCAGTTCGAGCACCGCCGTCTTGTCTTCGCTGTCGTACCCGACAAAGGCGAGGGTAAATTTTCCAGCTGGATAGTCCTTGCGGCGCAGCAGTTTCATGCCGAGGACGTTCGTGTAGAAACGGATCGAGCGATCGAGATCACCTACCCGCAACATGGTATGAAGCAGTCTCATTTTGCAGTCCTTTGTGTCGTTGTTTAACGCATCAAACCTGAAACAGCACCGCACTCATTGTGCGCAACTCGGCGCGCCTTGCCGACGCGTCGGGGCACAGTTCGGCGACCTGCGCCCAGAAGCGCGGCGAGTGGTCGAGGTGAACCAGATGTGCCAGTTCGTGCGCGGCAACGTAGTCGATCAGTGCGAGCGGCGCCTGCACCAGCCGCCAATTGAGGCGGACATGGCCGCGCCGGGTGCAGCTGCCCCATTGCGTCTGCGCGTTGGACAGGGCGAAGCGGCTGGGTGCGCGCCCCAACCGGCGGGCGATGCGCGCCAGACGCCAGGCCAGCAGGCGGACGGCCTGGCCGTGCAGCCAGTCGCGGATCAGTGCGCCGACATCGGCGTCGAGCGGGGCATGCACACGCAGGCTGTCGCCGCGGCGCTGGATGTCGACGAACAGGGAGGCCCGAATGTCGAGCGTGAGCGCACGCCCGAGAAAGCGCACTTCGGCCGGGGGTTCAGTGCACGCTTGCGGCGAACGCGCCTGCAAGCGGGTCCACATGCGATGCAGCCAGTCATGCTGCTGCCGCACATAGCATTCGATTTCGGCACGCGGGGTCCAGCTCGGCGCGTGGATGCGCACTTCGCGCGGCGTGACCGTCAGGCCCAGCGTGCGGCGGCGGTGCGAGCGCCGCAACTGGTACGGAACGGCGGCGTCACCGATCTGCAGGACGCCGCTATTGGCGTGGGGCAGCAGGGGGCAGCCTCGCCATTTCGGTTTCGATCCACGCCTCGACTGCGCGGGTGAGTTCCGCCGCGCTCTTGCCGGCGGTCTCGATGGCCGGGCCGATGCTGACGGTAATGGTGCCGGGGCGCTTGACGAAGGCGTTCTTCGGCCACACCTCGCCGGCGTTGTGCGCCACCGGCACGATGGGCGCGCCGGTCTCAGCCGCCAGCCAGGCGCCGCCGATGCCGTAACGCCCTTTCTCGCCGGGGGCGACGCGGGTGCCCTCGGGAAACACCAGCACCCAGAAATCCTGTTCGAGCTTGGCCTTGCCCTTGGTCACGATCTGCTTCAGCGCCTCGCGCCCGGCGCTGCGGTCGATGGCGATCGGCGAGAGCATGCGGTACGCCCAGCCGAAGAACGGCACGTTCAGCAACTCCTGCTTGATCACCGCCGACACCGGCGGGAACAGGAACAGAAACGCCACCGTCTCCCACGCCGACTGGTGCTTGGCCAGCACCACCGCCGGGCGGGCAGGCAGATTCTCGCGGCCGAGCACCACGTAGCGGATACCGAGCACCACGCGGGCGAGCCAGATGACGATATGGTTGTAGCCGGTGATCATGCGGTAGCGGGTGTGCGCCGAAAATGGAAAACTGAACAGCGCGACCATGCTGAAAAACACCGTCAGCGCAGTCTGCATCACTGCGAAAACAACCGAGCGGATCAGGTTCATGCGGCCGTTTTCAGCAAGTGATCGACGGCCTCGCTCAAGTCGGCAAACACCGGGGTGTTCTCGGGCAGGCCGCCGGCCGCCAAGGTTTTTTCGCCCTTGCCGGTTTTGACCAGCAGAGGGCGCGCGCCCACGCTTGCTGCCGCAAGCAGGTCGCGCAGCGAATCGCCAATCGCGGGCACATCGTGCAGGTCATGGCCATAACGCGCGGCAATCTCATTCAGCAGCCCCGGTCTGGGCTTGCGGCAATCGCAGTTCATCTCGGCCGCATGCGGGCAGTAAAACACGGCTTCGATGCGCCCACCCGCCTGTGCCGCCGCCTTGTGCATCTTGGCGTGGATGGCGTTGAGTGTCACCATCTCGAACAATCCGCGCGCCAGGCCGGATTGATTGGTCGCCACCACCACGCGCCAGCCTTCGCGCGTCAGCCGCGCGATCGCCTCCAGGCTTCCGGGGATGGGCTTCCATTCATCGGGTGACTTGATGAACTGATCGGAGTCGAAATTGATGACGCCGTCGCGGTCGAGAATGATGAGTTTCATGGCTAAACTCCTGCCGTTTCAAGGCCCATATTACGCCGCCAGCCGCGACAAGTCCGCAACCCGGTTCATGGTCTGGTGCAACTGGTTCAGCAGCGCCAGCCGGTTGGCTTTGAGCGCGGGATCGTCGGCGTTCACCATCACCTGATCGAAGAAGGCATCGACCGGGGCTTTCAGCGCCGCCAGCACCTGCAGCGACGCGGTATAGTCGCCCGCGGCAAACGCGGCGTCGGCCCGCGGGGCAATCCCGGAAAGCGCGGCAAACAGCGCCGTTTCCGCCGTCTCGACGAACAATGCCGCATTGACCCCGCCGCCCGCCTCGCCCTCGGCTTTTTTCAGGATATTGCCGACGCGCTTGTTGGCGGCGGCGAGTGTGGGGGCTTCCGGCAATGCTGCGAAAGCACGCACCGCCTCCAGTTGCTTCGGTACCAGATGGATCTGCGTCGGGTTCAGGCTCAGCACCGCATCGACCTCGTTCGCGGAATAGCCCTGTTCGCGCATCGCGCCACTGAGACGCTCGAACACGAACATGTACACATCCGTGTGCGCCTGTCCGAGCAATCCCTGCGGGAAGGCGGCGAAGGCGATAGTGACCAGATCGTCCAGGCTCAGCGGCAAGCGCTTTTCGATCAGCATGCGGATCACGCCCAGCGCATGGCGACGCAGCGCAAACGGATCCCGGTCGCCGCTGGGTTTTTCGCCGATGCCGAACAGCCCCACCAGCGTCTCCAGCTTGTCCGCCAGCGCAACACACACGCCAACGTCGCTGCGCGGCAACTCGTCGCCGGCGAAGCGCGGCTTGTAGTGGTCCTCGATGGCGAAGGCGATATCGTCGGCCAGCCCATCGTGCTGCGCGTAGTAGCGCCCCATGATGCCCTGCAGCTCAGGAAACTCGCCGACCATATCGGTGAGCAGGTCGGCCTTGGCCAAGAGCGCGGCCTGGTCGGCCTTCAGCGCCAGCGCCTCGCCGCCGATCTGCTCGCCGATGGCGCGGGCAATCGCCTGCACCCGCGTCACGCGTTCGCCCTGGGTGCCGAGCTTGTTGTGGTAGACGACCCTGGCCAGCCCCAGCACGCGCGAGTCCAGCGCCTTCTTGCGGTCCTGGTCGTAGAAGAACTTGGCGTCGGCCAGACGCGGGCGCACCACGCGTTCGTTGCCCTGGATCACGGCGGAGGCATCGGCGGGCGAGATGTTGGAAACGATGAGAAAGCGGTTGGTCAGCTTGCCTTGCGCGTCCAGCAGCGGGAAGTATTTCTGGTTCGCCTTCATGGTCAGGATCAGGCATTCCTGCGGCACTTCGAGGAAGGCCTCCTCGAACGTACCGACCAGCACATTGGGGCGCTCGACCAGCGCGGTGACTTCATCCAGCAGCGCGTCGTCCTCGACCGGCGTCAAACCCGAGGGCGCAGCCACAGCCTGCAACTGGCGGACGATCTCGGCGCGGCGCTCGGCAAAGCTGGCGATCACTGCGCCGTCGTCTTTCATTTGACTGGCGTAGCTGTCAGCGCTCCGGATCACCACCGGACTGACGCGCGCTTCGAAGCGATGGCCCTGCGTGTCGCGCCCGGCCGTCAAGCCCAGCACGGACAGCGGCACGATGTCCGCGCCATGCAGCGCGAGCAGGCCATGCACCGGGCGCACGAAGTGCACGCTGCTCCAGCCGTCGGCCAGTTGGTACTGCATCACTTTCGGGATAGGCAGCTTCGCCATCGCGGCTTCGAGCGCGTGCTGCAGGCCCTCGGCGAGCGTCATGCCGGATGCGATGCTGTCGTGGAACAGTGCTTCATTCTTGCCGTCCGCCGCGCGGCGTAACCGGCTGACGGCGGATGCATCGGCCCCCAGTGCGGCCAGGCGCTTCAGCAGCGCGGGCGTGGCCTTGCCATCCGCATCCAGGCCCACGGCAACTGGCATCAGCTTGGTCGACACCGGCTTGTCGGCGGCGCGCTGCAGGACGCCTTCGATATGCACGCCAAGGCGACGCGGCGAGGCAAAGTCAACGACTGCAGCCTTCGCCTCGGTCAGTCCCTGCGCGACCAAACTTTCGGCAAGCGCGGCGGCAAAGGTCTCGCCCAGCTTCTTCAGCGCCTTGGGCGGCAGTTCTTCGACAAAGAGTTCAACGAGCAAATTCTGCGTGGTCATGCTGCGGCCTTCTTTTCAATCTGTGCCAGGACTTCGTCTGCCCAGGCCTTGGGCGCCATCGGAAAGCCAAGCCGCGCGCGGCTGTCCAGATAGCTCTTCGCCACCGCCCGCGCCAGATTGCGGATGCGCCCGATGTAGGCCGCGCGCTCGGTCACCGAAATCGCGCCGCGCGCATCGAGCAGGTTGAAGGTATGGGCGGCTTTCAGCACCTGTTCATACGCCGGTAGCGCGAGCTGCACGGCCATCAGTTCCTGCGCCTTCTTCTCGTGCGCGGCAAACGCGCTGAGCAGGAACTCGACGTCACTGTGCTCGAAGTTGTAGGTCGACTGCTCGACTTCGTTCTGGTGGTAGACGTCGCGGTAAGTCAGCCCCTCGGTCCACACGAGGTCGAACACGCTTTCCACGCCCTGCAGATACATCGCCAGGCGCTCCAAACCGTAGGTGATTTCGCCGGTGATCGGCTTGCAGTCGATGCCGCCGACCTGCTGGAAGTAGGTGAACTGGGTGACTTCCATGCCGTTCAGCCACACTTCCCAGCCCAGCCCCCAGGCGCCGAGCGTGGGGTTTTCCCAGTCGTCCTCGACGAAGCGCACGTCGTTCTTTTTCAGATCGAAACCCAGCGCCTCAAGCGAACCCAGATACAGTTCCAGAATGTCGGCGGGTGCCGGTTTCAGCACCACCTGAAACTGGTAGTAATGCTGCAGCCGGTTGGGGTTGTCACCGTAGCGCCCGTCCTTGGGCCGGCGGCTCGGCTGCACGTAGGCCGCCTTCCACGGCTCCGGTCCGAGCGCACGCAGGAAGGTCGCGGTATGCGAGGTGCCGGCGCCGACCTCCATGTCGTAGGACTGCAAGAGCGCACAGCCACGCTCGGCCCAGTAGCGTTGCAGGGTGAGGATGATGTCCTGAAAGGTGGGTTTCACGGCGGATGAGCGGCTTTTCGGGAAAGGCGCATTTTAACGTGGTTGACGGGGGTTTCGGGGTTGACTGTGGCCCGGAATTCCGCGGAACCCGCGGCCCGTGATTGCATCGCGCCCCACCATCATCCCATTATCCCTGGACCTTTCTTTCCCCAACCCATGGCATGTCGCAGAAAAATGCGCCGCCAGGCATGTCAAGCTTACGTTTGGACGCAAAAAGGCCGGACTCGCGTCCGGCCTTGCATGGTCTGCCGATCAGAAAAAAATTACTCGATGGCGGGCAGGCCGCCGATGTAGCCGAAGCCTCCCTGATTCACGCCGTTACCGATCCTGGCCTGGAGCTGCGCCTTGAGGTCGGCCGGCATGCTGCCGAGCAGGTCGCCCCAGTGCTGGGTGTTGCCCATGATGTAGGCGCCCTTGCCATTGACGTTGTCTAACACCTGCAGGCCAGTGTTCTCGGCGCCGGACAGCGCGCTCATGATGCGGGTCAGCTTCTTTGTGTCGACGTTGTAGGCCCAGACGTAGTTGTTGACGTGGGTGCCCGAGTCCTCGCCGATGAAGAGGGTGCGCATCTTCTCGGAGAAGAACACGTTGTCGGCGTTGGCGACCTTGTTCGGGTTGGACGTGTTGCCCAGCGCGTCAACCGCGATATCCTCGCCGAGCAGGCCGGCTTCCACATACATTCTGGTCGGCACGTGGTTGGAGTTGATCGCTTCGGCACCGTTGGCCGTCTTCTGGCCGCCCGCCATGTCCATGGTGTAGGTGCCGCCGGCATTGGTTTTGGCGACCTTGATGTGGTCGACCGGGCCGCTGGCATCGGCCTTCATGCCCTTGTCGATGTAGGACATGGCGATGTAGGCCTTATTGTCCTTCGCGTTGAAGGCAACGCCCTCCATCTTGTTCCACTCGGTGGTGGCGCCCAGATAGGCGGCGTAGCGGCGGGTTTCCATGAAGGCAGCGGCCTTTTCCTTGCCCGGCTTGAGCATCAGGCACTCGTCCGCCGTGGATCCGGTGCGGACGCGCGTATAACCGGCATCGCAGGCACCTCCGACGGGAGCAACGAAATCCCAGATGTCGGCGAAGGTGGTGCCGGCATCGATGATGGCCTTGATCTCGGCGTTGGTGGCATGGCCCAGCTTGAACCAGGTCAGATCGGCCGCGCCGGCGCCGGTGGCGGAGGTCTGGTTCCATTTGGCGGCGTACAGGGTGCCGGCGGAGAGGTCTTTCTCCTTGTCGGCGACAAACATGATGAGGGCGACGTTGGTGCCATCGTCGCCCATCAAGGCGGTCCTGCTGTCGGCCATAACCATGGACATCTCCCAGGTACCGCGGCCCATCGCGTAATGCTTGACCACGCTGGTGGAGCCATCCTTGTTCACGACAACTTCCGGAATCCAGCCGTAATGGTAGGGGTTGGCGGTCTGGGTATTCTTCCAGTACAGCTCGGTCATGGCCTTGATGCCGGCGGCGGTAGTGGTAGCGTAGTTGGTGTTCAATGGGTTGAGCTGCAGATCGTAGTCCTCTTCGGAACCCAGGTGGGTGTTCCACGGCGTTTGCGAGCCGAAGCAGTTGATCCAGGTGCCGTTGACGGAGGAGAAGTCGATCGGACGCTGGGACTTCACGGACAGCGCGCCGTTGTCGGCCTGATTGATCCCGGTCAGCAGCATGCCGGTGGGCACGCGGCTGTACCAGCCGGCGGTCTTGTCGGCCTCGCTGCCGTCGGACAGCAGCCAGTCGTATTCCAGGTGGCTGACCAGCCATAGATTGCCATCGACGTTGAGCAGGCTGTTGGCATCCGGAGTTTCGAGAACCACCGGCTGGCCGTAGGGGTCGATCAGAGGCTGCATTTGGTAGTCATAAGCCTGTCCAGCCGGGTGAGCATTGCCGCCGACCTTGTCGTTGACGCCAAACAGGGTGTGATAGGCCAGGGGAAAGTCCTTGCTGGTGCCATCGTCGTAGGTCACCACGGCTTTGGCGGTGATGAAGTTCTGCGACATCGTGTCGACGGTATTGGGAGCGGCGGCGGTTTCGACAAATTCGACCGAAACGATCCGGGCTTCGTCGTCGTCGCTGTTACACGCGGTCAATGCAAAGGGGGCGGCGAGCCCCAAAGTTGCCAGGACTGCAAGGTTCAAGATTTTCAGCTTCATGCGAGGCTCCCAATAACGAAATTTGATTAAGGTGTGCTTTGAATTGCCACAAGGCGCAGCAAGCTTGACCTTTTTTCGTTACGGTTTTTTGTTGGAACTGTGAAACCCGGTGTTTAACGGCATTACCAAACAACCGCCGGCTAACCGCCGGGCTACCCCCGGCATTTCAGTGCATTGAAGGTTTAGCCATTCGGTGCTTCACGTCCATCCTCAGACTGGATTTCTTCGCTGCGCTCGTAACGGCGCACGAATAATTCAGCGATTTCTAAGCGCTCGCCGCTTCCAGCGCCTCAATCTCCCCCGACAATTCCAGCCACTCCCCCTCTTCAATCGCCAGTTCGTCAATGACATGCTGAAGCTGCTTGCCGGTTTCAGTAATCTCCTCGACGGAAAGCGTCCCGCCCAAGCGGGCTTCGAACGCCGCCTTTTCCGCTTGTAGCGCAGCCATGCTTTTGTCGAGTTTCTCCAGTTTCTGCTGCAACGACTTGATCTTGCCCGAGGACACCGGCTTCTTTGCCGAAACCGGCGCAGGTTCCGCCTTGACTACCGGCGCGCTAGCCACCTTGCCGGCCTCCTTCAGGCTTTCGCGCACGCGCTTGCCCTCATCCAGCAGATAGCGCTGGTAGTCGTCCAGATCGCCGTCGAACGGCTCCACCCCGCCGCGCGTGACCAGCCAGAATTCGTCGCACACCGAGCGCAGCAGGGCGCGGTCATGGCTGACCAGCATGAGGGTGCCTTCGAATTCGTTCAAGGCCATCGCCAGCGCTTCGCGGGTGGCGAGGTCGAGGTGGTTGGTCGGCTCGTCCAGCAGCAAGAGATTCGGTCGCTGCCACACGATCATGCACAGCACCAGCCGCGCTTTTTCGCCGCCGCTCATGGTGCCGACGGCCTGCTTGACCATGTCGCCGTTGAAATTGAAGGTGCCGAGGAAGTTGCGCAGGTCCTGCTCGCGGCTGCTGAACTGGCCGGCGCCGCCGTTGGCGATGGTGTCACGGGCGAGGCGGATCATGTGTTCCAGCGGGGTGTCTTTGGGGCGCAGCACGTCGAGTTCCTGCTGCGCGAAGTAGCCGATGTTGAGGCCGCGCCCCTCGATCACTTCGCCCGCGACCACCGGCAAGGTGCGCGCAATCGTCTTCACCAGCGTCGATTTGCCCTGGCCGTTGGCGCCGAGGATGCCGATGCGCTGCCCGGCGAAGACCGACTTGCTGACATGCTGCACGATCACCGTGGCGGGGGTTCCGGCAGCCGCATCCGCGGGCGGCGGATAGCCGAAGCTGGCGTCGTCGATGGTCAGCATGGGGTTGGGCAGGTTGAGCGGCTCCTTGAATTCGAAGGTGAAATCCGCGCTCGCCAGCATCGGCGCCAGGCGTTCCATGCGATCCAGCGCCTTGACCCGGCTCTGCGCCTGTTTGGCCTTGCTGGCCTTGGCCTTGAAGCGGTTGATGAACTCCTGCAAGTGGGCGATCTTGTCCTGCTGTTTGGCAAACGCCGCCTGCTGCAGCGCCATCTGCTCGGCGCGCATGTCCTCGAAGGTGCTGTAGTTGCCGCCGTAGCGGGTGAGCTGGCCGTTTTCGATGTGGATGGTGACGTTGGTCACGGCATCGAGAAACTCGCGGTCGTGACTGATCACCAGCATGGTGCCGGGGTATTTTTTCAGCCAGGCTTCCAGCCACACCAGCGCATCGAGGTCGAGGTGGTTGGTGGGTTCGTCGAGCAGCAGCAGGTCGGACGGGCACATCAGCGCCCGCGCCAATTGGAGTCTCATCCGCCAGCCGCCGGAAAAGCTGTTGACCGGCTGATCCAGCTCGCGCACCTGGAAGCCAAGCCCGAGGATCAGCGACTGCGCGCGCGACTGCGCGTCGTGCGCGCCGGCGTCGTGCAGCGCCATGTAGGCGTGTGCCATGCGCTCGCCGTCGTCGCTTTCCTCGGCGGCGGTGACCTCGGTCTGCGCCGCGACCAACTGGCTGTCGCCGGCGATGACGAAGTCGGTTGCGGGCTCGCTCGTTTCCGGCATGTCCTGCGCCACCTGCGCCATGCGCCACTGCGACGGCATGGAAAAGTCGCCCTTGTCTTCGTGCAGGGTGCCGTTGATGAGCGCGAACAGACTGGACTTGCCGGCGCCGTTGCGCCCCACCAGGCCGACCCGTTCGCCGGGGTTGATCGAGACCGACGCGTTGTCGAGCAAAACCTTGGCGCTACGCCGCAGGCTGAGATTCTTGAGGATGATCATGCGGAAGATGCGGCGCGCAGAACACGCCCCGCTTAAATCGTAAAGCCGGATTTTACCCCGACATGGGTCCCTGCCCGTTCGGAATGTCGACAGTTTGCCGTTTCGACGCCGGTTGACGGTTTTCCGTCAACCGGCGCAAGCGGCCCAACCGGCCCCTTCAAGACGGACCTTGCAAGCCTTTGTTTTGTTAATTTATTTTTTCGTCACATTGCCACAGCCCAATTGGCACAGGCATTGCAAGTATTTAGGCATTCCGCCTCACCAAGGAGCGCATCATGAAACTGCAATTCGGTAAAAACCAACTGGTTCTCGAACTCAGCACCTCGCCCTTCGCCTGGTTTCACGGCCAGACCGAGCGCATGAGCCTCACCAGCCTGTCACTGCTATTCGTGCAATTTTCCCTGTTTGCACGCCAGCCCGCCGCCTGATGCAGGTCGGTCGAGCCACCAGCGTGAGCATCCGCCTGTCCAGTTCGCCGCTGGGATTTTTCAGCGGCAGCACCTACCGCATGTCGATGTTCAGCCTGACGCTGCTGTTCATCGAATTCCGGGTTCTGCGGCGGAGCACGCCCTACTACCCCTGACCGCCAGGCTGCTGGCGGGGAATTTCCAGCACCGCCTCCAGACCGCCTGCCGCACGGTTCCCGAGCCGCACCTTCCAGCCGTTTATTTCCGCCAGCTGGCGCACGATCGCCAGCCCCAGCCCGGTTCCGCCCGTAAGCTGTGAGCGCGAGGCCTCCAGCCGGTAAAACGGCCTGAATACCTTTTCCAGCTGATCGTCGGGAATCCCGGTGCCGGCATCGCGCACGATCACCCGCGCCAACGCGTCCGAACATTCCAAAGCCAGCTCGATGGGCGTGCCGCCGCCATAGCGCTGCGCATTCTGGATCAGGTTGGACACAATCCGCCGCACCGCCAGCCGCGCCACCGTGACCTCGCACGGCGCCACGCCCGCCCATGGCAGGCCCGCATCGGCCGCCACCTCCTCCAGCAATTCCGCAAGATCGAAGCGCACCTTCGTTTCGGCCTGCGTGGTCCGCGCCAGTTCCAGATAACCGGTAATCAGCCTGTTCATGTCGGCCAGATCGGCCACCGCGCGATCAATGCGCGCAGGGTCGGGCGCATCGCGCAGCATTTCCAGATTCAACTGCAGGCGCGTCATCGGGGTGCGCAGGTCGTGCGAGATGCCTGCCAGCAGGGTGGTGCGGTTATCCAGCAGCTCGCGCACTTCGGCCGCCATGATGTTGAAGCGGCGCGCCAGTTCGGCGAGTTCGGCGGGACCGGTTTCCGGCAAGGGCTCGGGCAGCTCGCCCGCACCCACCTGGCTGGCCGCCTGCGCCGCGCGCGCCAGCGGCACGGTGATGCGGCGCACCAGAAACAGGGCGGTCAGCAGGCTGAGAAAGGTGCCCAGCGCAACGACCGCGATCGCGGCCAGCGGCGGCTTGACGGCATAGCGGGCGGGGAAGAAGCCGACCCGCAGGTCGTGCCCGCCGACCGGGATATCCAGCCACGCCGCCGCGGTTCCCGGCACTCCGCGCAGCACGATGGTTTCACCCACGCGGCGGCTCAGCGCGGCTTCAATCTGGCTGCGGAACGCAAACCGCGGCGCATTCGCGGTCGCCCCGACATCGACGGTGGTCAGGCGCAGACCGTGACGGCGCGCCAGTTCGCGCTCGAACGCCGGACGCGTCTCGGGCGGCAGTTCCACCCAGGTCTGCGCCGACAGCACGACCAGGCCGGCCAGGTCGTCGGCCGAGCGCTCCGCCACCGGGATGATCAGGGTGCGGGTCACCACCCAGAACGCCGCCGCCTGGAACACGACGAAGGCCAGCGCCAGCGTCAGCGCGGTGCGGACGAACAGCGAGCGGGTGATGGACTTCATCGCTGGCCCCATTCCATTTCAAAACTGGAAAGATCGCGAAGGCAAGCCGAAGACAGTACCCACTGTACGGCGAGGCGCAGCCGACAAAGAGATTTCCGGTTTTGAAATGGAATCACCCCTTGCCCTGCGGCACGAACAGATAGCCCTGCCCGCGCTGGGTACGGATATAGGCCGGGTTGGCCGGGTCGACCTCGATTTTCTTGCGCAGGCGATTCACCCGCACGTCGATGCTGCGGTCGAACGGGTCGCGCTCGAAGCCGCGCAGCTGGTCCATCAGCCAGTCGCGCGACAGCGCGCGGTTGGCATGGGTAACGAAGATTTCCAGCAGTTCGTACTCGCCGCTGGTCAGCGGGATTTCCACACCGCCGCGACTGAGCGTGCGGGCGTCGAGATTGGCGCTGAACGGACCGAAATTCACCAGCCGGGTGGTTCCGGTCGCCGCCGGCGCGGCCGCCCCGCCGTGCCGGCGCATCACCGCACGGATGCGCGCCAGCAGCTCGCGCGGATTGAACGGCTTGGGCAGGTAGTCGTCGGCACCGACTTCGAGGCCGATGATGCGGTCGATGTCCTCGCCCTTGGCCGACAGCATGATGATGGGCGGAAATCCAGGCTGCGCGCGCAGCCGCCGCGCCACCGACAGGCCGTCCTCGCCCGGCATCATCCAGTCGAGCACCAGGAGGTCGGGCAGCCGGGCGGCGAGCAGCCGATCGAGCGAGGCCGCATCTTCCGCGGTCTCGACCGCATAGCCCTGGCCCGCCAGGTATTCGGCCACCAGTTCGCGGATGCCGGGGTCGTCGTCGGTTACGTAAATCACGTTTTTTTCCATGCGGCAACTATATCAGCGGCAACCGGGTGCCATTCCCTCCCAGGTTACACACTGTTACAAAATCGCCCTTGCGCGAAACAGTGCACTTACTTTCCTCAACCAGACTGCGAAGCATGGAAGCAAAGCAGCAACCACAGAAATGGAGATCACGATGAACACACGACAACTTTGGATTTCCGGGCTGGCCGCACTGGGACTGGCCCTGGCCGCCCCGGTTCAGGCCGCCCCGGACTTGATGGATGGCGCGTTCATCGTGGCCAAGCGCGACCGCGGCGACGAGGTTCGCCCGGATCGGCGCGATGCCCGCAAGGACGAGCGCAGCGCCTCCAGGCACGAAGCCGGGACCGAGGAGCCGCGAGGCTACGGCTACGGCTACGAACGGCGCCGCCAGAAACAACCGCAGCCCCCCGAAGAGGGCAGTCGCCCCCGCGACCGCCGCTGAACCCGACTGACTTGAAGCAACCAAGGAGAGTAACGATGAAATCACGCACCCTGAACACCACCCTGATTGCCGCACTGCTTGCTGCCAGCGGCGCAGCGCAGGCCGGTCCCGGCCGTGGCAACGGCGACGGCTTTACCGCCCGCGCCCAGGTTCTGGCCAGCACGCCGGTCTACGAAACGATCAACGAGCCGCGCCGCGAGTGCTGGACCGAAACCGTCGGTTATGAGACACAGCGCTATCGGGAGGGCAACAACGCAGGCGGCGCGATTCTCGGCGCCATCGCCGGCGGCCTGATCGGTTCCACCGTCGGCAAGGGCGACGGCCGGGTCGCCGCCGCCGCAGTCGGTGCCGCCACCGGCGCCGTGGTGGGCGACCGCTGGAACGACGGCGGCACCCGTTACGAATCGCGCCCGCAGCAGGTGGAACGCTGCCGCGCCCAGGACAACTTCCGCCAGGTGGTCAGCGGCTACGACGTGCGCTACCGCTTCCAGGGCCGCGAATACAGCACCCACTTGCCCTACGACCCGGGCAGATGGTTGACCCTGAATGTGAGATTTTCCGTGGCCGATGACCAGCGCGGCGAGCGCTGGAACAGCAGCCGCAACAAGTGGAACGACTGACGCTCAGCCGAGCGCAAGCATTCCAGACCTGAAACCTGAAAGGAGCAAGCGCCATATTACGCACCCTTCTGATTGCAACCGCCCTGCTGGCCGCCTCCGGCACCGCCATCGCCCGCGGCGACTATGGCCACGGCCGCGTGGTCTCGGTCGAACCGCACTTCACCATTTCGTTCGGCACCCGCCACCATGACGGTTTCCGCGTGCTGGTCGAGTCCGGCGGCAGCCGTTACTGGACGCATACCCCGTACCGTCCAGGTCCTGTCATCGTGCTGCCGCCTCCGCACCGGGTGACGCATGTGCGGCATTACCGCGAGTACGCTTACCGGGAATACGATCGTGGCTGGGATGATCGCCGCGGCCGGAAAGACCACCGCGATGACTGGCGCGACGATCGACATGAGCATCGCAACGACCGTCGCGACCACCGCCGCCACGGGCGCGACTAGACAGGCGATGGGCCCGGGGTTTCCCGGGCCCATTCGTTGTTCAAACGGCCCGGGGGCGATTACCCGTGATGCACGACGAACGCGACTTCGGTGGTGAAGTTGCCGACACCGCGATGGCTGGTCGGGGTCCAGCCTGAATCCTTGAGGTGGTGCGTCAGCTCGCGCGTCATCGCCGGGTTGCCGCAAACCATCACGCGGTCCCGTTCGGGGTCCGCTGCGGGCAAGCCAAGGCGTTGCGACAGCGCGCCGGAACGGAACAGGTCGCCGCCGCGTTCGGGAACAGGGAAAGGCTCGCGCGTCACCGTCGGCACGTAATAAAGCTGGGGGTTGTCCAGCGATTCGATCTCGTCGCGGTAGGCCAGTTCGGCGACTGTGCGCACCGAATGCACCAGCACCACGTTCTCAAAACGAGCATAGAGTTCGGGATCGCGAATCAGGCTCATGAACGGCGCCAGCCCGGTGCCGGTGGCCAGCAGGTACAGCGTGCGTCCCGGCAACACATGATTGAGCGTGAGCGAGCCGGTGGCCTTGCTGTTGACCCACACGTTGTCGCCGGGGCGGATGCGAACCAGCTGACTGGTCAGCGGCCCGTCCGGCACGTGGATGCTGAGAAACTCAAGATGATCGCGGTCGGCGGTGGAGACGATTGAATACGCGCGCGCCACCAGCCGGCCTTCGCGCTTCAAGCCGATGGTGACGAATTCGCCGTTCTCGAAGGCAAAATCCTGCGGCCGGCTGAGCGTGAAGCTGAAGGTCTTGTCCGACCACGGCCGCACCGACTGCACGGTTTGTTCGCTGTAAGGCATGGGGCACTCCATTTTCCATTTGCGACTGCTGCGCCGCATTCGATCGATTTGACGCCGCAAACAAGCCACAGTTCCAACGAGGCGCCATTCAGCCCTTGATGCAGACCAGCGGCTTCAGCTTGGCCACCTTGCGCGCCAGGCCGGCGCGCTCGGCCGCCTCCACCACCGCGCCGACGTCCTTGTAGGCGCCGGGGGCTTCTTCCGCCACGCCCCGCAGCGAGGGGCTGCGGATCAGGATGCCCTGGCTGGCGAGTTCGTCCACCAGTGCCCGGCCACGCCACTGGCGGGTGGCCTGGTGGCGGCTCATGGCGCGCCCGGCGCCGTGGCAGGCGGAACTGAAGGCGCGCGTCATGCCTTCCTCGCTGCCGACAAGAATGTAGGACGCAGTGCCCATGCTGCCGCCGATCAGCACCGGCTGGCCGATATCGCGCAGGTCGCCGGGCAGACTCGGATGGCCCGGGCCGAAGGCGCGCGTTGCACCCTTGCGATGCACATACAGGCGGCGCGTCTGGCCGCCGACCGTATGCCATTCTTCCTTGCAGGTGTTGTGCGAAACGTCGTAGATCAGGGTGAGGCGGGTTCCCGGAACGAGGTCGGCGAACACCTTGCGGGTGAGGTGGGTGATGACCTGGCGGTTGGCCAGGGCGCAGTTGACCGCCGCGCGCATGGCGCCGAGGTAGGCCTGGCCGACAGGCGAGTGGATGGGCGCGCAGGCGAGTTCGCGGTCGGGCAGCTCGATGCCGTACCCCGGTGCGGCGATCACCATCCGCTTGAGGAATTCGGTGCCGATCTGGTGCCCCAGCCCGCGCGATCCGCAATGAATGCTGACCACCACTTCGCCCTGGCGCAGGCGAAAACGCTCGGCCGCCTTGATATCGTAGATCTCGACGATTTCCTGCAGTTCGAGGTAATGGTTGCCGGAACCGAGGGTGCCGATCTCGTCGCGCTGGCGGCGCTTGGCCTGCTCGGACACCTGGCCCGGCTCGGCGCCGGCCATGCAGCCATGCTCCTCGATGCGATCCAGATCGGCCTCGCTGCCGTAGCCCTGCTCGACCGCCCAGCGCGCGCCGCCGCGCAGCATCGCGTCCATCTCACCGGCGTCGAGGCGCAACTGGCCGGTGCTGCCGACGCCGGCCGGAATGTGGGTGAACAGGCGGTCGGCCAGACGCTGCTTGAGCGGCGCGATCTCTGTCGCCGTAAGCCCGGTATGCAGGGTGCGCACGCCGCAGGAAATATCGAACCCCACCCCGCCGGCCGACACCACGCCGCCCTCCTCGGCATCGAACGCCGCCACCCCGCCGATCGGGAAGCCGTAGCCCCAGTGCGCGTCGGGCATGGCGTAGGCAGCCTGGACGATGCCCGGCAGCATGGCGACGTTGGTGATCTGCTCATGGACCTTGTCGTCCATTTCGGCGATCAATGCCCGATCAGCATAGATCACCGCCGGCACCCGCATTTTTCCGGATGGCGCGATATGCCATTCGAAATCCGACACCTGCTTGAGCTGTTCAGTGTTCATTCTTCAAACGTCCACCACGCATTGGGCCAGCCATTCCCCGGACTCGCCCTTCTCCACTTTCAGCTCAGTATAGGTGGCGCCCTTGATCTCCACGGCCGGTTGGTGCTTCTCAACGTCAACGGCTTCGCCCCACGCAGTGGCATGCAGGCAATGCCCGTCCAGGCTGACTTCAAAGCGGCTGAACAGCATGTGGCGCGCCGCCATCTCGAGGATCAGCGCATTGAGCCAGTCGACCAGCAACAATTCATTGTCCGGCGCCTCGCTGTCGATACCGACTGCCATCGCCGGCGCCACACTGGCCGGATCGGTCACCACGGCGGTCATCGCCAGTGCCGCCTGCTCGAAGGCCGCCGCCAGGGCGGGGCCGACGCCGCGCACGCCCATGTCGGCCTGGTGCGGAAAATGCTCCCATCGCGCTGCAATCATGTGACGTCTCCCGCTCCGGGCTGGAATGCGTGAAAGGCGCCCGGCTCAGTCGGTGATGTCCTCAAGAACGTCCACCACCACGCGGGTACGGGTATTCATGATCGCCACGTCGGTGCCGATGATGACGCGCACATACTCGGGCGGCAGGCGCGAAAGGCGTTGATCCAGCGCATAAGGGAGGTAGCGCCATTGCGCGTCCTCGTGAATCGGCTGGTTGGGTCTTGCCCGCCAGGCATGGCCGGGCGGAAGCCGGCCCTTCCTGACCTGGCCGGGCGGGAATTTCTGGTAGCGTGGCGCGTAATAGTCGCCAATCAGGCGGCGGTCAAGATCGGTAAACATCACCATCGCCGAGTAGTGCGGGTCGCGCACCGCGACCTCGCCATAACGCGGGCCGGTCTCGCAGCCAACCAGGGCAGGCGTCAAGACGGCAGCCAGCAGGACAACAGGCCATCCGGATTTCATGGATACACTCCTCTTGAAAATCAGATCGATAAGCAAACCTCTTTTCAAGGATAGACGCCTATGGACGTTGTACAGGGACTGCGCCCACGGCGCCGCCGAGCCGCCGGCCCGCTTACGGCTTGTCCGTCCGGGGCCGATCGCGCCATGCCGCCACCGCGGCCGCCCGCGCCTGGAAGATGGCCTCCCGGATGCGCGCCGGGTCGGCGTTGCGCGCCACCCCGGCGGCATCGATCGCCTGCGCGGCCTGCAGCGCCTGCCGCAGGTAATCCGGCTCGGGGAAAGGCTTGTCCGGGTAGCCCGGCCGGCCGCGGAAATCGCACTCGCAGGCCTGCAGGAATTCCTCGAAGCGCTCGGGGCGGCGGAAGGCGTCGAGCCGTTCCAGCAGTTCGACGATGGTGCCGGGGCGCAATTCCAGCGCGCGGTGCACGGTGCCGTGATCACGCGCCACCACAACGGCGAGATCGCGGCAGTCGGCAGGCACGCGGATGCGTTCGCAGAGCGTGCGCACCAGATCGACGCCTCTCGCTTCGTGGTCGTGGTGCCGGGGCCAGAGTCCAGGGGGGGTGACGCCCTTACCGAGGTCGTGGGTCAAGGCTGCGAAGCGCACCGGCAGGCTGAAACCCTGCCGCGCCGCCCAGTCGACGACCAGCATGGCATGCACGCCGGTATCGATTTCGGGATGGTGCTCGGGCGGCTGCGGCACACCGAACAGGCGGTCGATTTCGGGAAACAGCCGGGCCAGCGCGCCGCAATCGCGCAGCACCTGGAACATGCGCGACGGCTGCGCGTCCATCAGGCCGCGCGCGATTTCCTGCCACACCCGTTCGGGCACCAGCGCGTCGACTTCGCCGTTGTCCACCATCAGCTGCATCAGCGCATTGGTTTCCGGCGCCACGGCAAAGTCGGTAAAGCGGGCGGCAAAACGCGCCACTCTTAGAATTCGAACAGGGTCTTCGGCAAAGGCTGCGCTGACGTGGCGGAAGGTTTTGGCGGCCAGGTCGCGCTGGCCGCCGCAGGGGTCGATCAGGGCGCCGGTCTCGTCCTCGGCCATCGCGTTGATGGTGAGGTCGCGCCGCAGCAAGTCCTCTTCCAGCGTGACTTCCGGCGCGGCATACACCTTGAATCCCTTGTAGCCGTGGCCGGACTTGCGCTCGGTGCGCGCCAGCGCGTATTCCTCATGGGTTTGCGGGTGCAGAAAGACGGGGAAATCCTTGCCGACCGGCTGAAAACCCAGCGCCAGCATCTCGTCGGGGGTGGCGCCGACGACGACGAAGTCGCGGTCGGCCACCGGCAGCCCCAGCAAGCGGTCGCGCACGGCGCCGCCGACGATGTAGGTTTTCATGGCGGCACGGCGTCCTCAACGACGGGCGTTTTCGCGGTAGCCCTCGTACCGCGCGCGCGGCGTGTCGGCGCGCAGGTATTCCGGCGCGATGGCTTCGAGCGCAGCCGGCTGGAAATCAAACACCGACGGCCAGCCGCCGCTGCAGACGTTATCCACGCACATGGCGAAGAAATTGTCGCGCGTCATCAGTTTTTTGCCGGGCTTGAATTCCATTGCCCAGGCCTGCAGGTAGGAAAGCAGATCCCCCAGCGGAACGATTCTGCGTGGCTTGCCGGTGACTTCGCCCACGTAGCGCACCAGCTCCTGCAGGGTATAGACCTTGGGGCCGCACAGGTCGTAGGTCTGGCCGTAGGTCGCGGGGTTGTCGAGGCTGTCGGCATAGGCGCGGGCGACGTCGTCCACGTGCACCGGGGCAAAGCGCGCGCCGGCACTCGCCAGCGGCAGCATCGGGAAAACCTTGAGCAGGCGGGCGAACATCGACAGAAAGGAGTCGCCGCGGCCGAAGATCACCGACGGCCGGAAGATCGTGACATCGAGCCCGTAGCCGTGGATAAACTTGGGGCCGTTTAAATACCAGTTTTCGTGCTCGATGTGCTGCATCCCGGCCTCGCGCACCAGCGCCTCGCCGATGCCCTTGGAACGCTGGTAGGCCGAGCGCGAATTGGGGTTGGCGCCGAGTGCGCTCATGTGCAGCAGGCGGTGCACGCCCGCCTCGCCGCAGGCGTGGACGACCTTGCGCGGCAGTTCGATATGGGCTTTCTGGAAGTCGCCGCGGCGGGCGCCCGGCAGGTCGACGCGGCCGACCTTGTTTTCGTGCAGGATGCCGACCAGATTGATGACCGCATCCATGCCGCGGAAGTGGCGGATGAGTTCCTGCCGGTCATGCACGTCGGCCTCGATCACCTCCACCGCGGGCAGCAGGATCAGGTCCTTGGCCGCTTCGCGGCGGCGGGAAAGCACGCGCACCTGGAGGCCGCGCGCGGCGAGCTGGCTGACGAGACGGCTGCCGACAAAGCCGGCCCCGCCGAGGATGCAGATGCGTTCAATTTTCATGGTGGGGTTGCTTCAAATATGAGGCGTTGCCGATTTTAGCCCGGATGTTTCGTCAATCGAGCATCCAGGCTAGTCGCCCGGCCGCTCGATTTCCAGCGCGGCGTCAGGGCCGGGGGCGGAATCTGCCGGGGTTTTGCGCGGCGGCACCGTGCCCAGCCGGTCTGTCAGCAGCACCGAGGGCTGGCCGAAACGCACGGCGTAATACATGGCGTTGCTCATCACCTTTTTGACGTAATCACGCGTCTCGGCAAACGGAATCGACTCGATGTAGACCGCGGCTTCCATCGGCCGGGTGTCGCGCCAGCGCTGCGCGCGTCCCGGTCCGGCATTGTAGGCGGCGGTGGCGAGCACCGGAGAACCGTCCAGGCTGGTTTGAACGTGCTTGAGGTAATACGCGCCGAACTGGATGTTTTTTGCCGGATCCTGCATCTCGCGCGGATGGAAGCGCTTGATGCCGAGCCGTTGCGCGATCCACGTGGCAGTGGCCGGCATGATCTGCATCAACCCGGACGCGCCGACGCTGGAACGCGCGACGTTGATAAAGCGGCTTTCCTGCCGCATCAGGCCGAACACCCAGGCTTCGTCGAGCTCGTTTTCGCGCGCGGCCTTTTGCGCCAGTTCGCGGTAAGGCGCCAGAAAACGCAATTCGAAATCGTGCAGCTCGCGGGTGCGCTCGGCGGTGTTGATGGCGCGGTCATACCATTCCATGCGCCGTGCCAGTTCGGCGGCTGCCAGCAGCTGGGTGTCGGAAAACGCCTGGATCGTCCAGTTCCACTCCTGGCTGGCGTCGCTGCGCAAGCCGAGTTCATACAGGGCCTGTGCGCGCGCAATACCAGGCTGGCGGGCAATGGCCGCGACGTCGTCGCCACCCGTCTTGATGTTGATGACCGGCGCCTGCATCACCGGGCCGAGCTCTTCCTGCGCCAGCTGGCCGTAGTAATGATGCTCGCGCGCCAATGTTAGAAACAGCGGATTCGCCGCTGCGCGCTGGCCGGCGGCCTGCAAGGCGCGTGCGCGCCAGTAGCGCCAGACGGGCAGCGTGCGAGTGGCTTCGCCCATGCCCTCGATCGCCCGCTGCACGGCTGGCCAGTCCCCTGCGCGCAGTGCGGCGCGCGCCCACCATTCGCGCTGAAAATCGTTGGTCGCCGCCACACCGGCCTGCTGAAACCATCCCAGGGCAACCGCCTCATGGCGGCGCGCCGCCCAGGTGGCGAGATGCGCCCAAGCCGCTTGCAGCTCCTCCGCGGTGAACTGCGGCGCCCACTTCCGCAACGCCTGCACCGCCTCGCTGGAACTGCGCCGGGCAAGCCGGTCGAGCGCATAGAGCGCGATTTCGCGGTCGCCGCGCTTGCCGGAATCAAGCTGGCCGGGGCTCAGCACGCGTCCGGGATCGCGGCTGGCCTGATCGAACAGCACCGCGGCCGGACGCAGCTCTGCCGGCAGGGCATTGGCCGCCGTCCTGGCGACGCCGGGGTTGCCCGCATCCAGCGCCAGCCGGATGCGCCGCCAGACGTCTTCCCGGCCGATCAATCCGGCCCCGATCAGCTGCTCGAACAAGGGCGTGCAGGCCGACGGCATATCGCGCCCGGTGAACCACAAAGCCACCGCCTCGCGCAAATGGCTGCGATTGCCCAACGCCCATTCGGCACGGTAGGCATAACACTGGTGCGCGGTATCGGGTTTGACGAGGCGCGGGTACTCGGCCAGATAGGCCGGCCACGCCTCACGCGCGCCAAGCGATTTCAGCCAGTCGGCGCGCAGCGCTTCGGCCATGCGGCTGCCGGGATGGCGCGCCAGAAAATCGGCAAGACGCGCATCTTCGGAGCGGCTTGCCAGCATCAGGCGCCAGTATTCGACATAGGGCGCCAGCACATGATCGGCCGGAACGCCGCGTGCGGCCTGTTCCAGCGTTGCCAGCTTGCGCGCGGCAAACGCCTGCTGCGCCTGCAGCACGGCAGTGTCGCCCGGGGCCGCCTGGACGGCTGCCGCAGACAATGCGCCCAGCAGTAAAAAAACGAAGATTCGAAGCATGATGCGAGAGTAGCATGCAGCCCGCACACACCGCCCGAGCGAAATTCACCCTGGCAACAGCAAGGTTTAGTTCGGTGCCCCGTGCGCCGAGCACGCGCCATACCCCACCCACAGCCTGCTCGGCATCAACACCTGCGGCCTGAAGAAATAAATCAGGCCAGGAACAGCTTGTAGGCCGGATTGCGGGACTCGTCCCAATACCGGTAGCCCAGCCCGTCCAGAAATTTCTGGAAGCCGGGCTTTTCCTTTTCCGGCACCTGAATGCCGACCAGGATGCGGCCGTAGTCCGCGCCGTGGTTGCGGTAGTGGAACAGGCTGATGTTCCAGCCGCGGCTCATGCTTTCCAGAAATTGCATCAGCGCACCGGGGCGCTCGGGAAATTCGAAGCGGTACAGCACTTCATTCACCGCCTCCGGCGCGCGCCCGCCGACCAGGTGGCGAATGTGCAGCTTGGCCATTTCATTGTCGGTGAGATCGAGCGCTTCCAGCCCATGGCGCTGCAACAGCTCGACCACGCGCGCGCCCTCTCCCGCTCCCGGCACCGACAGGCCGACGAACACGCGCGCCGTTTTTGGATCGGAATAGCGGTAGTTGAATTCGGTGATGTTGCGCGCGCCCAAGAGGCCGCAGAAGGTCTTGAAGCTGCCAGGCGTCTCGGGAATGGTCACCGCCAGCACCGCTTCCCGCTTCTCGCCGAGTTCGGCGCGTTCGGCAATATGGCGCAGGCGGTCGAAGTTCATGTTGGCGCCGCTCGCCACCGCGACCAGCGTCTTGCCCTTGAGCCGGTCGCCCGCGATCGCGGCTTTCATCCCGGCAATCGACAGCGCGCCGGCCGGTTCCAGGATCGAGCGCGTGTCCTCGAACACGTCCTTGATCGCCGCGCAGATGGCGTCGTTGTTGACGCGAATGATTTCGTCGACATACAGCTGCGCCAGCCGGAAGGTTTCCTTGCCGACTCTTTTCACCGCCACGCCGTCGGCAAAAATGCCCACGCGCGGCAGCGTGACGCGCTTGCCCTTGCACAGCGAGCGCGCCATGGCGTCGGCGTCCTCGGGCTCGACACCGATGATCCTGATTTCCGGCCGCAGCCGCTTGATGTAGGCCGCCATGCCTGCGATCAGCCCGCCGCCGCCGACTGGAATGTAGACCGAGTGGATCGGGCCGGGATGCTGGCGCAGCAACTCCATCGCCACCGTGCCCTGCCCGGCGATTACGTCGGGGTCGTCGTAAGGGTGGACGAAAGTCGCTTTCGCTTCCTTGGCCAGCGTGGTGGCGTGGGCGCAGGCTTCGTCGTAATTGTCGCCGTGCAGGATCACCTGCGCGCCGCGCGCGACCACCGCGTCAACCTTGATTTTTGGGGTCGTCGCCGGCATCACGATGATCGCCGTCACCCCGAGCTTCTGCGCGGCCAGCGCCACCCCCTGCGCGTGATTGCCGGCCGAAGCTGCCACCACGCCGCGCGCAAGCTGGGCCTGCGTCAGCTTCGCCATCTTGTTGTAAGCCCCACGACACTTGAACGAAAACACCGGCTGCAGGTCTTCGCGCTTCAGCAGAATCTGGTTGTTGAGACGCCGCGACAGATTGTGGGCCACGTCGAGCGGCGACTCGATCGCCACATCGTAGACGCGCGAAGTGAGGATGCGTTCGAGATAATCGTCAGGTGGGCTCATGGCGGCGAAGGGTGCGGGGTTTGTAAAATTGGGGCGATGCCGCTATCTTAGCCGGCTGCAACCCAATCGACGAAAACATCATGAATCAGGACGAAATGAAGCAAGCCGTGGCACGTGCCGCGGTAGATTATGCCAAGGGCGGCATCATCGGGGTAGGCACCGGCTCGACCGCAAACTATTTCATCGACGCGCTGGCCGAGGTCAAGGGCCGCATCGACGGCGCCGTGGCCAGTTCGGAAGCCACCGCCGCCCGTCTCAAAAGCCACGGCATCCAGGTGCTGGATCTCAACAGCGTGGGCGAACTCGAAATCTACGTCGACGGCGCGGACGAAATCACCGAGCACTTCGCCATGGTAAAGGGTGGCGGTGGCGCGCTGACGCGGGAAAAGATCGTGGCGGCGTGCAGCAAGCAGTTCATCTGCATTGCCGACGAGAGCAAGCTGGTCGGCGTGCTGGGCACGTTTCCGCTGCCGGTCGAGGTGATCCCGATGGCACGCTCGTATGTCGCGCGCGAACTGGTGAAACTCGGCGGCCAGCCCAGATTGCGGGAGGGCTTCACCACCGACAACGGCAACCTCATCCTCGACGTCCATGGCCTCTCGATCGTCGATCCGGTGTCGCTGGAAACCGCGATCAATCTCATCGTCGGCGTGGTCACCAACGGCCTGTTTGCACGGCGCGGCGCGGACGTGCTGCTGCTGGGAACAGCATCCGGCGTCAGGACCTGCAAGAAGTAATTACTGGGCTTGCGAGGGGCCGTCCCCGGGTTCCCGCTCATCGGAGGGAACCCGATACTTCTCGGTGGCCCACTGTCCCAGGTCGATCAGCTTGCAGCGTTCGCTGCAAAATGGCTTCCAGCGATTCTCCGCGGTCCACTTCACGGACGCACTGCATATCGGGCAACTGACAACGGGTAGTTTGGCTGCGGGCTTCACAGGGTACAGAAGGTCAGGTCAAAATCGATCGGCCCGGCGGTGCAGGCGCGCAGCTGCCCGGATCCCGCCGGCACGAAGCGGATGTTGAGCATGTACTTGTTGGCGGATATCTCCGGCACACACGGCAGATTGTCGCCCAGAGCGACGCGGATCAGCTGCGGGTTGCGCGCTTCGAGCATGCGCTGATACTGGCCATTGTCCACGTGCTGGATTTCGGGCTGGCCGCTGTCGCGCAACAAGCCGAGCACAATGTCGACCGCCGCGCGGATTGACAGGAAGGGCGCCAGCCAGCGCTGCAGCGGCTGCATACGCTGCTCGGCCGGCTGGTGCAGCCAGTAATGGTAGGACGGCAGATCGAATTCGCACATCCCGCCCGGGATGGCCGCGCGCTGCTTGATGGCCATCAGCCAGTCGTCTTCGCGCAGGTGCTGGCCGACTTTTCCTGGCAACTGATAGATGCCGTGATGCGCCGAATCGATCGCCGCCAGCACCTTTTCCAGCGTTGCGCCCTGCACATGCGGATTGCCGCGCAACGCCGTCAATACGGCTTTTTGCCGGTCCAGTTCCTGTAGCAGATCGGACTTGAGGTCGGCGCGTGCCGCCACTTCCGCCATTTCGAACAAGGTCAGCAAAGCCGCATGATGCGCATGCGGATCAGGCGATGCGGCATAGGCATCGAAGCGTTCGAACAGGCTCTCCAGCCGCAGCAAGGTGCGGATGCGTTCGCTCAGGGGATATTCGTAGTGGATCACGCCGCGCCGCGTTGGTTCGGATGGGTCGATTGTCGCTGATTGAGATGGAAAATCAAGGCGGCGGCGCGGCGGCAAGGGCCAGATAACGCTGGTGCAGTGCGGCCACCTCGACACGCAACGCCTCCTGCGTTGCGGTATTGACGATGATATCGTCCGCCACCGCCAGGCGTTCGGCGCGCCCGGCCTGTGCCGCGAGAATGGCTTTTATTTCGTCATATGCGAGTCCGCTGCGCGCCTTCACCCGCGCGATCTGCACATCTTCCGGGCAATCGACCACCAGCACGCGGTTCAGCATATCCCGGTAGCCGCCGGTTTCCACCCGCGAGGGGTACGCCGCCAGACGCTCGCCCTTCGGGCGGTGCGTGGTTGTTGCCGACTTGTCGACTTTACAACCACGGCCTGCCCCTTGCGGGTGGTCTTGGCGCTGCACCAGCAAAGGAATCACGACGAGCGCATAGGGTGCGGTCAACGTGGCGAGCATGTCCCCCGCCACCTGCCGGATACGCGGGTGCAGGATGGCTTCGAGCCGGCGCCGCGCCCCACCGTCGGCGAACACGCGGCGGCGCAGGGCGGCGCGGTCCAGTGTGCCGTCGGCCTGCATCACCGTTTCGCCGAACCCCGCGCGGATCCCCTCCAGTGCCGCCCCGCCGGGTGCGGTCAGGTCGCGTGCAATGACATCGGTATCGATCACCGGCACGCCCAGCGCGGCAAAACAATCGGCGACGGTCGACTTGCCGGACCCGATGCCGCCGGTGAGGCCGACCGTGAACATCAGAATTGTGCGAGATAGGCCTGGGTCAGGTCGGCGCCGAAGAACAGCGCCACCAGCCCGCCGCCGGCCAGATAGGGGCCAAAGGGAATCGGCATGCGCCGGTCGTGCTTCACCAGCACGATCATCGCGATGCCGATCGCCGCGCCGACCACCGACGACAGCAGCAGGGTGACGGGCAGCATCTGCCAGCCGAGCCAGGCACCGATGGCCGCCAGAAGCTTGAAGTCGCCGTAGCCCATGCCGTCCTTGCCGGTGACCAGCTTGAACAGCCAGTACACCGACCACAGCACCCCGTAGCCGGCGATGGCGCCGATGACCGCATCCGGCAGGCTGGCGAAATGCCCGCCCAGGTTGAACAGCAGCCCCAGCCACAGCAGCGGCAGGGTAAGGCTGTCGGGCAGCAGGGTGGTATCGAGGTCGATGAATGCCAATGCGATCAGCGTCCACACCAGCAGCAGCGCGCCCAGCGTTTGCGCGCTCACGCCCCACTTCCAGGCCACCGCCGCCGACAGCAGCGCGGTGAGCAATTCGACCAGGGGATAGCGCGCGCCGATCGGCGCGCTGCAGGCCGAACAGCGTCCGTGCAGCCACAGCCACGACAGCAGCGGGAGGTTTTCCAGCGCGGTGATCCGATGCCCGCACTTGGGACAGGCCGAACGCGGCACGGCGAGGTTGTAAGGCGTGGATTCAGCAGGTATTTCGCCGCGCAGCTCGGCACACTGCGCCTGCCATTCCGCCTCCATCATTTTGGGCAGGCGATGGATGACGACGTTGAGAAAGCTGCCGACCAGCAGGCTGAATAAAAAAACCAGCCCGGCGAACAGGGCTGGTTCGGCTTCCAACAGTTCCATCAGACGACCGAGCCCATCTTGAAGATCGGCAGGTACATGGCGATGACCATGCCGCCGATGAGCACGCCCAGCACCACCATGATGATCGGTTCCATCAGGCTGGACAGGGCCGCCACGGCGTCATCCACCTCGGCCTCGTAAAAGTCGGCCACCTTGCCCAGCATGGAGTCGAGCGCGCCGGATTCCTCGCCGATGGCGGTCATCTGCAGCACCATGTTGGGGAAACGTCCGGAGTTCTGCATTGCCTGCGTCAGCGCGGTGCCGGTCGAGACTTCACCGCGGATTTTTTGGGTGGCCTCGACGAACACCTGGTTGCCCGATGCCCCGCCCACCGATTCCAGCGCTTCGACCAGCGGCACGCCGGCGGCGAACATGGTGGACAGCGTGCGCGTCCAGCGCGCGATGGTGGCCTTTTCGATCACCGCACCAAAAATCGGCAGCTTGAGCATGACCCGATCCATGAACATCTGCACCTTGCGCGAGCGCTTCCAGGCTTGCAGCAAAGCATAGATCCCGCCGCCGATAGCACCGAAAATTGCCCACCACCATTGGACGAAGAAGTCCGATATTGCCATCACCACCAGGGTCGGCCCCGGCAGATCCGCGCCAAAGCTGCTGAACAGGTCCTTGAACGCCGGAATGACGAAAATCATGATGACGGCGGTGATGACGAACGCCACCACGATGATGGAAACCGGGTAGAACAGCGCCGACTTGATCTTGCTCTTGATCGCGAGGATTTTTTCCTTGTAGATCGACAGGCGTTCGAGCACAGCATCCAGAATACCGGCCGATTCGCCCGCGCCCACCAGGTTGCAGAACAGCGCGTCGAAATACAGCGGGTGGCGGCCAAACGCCTGGGTGAGGCTGCTGCCCTTCTCGATGTCCGCCTTGATTTCCAGCAGCAGGCGCTGCATCGACGGGTTGGAATGCCCGCGCGCCACGATTTCAAACGATTGCAGCAGCGGCACCCCGGCCTTCATCATGGTCGCCAACTGGCGGGTGAACAGGGTGACATCCTTGTCGCTGATGCGCTTGCCGCCCGAAAACAGCGTGCTCTGTTTCTTGACCTTGGTAACGGTGACGCCCTGCTTGCGCAGCAAGGAATTGACCACGGCTTCGCCGCCGGCCTGCATCTGGCCTTTGACCTTCTTGCCGCGCTTGTCCATGCCTTCCCACAGGAAGGTGGCGTCCTTGACTGCCTTTGCCGCTGTAGCCATACAGAAAATTCCTTAGACCCTAGATGTTGGTAACGGCCTCGACCTCTTCCAGCGAGGTAAGGCCGGATTTCACTTTCAACAGCCCCGCCTGGCGCAGGTCGAGCACCCCTTCGCGCCGCGCCTGGTCGGCAATATCGGACTCGTTCCCGCCCTTGAGGATGATGCGCGTCATGGCGTCGGTGATCGGCATCACCTGGTAAATGCCAACCCGTCCCTTGTAGCCCGAACCGCCGCAGATGTCGCAGCCCACCGGTTTGTTGGGCCGCCAGGTCCCATCCAGCTGTTCTTCGGTAAAGCCCGCGGCCAGCAGCGCCTCCCGGGGAAGATCGGCCGGCTGCTTGCACGAGCACAGCTTGCGCGCCAGCCGCTGGGCGGTGATCAGGATCACCGAGGAGGCGACGTTGAATGGCGCCACCCCCATGTTCAGCAGGCGCGTCAGCGTGCCGGGCGCGTCATTGGTGTGCAGGGTGGACATCACCATGTGGCCGGTCTGCGCGGCCTTGATGGCGATGTCGGCGGTTTCCAGGTCGCGGATCTCACCGACCATGATGACGTCGGGATCCTGTCGCAGGAAGGATTTCAACGCCGCCGAAAACGTCAGTCCGGCCTTGTCGTTGACGTTGACCTGGTTGATGCCCGGTAACTGGATTTCCGCCGGGTCTTCCGCCGTCGAGATGTTGACGTCGGGCTTGTTGAGGATGTTCAGGCACGTATAGAGCGACACGGTCTTGCCGGAGCCGGTCGGACCGGTCACCAGCACCATGCCGTAAGGGCGCTGCACCGCGTTCATCAGCAAATCCTTCTGCCACGGCTCGTAGCCCAGCGCCTCGATCCCCAGCTGGGCGCTGGTCGGATCCAGAATACGCATGACGATCTTTTCGCCATACAGCGTGGGCAAAGTGCTGACCCGGAAATCGATGGCGCGATTCTTCGACAGCACCATCTTCATGCGACCATCCTGCGGCACGCGCTTCTCCGAGATATCCAGCCGCGACAGTACCTTGATGCGCGAGGCCACCTTGTCCTTGATCGCCATTGGCGGCTGCGCCACTTCGGACAGGATGCCGTCACGGCGGTAGCGAATGCGGTAATATTTTTCGTACGGTTCGAAATGGATGTCGGACGCCCCCTGATTGATGGCATCCAGCATGATCTTCTGCAGATAGCGCACCACCGGCGCATCGTCGATTTCAATGCCGCCGGTATCCTGCTGGGCAGCGGCGGCGCTTTCCTCGTCGGCAAAATCCAGATTGAGATCCTCGGCATTCAACACCGCCATCGTGTTGTCGTCTGCCTCACCCGCTTTCTGGATCAGCTTGCCGAGCTTGTCGTCCTCCACCACCACCGGCTCCACCGCCTGCCCGGTCTGGAACTTCACTTCGTCCAGCGCCTGCAGATGGGTCGGGTCGGAGGTCGCCACGTACAGCTTGTTGCCCCGCTGGTACAGGGCAATCACACGCCGCTTTTGCACCAGTTTCGGGTCGAGCACCCCATGCGGCAGGTTCTCGGCATCCATGGCGTTCAGGTCGAGGAAGGGGAAGCCGAACGAGATGGCCGCGAATTCGGCGACCTGGTCGGCCTTGAAACGCTTTCCCTTGATCAGCTCGGTCACGAACGATTCGCCCGCCTGGCTGGCGCGCTTCCATACGCCCTCGGCATCGTCCTCGGACAGCCAGCCATGGTTGACCATGGCGCGCGCCAGTCCGGTTAAATTGTTGGTATTTGTCACAGCAGCCATTGCTCGGTTCCAGACAGGTCCAGCATCAGGTTATGCCTCACTCGCCGAAAGGCGGCGAATGGGCGATCACAGGCCTTAACGGCGATCTTTCGCCTAAATTGAGGCGTTTCCGGACGAGACGCCATCCGATGCCGGAGGATAGATGCGCGCCATTTTCACTGCCCGGTCCTGTGTCTGCACGATTTCCACCGGCACGCCGCCCAGCTTGATGCTTACCCCCGCCTCGGGAATGTCCTCGAAATGCTCCAGCAGCAGGCCGTTCAGTGTCTTCGGTCCGTCCAGCGGCAGCGACAGTCCCAGCTTGCGGTTCAGATGGCGCAGCAGCACGGAGCCCTCGGCCAGCCAGCTGCCATCCGCTTCGCGCCGCAGGTAACCCGTGTCCGATGGCGCCTGCGTGGTGAATTCGCCGACCATTTCCTCCAGCAGGTCTTCCAGCGTCACCAGTCCCTGCAGCTCGCCGTATTCGTCGACCACCAGCGCGAGACGGCGGCGGCTGCCCTGGAAATTGCGCAACTGGGTAAACAGCGGCGTGCCCGCCGGAACAAAATAGGGTTCCTCGAGATTCTCCTTCAGCGTCTCAGGATCCAGTTCCTCGCCGGCCAGTGCGTGCAGCACTCGCCGCACATGCAGCACGCCGAGCAGGTTGTCGGATGAGCCCGCATGCACCACCATCCGGGTATGGTGGCTGGTGGAAATCTGCTGGCGCAGGCGCTCGGGGTCATCCTCGATATCGATCGCCTCGATCTGGTTGCGCGGCGTCATCACGTCGTCGACGGTGATGTCTTCCAGTTCCAGCAGATTCACCAGGATCCTGTGGTGTTCGCGCGGCAACACCCCGGACGATTCCAGCACGATGGTGCGCAGTTCCGCCAGGCCGAGGCGGCTGCCGTGCCCCGGCTCGGGCGGCTTGATCCGCAGCAGCCACAGAATCCCCTGCACGAACAGGTTGACGAACCAGACCACCGGATACGTCAGCTTGAGCATCGGCATCAGCACATACGCGGCCGGGTAGGCGACGCGCTCGGGGTAGGATGAACCAAGCACTTTGGGCGTGACTTCGCTGAACACCAGGATCAGAAAGGTCAGCAGCAGCGTCGCCAGCGACAGCGCAAGATCGGAGTCGCCGAACAGGCGGATCGAAATGATCGTCGCCAGCGTCGCGGCAGCGATATTGACCAGGTTGTTTCCAAGCAGAATCACGCCCAGCAGCTTGTCGGTCCGGTTCAGCAGCGACAGGGTCAGCATCGCGCCGCGGTGGCCGGTTTCTGCGGCATGGCGCAGCCGATAGCGGTTGATCGCCATCATGGCGGTTTCGGATGCGGAAAAGCAGGCCGACAAAAACAGCAGGCCCGCGAGCAGGCCGAACAGGGTACTGATAGATAAGGCTTCCAAGGACTATTCCTGAAAAGAGTGCCAGCGGGCGGACGACTCAGCGCCCAAGCAACACTTCCATCACGAACTGGGTGCCCAGATAAGCCAGCAGCAGCAGGGTGAAGCCCGTGATCGTCCAGACCAGCGCCGTGCGCCCGCGCCAGCCGCGGAAATGCCGCCCCGCCAGCAGGCCGCCGAACACCACCCAGGACAGAATGGCGAACATGGTCTTGTGGGAGAACTGCAAAGGCGTGCCGAAGAGATCTTCCGAAAAAAACACGCCGCTGAACACCGCCAGGGTCAGCAGCACGAATCCGGCGCCGATGGTCCTGAACAGCATCGCCTCCAGCGTCAGCAGCGGCGGCGCGCCGTCCTGCATGAGCGCGCCGCGATGCAGCTGTTTTTCCAGCATGGTCATCAGCACCGCATGCAAGGCCGCTACGGCCAGCAGGCCATAGGCGAGAAAAGACACGACCAGGTGCATGCGCAGCGCCAGCGCCTGCGAGTCGGGAATCACATGGCTGGCGGTGAAAAAAGCCATGACCAGCACCGACACCGCCGCCAGCCCGCTGACCCACGACTGCAGGCGCGCCAGCGGCGCACCCTGGCTGGCCAGCCAGTAGGCCAGCGCGGTCAGCCATAGAATGGTCGACAGGGAATTGCCGAAGCCGAGCCGGATATCGCCCTGCCCCAGCATCGACTGGTAGATCAGCGCGCCGTGAGCCAGCAGGGCCAGCGGCAGCAGCCAGCGCACCGACGCGGCGGGCGGCGTGCGCAGCAGGCGCCAGGCCACCCAGCCATACAGCGCACTCACACATAAAGTAACCAGCAATAGCGGAGACATTCGTTAAAATGGAATTCTGAATTCAATCGGCCCCATTATCCACGCCGCCCATAGCGGCAACAAGGAAGACGTGTTAGAGAACCGCCATGCTAGATAATCTAAGCGGACGCCTCGCCGGCGTCGTCAAGTCCCTGCGCGGACAGGCACGCATCACCGAAGCCAACGTGCAGGACACGCTGCGCCAGGTGCGCCTGGCCTTGCTGGAAGCCGACGTTGCGCTGCCGGTGGTCAAGGACTTCATCGAAGCGGTGAAAGCCCGCGCGCTGGGCCAGGAAGTGCTCGCCAGCCTGTCGCCGGGCCAGGCGCTGATCGGCATCGTCCACGAAGAGCTCACCCGCCTGATGGGCGGCGAAAACACCGACCTCAACCTGGCCGCCACCCCGCCCGCCGTGATCCTGATGGCCGGCCTGCAGGGCTCGGGCAAAACCACCACCAGCGGCAAGCTCGCGCTGCTGCTGAAGAACCGCAAGAAAAAAGTCCTGCTCGCCTCCGCCGACGTCTACCGTCCCGCCGCCATCGACCAGTTGCGACAGCTCGCCACCCAGCTCGACGTCAGCTTTTTCGAGGCAGGCGACGAGCGCGACCCGCTGAACATCGCACGGGCCGCACAGGATCATGCGCGCCGCCAGTTCTACGACGTGCTGATCGTCGACACCGCCGGCCGGCTGGCAATCGACGAAGCGATGATGGCCGAAATCCGCGCGCTGCACACCGCGGTCAAACCGGTCGAAACCCTGTTCGTGGTCGATGCCATGCAGGGCCAGGACGCGGTCAACGTCGCCCGCGCCTTCAACGAGGCGCTGCCGCTCACCGGCATCGTGCTGACCAAGCTCGACGGCGATTCGCGTGGCGGCGCGGCACTGTCGGTGCGCCACATCACCGGCAAACCGCTCAAGTTCATCGGCGTCGGCGAAAAGCCCACCGGGCTGGAACCCTTCCACCCCGAGCGCATGGCGCAACGCATTCTCGGCATGGGCGACGTGCTTTCGCTGATCGAGCAGGCGCAGGGCTCGGTCGACATGGCCGAGGCCAGGAAGCTTGCCGACAAGGTCAAGAAAGGCAAGGACTTCGACCTCGAGGACTTCAAGTCGCAAATCCAGCAAATGCGCAAAATGGGCGGCCTCTCGGCGCTGATGGACAAACTCCCCGGCGCCGGGCAAATGGCCGTGCCGGCGGGCGCCGACGACAAGGCCGTCAACCGGCTGGAAGGCATCATCAACAGCATGACGCCGCTGGAACGCCGCAAGCCCGACATCATCAAGGCCAGCCGCAAGCGCCGCATCGCCGCCGGCGCCGGGGTGCAGGTGCAGGAAGTCAACAAGCTGCTGAAGCAGTTCGAGCAGGCGCAGAAGATGATGAAAATGATGGGCAAGGGCGGGATTTCCAAAATGATGCGCGGCATGAAAGGCATGCTGCCCGGAATGCGATAATGCCGGCACGCTGGCAAGTCGGGCGATTGTGGGTATAATTCCTGGTTTTCTCCGTTTACCCAGTGGGTTAAATCATGGTCGTTATTCGTCTTTCGCGCGGCGGCGCTAAAAACCGCCCCTTCTACAACGTGGTGGTGGCCGATTCGCGCTGCCGCCGTGATGGCCGCTTCATCGAGCGCGTCGGCTTCTACAATCCGGTCGCCGCCGCGGGTTCCGAAGCACTGCGCCTGGATCAGGAGCGCATCAGCTACTGGACCGGCAACGGCGCGCAGCTGTCCGACACCGTCGCCCGCCTGGTCAAGCAGAACAAGTCCGCTGCCGCTGTCACTGCCTGATTTCAATCGGGACAGCAGGGCCGAGATACTTGAGCCAAGATAGCGACTGGATCGTGATGGGGCGCATCGCCGCCCCGTTCGGCATCAAGGGCTGGGTCAAGATCCAGACCTTCAGCGACGATCCGGCAACGCTGATGGATTTTGAATCCTGGCGCGTCGGACGCGGCGAGCAGCAGAAGCAATACACCGTCGAAGCCATCCAGGACCACAGCAACACCCTGGTCGCCAAACTGGTTGGCATCGACGACCGCGACGCGGCGTATGCCCTGCGCGGGCAGGAAATTTCGGTGGCGAAAAATGAGTTGCCGCCGCCGGAAGAAAACGAGTTTTACTGGTCCGACCTGATTGGCCTGAAAGCCGTCAATCGCGAAGGCATCGAACTCGGACGGGTGGACAGCCTGCTGGAAACCGGCGCGCACGACGTGCTGGTGATCAAAGGCACGCGCGAACACCTGATTCCGTTCGTCGCTGCCTTTGTCGGCAAGGTCGATGTGGCAGGCGGGACGATCGAGGTGGACTGGGGCGAAGATTATTGATGCGCTTTGACGCCATCACGCTCTTCCCCGAAATGTTCGATGCAGTGCTGGACTCCGGCATCACCCGGCGGGCGCTGGATCGCGGGCTGTATCGGTTCAAGGCGTGGAATCCGCGCGACTTTACCGACGATCCGCACCGCACCGTGGATGACCGGCCCTATGGCGGCGGCCCCGGCATGCTGATGCAGGCCGAACCGCTGGATCGCGCGCTGAACGCCGTGCAGCAGGATCTGGCCAGCGAAAATTTGACGCCCTGGGTGGTGCATTTTTCCCCCCGCGGCCGCCAGCTCACGCACCAGCGGGTGATGGAACTGAAGGAAGCCGCGCTCAACCAGAATCGTGCATTGGTTTTATTGTGCGGGCGGTACGAAGGAATCGATGAGCGCTTGTTGCAGCGCCGCGTGGACGAAGAAATCTCGCTGGGCGACTTTGTATTGTCGGGCGGCGAACTCCCCGCGCTGGCCCTGATGGATGCGATTATCCGGCTGCTGCCGGGCGCGTTGAACGACGCCGATTCGGCGCTGGAAGATTCCTTCGCCAACGGCTTGCTCGACTGCCCGCACTACACCCGCCCCGAAGTCTGGCAGGGGGTGGCGGTGCCGGAAGTGTTGAAAAGCGGCAACCACGCCGCGATCGCCCAGTGGCGGTTGCAGCAGAGCCTGACGATCACGGCGACCCATCGCCCCGATCTGCTGGCGAAACGCGGCTTGTCGAAGCAGGAACAGGAACTTCTCGCGGCGCACCCGCCCGGTGCGCCGCGGAATTAAAGCGGCACGGTAACCCCGTGCCATGTGAAACGGCGCGACGTCCGCCCGGGAGTCCAAACAGACCCGGTGGCGCACCTCTCCCGCCAGATGCAAGGAAACATCATGAACATCATCGAGCAACTCGAACAGGAAGAAATCGCCCGCCTGGGCAAAACCCTCCCCGACTTCGCCCCCGGCGACACCATCGTCGTCCAGGTGAAAGTGAAGGAAGGCACCCGCGAGCGTCTGCAGGCCTACGAAGGCGTCGTCATCGCCAAGCGCAACCGTGGCCTCAACTCCGCCTTCACCGTGCGCAAGATCTCTGCCGGCGAAGGTGTCGAGCGCACCTTCCAGACCCATTCGCCGCTGGTCGCCAGCGTCGAAGTCAAGCGCCGCGGCGACGTCCGCCGCGCCAAGCTGTACTACCTGCGTCAGCGCTCCGGCAAGTCCGCCCGCATCAAGGAAAAGCTGCCCGCCCGCAAGGTCAAAGGCGGCACACCCGCTGTAGCTGCCGAATAAGCAGTTTCCCCTGCCGCAACGCAAAACGCCCGCTTCATGCGGGCGTTTTTGTTTGTGCCGGGCGCTAAAATGCGGCATGCCTATCTACGATGCCATTCTGGATGCGCCACCCTGCCACCTCGGCGCGATCTTCACCGGCGAAGCCCTGACACGGCTGGACCTTCTGCCTGTCGACACACCCGTCTCCGGACAAACCAGCAGGCATGTCCGCCAGCTAGCCGACGAACTGGAAGCCTACTGGCACAATCCCGCCCACGCTTTCGACCTGCTCTTCGTGCCGGCCGGCACGCCGTTTCAACTGCGGGTGTGGCACGCGCTCATGGCCATTCCTGCCGGGCAGCCGACGACCTATGGCGCGCTGGCGAAACGGATCGGCACCGCGGCGCGCGCGGTCGGCCAGGCGTGCGCTTCGAATCCCTTGCCCATCCTCATTCCCTGCCACCGTGTGGTGGCGGCGAACGGCCCGGGCGGCTTCATGCATGCCTCCAGCGGCGCGCCGCTGGATGTGAAAACCTGGCTGCTGGCGCATGAACGACGCGCTGATTGACCGGTTCTGCGATCACCTGTGGCTGGAAGACGGGCTGGCCGACCTGACGCTGGCGGCGTACCGGCGCGACTTGAAGACCTTTGGCGCCTGGCTTGAAAAAGAACGCAGCCATGCGCTAAATGCCGCCGTTGCGGGCGACATCGAAGCCTATCTGGCGTGGCGCTTTGCAGCTCGCGCGCAACCGCGCAGCGCAGCGCGCTACACCTCGGCGCTGAAGCGCTTTTATCGCTATCTGCTGCGCGAGAACCTGATCGCCTTTGACCCCACGCTCAATCTCGACAGCCCCAAGCTGCCGCGCTCGCTGCCGAAGACGCTGACCGAAACAGATGTGGAGCGCCTGCTCGACAGCGCCGATACCGTCACCCCGCTGGGACTGCGCGACCGCGCGATGCTGGAGACGCTGTATGCCACCGGCTTGCGGGTATCGGAACTGGTGGGGCTGAAGCTGACGGCGGTGAACCTCAACGACGGCGTGCTGCGCGTCACCGGCAAGGGCAACAAGGACCGGCTGGTGCCGCTGGGGGAGGAAGCAGTGAATTGGCTCAGGCGCTACCTGGCGGAGTCACGGTCGCTGCTGCTGGAAAGGCAGCTCTCCGATGCGGTGTTCGTGACCGCGCGCGGCGGCGGCATGACGCGGCAAGCGTTCTGGTATCTCATCAAGCGGCATGCCCGCACCGCCGGCATCACCCGCCCGCTGTCGCCGCATACCCTGCGCCACGCCTTCGCCACCCACCTGCTGAACCACGGCGCCGACTTGCGGGTGGTGCAGATGCTGCTCGGCCACAGCGACATTTCCACCACGCAGATCTACACGCACGTCGCACGCGAACGGATGAAGCAGCTCCACGCGGCCCACCATCCACGCGGCTGACTCAGGCAGGTGTCCTGATCCGTTCCATCAGATAACACAGACAGTCCTGGCGGATCACCTGTTCGTCGCGCGTCAGCATCGCCGGCATCAGCGGCTTCCTCAAGGTGATCTCGCCGCGGCTGTAATCAAACAGGCGGTCGCCGATCTCTGCGCCGTTTTCATCCAGCGCCTGCAGCCTGGCCGGGCTGCCCGGCCGCACCCGGCCCAGCATGTCGCCGTGTTTCAGTTCGCGGAAATTGTAATGATCCAGCTCGGGCACAAAGTCGATGTCCGCGTCCGGCGCGACGAAACCGAAGCTGACCTGTTCCGGCACCTTGACCGTGGCCACGGTATGAAACAGGTCGACGTCATTCGGCGCCACCGGGTGCACCGGAAATTCGGACAGATGCAGGCAGGCTTCCATGAACGCGGCGGCATGCTCGACGCTGCCGGGCGTCCCCGGCTTGCCGCACTCCACCGTGACCGCCGGGCACAACCCGGCGAAGGCGGCCGACTGCACGCCGCGCGGCCGGATGAAATAGACCACGATGCGCGAAAACAGGGCGGCGAGGTGCAGGAAGTCCTGCTCCAGCCGGTTGACGCAGGCGTAATGCGGGTTGAGTCCGGTGTTATTGTGGATGTCGATGCTGGCGAACACGCCGCGTGCGCGCATTGCGTCGACCACCTCCTGCATCATCGCCGCTTCGGCCGGATGCGCTTCCTCGCCGCCCGGCCACACCCGGTTGTAGTCCGGCTGGCCGTCGAGGCGGCGCTGCCCTGTCCGTGCCGCCTCGACGTTGCCGATGAACAGCGACAGCGCGCGCGGCAGTTCGGCCATCGCAAATTTCTTCAGCACCGATTGTGCCGCCAGCCAGCCGGTGTCCTCGTTGCCGTGCAGCAGTACCGAAACAAAAATGGGCGGCATACGCCGGCCTGGCAGGTGGATCAATGTCGGCCCCGGCAGCACCTCGCCCAGCCGGGCAGCCGGGAGGTCCAGCAGGCCGGGCGGCAAGGCTTCGTATTGCGTCAGCATCATGAAACCTACCCCCACTGGTGCACCGGCGAACCGGAACGCTGGTTTTCCAGATAGTCGTCCATCATGCGGTGGACGTCGCCCCCCACCTGCGCGAGCCGTTGAAGCTGCCACGCCGATCCGGTCTGGCCGCTGCGCACCCGGGCTTCGACGACGCCCAGGTAATGCTCGATCTCGGCATCCGCCAGGCCGAAATCGCGCAACCCCTCGCGCGCCAGCGGCAGCCCCGCTTCGAGGAGGATGTCCTGCGCCAGATGGCGCCGGCCATCCAGCCAGGTCAGTTCGGCCTGCAGCCCATGGCGCGCGGCGGCATAAAAATTGGCGCGCGCGGCGGCAAAGGGAATGTCGGACTCGGCGACCCGCGGCTGACGCGCCAGTGCATGCACCAGGCCGTAATACAGCGCCGCATTGGCGACCATGTCCAGCACCGTCGGGCCGCTGGGCAGCACCCGCTGCTCCAGCCGGACATGGCCCTGCCCGGCCGCATCGAATCCGATCAGCGGCCGCACCCAGCGCCAGATGGCGCCGTTGTGCAGACGCAGATGCGGAAATCGGGTCGCAGGCTCAACCTGGGGGATCGGCAGCAGCACCGGGTAATGTTCGAGGTTTTCCTCGAACAATTCCAGCGGGCTGCCCGCCACATAGCCGCGCCCGAAGGTCACGCGCCGCACCGTGGTTTCGGCCAGCCCGCCATAGCCGCCCAGTTCGACCGCCTGCTCAAACAGCGGCACCCGCGTTTCCTGCCACAGCCGCTGGCCGAACAGGAGCGGCGAATTGACGGCCGCCGCCAGCAACGGCGCGCAGCTGAGCAGCGAGGCGTTGTAGTAGCGGCCCGCCTTTTCATAAGGCACCTGAAGATGCAGCTGAAACGAGGTGGTGGCGGCTTCCAGCATCACGTCGGGCCGGCTCAGGTGCAGCTGGTCCGCGCCCTCGATATCGATGCGGATGGGCGCGCCGCCGCGCTGCAGAAGCACCTGCGCATTGAGCACGTCGAAGCGCTTCATCGCCGACATGTTGGCCAGACACAGATCCTCGTCGCGGATGGTCGGCAGGATGCCGATCATCGCCAGCGCCGTGTCCATGCCGTGCGCCACGTGCTGGCATGCGTCCCAGGTGGTCAGCAGGGATTCCTCCATCGCGGCCAGCACGCCCGCGCCCATCTCCACCGGCGGCGCATTCAGTTCGACGTTGAAGCGGGAGAGCTCGGGGACCACCAGCGGATCGTTCAGCGCGCGCAGGTAGGGGACGTTGACCGGGCTGGGCCGCCCGGCGTGATCGAGCAGCCAGGCCTCGAGTTCGAACCCGGCTACGTAGCGCGTATCCTTGAACCCGCCGGCCTGGGCAAACGACCGCAGCGCTGCCGTTTCCTCCGCCAGGCGGGCGGAGAACTGCTCAAGATCCGCTTCCGAAAAGCGGGTGCGATCGATTTCCTGTCCCATGCGCGCGCTCGACGGTTACTCCGTCGGTTGTTGTGGATCAGCCTTGACCATCATATCCGACCATCCATTTTTTCAGCCGTCACACCCGCGTGCTGCGCCGGGCGAGGTAAAACCACTCCTGTCCCGGCATTGCGTTGGGATTGGGGAAGACGATGTAGCCATCGCTATCCGCCAATACCGGCCTGCCGTCGTGGCGCGTGCCGATGACTTCCCCCGCACGCACCCGATCGAAGCTGGACCAGCCGCGCACAAAGGCATCTTCCGCATGGACGCGGTCGACGACCTGGTACAGGCGCAGGGCCTCGGTATCGGTCACCGGGGCCGGCGCGGGCGCGTCGCTCAGCCGCAGATGCGCAAGCGCATTGCGGATGGCGTGCCAGGCCACCTCGGGCGCGGCCGGATCGTCATGCTGGCCGCATTCCAGGGTGAGCGCGATTCCGCCCTGCGCGCGCATGTGCTCGGTCGTTCCCACACCGTAATGCACATCGGCCTCGCGCGACGACGCGCCGGCTGCCAGCCGGCGGGCGACGCCGGCGGCATAGGTGTCTAGCCAGCCATCGACGAAGCGGTGCACGCCCAGGCTCAGCGCCAGCGCGGTTTCCCCGGCCGCGCGCGCAAACGGCTCCAGCGTGCCGCCGTTGTCTTGCGGCCCGAGCATGACGAAGGGCTGGCCGGCGGTATGAAACGAATGCAGGTCAAGCAGCGCGTCATGCTGCGCCAGCAGCGGACACAGCCAGTTGGCGATGCGGTCCTCGAACTCGGCCGGCGTGTCGGTCGGCGCCAGATTGCGGTTGAGGTTGCGGTCGCCCATGCGCTGGCGGCGGGCATAGGCCAGGGGATTGGTAATCGGAACGAAGGTGACGCTGCCCGCGACTATCCCCAACTGGCCGGATTCGATCTCCGCGATCACGCGGCGAATCGCCTGCGTGCCGCAGGTTTCGTTGCCGTGCACCGCGCCCAGCACGATCAGGCGCGCGCCCGGCGCCAGGCCGGTGAACGACACGGATTGAAAATGCAACGACTCAAGCTCACTCATACGCTTAGGGCCTTGAACAACAGCGACACGCTGGACACCAGCAACAATACACCGACCAGCCGCGTCATCTGCGCCTGGCTCAGGCCGACATGCGCCCGCCCGCCCAGGTAGAGCGCGCCCAGCACCAGCGGCAGCGCGACGAAATAGGCGATCCACACCTTGGCCGTCATCAGCAGCCCAGCCACCAGAAAGCTGGCAATTCGCGTCAATCCCTCGGTAAAAAACAGCGCCGAAAAGGTCGCGCGCAAATCGCTCTTGTCGCGGATGCGATGGCTCAGATAAATCACATACGGCGGCCCGCCGGTGCCGAACAATGCCCCGACGGTGCCACCGGTGAGCGCGGCCGGCACCGCCCAGCCGCGCGAGACCGGTTTTTCGCCGTGGATATTGAACAGGCTGCGCAGCGCGAAGATGAAGACAAACCCGGCCAGCGCAATCAGCATGGGCCCGGGCGGCAGATTGACCAGCAGGCTGGTGCCCAGCACCACCCCGACAACGCCGAACGGAATCAGCACGCCGATCTCGCCCCACTTCACGCGCTTGAAATTGAGGCCGCCGATCACGATCGACGCAGTGAAATCCAGCAACAGGATCAGCGGCACGACGAATTTCAGCGGCAGGAACAGCGCCAGCAAGGGCACCGAAATCAGCCCCGAGCCAAAACCGGTGATGCCGCGAATGAAATACGCCGCCAGCAGGATGGCCGCCATCGCGGCCATGTGCTCAAAGCTCACAGGCGCGCGCCGCGCTCGATGGTGATGCCCAACTCCTTGATGCCCGGGATGATGGCGAACTTGGTGACCGACACCCTCACCCACGGCGCGCCGAACTCATCCCGCACAATGGCGGCCACGTGCTCGGCGACCGACTCGACCAGGGTGATCGGCCGCGGCGCATTGTGCAGATAATCTTTCACCCGCTTGGCCACCGCGCCATAGTCGATGGTGTCGGCGACGTTGTCGGTGCCGCCGGCCTTGCTGTCCGGCAGGCCGATTTCGAGATCGAGCCGCACCGGCTGCGGCACTTTGCGTTCCCACTCGTATATGCCGATAATCAGCTCGAGACGAAAGTCCCGCAAAAATAGAATATCCATAGATTTCTTTATCCGCGACGCAGCCCCAAGGGCTCAACCAAACCTGCCATTTTACTGACTTCGCCATGACCACGTTGCTGTTTGTTGCCGCCGCCTATCTGCTGGGCTCCATTTCGTTTGCCGTGATCGTCAGCCGTGCCATGCGCCTGCCCGACCCGCGCGAATACGGATCGGGCAATCCGGGGGCGACCAACATGCTGCGTTCCGGGCGCAAGGCGGCTGCCGTGCTGACGCTGCTCGGCGACACGTCGAAAGGCTGGGTGGCGGTGGTGGCGGCGCGCGCACTGGCGCCGCAATTCGGTCTCGACGACAGTGTCGTGCTGCTGTGCGCGCTGGCCGTGTTTATCGGCCACCTGTTCCCGGTGTTTTTCGGCTTCAAGGGCGGCAAGGGCGTCGCCACCGCGCTCGGCGTACTGGTCGGCCTCAATCCCTGGCTCGGGCTGGCGTGTTTGCTGACCTGGCTGTTGATGGCCGGGGTGTTCCGTATTTCCTCGCTCGCCGCGCTGACCACCGCGGTGCTCGCCCCGGTCTACGCCGGGCTGCTGATGGGCTGGGGACGCAGCGCGATTGCCGTGCTGGTGATCGCGCTGCTGCTGGTCTATCGTCATAAGCGCAACCTCATCAAACTGGTCAACGGCGAGGAAGGACGCATCGGCGTCCGCTCCTGACCCGGCCCAACGAAATATGGCCCTGTTCGACAAAACTATCGAGCACGCAAAGGACAGCCTCGCCGAGGTGTCGCGCGAGGCGATCGACCGCGCGAGCGAGCGGCTGTCGGATGTCGTGAAGGACGGCGTCCTGCAGGCCGGCACCGAGCTGAAGGATGTCATCTGGCGCGCCAGCCAGGAAATCGACACCAAGCTTGACAAGATTTCCGAGGAACTGCACGCGCAACGCCAGTTCACCAAGGACGATGTGCGCGAAATGGTCGATTACGCGGGAGAAAGGCTCGGCACCGTAATGGACGCGCGCATCGTCCACGCCAAGTCGGAACTCTCGTCGCTGGTGCAGGAAAAGGTCGAGTACTTCAAGCGCGAGATCGACAGCTTCTTCATCGAGCGGCAGCGCGACCTCGCGCGCGAGCGGCGGCGGCTGTTCATCAACGTCGCCGTCGCCATTCTGGCGTCGCTGTCGCTCGGCTTCGTGTCCTGGCTGTACCACCAGTATCTCGGCGGCGGAATCGACGTGTTCGCCATCTTCCGCATCGTGTTTGCCTCGCTGATGGGCGGCTATGCGGCCTACCTCGCGGTCAAGCTGTTGCGCCGCTGGCTACTGATGTCGGAACACAAGAAGGACGCACTTTTCCTGGCCAGCCGCTACTGGGGCGCGCTACGGCCGGAAAGCATTTTTGGCACGGTTGTTCTGGTATGCCTGATGGCGGTGCTGATCGGATTTCTACTGTTTCCGGAACAGATCGCGCAACTCACCGGCAGCGAAAAATGGCTCAAGGCCTTGCGCGAGGCCTACCCGATCTTTCAGCATTGAATCGGCGTGACCTGGCGACCCGTCATACGGCGTCGAGCGTCGCCAGTTCCCAGCGCGGCTTGACCGCAAACGTCAGATCCGGAATCGAACTCGACTGCGCCACCAGCCGCTGCGCGCCGGCGTAGGCGATCATCGCGCCGTTGTCGGTGCAGAATTCCAGCCGCGGATAAAACACAGCAATGCCGCGCGTAGCCGCGTCGCGCGTGAGCCGCTCCCGCAAATGCGCGTTGGCGCCGACGCCGCCCGCCACCACCAGCCGCGTTGCGCCGCTGTGCAAACAGGCTGCCAGACTTTTTTTCACCAGCACCTCCACCGCCGCGGACTGGAACGCCGCAGCGATATCCGCCGCCTCGTCCAGCCCGACCTTGCGTACCAGCGTCAGCACTGCGGTTTTGAGTCCGCTGAAGCTGAAATCAAAATCGCCGGAATTCAACATCGGGCGCGGCAAACTGAAGCGGCTGGGATCGCCCGTAGCCGCCAGCGCCGACAGCGCCGGCCCGCCCGGATAGCCCAGCCCGAGCAGCTGGGCGGTCTTGTCGAAGGCCTCGCCGGCTGCGTCGTCCAGCGTCTCGCCCATCAGTGTGTAGCGCCCGACGCCGGATACCAGCATCAGCTGCGTGTGCCCGCCGGACACCAGCAGGGCGACGAACGGGAATTCCGGCGGCGTATCGGAAATCAGCGGCGACAGCATGTGACCTTCGAGGTGATGCACCCCGACCGCGGGGATGGCCAGCGCATACGCCAGCGCACGCGCCATCCCGGCGCCCACCAGCAAGGCGCCGGCAAGCCCCGGCCCCTCGGTGTAGGCAATGCCATCGATATCGGAAAGTGTGCGGTCACTTTCGGCCAGCACCTCGCGGGTCAGAGGTAATACCCGCCGGATATGGTCGCGCGATGCCAGTTCCGGCACCACCCCGCCATACGCGCTGTGCATGGCGATCTGCGAATACAGCGCATGCGCCAGGAGGCCGTGCGCGCTGTCATACAGCGCGACACCGGTTTCATCGCAGGAGGATTCGACGCCAAGCACAAGCATAGGGAAAACGGGGGGACTGGAAAAATCCTTGAGGGCTTGCTATTATTCTCGTTTTTCCAGTTTCCAGGAAGCCATCCCCACATGCCCCACGTCAAAGTCAAAGAAAACGAGCCGTTCGATGTCGCCCTGCGCCGCTTCAAGCGTTCCATCGAAAAAGTCGGCCTCTTGACCGAACTGCGCGCCCGCACGTTCTACGAAAAGCCCACCGCCGAGCGCAAGCGCAAGCTCGCCGCCGCAGTCAAGCGCCAGAGCAAGCGCCTGCGCGGCCAGCAACTGCCTCCCAAGATGTATTGATTCTGCGTTCACGCAGAATCGCGCCTACCCATGTCGCTCAAGGCACGCGTCACTGACGACATGAAAACGGCCATGCGCGGCCGCGCTAATCCTGATGAGGCGCAACACGCCAGGGAAACGGTGCGCCTCGGTACGATTCGCCTGCTTCTCGCTGCCATCAAGCAGAAAGAAATCGACGAACGCATCGAACTGGACGACGCTGCGGTCAGCAGCATCGTCGAAAAACTCATCAAGCAACGCAAGGATTCGATCAGCCAGTTTCAGGCGGCCGGTCGCGATGACCTGGTGGCGGCCGAACAGGCCGAGCTCGCCGTGCTGCAGGCCTATCTGCCCGAGCCGCTCTCCGCCGCCGAGGTGGAGGCCGCGGTCACGGCGGCGATAGCCGAATCCGGCGCGTCCAGCGCCAAGGACATGGGCAAGGTGATGGGGCTATTGAAGCCCCGCCTCGCAGGCCGTGCCGACATGGGCCAGGTTTCCGCGCTGATCAAGGCCCGCCTCGCAGGCTGAGTCCCACCCGGGCTCGCCCGGGTTTATCATGCAACAACCATGATCCCGCGCGATTTCATCGACACCCTGCTCGCCCGCGTCGACATCGTCGACGTCATCGACCGGCGCGTGCCGCTGAAAAAAGCCGGGCAGAATTACCAGGCCTGCTGCCCCTTCCACAGCGAAAAAACCCCCTCCTTCACGGTCAGCCCGACCAAGCAGTTCTATCACTGCTTCGGCTGCGGCGCGCACGGCTCCGCGCTTGGCTTCCTGATGGAATATGAGCACATGGGCTTTCCCGACGCGGTGGCGGCGCTGGCGCAGGATACCGGCCTGCCGGTGCCCGAGTCCGGCGAGCCTGATCGCCCCAAGCCGCCACCCGCGCTGTGGGAGGCGCTGGAACAGGCCGCGCAGTTCTATAGAAAACAACTCAAGCAGACACCGCGCGCCATCGACTATCTGAAAAAACGCGGGCTGACCGGCGCCATCGCCGCCCGCTACGGCATCGGCTACGCGCCGGACGGATCACCGTTGAAGCAGGTCTTCCCCGATTACACGGCGGATGCCCTTGCCGTATCCGGCTTGGTCATCGACGGCGACCGCGGACGCTACGACCGCTTCCGCGACCGCATCATGTTCCCCATCAAGAACATCAAGGGCCAGATTGTCGGCTTCGGCGGCCGGGTGCTCGACAAAGGGGAGCCGAAATACCTCAATTCGCCGGAAACCCCGCTGTTCCACAAAGGCTCGGAGCTTTACGGCCTGTTCGAAGCGCGCGCCGCGATCAAGGCTGCAGGACGCGCGATCGTGGTCGAAGGCTATATGGACGTCGTCGCACTGGCGCAGCACGGCGTGGAATTTGCCGTCGCTGCACTGGGGACGGCCACCACACCGATTCATGTGCGCACCCTGCTGCGCCACACCGACCGTCTGATCTACGCCTTCGACGGCGACAACGCCGGCCGCAAGGCCGCCTGGCGCGCACTCGAAAACTCGCTGGAAGCGCTGCAGGACGGCAAGGAAGTCAGCTTCCTGTTCCTGCCCGAAGGTGAAGACCCCGACAGCACCATCCGTGCCCACGGACAGGCTGCCTTTTTAAAACTGCTGGACACCGAAACCCTGCCGCTCTCGGCTTTTCTGGTGCGCGAACTGTCGCGCGACCGCAAGCTCGACAGCCAGGAGGGCCGTGCCACGCTGATCAAGGAAGCGAAACCGCTGCTGGAGAAAATTGGCGCGCCGCTGCTGGCCCGTCTGATCCAGCGGCAAATCGCCGAACTTGTGCACTTGCAGGCCGATGAGCTCGGCCTCATGGGGACGAAACCCGGTGTCGTCCGGCGCCCGCCCTTGCGCCCGCAGCGGCGGCCGGCGCCATCGCGCGTGCGCAGCCTGGCCCGCACCCTGCTAATGAACCCGCAGCGCGTCGCCGAAGTCGATCCCTGCTGGCTGGACGTGAACGACCCGTTATGCGGGCACATGAGCGAACTGATGAACTGGCTGCGCGACGTGGGTCCGCTCAAGCCGCAAACACTCACCGAAGCCGCCAAAGGCAGCGTGCTTGAACCGCTGATCGAGGAACTGATGACAGATTTGCTCGACAAAGATGACAGTTGGGACTGGAACGCGGAATTCGATGGCGCTGTCAAACAGCTGCGCGACGACTGGCAGCGCCGCCGCTGGCAGGAATTGGCGACGCGGCCGCTGGACAGCCTGAGCGCCGGCGAACGCCAGGAATTGACTGAGCTAGCACGATTTTAGCTTGTCAGATGCCCCAAGACAAAGTCCCGGCTTGCAGTATAATTACCGGTTTTTGAACGATTTTTTCTGCCCGATCCGGTTGCATGGGCAGAACCTGAGCGGAGAAATACCTGTGGCGGTACGTGGAAGAAAACCGGGTGGCGGCACCAAAAAAACCGAAGCGCTGATCCCCCTGAAAGAGTTGACGCCGGTTGAGGCCGAGGCGCGTCGCACCCAGCTGAAAAACCTGATCATCCTGGGCAAGGAACGCGGCTTTTTGACCTACGCCGAAATCAACGACCACCTGCCCGACGAGGTGCTGGACGCCGACCAGATCGAAGGCGTGATCGGCATGATCAACGATATGGGCATCCAGGTCTACGACGAGGCGCCGGATGCCGAAACCCTGCTGATGCAGGGAGCCGCCCCCGCCGTCGCGGACGAAGACGTGGTGGCCGAAGCCGAGCAGGCGCTGACCACGGTCGATTCGGAATTCGGTCGCACCACCGATCCGGTGCGCATGTACATGCGCGAAATGGGCTCGGTCGACCTGCTCACCCGCGAAGGCGAAATCGAAATCGCCAAGCGCATCGAAGAAGGCCTGCGCCACATGGTGCAGGCCATTTCTTCGTGCCCGCTCACCATCCAGCAAATCCTCGACATGGCAACGCAGGTCGAAAAGGACGAGCTGCGCATCGACGAGCTGATCGACGGCTTTGTCGAAGCCGAAACCCCGATCGCTGAGACGGCCGCCGACACGGCCGACGAGGACGAGGACACTGACGAGGACGAGGACACCGAGGAAGACGATGAAAAAGCCAGCGCAGCCATGGCCGCGGCCAACCTGGCACAACTCAAAGTCAAGGCACTGACGCAGATCGAACTCATTCGCAAGGCCTATAAGAAGGCACAGGCCGCCCACGCCAAATACGGCCTCGGCAGCCCGCAGCACATGAAGGCCCAGGGCGAAGTCACAGAACTTCTGATGGCATTCCGCTTCTCGGTGCGCCAGGTCGACCGCCTGTGCGAACAGATCCGCAATGCGGTGGAAGAAGTGCGCTCGCACGAACGCAAGATCATGGCGTTCTGCGTCACCCGCTCGGGCATGCCGCGCGCGCATTTCATCAAGACCTTCCCCGGCAACGAAACCAACCTGGGCTGGGTGGACAAGGAAATCGCCGCCAAGAAGGCCTATTGCTCGACGCTCGCCAAAGTGCAGTACGAAGTCAAGGCGCACCAGGAAGCGCTCATCGCGATGCAGGAACGCGTCGGCTTGCCAATCAAGAGCCTGAAGGACGTCAACAAGCAGATGTCCACCGGCGAAGCCAAGGCGCGCCGCGCCAAGCGCGAGATGATCGAGGCCAACCTGCGCCTGGTGATCTCGATCGCCAAGAAATACACCAACCGCGGCCTGCAGTTCCTCGACCTGATCCAGGAAGGCAACATCGGCCTGATGAAGGCAGTGGAGAAATTCGAATACCGTCGCGGCTACAAGTTCTCGACCTACGCCACCTGGTGGATTCGCCAGGCGATTACGCGCTCGATCGCCGACCAGGCGCGCACCATCCGCATCCCGGTGCACATGATCGAAACCATCAACAAGATGAACCGCATCAGCCGCCAAATCCTGCAGGAAACCGGTATCGAGCCCGATCCGGCGACGCTGGCGCTGAAGATGGAAATGCCGGAGGACAAGATCCGCAAGATCATGAAAATCGCCAAGGAGCCGATTTCCATGGAAACGCCGATCGGCGATGACGAAGACTCCCACCTGGGCGATTTCATCGAAGACTCCAGCACGCTGTCGCCCGACGATTACGCGGTCTACGCCAACCTGCGCGACGCCACCCGCGAAGTGCTCGACAGCCTCACCTCGCGCGAAGCCAAGGTGTTGCGGATGCGCTTCGGCATCGAAATGAACACCGACCACACCCTGGAAGAAGTCGGCAAACAGTTCGACGTGACGCGGGAACGGATTCGCCAGATCGAGGCCAAGGCCCTGCGCAAGCTGCGCCACCCGACTCGTTCCGAAAAGCTGAAAAGCTTTGTCGGCAGCGGCGAACAGTAAGCACCCAGCCCTGCCAGTGGCGGGGCTGCCACGTTTTCGGGTCCGTAGCTCAGCTGGTTAGAGCAGGGGACTCATAATCCCTTGGTCCACGGTTCAAGTCCGTGCGGACCCACCAATTCACCCAACATCAGCGATAATCTCCCCCATAAAAACAGGGGGGAGACGGATGGAAGGGGAAGCAAGGAAACCCGGCGAGCGCCGTTTGCAGATCCTGCAAACGCTGGCTGCGATGCTGCAGGAACCAAAACCGGAAAAAATCACCACGGCGGCACTGGCGGCACGCGTCGGCGTGTCGGAAGCGGCGCTGTACCGTCACTTTGCCAGCAAGGCGCAGATGTACGAAGGCCTGATCGAGTTCATCGAACAGACGCTGCTCGGACTGATCGCGCGCATCACGGCCGACACGCCGTCACCCGCCGCCCAGGTCGAAGCCATTCTCGGCATGCTGCTGAACTTTGCGGAAAAGAATCCGGGGATGACGCGGGTACTGATCGGCGATGCGCTGGTGAACGAAAACGAGCGCCTGCAAAAACGTATCAATCAACTTCACGATCGCATCGAGGCGCAGTTGCGGCAATGCCTGCGCTTTTGCGGCGACCGGCAGGCCGAACTCAGCGCACCGCTGGCCAATCTGCTGCAATGCGTGGTGGTGGGGCGCTGGCACCAGTTTGCCAAGAGCGGGTTTACGCGCGCGCCCGGCGGCGACATCCAATTGCTGCTGTCGCGCCTGCTGGGCGCTCAGCCGGCCTGAAACGCGGCCGGCCCGCACACCGGGCAGGCCGGGTCGCGCGGCACCTTCATTACGCGGGCATCGGCCCGCAGGCCGTCCCACAACAGCAGCCTGCCGATCAGGGGCTCGCCCACCCGTGCCAGATATTTCAGTGCCTCCATCGCCTGCATCGCGCCGACGATACCCACCAGCGGCGAAAACACACCCGCCTCGGCACAGCGCAATTCGGGCTCATCCACATGGTCGGGGAACAGGCAGTGGTAACACGGGGTGCCGTCGAGGCGCGAATCAAAGACGGCCAGTTGCCCCGAAAATCCGATCGCGGCGCCCGACACCAGCGGCTTGCCCAATGCCACGCAGGCGCGGTTGACGGCATGCCGGGTGGCGAAATTGTCCGACGCGTCGACCACCAGATCGACCGCCGCGACGGCCTCAAGCAAGGCGGTATTCGCCAGCGCCTGGCCGATCGGCTGCACGTCGATTTCCGGATTGATGGCGCGCACGCTGCGCGCCAGAGATGCGGCCTTGTTCTCGCCGATCGCCGCCGTGGCATGGCCGATCTGGCGCTGCAAATTGGTGAGGTCGACCGTGTCGCCGTCCGCCAGCAGCAACCGCCCGACCCCCGCCGCACCCAGATACAGTACCACCGGGCATCCCAGCCCGCCGGCGCCGACAACCAGCACCGCGGCATCGCAGATGCGCGCCTGCCCGTCCACGCCAACATCCGGCAGCAGGATGTGCCGGCTGTAACGCAGCAGTAGGTCGTCGGTCAGTTCCATTGGGGGGATCGGGTCGTTATTTATAATCACGCCATTCTTCCGGCGTGTCGTCACGGTCGCCGTGCAAGTGGCTCTCGTAGACCTTCATGAAAGCCTGCTGGGATTTGATGTCCGGTTCGTCGGCCGCGACATTGCTGCGCTGCACGCTTTCGCTGAAATAAGCCAGCGCGCGTTTGAGCTTGCTCATGAGGCTGTTGTCGAGATGAAATCCCTGACTCGCCAGCGCCGTTTCCAGACCTTCCAGGGTGTATTCGCAGATGTGGTAGCGCACCAGCAGACGGCTGCCGTCCGATCCGACCGTCGCCACCAGCCCCTCCAGTCCTTCGAGCAAAACCAGCGCGTGTTCTGCCTGACCAGACGGCAGGTCATGGAAAACAATTTCGCGGATTTTTTCGAGGTCACATGGGCGCATGGCACACCACTCAGACAGAATTTATCCAGTATAGCGCTGCTATTTGTGCGGTGGCGGGTTTACAGCCACCGCACACCAGATCAACGGCCCTGCAGGATCTGCAAGCCTTTCAGCAGGTTTAGCGCCTGATTCATCTGGTAATCGTTCTTCGAGACGATCTCGCCCGGTTCCAGTGCCGTCGGCTTTTTGTCCTCGCCATTCTTGCCCGGTTTGTCCGCTGGCGGCGCCTTGATGACTTCGTCCGGCTTGGGCATCGGGGCGGGCTCCTCGCCCGCGGGATTGACCAGATGCTTGTTGAGATCGGCCTCGCGAATACCAAAACCGTTCTCCGATTCAGGCATTGCCGGGTCTTCCACCACGATATCCGGCTCGATGCCCTTGGCCTGGATGGAGCGCCCGTTCGGCGTGTAGTAGCGCGCGGTGGTGAGCTTGATCGCCGTGCCGTTACCGATCGGCAGGATGGTCTGCACCGAGCCCTTGCCGAAGGTGCGGGTGCCCATGACGACTGCGCGCTTGTGGTCCTGCAGCGCGCCCGCCACGATTTCGGACGCCGAGGCCGAGCCGCTGTTGACCAGCACCACCATCGGCACGCTCTTCACGCCCTCCGGCAGGTTTTTCAGATAATCGGACTGCATCGGGCGCAGATAATGTTCACGGCTGGCGGTCAGACGCATTTTGGCGTCTTCGCTGCGCCCCTCGGTATACACCACCAGGCTGTCGGGCTTGACGAAGGCGGCCGTCACCGCGACCGCGCCGTTGAGCAGGCCGCCCGGATCGTTGCGCAGATCAAGAATCAGGCCCTTCAGCGGCGCCTTGTTGTCCTTGTAGAGACCGTTCAATGCTTCGGCCAGCAACTCGCCGGTGTGTTCCTGAAACTGCGTCACGCGCACGTAACCATAGCCGGGATCGACCAGTGTGGACTTGACGCTGCGAATTTTGATGACCGCGCGGGTCAGGGTCAGCACGATGGGTTTGGCCACGCTCTTGCGTGCGATGGTGAGCCTGATGCTCGTCCCCGGCTTGCCGCGCATCCGCTTCACCGCATCGTTCAGCGTCATGCCTTTCACCGGCGTGTCGTCGAGCTTGACGATCAGGTCGCCCGGCTTGACCCCGGCCTTGAAGGCAGGCGTATCCTCGATCGGCGAAATGACCTTGACGAAGCCGTCTTCCATACCGACTTCGATGCCGAGGCCGCCGAACTCGCCCTGGGTGCCGACCTGCAGGTCCTTGAACGCCTCGATATCCAGGTAGGAGGAGTGCGGATCCAGCCCGGTCAGCATGCCATTGATCGCTTCGGTGATGAGTTTCTTGTCTTCGACCGGCTCGACGTAATCATTCTTGATGCGGGCGAACACGTCGGTAAAGGCGCGCAGCTCCTCGACCGGCAGCGCCGTCTCCGCATCCTTGTCGGCGATCGCCGACAGGTTGACCGTCAGCGCGGCGCCGGCCAGCAAGCCGGCCAGGCCGACGAGTATGGATTTCGCCTTTTGTGTCATCTCACTTCACCCACAGGAGGGGATTAACAGGACGGCTTTGATGCCGCATTTCAAAATACAGGCCGGGGTCGGGCTGGCCGCCGCTGTTGCCGACCGCGGCGATGGCGTCACCGGGCTGGACCCGTTCGCCCACCTGCTTATACAGACTTTCATTATTACTGTACAGACTCATATAGCCCTCCCCGTGGTCGACAATAATGAGGTTGCCAAAGCCGCGCAGCCACTCGGCAAACACCACCTGCCCGGCTGCGATCGCCTTCACCGCGGCGCCCTCCGCGGCACGGATGAACAGGCCTTTCCAGCTCACCCCACCATCTTCTCTCTGAGCGCCGAAGCGGTTCATCAGTTCCCCGGCGACAGGCAGCCGCAGTGAACCTTTCAAACCTGAAAAAGGCTTGTCGGAGCGGAACGCTACCGGCGTTTCGGTATTGACGCCCAGGGCGCGGCGCGGCTGGCTGGGCGCGCTCTTCCCATCTTTTTGATTCCTTTGCGCCTGTTGGGCGGCACGTTCACGCGCCGCCTGCTGCGCCATCAGCCGGTTGAGGCGCTCTACCAGTTGCGTCAGGCTGCGCTCGTCACGCTTGAGGCTGGAAATTTCACGCCGCTGCTGCTGGATTTGCACCGACAGTTTTTGCAGGACCTGCTCGCGGGCGCGTTTGTCGGCCAGCAGTTTTTTTTGCTCGGCTTCGCGGGCTATCTGCAGCTGCGCCAGTTCGGTCGTCTTTTGTTCGGTTTGCTGCCGCAGCGCTGCCAGTTTCGCCAGGTCGGCGCGAAGCGCCTCGATCGTCTCGTGCCGGGCGCGCGACAGGTGCGCCAGGTAACGCAGATCGCGCGCGGCCTGGTTGGGGTCCGCGCCGTTGAGCATGAGTTTGAGCGCATCGCCCTGCCCGCGCTGGTAGGCGGCCTTGAGCGCCTGGGCAAGGTGGGCCTGCTGCGCGCGGATGCGTGCCGTCGTAGCGTCAGCCTGCTGCGTCAGCGCCTGCAAATCAGTCTGGGCGCGCTGGCGTTCGCCGTCCAGCTGGCGCAACTGGCGCAGCGCGCTGCTGATCGCGCGCTCGGACTGGCCCAGCTCGTCGGCCGCTTCCTTACGGTGCGCCTGGGTGCCGCGAAATTCCTGCTGCAGGGTTTGCAGGCGCTGCTTGAGGGCATCGAGTTCGGATTGCTTGCGATCGGCCTGGTTGGCGCTGGCGCACAGCGGCCAGATCAACACCAGCAGGACGAGAAATGGTCTGAAGTTCACCCTGATGAGCTTACCCGAACTTGCACCCGGTTTACTCGAATCGCACCAGGGCTTCACCGGTCATTTCAGGGGGCGGCGGCAAACCCATCATTTTCAGCAGGGTCGGGCTGATGTCTTCGAGCGCCCCGGTTTCCGCCAGCGTGGCCGGGCGCCGTCCCACGTAAATCAGCGGCACCAGGTTCAGGGTATGCGCAGTGTGGGCCTGGCCGGTTTCGGTATCGCGCATCAGTTCGGCATTGCCGTGGTCGGCGGTCACCAGCACCTCGCCACCACGCGCCAGCTGGGCCTCCACCACCCGGCCAAGGCAGGCGTCCACCGTTTCGATCGCCTTGATGGCCGCCTGCAGATCACCAGTGTGCCCGACCATATCCGGGTTCGCGTAATTGCAGACTATGACGTCGTATTGCTTGCTGTCGATCGCGGCGGCCAGCTTTTCGGTCACCTCGAAGGCGCTCATTTCGGGCTTCATGTCGTAGGTGGCGACGTCGGGCGACGGCACCAGCACCCGGTCCTCGCCGGGGAAAGACACTTCCTCGCCGCCGTTGAAGAAGAAGGTGACGTGCGGGTATTTCTCGGTCTCGGCGATGCGCAGCTGGCGCAGGCCGAGCCTGGCGATGTATTCGCCGAGACCGTTTTTGATGCGTTCGGGCGGGAACGCCACCGACACGGCAAAGTCGTCGCTGTAGCCGGTCAGCGTGCAATAGGTGGCCAGGCGCGGGGTGACTTCGCGTTCGAATTCGCTGAAATCGCGCTCGATGAACGGCCGCGACAGCTGGCGCGCACGGTCGGAGCGGAAGTTGAGGAAGATTACCGAATCGCCGTCTTCCATCTTCACCGGCTTGCCGTCCGGCGGCAGGATCGCCGTCGCCTTGACGAACTCGTCGGTCTCGCCGCGCGCGTAGGCGGCTTCCAGGCCAGCCTGCGGATTCTCCGCCATGAATTCGGCGTGCCCCTGGGTCAGCAGGTCGTAGGCCGATTTGACCCGCTGCCAGCGACGGTCGCGGTCCATCGCATAGTAGCGGCCGATCATCGACGCGATGTGGCCGATGCCGGTCTGTTCGATTTTTTCGTTCAGGCGGCGCAAATACACCTCGGCGCTTTTCGGCGGCGTGTCGCGGCCGTCCAGAAACACGTGCAGGCACACCTTGTTGAGGCCCTCGCGCGCCGCCAGGTCGAGCAGGGCGTGAAAGTGCGATTCGTGGCTGTGCACCCCTCCGTCCGACAGCAGGCCCAGCACGTGCAGGGTCTTGCCGTTGTCGCGCGCCAGATGCACCGCATTCAGCAGGGCCGGGTTGGTGTAGAAATAGCCGGACTCGATGGCGCGGTCGATGCGGGTGAACTCCTGGTACACCACGCGCCCCGCGCCGATGTTCAGGTGCCCCACCTCGGAGTTGCCCATTTGTCCCTTGGGCAGGCCCACCTCGGATTCCGACGCATGAATGAGGGTGTGCGGATGATGCTTCCACAAGCGGTCCCAGTTGGGTTTGCTGGCCTGGGCGATTGCATTGTCGGCGCGTTCCGCGCGGCAGCCAAAGCCGTCGAGGATGATGAGGAGAACCGGCAGGGTCTTCATGAAGAAATTTGTATAACCTGACTCGTTTTTGTGGAATTATTTTAATATATGCGTGATTGCTAATCTATAAGCAAGGCGTAATGTTGCTTCAATAACGCCATGCGCGGCCTGAGTTTCCATCCGGAGCCCGGTCGCATCAGGGTACTACACGAACAGGACCGAGGTTATGAATATGGCAGCTGATTGGGACGAAGTGGACCTCATGGACAAGGACGAGCACATCGAGCAGGCCTCGCGTGCGATGAAAGCCATGTCGCATCCGCTGCGCCTGAAAATTCTCTGCGTGCTGGGCGACAAGGAAATCAGCGTGCAGGAAATCGTCGACCAGGTCGGCACCTCGCAAAGCAACATCTCGCAGCATCTGGCCATCCTGCGCGACAAGGGCGTGCTGCGCACCCGCAAGGTCGCCAACCGCGTATTTTACCGCGTCGGCGACACCCGCACGCTCAAATTGCTGAGCATGATGCGCGACGTGTTCTGCGGCTTCACCAAGTAAACGCAACGCACCCCGGCAGCGCCCGGCCCGGCTACGCGCAAGCGTACCGGGCCTTTGTTTATGGTGCATACTTGAAACAGCCGCGGCGCCGCAATCTGCGTCAGAACCACCACCCAAGCGCTTGAATTAAATGCTTAATTAGAATATCCTAATGGACGCTTTCCTGGAGGTGCCCCTGTGCTGAACCCCGCCCGTTTGCTGGCCTGCCTCATCCTCGCATCCCCGTCCGCCTGGGCAGCCCTGCCCTTTGCGATTGCCCCGGTGAAATACCAGATGGTCGACACCGGCTACTCCACCGAAGCCACCGTCGAGGCCGTCAAGCAATCCACGATCGCGGCGCAGGTGGCGGGGCGCGTGTCGGCGGTCAACTTCGACGCCGGCGACTACGTCAAGGCAGGCGCGGTCATCGTCCGGCTTTCCGCACAGGAACTGACGGCCGCCGTGGCGGGCAGCCAGGCGCAGGTGGCGCAGGCCGATGCCACGCTGGCCAATGCCCGCGCCAACTACCAGCGCCAGCAGCAGCTTTTTCAGCAGAAATTCATCAGCCAGGCCGCACTCGACCGCGCCACCGCCGAGTTCCGCGCCGCCGAGGCGGCGGCGCGCGCGGCGCGCGCCGGCGTCGGCCAGACCGCGGCGGTGAGCGGCTACACCGTGATCACCGCGCCGTATTCGGGCGTGGTCTCCGCCCGCCACGTGGAAGTGGGCGAAACGGTCGCGCCCGGCACCCCGCTGATGACCGGCTTCGACCCCAAGGACATGCGGGTGATCGCCAACATCCCGCAGTACAAGATGGCGGAAATCAAGGCATCGCCGCGCGTGGCGGTCGAGATTCCCTCGCTCAACAAGTGGATCGACGCTGCCGGCGTCACCGTGCTGCCGTCTGCGGATGCAGCCACCCACACGGTCAAGGTACGGATCGACCTGCCGGCCAGCCTGGAAGGCGTCATCCCGGGGATGTATGCCCGCGCGCATTTTTCGGTGGGCAGCGCACGCAAGCTCACCATCCCGTCGACCGCAGTGGTGCACCGCTCCGAGCTCACCGCGGTATACGTGGTCAAGGATGACAGGGTGAGCCTGCGGCAGATCCGCCTCGGCACGCTCAACGGGCGCGGCCAGGTGGAAGTGCTGGCCGGGCTCGATCCGGGTGACGTTATTGCGCTCGATCCGGTCAAGGCGGGCATCTACGCCAAAAGCACCGCCAACCAGCCCGCGAAATAAACGGAGACGCGCATGGGACTCTCCGGACGCACCGCCCGCTTCTTCCTCACCTCCCAACTCACCCCGCTGATCGCACTGATCGCGGCGCTGCTAGGCCTGTTCGCCATCATGGTCACGCCGCGCGAGGAAGAACCGCAGATCAACGTGACCATGGCCAACGTGTTCATCCCCTTCCCCGGCGCTTCGGCACGGGACGTGGAGGCGCTGGTCGCCACCCCCGCCGAGCAGGTGCTGTCGCAGATCGACGGCATCGAGCACATCTACTCGGTGTCCAGGCCGGGCATGGCGGTGCTGACGGTGCAGTACCTGGTCGGCCAGGACCGCACCCAGGCGCTGGTGCGGCTGCACGACACCATCCGGGCCAACCTCGACTGGGTGTCGCCCGAACTCGGCGTCGGCGAACCCATCATCAAGCCGGTCGGCATCGACGACGTGCCGATCGTCACCGTGACCCTGTGGACGCGCGACGAGACGCGCGGCGCCTACGAGCTGGAGCAGGTGGCGCACGCCGCGGAAATCGAGCTGAAGCGCATCGCCGGCACCCGCGAAGTCACCACCCTCGGCGGCCCCGGCCGCGCGGTGCGGGTGCTGATGGACCCCGACCGGATGGCGGCGTTCGACGTGTCGGCGCAGGACATCCGCGCCGCGCTGCAGGTGTCCAACGCGGCGCAGCCGTCCGGCACGCTGGTGTCGGGCAACCAGGAAATTCTGGTGCAGACCGGCACCTTTCTCAGCGGCGCCGACGACGTCAAGCAACTGGTGGTCGGCGTCGCGCAGGGCCGCCCGGTCTACATGACGGATGTGGCCAGCGTCGTCGCCGGGCCCGACCAGCCGGCGCGCTACGTCTGGCACGCCCCGGGTGCGGGCGGGCCGCACCAGGCCGAGCGAGGGCAGACCTTCCCGGCGGTCACACTGGCCATTTCCAAAAAGCCGGGCGAAAACGCGGTCGACGTCGCCGAAAAGGTGATCGAGCGGGTCAACTCGCTGCATGGCAGCATCCTGCCCGAGGGGGTCGAGGTCAGCGTCACCCGCAACTACGGCGCAACCGCCGACGACAAGGCAAAGAAACTGATCCAGAAGCTGATCTTCGCCACCCTCTCGGTGGTGCTGCTGGTGCTGTTCGCCATCGGCAAACGCGAGGCCTTGATCGTCGGCGCGGCGGTGCTGCTGACGCTGGCGGCCACGCTGTTTGCCTCGTGGGCGTGGGGCTTCACGCTCAACCGGGTGTCGCTGTTCGCGCTGATTTTCTCGATCGGCATCCTGGTCGACGACGCCATCGTGGTGGTGGAGAACATTCACCGCCGCATGGGGCTCGACCACGACGGTCTCGAAGCGATCATTCCACGCGCGGTCGACGAGGTGGGCGGCCCGACCATCCTCGCCACCTTCACCGTGATCGCCGCGCTCTTGCCGATGGCCTTCGTCTCCGGCCTGATGGGGCCGTACATGAGCCCGATCCCGATCAACGCCTCGATCGGCATGCTGATTTCGCTGGCGATCGCCTTCATCATCACGCCCTGGCTGGCCCTCAGGCTCATCAAGCAGGCGCCGCACGGCGCCCCCGAAGCGGGCGACAACAAGCTCACCGCCATGTTCCGCAAACGCCTCGCGCCCTTCCTGCACGGCACCAAGGGCCGCGCTGCGCGCCGCATGCTGTGGCTGGGCATCGGGCTGGCCATCCTCATTTCGGTCGCGCTGCCGGTGGTGCAACTGGTCATCATGAAAATGCTGCCGTTCGACAACAAGTCTGAATTCCAGATCATCGTCGACCTGCCGGTCGGCACGCCGCTTGAAAAGACCGCCCAGGTGCTCGCTGAAATGGGCGCGGCCGTTGCCGCCACGCCCGAGGTCACCGACTATCAGGCCTACGCCGGCACCGCGGCGCCGATCAACTTCAACGGCCTGGTGCGGCAGTATTACCTGCGCGCCGGCCCCGAGGTCGGCGACCTGCAGGTGAACCTGGTCGACAAGAGCGAGCGCGACCGCAAGAGCCACGACATCGCACAGGCGCTCCGCCCGCTGGTCGAGCAAATTGCAAAAAAGCACGGCGCCGACGTCAAGGTGGTCGAAGTACCGCCCGGGCCGCCGGTGATGTCGCCCATCGTCGCCGAAATCTACGGCCCCGATTACGACGCGCAGATGCAGGTTGCCAAGCAGGTGCGCGCGGTGTTCGAGAAGACCGATGGCATCGTCGCCATCGACGACACCGTGGAGAACGACGCCCAGCGCTTCGTGCTGCGCGTGCTGCGGAACAAGGCGGCGCTGGCGGGGGTGGCGCAGCAGGACATCGTCGCGGCGATGAAGATGGGGCTGGCCGGCGAAAACGTCACCCCCATCCACGGCAGCGGCGCCAAGTACGAAGTCCCGGTGCGCATCACCCTGCCGCCGGAGCGCCAGAGCGAAATCGGCGAACTGCTCAAGCTCACCGTGCGCGGCAACAACGGCAATCTGGTGCCGCTGTCCGAGCTGGTGGAAGTGATGCCGAGCGAGCGCGAAAAGACCATCTACCACAAGAACCTGCTGCCCGTGGTGTACGTGCTCGGCGACACCGGCGGCGTGCTGGATTCGCCGCTGTACGGCCTGTTCGGCATGCGCGGCGAATTGAAGGACATGGCGCTTGAACAGGGCGGCACGCTGTCCGAATATTTCATCCGCCAGCCCGCCGACCCCTACGCCGGCTTCAGCCTGAAGTGGGACGGCGAATGGCAGGTGACCTACGAGACCTTCCGCGACATGGGCCTCGCCTATGCCTTCGGACTGATGCTGATCTACATCCTGGTGGTGGCGCAGTTCAAGAGCTATCTCACGCCGCTCATCATCATGGCACCGATCCCGCTCACCGTCATCGGCGTGATGCCGGGCCACGCCCTGCTCGGCGTCCAGTTCACCGCCACCTCGATGATCGGCATGATCGCGCTGGCCGGCATCATCGTGCGCAACTCCATCCTGCTGGTCGATTTCATCAACCAGCAGGTTGCCGAGGGCATGGACTTCCAGGAAGCCGTCATCCAGGCCGGCGCCACCCGCGCCAAGCCGATCGTACTGACCGGCGCCGCCGCCATGATGGGGGCATTTTTTATCCTCGACGACCCGATTTTCTCCGGGCTCGCGGTATCCTTGATTTTCGGCATTCTTGTCTCCACCCTGCTCACGCTGGTGGTGATTCCGGTGCTGTATTACGCAGCCAATTACCGCAAATTTTCTTCCCAACAACAGGAGCTTTACCCATGACCGTTGAACGCATGGTTCGCATCATTGCCGGTTTTTTCATCATGTTGTCGCTGGCGCTGGCGCATTTTTCAGGCAGCGTCGACATGGCCCAGATCTCGTGGCTGTGGTTCACCGCCTTCGTCGGCTTCAATCTGTTCCAGTCCGGCATTACGCGCTTTTGCCCAATGGACATCATGCTGAAAAAAGCCGGCGTCAAGCCGGGCTGTGGCCTGTAAGCGAGAATATTCATGGACATGCAATTTCTGCAGGACAACTGGATGCTGGTGACGCTGGCAATGTTTTCGGGCGCCATGCTGGCCTGGTCCTTCATCGGCGGCAGGCTCTCCGGCGTGGAGCAGGCCGATACGCTGAAGGCCACCCGGCTGTATAACGACGACGCGCTGGTGCTCGACGTGCGCGAGGACAAGGAATTTGCCGCCGGCCATATCCCCAAGGCCAGGCACATTCCGCTCGGCCATCTGACCGGTCGCATCAAGGAGCTCGACAAGTTCAAGGGCAAGCCGGTCCTGGTCACCTGCCGCAGCGGCCAACGCTCGGCACGCGCCTGCCGCATGCTGAAAAAAGCCGGTTTTGAAACCGTGTACAACCAGGCGGGCGGCATCATCGCGTGGGAACGCGCCAACCTGCCCGTCACCCAGAAATAAGGATCCCTCCCATGTCCAAAGTCGTGATGTACTGCACCGCCGCCTGCCCCTACTGCGTCGCTGCCGAGCGCCTGCTCAAAAGCCGCGGCGTGACCGAAATCGAAAAGATCCGCATCGACCTCGATCCGGCAAAACAGGACGAAATGATCGCCCGCTCCGGCGGCCGCCGCAGCGTGCCGCAGGTGTTCATCGGCGACACCCACGTCGGCGGTTTCGACGACACCTCGGCGCTGGATGCCGCCGGCGAACTGGTGCCTCTGCTGGCCCGCGCTTAAATCCTGTATTGGTTCGCCCGGCGTGCTTGATTTTCTGGCGCGCCGCCCCACCTTGAAGCATGGATGATTCGTTCAAGGAACCCCGATGGAACTTGCCTGCCCCCACTGTCTCGCCGTCAACCGTGTGCCGGACGAGCGACTGGCCGACGCGCCCAAGTGCGGCAAATGCGGTGCGCTGCTGCTGCCCGGCAAGCCGGTCGATCTCAGCGCCGACAGCTTCGACCGCTTCATTGCCAAGGCCGGCCTGCCGGTGCTGGTCGACTTCTGGGCCGACTGGTGCGGCCCCTGCAAGATGATGGCGCCGATTTTCCAGCAGGTGGCGGCGGAGATGGGCACGCGCGTGCGTTTCGCCAAGGTCGACACCGAAGCGCATCCCCAGGTGTCGATGCGCCACCACATCAAGGGCATCCCCAGCCTGATCCTGTTCAAAAACGGCGCTGAAGCGGCACGCACCTCGGGCGCGATGGAAGCCCATGCACTCAAGCGCTGGCTGGCGTCACAGGGCATTCACTAAGCCCGGTGTAAAATATGCACCAACCCCGGAGCGCAGGCTCCGGTTTTCTTGTTCAGGGAGACATCATGACCGACGTGCAACAACCCGTATTCAATATCGAAAAACTCTTCGTCAAGGACCTGTCGCTGGAAGTGCCCAACGCCCCCGACATTTACCTGGAACGCCAGGCGCCGCAGATCGACGTCAACATGTCGACCGAAAGCCGCGCGATGGGCGAGGACATGTACTACACCGGCATCACCGTCACCGTCACCGCCAAGATCGGCGACAAGACCATGTTCCTGGTCGAATGCACCCAGAGCGGCGTCTTCCGCATCCAGAACGTGCCGCAGGACCAGATTCCGATGGTGCTCGGCATCGGCTGCCCCAACATCGTCTTCCCGTATCTGCGCGAGGCGGTGTCGGACGTGGTAATCCGCGCCGGCTTCCCGCCGCTGTTGCTGAACCCGGTCAATTTCGAGGCCCTGTTCCATCAACAACAGCAGGCGCAGCAGGGACAGGCCGCACCCGAGCAGACGCATTGATAGCGGACTCATCGAGATTACGGCAACGCAGCTTGCCGAACATGGCCGGTTTTTTCCACGCGGCCGGCCTGCTGCTCTTGCTGGCACACCCCGCCTGGGCGCTGGAATACCGCAGCACCGGGCGCGCCGCCCTGTTGTACGACGCGCCATCGACCGCGGCCAGCAAGGTCGCCATCGCGGGCAGCGGCCTGCCGCTTGAAGTCGTCGTCGACACCGATGCCTGGGTCAAGGTGCGCGACCCTGGCGGGCGCCTGGCCTGGATCGAGAAATCCGCTCTCGGCGGCGCAAAAACCGTCATGGTCAAGGCCGACGCCAGCGTCGTCCGGCAACAGCCGCGCGCCGACGCCGACGTCGTGTTCCGTGCCGAACGCGGCCTCCTGCTCGAGGTTGCCGGCGCAGCCGATCCCTACGGCTGGCTGCCGGTGAGGCATGCCGACGGCCTGTCCGGCTGGCTGCCTGCAAGCGAGGTATGGGGACGATGAGGCTATCGGTACTGGGCGCCGGCGCCTGGGGCACCGCTCTGGCGGCCAGCTGGGCGCCCCACCATGAGGTCACCCTGTGGGGACGCAACGCGGCCGGGCTCGATGCCATGCGCGCGAGCCGTGTCAACACCCGCTATCTGCCCGACTGCCCGTTGCCGGACGCCCTGCAATTCAACCTGGATTTCAACGCCGTTGCCGATGCGGCCGAGCTCATCGTCATCGCCGTTCCCACGAGCGGCCTGCGCGCCACCCTGGCCGCGCTGGCCGCCCGCCCCCGGCTGCCGCCGCTGGTCTGGGTCTGCAAAGGCTTCGAACATGGCAGCCGCAAACTGCCGCATCAGATCATTGCCGAGCTGCTGCCCTCGCACGCCCAAACGGGCGTACTGTCCGGCCCCAGCTTTGCCCAGGAAGTGGCGCAGGGCTATCCCACCGCACTCACCCTCGCCTCGCACGACAGCGAACTGGCGCAGCACCTCGCCGAGGCGCTGTCTGCCCAGCGCCTGCGCATCTACGCGCACGACGACGTCATCGGGGTCGAGCTGGGCGGCGCGCTGAAGAACGTCATGGCCATTGCCGCCGGCATCTGCGACGGCCTCAAGCTCGGCCACAACGCCCGCGCCGCGCTCATCACACGGGGGCTGGCCGAAATGACCCGCCTCGGCATCGAACTCGGCGGCCGCTTCGAAACCTTCATGGGACTGTCCGGCCTCGGCGACCTCATCCTCACCACCACCGGCGACCTCTCGCGCAACCGCCAGGTCGGCCTGCGGCTGGCGCGCGGCCAGACCCTCGACACCATTCTTGCCGAACTCGGCCACGTCGCCGAAGGCGTCTCCACCGCACCCGAAGTTGCCGCACTCGCCAGCGATCTGGGCGTCGACATGCCGATCACCCGCAAAGTCTGCCAGATGCTGTTCGAAGGCCTGCCCGCCGCCGAGGCGGTCGACGACCTGCTGAACCGGGATATCAAGACCGAGTTCTGAGGGAAGTCCGTGTGGCCAGAAAAGCCACGCTGGATCCGTAATGCAACGCGCCCGCATAAACCCAAGAAATGCATACATTGCATGGCCGGTTGGAGCGCAAGCCAGGGGGCTGGATTGACTGCGACGACAAGGGCGGGATAGACTTCAGGACCAGTGCCGCGTTGTTCGTCGCGCCCTCGGCCATCGCTGCACACCCATCAACCACCTGCACCACAAACAAAAAAGCAGTCCTTGCGGGCTGCGCCAAGCTGCTGCCGTATGGGGCAGCGCGGCCTTACTGCCTTGTTTTTCGAGCTGATGTCCGGCTCCGCCGCGACGCCTCGCAGAGAAATCAGCTCACTTCATGCCGCTGCCGCATGCCTCGACGGCAGTGCCCGGAACCATGGCTCCCGGACACGCGCAACGGCACCTGACCCCTTCGCTGTCGGCATCCACGTCGGCAAGTTTCCCATTCGACAGGAGAACCCCCACACATGCTGCTTGCAACCGATCTGGACGGCACTTTTCTCGCCGGCGACGCCGAAACCCGTCTGCGCCTTTACCAACTCATCGCCGACAACCCCGAGATCAAACTTGCCTTCGTCACCGGACGCGGGCTCGAGAACGTGATCCCGCTGCTCTCGGACCCAACCATTCCGGTACCCGACTACATCATCTGCGACGTCGGCGGAACGGTCGTCGAGGGCGCCACGCGGCAGCCGGTGCAGCCGCTGCAGGCGGAGATCGACGCCCGCTGGCCGGGTGAGCGAACGGTGGTCGACGCAATGGTGCAGTTCGATCGGCTGGAGCGCCAGGATGTCCCGCAGCAACGGCGCTGCTCTTATTTCTGCAGCACCGCCGACGTGCGCCATTCGCTCGCCGGCATCGAGGCGGCCGCGGCCGGGCTCGGCTGCGAGGTGCTCTATTCGGCCGAGCGCTATCTGGACATTCTGCCGCGCGGCGTCAACAAGGGCAGCACGCTCAAGGCGCTGGTCGAGCATCTGGGCATCCACCCTGACGAGGTGGTCGTCGCCGGCGACACGCTCAACGATCTGGCGATGTACGAGCATGGATTCATCGGGGTGTGCGTAGGCGAATCCGAACCCGCCCTGCTCGAAGCCACTGCCAGGCGCGCCCGCGCCAGGCGCGCCCGCGTGCTGCATTCGCCCCACGCCGGCTGCGGCGGCATCCTCGAGGCGCTCGAGCATTTCAATTTCCTCGACCTCAAGGGCGTCGACGCCGGGCCGCGCGCGACGGAAACCCCGGGCAAGTCCGATCTGGTGATGGTCTATCACCGCCTGCCCTACGAGGAGAGCCTCGAGGACGGCCGCCTCGTGCGCCGCCGCCCCGCTTCGCCGAACGGCATCATCCCGACCCTGCTCAGTTTCTTCGGCGACGGCAAGAAAGGTTCCTGGGTCGCGTGGGCGATTCAGGACCCGAAAAAGGCTGCGAGCTTCGTGACCCACACCGAGGTCGACGCCCAGAAATACCCCCGGCTGGTGGCCGCACGCGTGCCGCTCACCAAGAACGACGTCGACATCTTCTACAAGCGCTTTTCCAAGGAGGCCTTCTGGCCCACCCTGCACACCTTCTGGGAACGGGCCCGTTTCCGCGAGGAGGACTGGCTGGTGTTCCTCAAGGTGAACCGCCTCTTCGCCGAGCGCACCGCGGCCGAGGCTGCCGAAGGTGCGGTGGTGTGGCTGCACGACTACAACCTGTGGATGGTGCCGGCCTGCCTGCGCGAGCTGCGCCCCGATCTGAAGATCGCCTTCTTCCACCACACCTATTTTCCCTCGGCCGACGTCTTCAATGTGCTGCCGTGGCGCCGCGACATCGTCGGCAGCCTGCTGCAGTGCGACTACATCGGCTTCCATATCCCGCGCCAGGTCGAGAATTTCGTCGACGTCGCGCGCGGCGTCGCGCCGCTCAAGGTGCTCGAAACCCGCGCCTGCGCGCCGCGCTACCTCACCTACGGCTGCGCCGTCGGGCTGGACGAGGTGACCACTGCGATCGAGGTGCATGGCCGGCGCATCGGCCTGGGCGCGCACCCGGTCGGACTTGACGTCAATCGCGTGCGCCAGGTACTCGACGATCCGAAGACGGCTGGACGCGTGGCTGCGCTGCGCAAGGAGTTCACCGGCACGCGGGTCATCCTGTCGGTCGAGCGGCTCGACTACACCAAGGGCACGCTCGAGAAACTGGTGGCCTTCGAGAAGCTGCTCGAGACCCATCCGGAGTTGCAGGGCACGATCTCGCTGATCAACGTGTGCGTGCCGGCCGCGAAGGAAATGACGATCTACCGCACCCTGCAGAACCAGATCGAGCAGGCGGTCGGGCGCATCAACGGGCGCTTCTCAAGGGTCGGCTGGACCCCGCTGCAGTTCTTCTTCCGGGCCATCCCGTTCGAGGAGCTGGTCGCCTATTACGCGGTGGCCGACGTGATGTGGATCACCCCGCTGCGCGACGGGCTCAACCTGGTCGCCAAGGAATTCGTCGCGGTCCAGGGCCTCACCAGCGGCAGCGGCGTGCTGGTGCTTTCCGAATTCGCCGGGGCCGCAGCCGAGCTGCATGGCGCGGTGCTCACCAACCCGCACGACCCGCACGACCTGGTCGAGAAATGCGTCTACGCGCTGGAGATGAGCCCGGTCGAGGCCGAAGCCCGCCTGCGCGGGCTGTTCGACGTCGTCCAGCACAACGACGTCCATCGCTGGGGGCAGGATTTCCTCGAAGCGGTCGAGGAAAGTTGCGCGGCGCCCAGCGAAGCGAAGCCATGAAAATAAACGGCGGCCACGTAACGCCATGACGCGAACCGTCCTATCATTACGCCGATGAATGATTTTCAGGCTACACAAGATCGCGGCTGGCTGCTCGTTTTCATCGCCTGGATGGTCGCCAGCGTGTCGACGCTGGGTGCCCTGTTTCTCGGCGAAGTCATGGGCTATACACCCTGCGTCCTCTGCTGGTACCAGCGGATCGGCATGTTTCCGCTGGTCCTGATTCTGGCGGCGGGGCTGTTTCCGTTCGACCGCAGTGTCGTGCGTTACGCACTGCCGCTGGCGCTGGCCGGCTGGCTGCTGGCGATGTTCCATTGGGCGGTGGCCAGCGGCTTGGTGCCGGAGAGCGCCACGCCATGCAGCCAGGGGGTGCCGTGCTCGGTGGAACAGATCAGCTGGTTCGGCTTCCTGACCCTTCCATTGCTTTCCGTCCTGGCTTTTTCCACCATCATCGCGTTGCTGGTTCTGACGCACTTCAAGGCATCCAAATGAAAAAAATGCTGTTTATCGCTGCCGCCGTGGTCCTGCTGCTGGCTTTTGTGGGCGGGGCCATCTTCTACGGCACGCAAAAAACCGAGCAGGCAGGGCAACTCGCCTATGCAAACAAGTCGGCGCTGGTGCGCGAGCACTCGCCCGTGCTCGGACATGCCGACGCCCGGGTGGAGATTGTCGAGTTCATCGACCCGGCGTGCGGGACCTGCCGGAATTTCTACCCCCTGGTCAAGGAGATGCTGGCCGCCCACCCGGACCGGATTCGCCTGGTGCTGCGCTACGCACCCTTCCACCAGAACTCAGACTATGTGGTGGCGCTGGTCGAGGCGGCAGCCAAACAGGGCAAGTACTGGGAAACCCTGGAGGCCCTGCTGGTAGCCCAGGACGACTGGGTAGTGAATCACGCCGTTCAGCCGGAACGGGTCTGGCGGCATCTCGAAGGGCTTGGCCTGGACCTGGCGCAACTCCAGAACGACATGAATGCGCCGGACATTGCCAGTCTGATCGCGCAGGACATGGCGGACGTGAACACCCTGAACATCAACAAGACGCCGGAGTTTTTTGTCAACGGCAAACCGCTGCCCAGCTTCGGCTACGAGCCCCTGAAGAAGCTGGTGGACGAGGCGCTGGCTAGAGAATATCGTTAAGCTGAATCGGGGCAACCAATGCGGTGGCCGAGACGACCCCGCCTTGAGCAGGGTGCTGAAGCCGTTTCAGTCGAAGAGTTCGACCGTGCCGCCAAGCGCCCTTTCCGGCGCGAGTTCTCCGCGTGACACCAGACCGCGGTAGTCGCAGACCTGATTTCGCCCGTGCTCCTTGGCGTAATAAAGGGCCTTGTCCGCCTCCTCGAACACATAGGACGGCAGCTGCTGATCAATGATGGCCGTGTAGCCGCTGCTCACCGTCAATTGCCCGATCTGGGGGAATTGATGATCCTGCACCTTGACCCGGATGCGCTCGAGAATGGACGCGATGGTTTCGGGGGATACGCCCTTGATCAGCGCGACGAATTCCTCGCCGCCGTAGCGGAATACCCAGTCGACATCACGCAGGGTATTGCGCAGCAGGCCGGCAAAAACAAGCAGCACCTCGTCGCCGATCAGGTGGCCGAAGTTGTCATTGATTCGCTTGAAATGGTCGATATCAAACACGGCCAGATAGTCGGCCGTGCCCTTGTCGCGCTGGCGGTTGCTGCCGCTTATCCGGCCGGCCAGCAGTTCGCCCAGCTTCTGATCAAGCTTCTTGCGGTTGTAAAGACCGGTCAGGGTGTCGCGCTCGCTGTCGAAAAGCACCCTGGCGAAATTGGCGTAGATCTTGAGCATGCCCTCAGCGATGCGCAGGTCAGCCGGGTTCCATGCCGGCTGCATCATCACGATTGCCTTGCGCTGGCCATCCTGGATGCCCAGGCTGCTGATGAGGTAGCCGAGGCCATCCCGCGCGAACTGTCGGGTCGGCGCGTCGGCGCTCAAGCTGCCTACCTCGGCCAGGAGCCAATCCGCGAACGGAAACATGGGCTCCGGCAAAGAGCTGGTCTGGTCCAGTATCCAGCCTTCCCGATCCGGGGCTGGCACCACGCACAGCAAGGATGCCGGCACGCCCGGCAACATTTCCAGGATGGATTCCAGCAGACCGCGCAAAAGCGTCAGCTCATCGCGCTGCTCGGTTAGATGCACCACGGACTTGATTACATCTTGGGTGATTTCGGACTGCCTGGACGGGGACATGCCAGCGGACATTGGACGGCCTAAAAAGGTGCCACACAGTTTTCATTCTAATCCTCATTAACTTTCGGCGCCTCCCGTTCGCCCGTCTTGCCGGCAGTCGTCTCCGCAATGCGCCGAATCGTCGCCACGAATCCCGGGTCCTCGCCCTGGAACAAGGCAGGCAACGCCGCGCGGAAATCTTCGCGCTGGCACCATTCGGTCATATAGTCCTCCCACGACTGCCACAGCCGGGCCTGCTGCCGGCTCATGCCGTCTTCATATACCAGCACGTAGGCGCGCTCGAACAGGCTGACCAGAATGGCGAACAGCGCGTGCTTGCGTTCCAGTTGGTCTTCGCCGAGCTCGCCCTTAACTGCCGGCGACAGCAAATGCAGGTCGGCGTTGTCGATCACCAGCCGCATGAAGTCGGCGTATTCGTCGGCCAGTCGCAGGAAGATTCCCTCCTCGTCGCTCTGCCGCTCGCGCCGGCGATCATGAATATAGACGCCGATGGCGAGCGGCAAGCCGACGATGGTGACGATATAGCTGGCCGCTTCCAGCCATTCGAGTCCGCTCATTCACACCCCTCCCGCAAAACCGTTTTGCCGCCAGGCCTCGAACACCACCACGCTGACAGCGTTGGACAGATTCATGCTGCGTGAACCGGGCAGCATCGGCAGACGCAGACGATACGCCGCGTCGAACTGCGCCAGAACATCCGGCGGCAGGCCGCGCGATTCGGGACCGAACAGCAGCACGTCGTCGGCCTGAAACGCGATGTCGGCATAGCGCGCGCTACCCTTGGTGGTGAGTGCGAACCAGCGCCGGTCGGGCAGCGCCGCCCGCACGGCCGGCCAGTCGGCATGCACCCGCACGCAGGCCATGTCATGGTAATCCAGCCCCGCGCGCGCCACCTGCCTGTCGGAGAGGTCGAACCCCAGCGGTTCGACCAGGTGCAAACGGCAGCCGGTATTGGCCGCCAGGCGGATGAGGTTGCCGGTATTGGGCGGGATCTCGGGCTGATATAAAACGATGTCAAACATCCGGCTTGGCCTAAAATAAGTACATTCTTGGAATCCGCTATTCTATGGTCCCTTACCTCACCACCGCACTCACCGGCCCACTGCTGGAGCTGGAAAAGCGCCTGCTCGACGCCCAGCCGATGATCGAGCACTGGTTTCGCCAGCAGTGGAAGGGGCAGTCGGCGCCGTTCTACACCTCGGTGGATATCCGCAATGCGGGCTTCAAGCTGGCGCCGGTCGACACCAACCTGTTCCCCGGCGGCTTCAACAACCTCAACCCGGCCTTCATGTCGCTGTCGATCCACGCGGCGATGGGCGCGGTGGAAAAAATCTGCCCCGACGCCCAACGCTTATTACTCATCCCCGAGAGCCACACCCGCAACACCTTCTATCTGCAGAACGTCGCGGTGCTCGCCCACATCCTGCGCCAGACCGGTCTGATCGTGCGCATCGGCACGCTGATTCCCGAGATCGCCGAGCCGACCACGCTGGAGCTGCCCGCCGGCGGACGCCTCACGCTGGAGCCGCTGGTGCGCAAGGGGAACCGCATCGGGCTGGAGGGGTTCGACCCCTGCGCGGTGCTGCTCAACAATGACCTGTCGGCCGGCGTGCCGGATATCCTCAAGGGAATCGAGCAGAACATCATGCCGCCGCTGCACGCAGGCTGGGCGACGCGCCGCAAGTCGCGCCACTTTTCCGCGTATCGGCATGTGGCCGACGAATTCGCGCGACTGATCGGCATCGACCCCTGGCTGATCGACCCCTACTTCGACCAGTGCGGCAAGATTGACTTCCAGACGCGCCAGGGCGAAGACTGCCTGGCCAAGAAAGTCGGCGACATGCTGGAAAAGATCCGTGTCAAATACGCCGAATACGGCATCGACCAGCCGCCCTTCGTCATCGTCAAGGCCGACGCCGGCACCTACGGCATGGGCATCATGACGGTGAAGTCGCCGGACGACGTGCGCGAGCTCAACCGCAAGCAGCGCAACAAGATGGCGGTCGGCAAGGAAGGGGTCGAGGTCAGCCAGGTGCTGATCCAGGAAGGCGTCTATACCTTCGAGAGCATCAACGGCGCGGTCGCCGAGCCGGTGGTCTACATGCTCGATCACTTCGTCGTCGGCGGCTTCTACCGCGTGCATACCGGACGCGGCGCCGACGAAAACCTCAACAGCCCCGGCATGCACTTCGTGCCACTGGCGTTCGACGACACCTGCGTGATGCCCGACCGCAGCGCCAACCCCGACGCCAGCCCCAACCGCTTCTACGCCTATGGCGTGATCGCGCGGCTGGCGATGCTGGCCGCCAGCATCGAACTCGACGAAACCCTGAACGAAGCGGCATGAAGCTGCTGTTCGTCGTCGATCCGCTGGCGAGCCTCAAACCCCGCAAGGACAGCTCGGTGGCCATGATGCGCGCGGCGGTGGCGCGCGGCCACGCCGTATTCGCCTGCGAGGCGCGCCACCTGTTTATCCGGGATGGCTTCGCACGTGCCGCCTGCAGCGCACTCGACGTGCGCGCCGACGACGACTGGTATGGCCTTGCCCACACTGACATCTGCACGCTGAAGGATTTCGACGCCGTGCTGATGCGCAGCGACCCGCCGGTGGACACCGACTACCTGCTCGCCACCCAGCTGTTGAGCATCGCCGAAGCCAACGGCGCGCGGGTGCTGAACCGCCCTGCCGCCTTACGCGACTTCAACGAGAAGCTGGCGATTCTCAACTTCCCACAATTCGTCACGCCCACTCTGGTTGCCGCCGACGCGGCGGAGATTGGCGCGTTCCTCGCCGAACATGGCGACATCATCGTCAAGCCGCTCACCGAGATGGGCGGCAGCGGCATTTTCCGCCTGACGCTTTCCGACCCCAACCGAAACGCCATCCTGGAGACGCTGACCCGGCGCGGCCGCCGCGCCATCATGGCACAGCGCTATCTGCCGGCGATCGGCGAAGGCGACAAGCGCATCCTGCTGATCGACGGTGAAGTCGTGCCGTGGGCGCTCGCGCGCATTCCCCTGGCCGGCGAGACGCGCGGCAACCTCGCCGCCGGCGGCACCGCGCGCGCGCAGCCTTTGAGCGCACGCGACCGCAAGATCGCCGAGGCCATCGCGCCGTGGGCGCGAGATCGCGGCATCTTCCTCGCCGGCCTCGACGTCATCGGCGACTGCCTCACCGAAATCAACGTCACCAGCCCCACCGGCTTTCAGGAAATCACGGCGCAGACCGGGCACGACGTGGCGGCGCAATTCATCGCCGCAGTCGAGCGTACCGGTTCGGCCACGGTTCGCGCATGAGATCGGCGCGACACGGCCTGTGGCTTTTGCTGCTGTGGGCGCTGGCCGCGTGCAGTCCGCCGCCCTTGCATCAGCAACAAGCCTATGTCTTCGGCACCCTGGTCGATGTCAGCATCTACGGCGCGCCAGAGCCGCAAGCCCGGCAAGCGGCGGCGGCAGTGCTGGCGCGCTTCGACGCACTGCATCGCGCACTGCACGCCTGGCAGCCGAGCGAGCTGTCGCGCCTCAACGCCGCGCTGGCGCGGGGCGCGCGCACCACGGTCACGCCCGAACTCGCGGCGATGCTGCGCGATGCGCAAACGCACTCGATCCAGTCCAACGATCTCTTCAATCCGGCCATCGGCGGGCTGATTGCGCTATGGGGCTTCCACTCCGACGCACCGCAGGCGCGGGTGCCGGATGCCGCCGCGATCTCGGCATGGGTCGGCAGGCGGCCACGCATGGCGGACCTGCATATCGAAAACACTACCGTCTGGAGCAGCAACCCGGCGGTGCAACTCGATCTCGGCGGCTACGCCAAGGGACGCGCGCTCGACGACGCGGCGGCCATCCTGAAATCGCACGGAATCGGGAACGCGCTGGTGAACATCGGCGGCAACGTGATCGCGCTGGGCGCGCACGGCGACCGCCCGTGGCGCGTGGGCATTCAGCACCCGCGCCAGTCGGGGACGCTGGCAACGCTGGATTTGCACGATGGCGAGGCGGTCGGCACCTCCGGGGACTACCAGCGCTATTTCGAGATAAACGGGCGCCGCTACAGCCATCTGATCGATCCTCGCACCGGTTTTCCGACAACCGGCATGCAGTCGCTGACGGTTCTGGCAACGGGCGAACAGGCGGGGACGCGCTCGGACGCGCTGTCGAAACCGCTGTTTATCGATGGCCCGAAGCGGCTGCCGGACAATGCGTCCCGTCTGGGCGTTACCCACTATCTGGCGGTGGATTCCGCCGGCCGGATACAGGTATCCCCTGCGATGAAGGCCCGGCTTCGTTAACCGGTTGGGGATGGCCTTCGCCCCCTCCCCGCTTGGGGAGGGTTGGAGATGGCCAGTGACTTGCCCGCAGCGTATGCGCGTTAGAATGCCGTTTTTGGTCTGACATTCCCTCAATGATAGGCATCCTCATCGTCGCCCACGGGTCGCTCGCCGACAGTCTGGTCGAGTGCGCAACCCATGTGTTGGGGCAGCATCCGCGTAGCCTGGCCACGCTCGATTTCATCGGCCACGCCGATCCGGACGAACGCCAGAAGGCCTTGCAGGCCCGGCTTGCCGAGCTGGACGAAGGCGACGGTATCCTGGTGCTGACCGACATGTACGGCGCCACCCCCAGCAACACACTGTGCCGGCTGCTCGAACCGGCGCATATCGAAGGCGTATCCGGCGTCAACCTGCCGATGCTGCTGAAGGCGCTGAACTATCGCGAAACGCTGGCGCTGCCGCAGCTCATTGAGCGCATCGTCCAGGGCGGGCGCAACAGCATCAACCATATTTCCGAGACCATGTGCCATGCAGCAACGGGACGTTGAAATCGTCAACAAACTGGGGCTGCACGCGCGCCCGTCGGCCAGGCTGACCCAGCTGGCATCCGGCTTCAAGAGCAATGTATTCATGTCGCGCAATGGTCGCCGCGTCAACGCCAAGAGCATCATGGGCGTGATGATGCTGGCCGCTTCCAAGGGCAGCACCATCACCCTGGAAACCGAGGGCGAAGACGAGATGGAAGCGATGGAAGCCCTGGCGGGCTTGATCTCCAGCGGCTTCGGGGAGGAGCTGGTATGAGCTTCTCCATGCACGGCATCGGCGTCTCCGGCGGCATCGCCATCGGCTATGCGCACCTCACCTCCAATGCGCGAATCGAAGTGCCGCAGTACATGCTCGACCGCAAGCACATCAAGGAGGAACTGGCGCGCTTCGATGAAGCCATCCTTGCCACCCGTGCCGAGCTCGAAACCCTGCGCCACCACATCCCGGCCAACGCCCCGGCCGAACTGTCGGCGTTTCTCGACATGCACCTGATGTTCCTCGGCGACTCGATGATCGCCGAGGCGCCCAAGCGCCTGATCCGCGAAACCCAGTGCAACGCCGAGTGGGCGCTGGCACAGCAGATGGAGGCGCTGGTCGCGCGCTTCGAGGAAATCGACGACCCCTACCTGAGGAGCCGCCAGGAGGACGTGGTGCAGGTGGTGCAGCGCGTGTTGAAGGCGCTGACCGGCCCCCCCAGCCATCTGCCGCTGGATGTCGACTTCGGCGTCGAGCGCATCCTGGTCGCGCACGAGTTGTCGCCCGCCGACATGGTCCTGTTCAAGAACGCCCATTTCGCCGCCTTCATCACCGACCTGGGCGGCGCCACCTCGCACACCGCGATCCTGGCGCGCAGCATGGGAATGCCCTCAGTGATGGCGCTGCACAATGCACGCGGCCTGATCCGCGACCACGACCTCTTGATCGTCGACGGCCGCGACGGCGTGGTGGTCGTCAACCCGGACGAATCGGTGCTGGCCGAATACCGGCTGCGGCAGAACCAGTGGCGCATCGATACCGACAAGCTGAAACGCCTGAAAACCAGCAAGTCGGCCACGCTCGACGGCACTCCGATCGAGCTGATGGCGAACATCGAATTGCTCTCCGACGTCAATGCCGTCAAGGCCTCGGGGGCGCACGGCATCGGCCTGTTTCGCAGCGAATTCCTGTTCCTCAACCGCAGCGACCTGCCGAGCGAGGACGAGCAGTACGAATCCTACAAGGCGGTGGCCGAGGCACTGGACGGCAAGCCGGTCACCATCCGCACGCTTGACCTGGGCGCGGACAAGCAGGCGCCGTGGGGTCACACCGTGGCCGACAATCCGGCGCTGGGCCTGCGCGCGATCCGGTTGTGCCTGGCCGAGCCGGGACTGTTTCAAACCCAGCTGCGCGCGATCCTGCGGGCGTCGGTTCATGGCCAGGTGCGCATCCTCATCCCCATGCTGGTGAGTTTCATGGAGTTGCGGCAGACGCTGCAACGCATCGACGAAGCCCGCGACTCCCTGCGCCGTGACGGCCTGAAATTCGACGATGGCATCCCGGTCGGCGGCATGATCGAAGTGCCCGCCGCCGCACTTTCAGCCGGGTTTTTTGCCGAGCAGCTCGATTTTCTGTCGATCGGCACCAACGACCTGATCCAGTACACGCTGGCGATCGACCGCGCCGACGACAGCGTGGCACACCTGTACGACCCGCTGCATCCGGCGGTGCTCAAGCTCATCCAGTACACGCTGCGCGCCGGCGCCAAGGCCGGCAAGCCAGTTTCAGTGTGCGGGGAAATGGCGGGCGATCCGCTGTTGACGCGGCTGCTGCTGGGGCTGGGATTGCGGACGTTCTCGATGCAGCCGGCAAGCCTGTTGCAGGTCAAGCAGCAGGTCCTGAAATCCCATCTGGAAGAATTGACGCCGATGGCACAACGGATGCTCAAGAACACCGACCCGGACAGGACGGCGCTGTTGTTGAACCGGCTGAACGGATGAACGGCTAGACGGCGAGCCGCGCGGCAATCCGTCCCAGTTCCAGCTTCTCATTCCGCAGTTCGCCGATCTCCTGCTTGATCTGCGCCATCCGGCTGTGCAGTGTGCCCATGTTCTCCAGAATCCGCTGCAGGCTGGCCAGCCGGGTGTCGAGATACTGCTTGTGCTCGCGGATGCGCGTCATGATGGGGTCGAGCGCGATGCGCAGCCAGCGCTCGGCTTCCACCCGCGCCAGGTTGAAAGCCTTGCGCGACTCTTCGGCCAGGCCGGCATAAAAGCGCCGGATCATGAAACGCTTCTCCAGCATCAGATTGGCCGGATCCTTGCAGAAGTCTTCGGTCTCCCGCGTCAGCGCTTGCAGCCGGTTGCGATAGGCGCCCAGATCGAGTCGCGGCACCTGCATTTTGGGCAGATTGTGCTGGCGGTGAAACCGCGTATAGGCCTGATCCAGCGCGTCCAGGATATTGTCGGCCAGCTGGGTCGCGTGCTGGAGCCGCTCAACCATCTGCCCGCTCAGTTGGCGGATGCCGCTGGTGAGCCCGCGCGTCGTCAGGCTGGATTCCATGACCTCACGCCCGGCTTTGCAAATGACGCTCAGCGTGTCATCCGACAAGTGCGATAGCAGGTGGTCGCCCTGCTTCTGCACCATTTTCCGGGTCACCCGGAACTGCTCGGCGGTGGCGTCGTAACTGTCTTTTTCCTGCTGCAGGGTGGCGCGCGTCTGTTCGATCAGCTCGCGATTCTTGCCCGACAGCTGGCTGAGCTGGATCAGTTCGTCGCTGCTGCGCTTGAGCCGTGCCGACATGTCCACCCGGCTTTCGTCGAGCAGCGACACCACCTCGCGGCTGACCGCATGGTAGAGCATGTCGCGCCGCGCCGGGATCACCTGGTGCGCCAGCAGATATTCCAGCGACTCGATGCCGGAGCGCACGCGCAAGGCGGCATCGCCGCGAATGGTGGCCACCAGCGCTTTCTGGGCCGACACGGCGAACACCCGGCTGCGCGGCAGCTTCAGCACGCGCGCGGTTTCTTCGGCCTGGCGCTCGATGGTGGCCTGCACCTCGGCATCGCTCTTCAGCTCGTCCCACAGCATGTCGATCTTGTTCAGAATCGCCACGTGGTAATTGGCGTGGCGGTGCACATGCTTCTGCCAGATTTCCAGATCCGAGCGCGTCACCCCGGTATCGGTCGCCAGCAGATACATCACCGCATGCGCGTTGGGGATGACCGACAGGGTGAGCTCTGGCTCGGCGCCCAGCGCGTTGAGTCCGGGCGTGTCCAGAATCGTCAACCCGGCCTGCAACAGCGGGTGTGGATAGTTGACCATGGCATAGCGCCAGACCGGCACCTCCACCGTGCCGTCGGCGCGCAGCTGATGACGCTCGCCGGGATCCTCGCTGTCCCACAGGCCGAGCTCGATGGCGTCCGCCGCTGCCATGGCCTTGGTTTCGGTGAGCTTCTTCAGGCTTTCCTGCAACTGGCGCGGATCGGCTGGGTCGAGCAGCACCCGGCACCATTCGATCGACATGTGCTTGAGGCGCGCCAGCGATTCGCTGCGGCGGCGCGACTCGATCGGCAACAGGCACAGGCTGGGCGCCTCGTCCGCGCTGGCAAACAGCTCGGTCGGGCACATGGTGGTGCGGCCGGCGTCGGAAGGCAGCAGGCGCTGGCCGTGATCGGCAAAAAACAGGGCATTGATGAGTTCGGTCTTGCCGCGCGAAAATTCGGCGACAAAGGCCACCACCAGCTTGTCCTGGCGCAGACTCGACGCGGTGTCGGCCAGCCGCAGGGTGCGCTCGACGTCGATGCCGTGCTGGCGGTCGAGCCAGTCGGCATAGTCGGTAATCGCAGTTGCCAGCCGCAGTCGCCGCTCGCTGAAGTCGGCGACTTCCTGTTCCAGGTGGACACTCATGTTTTGCTGTTCTTCCCGATATCAAGCCAGGGGGTTTCGACCCCGGATACCGCCACGGTTTTGTGCCGCGAGGTGTCGCCGCGAACCAGGCGGACCGCGGACTTCGGCACGCCCAGTTGCGCGGCCAGCCAGGCCAGCAGATGCGCATTCGCCCTGTTATCGACCGCGGGCGCGGCAATCTTTAATTTCAGCCGGCCGCCATGCTCGCCCACCGCAGCAGTGACTTTCGCCCCCGGCTGCACATGGAGCTCGAGCAGCCAGTCGGCGCCATCGCGGCGCGCCCAGAGACGGGGGGGCTGCTCAGAGGGAAGCAAGCAGCGCCCGCTCCAGCGCCAGCAGGGGCACCATCAGCACCAGCTGGCACAGGATGAACAGCGCCAGCGGCGTCAGATCGACATTGGCGACCATGGGGACGATGCGCCGCAGCGGACGCAGGAAGGGTTCGGTCAAGGCATACACCACCGGCATCAGCGGCGTATTGGAATTGACCCACGACAGCACCGCGCGCACCAGGGTCAGGCCGATGACCAGGTACACCGCCAGGCTCAACAGCTTCACCGCCGCCAGGCCCAGCATCACCGGCCACACCCTGCCGCCCGCCAGCCCGAACGGAAAGCCATCCAGCCAGTAGCCGGCCGTCACCACCGCCAGCTCGACCAGCCAGGCGAGCACCAGACACGCCCAGTCGAGGCCCAGCAGGCCCGGCACCAGCCGGCGCAGCGGCTTCACCGCAAAATCGGTGAGGGTGACGATGAACTGGGCGAACGGATTGCGAAACGGTACCCGGAACAGCTGCATCATGAAGCGCAGCAGCACCGCGATCACGAACAGGTTGCCCAGCGTCTGGATGAGGAACTTGAGCGCGCTCTCGATCATGCGAGGCGCCCCAGTTCATCGCCGAGTTCCGCGCTGCGGCGGCTGGCCGCCTCCACCGCCTGGCCGATGGCCGGCTTGACTGCCGCCGCGTCCAGCGCGGCAATGCCGCGCTCGGTGGTGCCGCCCTTGGAGGTGACCCGCTGACGCAGCACGGCCGGTTCCTCGCCCGACTCCAGCGCCAGCTTGGCCGCGCCAAAGAAAGTCTGCAGCGCCAGCTGGCGCGCGGTGGCGGGCGACAGACCCTGCGCCACCGCCGCGGCTTCGAGCGATTCGAGAAAATAGAACACATAGGCCGGGCCGCTGCCCGACACCGCGGTAACCGCGTCCAGCTGGGACTCGTCCTCCACCCACACCACGCCGCCGACAGCGCGCAGCACCGCTTCGGCCTGCGAACGCGCGTCCTGGCTGACGGCGGGCGGAGCAAACAACCCGGCAATCCCGGCCTGCACCAGCGCCGGGGTATTGGGCATGGCGCGCACGATCCGCGTGTGCCCGCCCAGCCAGCGCGCGAGGTCGGCCACCCGCACCCCGGCGGCAATCGACACCACCAGATGGCCGGCAAGGCGCGGCGCCAGCGCGGCCGCCACCTCGGGCAGGCTTTGCGGCTTCACCGCCAGCACGATCAGGCCATGCAGCCGCGCCTGCGAAAGATCCGTATGCGTCACCACGCCAAAGCGCGCAGCCAGTTGCCCGCGTGCGTCGGCGTTGATTTCCACCACCTCGATATCGGTGGGCGGGGTACCGCTGGCGATCAGGCCGCCGATGATGGCGGCCGCCATGTTGCCGCCGCCGATGAAGCTCACTTTATGCATATTTCTTTCTACCTTTCGCCAAATAATGCGGTGCCGATCCGCACGATAGTCGCGCCTTCCAGAACCGCCGCTTCCAGATCGGCCGACATGCCCATCGACAGGGTATCGAGCGCATGGCCGCGTGCAATCAACGCATCGTACGCCTCGCGCACCCGCCGGAATGCGGCGCGCTGCGCGGCCATACCGGTCGCCGGGGCGGGAATCGCCATCAGCCCGCGCAACTGCAGGCCCGGCAGCTTTGAAACGGCCTCCGCCAGCACGGGCAGTTCGGCCACGGCCACGCCGCCCTTGCTGGCCTCGCCACTGACATTGACCTCGATGCAAACCTGCAGCGGCGGCAAGCCGGCAGGACGCTGCGCGGACAGCCGATCGGCAATCTTCAGCCGATCCACGCTGTGCACCCAGCTGAAGTTCCCGGCGATTGCCCGCGTCTTGTTGCTTTGGATCGGCCCGATGAAATGCCACAGCAATGGCAGGTCGCTCAACGCGGCCTGCTTTTCCAGCGCTTCCTGCAGGTAATTTTCGCCGAATTCATGCTGACCGCAAGCCGCCATGGCGCGCACCGCAGCGGCGTCAAAGGTCTTGCTCACCGCCAGCAGGCGCACCGTTGCCGCGTCGCGCCCCGCCTCGGCTGCGGCGCGCGCCATCCGTGCCTGCACGGCACGCAAACGGTCGCATGGCGTGCCGGCGAGAGGGTGCGTGCCGGCCTCAAGTTTGGGAGAATTCGGGCCGTTATCCATTGCGTTCATTATTGAACAGAAACCCGACAAGTTGAATTGTTGTTCCAATAACAGCCTGGGTTGAATTGATATCGATCCGAAACGCAGCGCGGCTTTAGACCATTTTTGTCTAAGCCACCCGGCCCGGCTGTTTCATTTGTTTCGTTTCGGATCAATATTTGTCAGAACCCCACCCAATACAGAACGAGGCACGCGTGGACATTTCCGAACTGCTGGCTTTTGCCGTCAAGAACAAGGCTTCCGACCTGCACCTGTCGGCAAGCCTGCCGCCGATGATCCGGGTCAACGGCGACATCCGCCGCATCAACCTGCCGCCGATGGATCACAAAGACGTGCACCGCATGGTGTACGACATCATGAACGACAGCCAGCGCAAGGTGTACGAGGAGACGCTGGAACTCGACTTCTCGTTCGAGATCCCGTCGCTGGCGCGCTTCCGTGTCAACGCCTTCAACCAGCAATACGGCGCGGGCGCGGTGTTCCGGACGATTCCGTCGAAGGTGCTGTCGCTGGAAGAGCTCAACTGCCCCCCGATCTTCAAGGAAATCTCCGATCAGCCGCGCGGCATCGTGCTGGTGACCGGGCCGACCGGCTCGGGCAAGTCGACCACGCTGGCGGCGATGATGGACTACGTCAACGAAAACCAGTACGCCCACATTCTGACGGTCGAAGACCCGATCGAATTCGTGCACCAGAGCAAGAAGTGCCTGATCAACCAGCGCGAAGTCGGCCCACACACGCTGTCGTTTTCCAACGCCCTGCGCTCGGCGCTGCGGGAAGACCCCGACGTCATCCTGGTCGGCGAATTGCGTGACCTCGAAACCATTCGTCTCGCGCTCACCGCCGCCGAAACCGGCCACCTGGTGTTCGGCACCCTGCACACCTCGTCCGCCGCCAAGACCATCGACCGCGTGGTCGACGTATTCCCGGCAGCGGAAAAGGAAATGGTGCGCTCGATGCTGTCCGAATCGCTGCGCGCCGTCATCTCGCAGACGCTGCTGAAAACCAAGGACGGCACGGGCCGCATCGCCGCGCACGAAATCATGATCGGCACCCCGGCCATCCGCAACCTGATCCGCGAAGGCAAGGTGGCGCAGATGTATTCGTCGATCCAGACCGGCGGCAACATCGGCATGCAGACGCTCGACCAGTGCCTGCAGGATCTGGTGAGACGCAACCTCGTTGCCTCGAGCGTGGCGCGCACCATGGCACAGAACAAAGATTCCTTTTTGGGCTGAGGACTGAACGATGAATGCCGAAAAAACCGTCCACGATCTGCTGCGGCTGATGCTGGCGAAGAACGCGTCCGACCTCTTCCTTACCGCCGGCTTCCCGCCTGCGATCAAGGTGGACGGCAAAATCACCCCGGTATCGAACCAGACGCTGACGCCCGCGCACACCAGCGAACTGGCACGTTCGCTCATGAACGAGCGGCAGTGGAAGGACTTCGAGGCGAGCAACGAATCCAACTTCGCGATCAGCCCGCCCGAGATCGGCCGCTTCCGCGTCAACGTATTCGTGCAGCAGGGGCGCGTCGGCGTCGTGATGCGGACCATCGTCACCAAAATTCCGAAGATGGAAGACCTCAACCTGCCGCCGATCCTGCGCGACGTCGCGATGATCAAGCGCGGCCTGGTCATCTTCGTCGGCGGCACCGGCACCGGCAAGTCGACTTCGCTGGCGGCGATGGTGGGCTTTCGCAACGAAAATGCCTGCGACCACATCATCACGGTCGAAGACCCGATCGAATACGTGCACGAGCACAAGAAATCCATCATCACCCAGCGCGAGGTCGGCATCGACACCGACAACTGGTTCTCCGCGCTGAAGAACACCCTGCGGCAGGCGCCCGACGTCATCCTGATCGGCGAAATCCGCGACCGCGAAACCATGGAGTACGCGATCGCCTTTGCCGAAACTGGCCACCTGTGCCTGTCGACCCTGCACGCCAACAGCGCCAACCAGGCGCTCGACCGCATCATCAACTTCTTCCCCGAGGAAAAACGCGACCAGTTGCTGATGGACCTGTCGCTCAACCTCAAGGCCTTCATCTCGCAGCGCCTGCTGCCGCGCAAGGGCGCCGCCGGACGCGTCGCCGCAGTCGAAATCCTGCTCAATTCACCGCTGATCTCCGACCTGATCTTCAAGGGCCACGTGCACGAAATCAAGGAAATCATGGCGAAATCGCGCGAGATGGGGATGCAGACCTTCGATCAGGCGCTGTTCGACCTCTACGAGGCGGGCATGGTCACCTACGAGGACGCGCTGCGCAACGCCGACAGCCTCAACGACCTGCGCCTGCAGATCAAGCTGCACGGCCAGGAGGCCAAGGGGCGCGACATGATGGCCGGGCTGGATCACCTGGATATCGTCTGATGCCATCCACCCAATGAAACGGGGTGCGGACACCCCGTTTCATTCGTGTTTCCGGGCGACGCTCAGACTATGCTGTCGGGCGCCTTTTTCGGCCGCATCGATCCGGCAATCAGCTTGTATTGCAGAAAGCGGGTCTCGATCGGGCCGTTGAACAAAGGGATGCGGCGGCTGGCCTTGAGGCCGAGCAACTTCGGCAGCAGGGGATCGCCGGAAATGATCCACGCCTCCCAGCCGGAAAAATTCTTCTTCAGCCAGTCGCCTAAGCGCGGATACCACTCGGCGAGATCCTCGGCTTCGCCCAGCCGCTCGCCGTAAGGCGGGTTGGTGACGATGGTTCCGGCCGGCGTCGGCGGCTTCAGATCCAGCACGTCGGACACCTTCAGGTCGATGGCGTCGGCGTAACCGGCGGCTTCGAGGTTGTTGCGTGCCTTGTCCAGCACCCAGCGATCCTGGTCGGCGCCGAAAATGGGCAGTTGCGTCAGCGGCTTTTCCTGCGCCTGCGCCTCCATCTTGATTCGCTGCCACAGCTTCGCGTCGAAATCGCGATAGTGCTCAAAGGCGAAATGCCTGCCACGACCCGGCGCCCGGTTGAGCGCCATGTCCGCCGCTTCGAGCAGGATGGTGCCGGCGCCGCACATCGGGTCGAGCAGCGGCGTGCCGGGATCCCAGCCGGACAGCATCAAGAGGCCTGCGGCAAGATTTTCCTTGATCGACGCCGCGCTCGCCTCGCGCTTGAAGCCGCGCTTGAATAGCGGCTCGCCGCTGGTGTCGAGATAGAAGGTCACCGCGTCGGGCGTGAAGAACGCATACACCGGAACGTCGGGCGCTTCGGTGTCGACGCTCGGACGTTCATGCGTTTCCTCGCGGAAGCGGTCGCAGATCGCATCCTTGATCTTCAGCGTGATGAAGTTAAGGCTCTTCAGCGGTGCGTTCTGCGCGCCGACTTTCACCGCGATGGTTTTTTTCACGTCGAACCAGTCTGGCCACGGCAGGTCGAGCGCGGCGCGGTAGATGTGTTCTTCCTTGCGGTAGCGGGTGAATCCGACCTTGCGCAGGATGCGGGTGGCGATGCGCGAAGTCAGGTTGACGCGCATCTCGGCGGCCGCGTCGGCCATGAACAGCACGCCGGCGGGCACCTGGCGCACCACCTGCGCGCCGGCGGCCGCAAGTTCGGTTTCAAGCAGCGCCTCCAGCCCGCGCGGGCAGGTGGCGAAATGGCTGGCAGGCGGCAGTTCCTCCCGCTCGGGGCGGACGGGATGCGGGGATCGGGTACGACGGGATTCAGGTTTCAAACTGGACTCTCAAAAACATTTATCCGCGAAGGACGCAAAGAATCGCGAAGTAAAAACCAATATTTCTTGAGGTTTTCTTCGCGTACCTTCGCGTCCTTCGCGGATGAAAAAAATTAAAACGGCTTCAGCACCACCAGCAACACCACGACCAGCAGCACGATCACCGGAATTTCATTGAACCAGCGGAACCAAACGTGCGACTTGGCATTCTGTCTGGCTTCGAACTGACGCAACAGGTTTTTGCAGGCATAGTGGTAGCCGACCAGCCCTGCAACCAGCGCGAGCTTCGCCCACATCCAGTTCATGGAAAACGGAAAATACGCCAGCCACAGCCAGGTTCCGGTAATCAGCGTCAGCCACATGATGGGCGAAACGAAGCGATACAATTTGCGCGCCATCAGCAGCAGGCGGTCATACGCCGCATCGTTGGTTTCCATCGCCAGGTTGACGAATAGGCGCGGCAGGTAGAACAGCCCGGCGAACCAGCTCACCACCATCACAATATGAAAAGACTTCAGCCACAGCATGGATAAACAAACCTTGAAGAAATGGACGCCAAGCCCGCTAACGCTGATTTTACTGGGTTTGATCGTCTGGCTGTGGTTTCGCCCGCCGGCCGACGTCAGCGAAGAGAATCGCCCCGCGTCAGCATGGGCCGTGACCCTGCCCGATGGCCGGGCGCTGAGCAGTGATTCGCTCAGGGGAAAAGTCGTGCTGGTGAATTTCTGGGCGACCTGGTGCCCGTATTGCCGCAAGGAAAAGCCGGCGATCGATGCCTTCTGGCAGGACTACCGAGACAGGGGATTCGAGGTTATTTCGATCAGCATCGACGATCCGGCGGAAAAGATCGCTGCCTGGATGCAGGACAAGAACTACGCTTTCATGGCCGCCCCGACCAACGCGTCGGTGACCGCCGCCTTCGGCAACGTGGCGAGCGTACCCACTTCGTTCATCGTCGATACCGAGGGACGCATCCGCCACAAGATCGCCGGGCAGGTGCATTATCCCCGGCTGGAAAAACTGGTCACGCCGCTGTTGGGCGTAACCAAGCATACGGAAAATCCATGATGGAAGCCCGCCTCACCGAACTCGAAAGCAAGCTCGCTTTCGCCGAAGACCTGCTCGACACGCTCAACCAGACTGTGGTCCGCCAGCAGGGGCATATTGATTCATTGCAGCAGCAGTTGCGCCTGCTGCATCAGCGGCTGCAGGACGTGCTGCCGAACGACGACAACCCGCGCGACGAGATTCCGCCGCACTACTAAAGTTGAATGAATATTTGTCGACCCCGCGATTCGTCTCCGCGTTCGCCATCTGCACGGAAAACAGGCAGGAACAGCAGCACGGCACCTATCCTCCGTCACTGCCGGAGAACCGGATGCCGCCCGCCGCATTGCATGCCCTTAGGGGTTGCGCCCTATTGATCCGGCACGAATTAAACATGACTACCGTTCGCCCTGAGCCTGTCGAAGGGCTGTGCTTCGACAGGCTCAGCACGAACAAACTCACGGATAAATCTGGCCGGATCAATAGCTGGCAGGCGGCGCTTGCGCGAGCATGGTAATGCGGCAAAACGGTACGGCCTCGTAGGTCGGGTTTTAACCCGACATGTCGGGCTGAAGCCCGACCTACAAGGGATTGCACATAAGTGCCGTCAAGAATGCAGCACTACACTCTTGATCCGGCACGAATTAAACATGACTACCGTTCGCCCTGAGCCTGTCGAAGGGCTGTGCTTCGACAGGCTCAGCACGAACGAACTCACGGATAAATCTGGCCGGATCAATAGTTCTACTGTCGGACTTGAAGGAAGTTCATCATGGACAACGTGGTCAAGCAGCTGGCCGTGGGCAGGTAAACGCGGTCCCGGAAGCGGGCCGCCCACTTCGCGCTGCGATTACCGCCGGATCGCTCCGGCGAGGTTTCCGCAGGAAACATGAACCTGAAAACCTTGCCACAGAGATATGTCCTGCAGGGGCGGTATCCCTTGGGACACGGAGGCACGGAGAACGGCGGGAACTCAATGGGTTGCCGATCACCCGCCTTCACCTATCGGGCGGGTGCATTGAGCCATGCAAGGGCTTGTTTTTCCTCTGTGCGCGCTGTGCCTCTGCGGTTCAAGCGCGGTTTCAAGGATCATTACAGGCCGACGAGCTGTGCATGCAGGCCGCGTTCCTTGAAGCTGTGGAGCAGGCTGGACGCATGGGTGGCATCCGAATCGTAGACCACCATGAGAATGTGGGGTTTGTCCGGGTTGTGACCCACGGAAACCACCCCCGCATCCTGGCGAACCCCGTCTTCGAGACGGTGCAATGTTTCTTCGTCGAGACCTTCGTCGATATGCACGATCACTTCGTTAAGTCGTGTGTCCATTGTGTTCATCATGATCTCCTTGAGCGCAGGGTACGACGACGAGCCGTCGCGGGCCGCGAGGCCTTGCCGCTCATATCCCGAATCGCTCGAATCCTGAACCACAGAAACTCGAATGGTTCACATTCATTCTAGTCAAGCGAACAAGCAGGGCAATAGGTAACGCCGCGTACAAACCAGGATTCCGGCGACAGGGCCGGGGCGCCGCGCAGGATCTGGCCGCCGCCTTCGCCGAACGATGCGTCAATTTCGATCATCGCGGCCAGTGCGCCCGAACCGGGCGCCGGACCCGGTCAAGGTCCAGGCGTGGCGCGCAATCACCTGCTCTTCGTCGGTGGGGATGATCCAGGCCGAAACGGAGCTGTGCGGCGCGCTGATGCAGGGGCCATGACGACGGTTGGCGGCCTCGTCCAGCGTGAGGCCAAGCCAGGCCAGGCGGCGGCAGATGGCGGCGCGCACCGGCGCGGCGTGCTCGCCGATGCCCGCGGTGAAGACCAGGGCGTCGATGCCTTCCAGTGCGACGGCATGGCCGGCGATGGCCTGGCTTGCGCGGTAGGCGAACAGGTCGAGCGCCTCGGCGGCATGGGGGTGGTCGCTTTCCAGCAGCGTCCGTACGTCGCCGCTGATGCCGGAGACGCCGAGCAGCCCGGCGCGGTGGTGCAGCAGGTCGTCGATCTGCTCCAGGCCCATGCCCTCCTCGCGCAGCAGATAGAGCAGCACGCCGGGGTCGAGCGCGCCGCAGCGGCTGGCCATGGGGAGGCCGTCCAGCGGGGTGAAGCTCATCGACGTCTCCACGCTCTGCCGTTGCCGCATCGCGCACAGGCTGGCGCCGTTGCCGAGGTGGGCGACCACCACCCGCCCCGCGGCCGCGTCGCCCAGATAATCCGGCAGCACGCCGGCGATGTGCTCGTAGGACAGCCCATGGAAACCGTAGCGGCGGATGCCGCGTTCGCCGAACTCGCGCGGCAGGGCGAACTGCCGGGCAACCGGCGGCAGGGTGTGGTGGAAGGCGGTGTCGAAGCAGGCGACCTGCGGCAAGTCCGGGCGCAGCCGGGCCAGCGCACGAATGCCCGCCAGGTTGTGGGGCTGGTGCAGGGGGCTCAGCGGAATCAGGTTTTCCAGCTTCGATAGAACGTGTTCATCGATCCGCACCGGATGGATGAAATCGGCGCCGCCATGCACCACGCGATGCCCGGCGGCGTGGAATACCTGGCCGGGGTGGCGGGCTTCCAGCCAGTCCAATACCTGCTGTAGCGCCTGTTCATGGTTTTCCGCGGTAACGGCCTGGTCGACCAGGCCGCCGGCGTCGGGTGCGTGAAACACCTGGAAGCGCCCATTGCGGCCAATCTCCTCGATGAAGCCGCGATACTCCGCTTGCAGGTCGCCCGCCGGGCCGGCCTGGTAGATGGCGAATTTGAGGCTGGAGGAGCCGGCGTTGAGAATCAGCAGTGCGGTGGGCATGTCGGCTCTGAAAATAATCGGATCTGAAAATAAAAGGCTATGTCACGGTTGGCTGTTGAAGTTATGTTTTGCCCCCCCGAGGAAGCCCCTACCCTGCAGCATACCGAGGCGGCCACGTAGGAGCGGCTTCAGCCGCGATGCGCCGCAAGGCGCAAAGAGCAAATGCTCGCCAGGGTCTTGCCGCGCCACCTTTGCGGGCTACCGCCTGCATCGCGGCTGAAGCCGCTCCTACAAGGGCTGGCCGACACCAACAAATAACGGTGAAAGAGCCAAATAAAATCATTCACCACAGAGGCACAGAGTTGAAAAAATGTGCCTCTGTGCCTCTGTGCCTCTGTGGTGAACTGCTTTTGCGGGACGAACCCCCCCCTTCTACTCGGAATACCCGCCGCCGTCACGATAGCCCTCGCGGGCGTAATAGCGGACGTCTCCCAGCGGAAGCACGACGAGCCCGCCTTCGGTGACGTGGTAGCCGGCTGCGCGGTCCTGCTCGTGGTCGTAGCCGATCCGGGCGCCGGGCGCGATCCTGTTATGCCGGTCGATGATCGCATGCCGCACCCTGGCGCCGGCGCCGATGCGCACATAGTCCATGATCACGCAGTCCTCGATCACGGCCCCCGGTTCGACCACCACTTCGCGCCGCAGCAGCGAATTGCGGATGGTCGCGTCGTTGACGATGGTCGCCGCGCCCAGCAGCACGTTGTCGAGTGCGCCGCGTATCACCCGCGCGGTCGGGCCCTGGTAATGGCTGGAATAGATCGGCCATTGCGGATTGAACGCGTCGAAGCACGGCTCGATACCGAGCACGTCCATGTGCGCCGCGAAATAGGTGTCCAGCGTGCCCACATCGCGCCAGTAGCCCGCCTCCTCATAAGGCTTGGTGCCGGGCACCACATTGGTTGAAAAATCGTAGGCAAACACCCGCTGGGTCTGCGACAGGCGCGGCAGCACATGGTGGCCGAAATCCGTCTCGCCAAGCCGGTGCGCCTCCTCCAGTGCGGACCTCAGCAGATCTGCCCTGAACAGATAATTCCCCATCGATGCGTAGGCGCGCCGCGGATCGTTCGGCATCGGCTTTGCCTGCGCGGGCTTTTCCTGGAAGCCCTGGATTCTTCCCGCCGCATCGGTTTCGATGATGCCGAAGTTCGAAGCCTGATCGAGCGGCACTGGCAGCGCGGCCACCGTGACATCCGCCCCGTTCTCGCAATGGAAACGCACCATTTGCCGCACATCCATGCGATAAATATGATCCGCGCCGAATACCGCTACCAGATCCGGGCGATGCATGTTCATCAGGTTCAGACTTTGATACACCGCGTCCGCCGTGCCGCCGAACTGCATATGTTCCTGCGACATCTGCGGCGGCACCACGGTCACGAACTGCTCGGAGAACAGCGCGGACACCGTCCACGCCTTGCGGATATGCTCGATGAGCGACTGCGGTTTGTATTGCACCAGCAAATAGATTGACCGAATATCGGAGTTCGCCAGATTGCTCAACACGAAATCGACGATGCGGTAGCGGCTGCCAAACGGCACCGCCGGTTTGCAGCGGTTTGCCGTCAGGGGCCGCAGGCGTGAGCCCTCGCCCCCAGCCATGACAAAGGCCATCACTTTTTCGCGCCCCCGTCTTTCAAGCATCGCGGTTCTCCACTACTGTTCCCCCCGTGGGTGATATCTCTTGCCCATTGTTTATAGCCGACGAAACAATAACGCATCCCCAAAAATGAAAATCTGGCCTGGCAACTCCTACCCGCTCGGCGCCACCTGCGACAACGGCGGCACCAATTTCTCTCTGTTTTCGGAAGTCGCCGAGCGCGTCGAACTGTGCCTGTTCGACGACGCGGGCCGCGAAACCCGCGTCGACCTGCCAGAGGTCAGCGGTCACTGCTGGCACGGCTACTTCCCGGAGATCAAGCCGGGGCAGCGCTACGGTTTCCGCGTGCATGGCCCGTGGCAACCGCACAACGGCCACCGCTGCAACCCCGCCAAGCTTTTGCTCGATCCCTACGCCAAAGCCATCGACGGCGACGTTCAGATGGATGAAGCGGTGTTCCCCTACCGCTTCGCCGACGGCCCGGACGTGCGCAACGACGAGGACAGCGCGCCCTTCATGCCCAAGTGCATCGTCCAGCAGCCCGCCTTCGACTGGGCGGATGACCGCCTGCTGCAGCGGCCCTGGCACGAAACCGTCATTTACGAACTGCACGTCAAGGGCTTCACGGCGCGCCACCCGGAGGTGCCGCCCGAGCTGCGCGGCACCTATGCCGGCCTGGCGCACCCGGCGTCGATCGGGTACCTGAAGCATCTGGGCGTCACCGCCGTCGAACTGATGCCGGTGCATTACTTTGTGCACGACAAGCACTTGACCGACCAGGGATTGCGCAACTACTGGGGCTACAACTCCATCGCCTACCTCGCGCCGCACACCAACTACGCGGCCGACAAGCGCCCCGGCGGCGCCGTCACCGAGTTCAAGCAGATGGTAAAGACGATGCACCAGGCCGGCATCGAGGTCATCCTCGACGTGGTCTACAACCACACCGCCGAGGGCAACGAGTACGGCCCGGTGCTGTGTTTCGAGGGCATCGACAACGCGTATTACTACCGGCTGCTGGAAGACAACCGCAGCCGCTACATGGACTACAGCGGCACCGGCAACAGCTTCAACATGCGCCATCCCCACGTGCTGCAGCTGATCATGGATTCGCTGCGCTACTGGGTGCTCGAAATGCACGTGGACGGCTTCCGCTTCGACCTCGCCGCCGCGCTGGCGCGCGAACTGCACGAGGTGCACCGGCTGTCCGCCTTTTTCGACCTGATCCAGCAGGACCCGGTGATCAGCCAGGTCAAGCTGATTGCCGAGCCGTGGGACGTCGGCGAAGGCGGCTACCATGTCGGCAATTTTCCCCCCGGCTGGTCGGAGTGGAACGGCAAGTACCGCGACTGCCTGCGCGACTTCTGGCGCGGCCAGGACGAAACGCTGGCCGAATTCGCCTACCGCTTCACCGGCAGCTCCGACCTCTATGAAAACGACTCGCGCAACCCGAACGCCAGCATCAACTTCGTCACCGCCCACGACGGCTTCACCCTGCGCGACCTGGTGTCCTACCAGGACAAGCACAACCTCGCCAACGGCGAGGGCAACCGCGACGGCACCGACGACAACCGCGCCTGGAACTGCGGCGCCGAAGGCCCCACCGACGATCCCGACATCCTGGCCCTGCGTGCGCGCCAGCAGCGCAATATCCTCGTCACCCTGATGCTGTCGCAAGGCGTGCCCATGCTGCTCGCGGGCGACGAGGCCGGGCGTACCCAGAACGGCAACAACAACGCCTACTGCCAGGACAACGAACTCTCCTGGCTCGACTGGGAACAGGTCGACCAGGACCTGCACGCGTTCACCCGGCGACTGATCGCCTTCCGCCACGACCACCCGGCGTTCCGCCGCCGCCGCTGGTTCCAGGGCCGCGCCATTCACGGCGCCGATTGCAAGGACATCGCCTGGTTCACCCCGGGCGGCGAACAGATGCGCGAGGAAGACTGGGGCGAATGGTTCGCCAAGAGCCTCGGCATCTTCATCAACGGCGACACCATTCCCAACCCCAACACCCATGGCGACCCGGTGACCGATGCCAGCTTCTACCTGATCTTCAACGCCCACTACGAGCCCCTGAACTTCCGGCTTCCGGTGGCCGACTGGGGCCAGCGCTGGGTGAAGGTGCTCGACACCACCGACGGTTTCATCGGCGAGGGTGAGCGCCGCCTGGAGGCCGGCACGGAACTGGCGGTAGGGGCGAAATCCATAAAGGTGTACCGCCGATTCGAGCAGGCCGCAGCGTGAACCCGCCTGTTTCGGCCGTTTTGTGGGTCCTTCTCTACCTGCTGCTGGTGGCGGCCCCGCTGCTGGTGCTGCTGATCGGCCCGGTGCCGCCGGGCGCGGGCTTCTGGTGGGACTTCTCCATGGCGCTCGGCTTCGCCGGCATGGCGATGATGGGCGTGCAGTTCGCGCTCACCGCGCGCTTGCGCCGCGCCAGTGCGCCGTTCGGCATCGACATCATTTACTACTTCCATCGCTACGCCGCAGTGATCGCGCTTGGCCTGCTGCTCGCGCACTTTGCCGTCTTGCGCATCGACTACGCGGAGGCCCTGGGCGCCATCGACCCGCGCCGCGCGCCCTGGCACATGACCGCCGGACGCGTCGCGCTGGCGCTGTTCGCGGTCGTGATCATTACCTCGCTGTGGCGCAAGCCGCTCGGCATCGAATACGACCGCTGGCGGATGTGGCATGCGCTCCTCGCCACGGTGGCGTTCCTCGCGGCCGCGGGACACATCGCGGGCGTGGGCTACTACACGGTGGCGCCGTGGAAGCGCGTGCTGTGGACCGCCTACACGCTCTTCTGGGTGCTGCTCATCGCCTACGTGCGCCTGGCCAAGCCGTGGGCGATGCGCCGCCGGCCGTGGCGCGTGGCCGAGGTGCGAGCGGAGCGCGGCAATGCCTGGACGCTCGCGCTCGCGCCCGAGGGTCACGTGGGCCTCGCGTTCGCGCCCGGCCAGTTCGCCTGGCTCACGCTGCGCGCCTCGCCGTACCACGTCAAGGAACATCCGTTCTCGTTTTCCTCGAGCGCCGAAAACGGCGCGCGGATCGAATTCACCATCAAAGAGCTGGGCGACTTCACCCGCACGATCAAGACCGTGCAACCCGGTGAGGTCGCATACCTCGACGGCCCGTACGGCGTGTTCAGCATCGACCGTCATCCGCATGCGCCGGGCTTCGTGTTCATCGCCGGCGGGGTCGGCATCGCACCGATCATGAGCATGCTGCGCAGCGCCGCCGACCGCGGCGAGCGCCGGCCGCTCACGCTCGTCTACGCCAACAACCGCTGGGACGACGTCATCTTCCGCGAGGAGCTGGAGCAGTTGCGCGAGCGGCTCGACCTCAAGCTCGTGCACGTGCTGGCCGAGCCGCCGGAAGACTGGGCCGGCGAACGCGGCTACGTTGACGACGCCCTGCTCGCCCGTTACCTGCCGCCCGAGCAGCGCACGTTCGAATGCTTCTTATGTGGGCCGCGGCCCATGACCGACGCGGTGCAGCGTGCGCTCACCGCGCTCGGTGTGCCGCTCCGGCGCGTGCACTTCGAGCTGTTCGAGATGGTGTAGGAACAGACCATGCGCGAATTGTGGGTACGGATCGTGGCGGGCATTACCGGGGCACTGGTGCTGCTGCTCGCACTCGCCTTCGCCGGGCTGCAGAGTCCGCCCACGCCGGTTGCGGCACCCGCCATGCCGGCTGCGGCACTGCCGCCGGCGCTGGTCGGGGCCGGCCATGCGGTCTATGAGGCGCAGGGCTGCGCGATGTGCCACGCGATCGCCGGCGAGGGTAATCCGCGTTATCCGCTCGACGGCGTGGGCGGGCGGCGCGACGCGGCGGAGCTGCGCGACTGGATTCTTGCCACCGGCGCGGCGGAAGAGGCGCTGCCGGCACGCGCGGCGCGCATGAAGCAGGACTACCGGGCGCTCGCCGGTAGCGAGCTGGACGCACTGGTCGCTTACATGAAAAGCCTGACGGACCGGCCCCCGGGTGAAGGAGAGCGCTGAACATGATGTTCGCCACGGTGGTCATCACCATCGTCGGCGAGATCGTGCCGCAGGCCTGGTTTTCCCGTCACGCGCTCAAGGTGGCGGGGCGGCTCGCGCCGCTGCTGCGCTTCTACCGCCTGCTGCTGTGGCCGGTCGCCTGGCCATCGGGCAGCTGCTCGATGCCTGGATCGGCCCGGAGGGGATCCCGTACGCGAGCGCGAGTTGAAGGAAATTCTGGCGCAGCACGCCCGCAGCACGCCCGCGGCGCGACGAGCGAGATCGCCTGGTCGAGGCCACCGGCGCCATCAATTTCCTGCCGCTCGGGCGGGCGCTCACCCGGCTCACCGTGTAGCCGGAGAAGCCTGGCGACGATGTCATCGATAAAGACCTGATCCTCGTGTGGGCCGATGGCGCGCGCCGCATCATCACGGGGTCCGACTTGCTTGGGCGGCTGCTGCGCAGCATCGCGCACCCGGCGGGCGCGGTCACGCGCGTGAAACCTGAGACGCAGCCGCCCGGCGTGGGCGGTCCGCAAAAAGTTTCATGAATGCATGCCGACACCCCTGTGTTCTGGGATACCGCGTTTGCTATGCTGAAAGTGGTGGGACATAGCGTGACAGCAGTTGGATCGGCTGTGTCGGCAGATGTTCAAGCGGCCCTGAGTCGGTCTGGTCTACAGCCTCGATCAATGCCACCGGTTAAGGCTGTATCAAACGTAATGTGGAAATAAATCGCCATTCGGGGTTGCCGATGGCATCGATCGCAATGGCGGTCTTGCCGGTTTGTCGATCGCCCAGAATCAATTCGCGCTGGCCGCGCCCGATCGGAATCAGCGCATCGACGACCTTGATGCCGGTCTGCAGCGGCACGCTGACCGGCGCGCGGTCCATGATCGGTGCGGCGGGGCGTTCGATCGGCAGGCGCTGGTCCGAGGTGGCCCGCCCGTTGCCGTCGAGGGGCCGCCCGAGCGGGTCGATCACGCGTCCCAGCAAGCCGTCGCCCACCGCCACGTCCATCACCCGGCCGGTGCGCTCGACCTCATCGCCGGCGTGCAACTGCCAGTATTCGCCGAGCAGCACGACGCCGACTTCGTCCGCGTCCACGTTGAACGCGATGCCGAATACCTCGCCGGGAAATTTCACCAGTTCGTCAAAACCCACGCCGGGCAGGCCGGAGATGCGGGCGATGCCGGTGGAGAGGCAGCTGATCATGCCGACCTCGCGCAGGGCGAGTTCTGGCGTGAAGGCCTCGCGCGCCTTGCCGATGCCGGCAAATGCGCGGTCGAAAACGTGCTGCAGGGTGGCGGGCGGCACGCTCATGCGCTTTCCGGGTCGGTCCTGGCGGGCGCTTTCAGCAGTTCGCCGACCTGTTTTTCCAGCGTGGCGAGGTAATCCGCGATGCTCCAGGCCACCTTCTGTCCATTCGTGCTGAGTTCGATGCCGCTGACCAGGTCCGGCGCGGCCTCGAAGCGGACGCGGACTTCAGCCGAGAAGGTTTCGTTGAGCGCATTCTGTATCGCCGCGCGTTGCGACTCGGGCAGCTTGAAGGTGCTGCGCACGATGGCCGGTTCCGCCGCGTTCTGCAGGGCCGCGGCGAGGCCTTCCTTCGTCTGCGCGTCCATCTCCCGCAGGCGGCGCGTGAACACCTCGCCCATACGCGCTTCCAGACCGGTTTCGGCAAGATCGCCCAGCGTCTTGCGCGCGATGGAAAAACCTCCTTGCGCGTCAGCCGCGTTTGCGCGATAGCACGATGGAGGCGGAAAGATGCGAAAAGGTGTGCACCGCCGCCGGATCGGTGAAATCGTCCGCCGGCACATACACCGCCTGGATCGAGGTGATGGCGCCGCTATCGGTATTGGCGATGCGCTCTTCCAGTTGCGACAACTCGGTGCCCATGGTCGGCTGGTAGCCCAGGCGCGACGGCATCTGGCCCATCAGGCCGGACACTTTCATGCCGGCCTGGATGAAGCGAAAGATGTTGTCGATGAGCAGCAGCACATCGCGGCGCTCGTCGTCGCGAAAGTGCTCGGCCATGGTCAGCGCGGCATGGCCGACCCGGAAGCGGGCCCCCGGCGGCTCGTTCATCTGGCCGAACACCATCACCATGTTGGGCAACACCCCGGCTGCCTTCATCTCGCGATAAAGCTCCTTGCCTTCGCGGCTGCGTTCGCCGATGCTGCAAAACAGGCTGCCCCCTTCATGCTGGCCGACCATGTTGTGGATCATTTCGGTGAGCAGCACCGTTTTGCCGACGCCGGCCCCGCCGAACAGACCCGCCTTGCCGCCGTGTTCCAGCGGCACCAGCACGTCGATGGCCTTGATGCCGGTCTCGAAAACCTCCGACTTGGTCGAGCGTCGCGCCAGCGGCGGTGGCGCCCGGTGCACCGAACGCCACTCGACATCGGTCAGGTCCGCTTCGCGGTCGATGACGTTGCCGAACACGTCGAACATGCGCGAGAGCGTGCCCTTGCCGACCGGCGCCTGTAGTGGCCCGCCGCTGTCCTCTACCGCCATGCCGCGCGCCAGACCCTGGGTCGGCGTCAGGGCAATTCCGCGCACGTGACGCGCATCCAGTTGCGCCAGTACTTCGATGACGATTTTCTTGTCCGGTCCCGTGCACAGCACCGTGTATATCGGCGGCAGAGCCGCGTCGAACCGTACATCCACGACACTGCCGCGCACCGCGACCACGGTGCCTTGGGATGGGCTGTTCACCGTCCTGTTCTCTGGCATTTTCAAGCCTTTCCAAGCCACAGATCAGCCACTCAATGCCGCCATCCATAGCCCTCAGCGCCATCGTGGCGTCATCCTTTCCATTTCCAGTCGCGGATCTCCGGCATGTCCTCACCGTGCTTTTCAATATAGGCCTTGTGATCGAGCAGCTTGTCGCGCAGATGCTGTTTGGCGTAGGCGGCGCGTGAACCCAGGCTCGGCACCCGGTCGATCACGTCGCCGGCCAGATGGAAGCGATCCAGATCGTTCAGCACGGTCATGTCGAAAGGCGTGGTGGTGGTGCCGTTTTCCTTGTAGCCGCGGACGTGGAGGTTGGGGTGGTTGGTGCGGCGGTAAGTCAGCCGGTGGATCAGCCAGGGGTAGCCATGGAAGGCGAAAATGATGGGCTTGTCCTGGGTGAAGAGGACGTCGAAGTCCTTGTCGGAGATGCCGTGCGGGTGCTCGCTCGGCGGCTGCAGGGCCATCAGGTCGATAACATTGATGACGCGGATTTTCAGGTCCGGAAAATGCTGCCGCAGAATCTGGACCGCAGCCAGCGTCTCCAGCGTCGGCACGTCGCCGCAGCAGGCCATGACCACATCGGGATCCCCCCCTTTGTCGTTGCTGGCCCATTCCCAGATGCCCAGCCCGGCAGTGCAGTGCTTGATCGCCGCATCCATGTCCAGCCATTGCAGTTCCGGCTGCTTGCCGGCGACGATGACATTGACATCATTGTGGCTGCGCAGGCAATGGTCGGTCACCCACAGCAGGGTGTTGGCATCGGGCGGCAGATAGACGCGGATGACCTCGGCCTTCTTGTTTGCCACCACGTCGATGAACCCCGGGTCCTGATGGCTGAAGCCATTGTGGTCCTGCCGCCACACGTGCGAAGACAATAAATAGTTCAACGAGGCAATCGGCCGGCGCCACGCAATGTCGCGCGTCATGTCGAGCCACTTGGCATGCTGGTTGAACATCGAGTCGACAATGTGGATGAAGGCTTCGTAGCATGAGAAGAAGCCATGGCGCCCGGTCAGCAGATAGCCTTCGAGCCAGCCCTGGCACTGGTGCTCGCTCAACATTTCCATGACCCGGCCATCGGGCGCGACATGTTCGTCGCCGGGAAGAATCTCCGCAGTCGAACAGCGGTTCGTCACTTCGAACAGCGCACCCCAGCGATTCGACGCGGTTTCGTCCGGGCTGAAAATTCGGAAGTTGCGTGCCTCGGCATTGAGCTTCATCACATCGCGCATGAACTCGCCCTGGGTGCGTGTCGCTTCGGCTTTGACCTCGCCGGGTTGCGGGACCTTGACCGCATGGTCGCGGAAGTCCGGCATGCGCAGGTCGCGCAGCAGCATGCCGCCATTGGCGTGCGGGTTGGAGCCCATGCGCCGCTCGCCTGTCGGCGCCAGCTCGGCCAGCTCCGCGATCAGCCGGCCCTGGGAATCGAATAATTCTTCGGGCCGGTAGCTTTTCATCCACTGCTCAAGGATCTTCAAATGCTTGGGTTTTGTCGCAAGCGCTGCAACCGGCACCTGGTGCGCGCGAAAGGTGTCCTCGATCGGTTTGCCATCAACCGATTCGGGGCCGGTCCAGCCCTTCGGCGAGCGCAGGATGATCATGGGCCAGCGCGGGCGCGTGCCAAACCCGTTGGCGCGCGCGTCGCGCTGGATGCGCTGGATCTCGGCAACCACGGCATCGAGGGTGGCGGCCATCAGTTGATGCATCGCCTCGGGGTCGTCGCCCTCGACGAAATACGGTGCGTAGCCGTAGCCGCGAAACAGCTCGTTCAGCTCGTCACGGGGAATGCGCGCCAGTACGGTGGGGCCGGCGATCTTGTAGCCGTTCAAATGCAGAATGGGCAACACCGCGCCGTCGTGAACCGGGTTGAGGAATTTGTTGGAGTGCCAGCTGGTCGCCATCGGGCCGGTTTCCGCTTCGCCATCGCCCACCACGCAGGCCACCAGCAGATCGGGATTGTCGAACGCGGCGCCATAGGCATGCGACAGGGCATAGCCGAGTTCGCCGCCTTCGTTGATGGAGCCCGGCGTTTCCGGTGCGACATGGCTGGGGACGCCGCCGGGAAAGGAAAACTGGGTGAACAGTTTTTTCATCCCCGCTTCATCCTGCGAGATGTTCGGATACACCTCGCTGTAAGTGCCTTCCAGGTAGGTGTTGGCCACCAGGCCCGGCCCGCCATGACCGGGACCGGTGACATTGATGATGCTCAGGTCGTATTGCCGGATGATCCGGTTGAGGTGGACATATACAAAATTCAAGCCCGGCGTGGTCCCCCAATGCCCCAGCAATCGGGGCTTGACGTGTTCCAGCTTCAAAGCTTGTTTGAGCAGCGGATTGTCGTACAGGTAAATCTGGCCAACCGACAGATAGTTGGTGGCCCGCCAGTAGGCGTCCATCTTGTGCAAAAGATCGGGCGACAAGGGCTTGTCCGTGCGCTTGGGAAAACGCTGAACCACTCCGTCATCGCGCGGTGCGGCGCGGCGCGTCGATCCGGCGGCTTTTGATTTGGCTGGGACGCTGGATTGCTTCGCTTTGCGCGCAATGACAGCTTTTGAATCAATCGAGGATTTCTGGGGCGTTTTCGTCTTGCTGGTCATGTGCATCTTCCTTTTCCGTTGGGCGGTTCAAAATTCGGCAGACCGGTTTCGCGATCATCGCTTCCTCATCCGTATGCATGACGCGGACAGCGACCCGGCTGCGCACTGTGGTAATCACGCTCGCAGCACGACTCATGGATTCTTCTTCCCGAGTGTGCTCGATGCCATTCCGGGCTACTGCGAGGACGTCGCAAGCGCGTCATCGACGATGGTCTGGGCTTCGACCTGAATGCGGTGCAGATGGTCCGCACCCCGAAAGCTCTCAGCATAGATCTTGTAGATGTCTTCGGTGCCGGACGGACGCGCCGCAAACCAGCCGCTCTCCGCCACGACTTTCAGGCCGCCGATGGCTGCGCCGTTGCCCGGCGCCTGCGTGAGAATGGCCTGGATTTTCTCGCCGGCCAGTTCGGCAGACAGCACCTGCTGCGGTGAAAGCTGTGCCAGTTTTCGTTTTTGTTCCGGCGTGGCCGGCGCCTCGATACGATCGTAAACCGGCTCTCCGAACTCGCGCGCAAGCGCCAGGTAGCATTCGCCGGGATCGCGGCCCATGCGCGCGGTGATCTCCGCCGACAGCAATGACGGGACGATGCCGTCCTTATCCGTTGTCCAGACGCTGCCATCCATCCGCGAAAAAGAGGCCCCCGCGCTTTCTTCGCCGCCGAAGCCAAGTGTGCCGTCGTGCAGGCCGTCCACAAACCATTTGAACCCGACCGGCACCTCGTAGAGCGTGCGGCCAAGCCTCGCCGCAACGCGATCGATCATCCGGCTGCTGACCACCGTCTTGCCTACTGCTGCATCCTTGCGCCATTTCGGCCGATGCTGGAACAGGTAGTCGATGGCGACCGCCAGGTAATGATTGGGCGGCAGCAAGCCCGCGTTGCGGGTGACGATGCCATGCCGGTCATGGTCGGGGTCGCAGGCGAAGGCAATGTCGAAGCGGTCCTTGAGACCGATCAGGCTTTGCATGGCGTAGGACGAAGAGGGATCCATGCGAATCTGGCCGTCCCAATCGACCGTCATGAAGCGGAAGGTCGGATCGACGGCTTCGTTCACCACCGTGAGATTCAAGCCATAGCGCTCGGCGATCGGGCCCCAGTAGTGGACGCCGGCGCCGCCCAGCGGATCCACCCCCATGCTGATGTCCGCGCCGCGTATCACGTCCATGTCGAGCACGCTGCCGAGATCGGCAACGTAAGTATTGAGGAAGTCATGCCGGTGGGTGGTTGCGGCGCGCCGGGCCCGTTCGAGCGGCATTCTTCTCACCCCCTTCAGGCCGCTTTCCAGCAGCGCATTGGCGTGGGCCTCGATCCATCCCGTGACGTCCTTGTCGGCCGGCCCGCCATTGGGCGGGTTGTACTTGAAGCCGCCGCTGTCGGGCGGATTGTGCGACGGCGTGACGACAATGCCGTCCGCCAGCCCGGCCACGCGGCCGCGGTTGTAAACCAGGATTGCGTGGGAAATTGCAGGGGTCGGCGTGTATTCGTCCTTGTCCGCGAGCATGACGTCCACCCCGTTTGCCGCCAGCACTTCGAGCGCACTGGCGAATGCCGGCTCCGAAAGCGCGTGCGTGTCGATCCCCAGAAACAGCGGGCCATCGATGCCCTGCTGCTTGCGGTAATCGCAAATGGCCTGACTCATGGCCAGCACGTGCCATTCGTTGAAGCTGTTTTCGAACGAGGAACCCCGATGCCCCGAGGTGCCGAATGCGACCCGTTGCGCGGGCACCGAAGGGTCGGGCGTGTTGCTGAAGTAGGCCGTGACGAGTCTGGGCACATTGACCAGCATCGTCGGCTGCGCGGGCTTTCCCGCCAATGGGTTTGTCTTCATTTCCACATCACGTTGGATTTTGCCTTGGCGGCGGCAGCAAGAAGTTCAATCAGCGGAAGCGCTCGATGCGCCATGCTGACCACCGGCTCATCCGCATCCTCGTCCTCTACGGGCGGGGAGGCCTTTCCGGCCTCGATCGCGGCGGTCAGCCGGCTCAGGGCCGCAGGCACATCTTCCGCCAGAATCGCGCCGGGCACGGTTGCGCTGTGCCCCATCATTTTCAGCATCGCCAACGCGACATCCCCGAACTGGGTGATGTCGGCATAGGCATCGGTCGTAAAAGTGATCAGCATGGTGTTCTCCTCGAATGAATCATTGGTTTCTGCATTGCGCAATGCAGCGGCACGTTGCCGCAGTCCCGCGACGACAATAAGCTGCTGCGGGGCGCGGTCAACTGTCGGGCTCCAGCAGCCGGTCGCGGATCGTGAGCAGTTCCTCCCGGCGCTTGGCACCGGATTCCGGATAGCGCATCTCGAGCGACTTGAAGGTATCCAGGATGATGCGGGAAACAATCAGCCGTGCATTCTTCTTGTCGTCGGCCGGCACCACATGCCAGGGGGCGGCTTCCGTGCTGGTCGCGCTCAGGCACGCTTCATAGGCCTGCATGTACTGCGGCCAGAAGGCACGTTCTTCGATGTCGGCAAGACAGAATTTCCAGTTTTTTTCGGGCTCGTCGATGCGGCCGAGAAAGCGCTTGCGCTGTTCTTCCTTGGACAGGTGGAGGAAGAACTTGATGATGCGCGTGCCGTTGCGAGAAAGATGTTTCTCATGCTCGACGATGGAGCGGTAGCGCTGACGCCAGATCGTTTTCTCGTCGAGCACGCTATCCGGCAGCCCCTGGGCAAGCAGAATCTCGGGATGAACCCGCACGATCAATACCTCTTCATAATAGGACCGGTTGAAGATGCCGATGCGGCCGCGCTCCGGCAGGGACTGGGTCGTGCGCCAGAGAAAATCGTGCTCCAGCTCCTTCGCACTCGGGTGCTGGAAACTGAATACCTGGCAGCCCTGGGGATTGACGCCGGACATCACATGGCGGATGGCGCCATCCTTGCCGGCGGCATCCATGGCCTGAAAAATCAGCAGCACCGAATAGCGGTTGGACGCGTAAAGCAGACGTTGCAGGTCGCTCAACTCGGCCACCTGTTCGTCGAGCAGTTTGCGGTATGCCTTCTTCGACGTGTAGGCCGGCTTCACCCCGGTCGGCCACTTGTCGAGTTTGACCTTGTCGCCGGCCTGTACCCGAAAATCCTCGGGTTTGATTTTCATCGCGATTTTTTCTCCTCATTCTTCAGATAACCGGTCCGTCCATGATGTTTGCAGATGTCGGTTTCTGGTCACGATCCCGGTTGCGCCGCTGAATCGTACGGCGGCGCATCTTCCACTGCCCCGCTCAGATCCACGGCGATCGTTCCTGGCCCCCCACCCTTGTGAGCGTAGAACAACGTGCATCCGGTGATTGAAAAATCATTCCTTCGCCAGACAAGTGACGAAGGTGGCAGGGGCAGGGTGATTTCCCATGCAGGGTGCGCGCCGTGTAGTGCGTGCGTCTGTGCGCTGACGCACGCGGCAAGCGCCGTGCCCATTGTTTTCGCAAATCAAGACAACCAGTTTTGCCCAGGTTTTTTCTCCAACTGAAACCGCGCGCTGTGTCGGTTTTCCGGCTGTCGTGTCGGCAGCGGCACGCGACAGTCGGCATGCCGCTTCCTGCGGCGAAGAAAGGTGTTGTTCGATATCTTGATCTTGGCAACGTCAGCTAAAGGTCTTGCTGCTGACGCACGGGGCGGTGAACCCCACCGGAAGCAAAGGCGAACAGTGGCCCAAGCTCCAGAACGTGGTCGGTCCCGCGTTCCCGCAGATCCGCCTCCGCCTTGGCTACTCCGTCGAAGATGCCCCCGCACCAAGAAGGCCGCTCGACGATGTCATCGAGCCTGGGTAGCCTGGGCGTTCCCGGTGCGCTCGCCACTGCGCTCCGTCGTGCTGCTGCAGCGCGAGGCCTGATCGATCCTTACTCGCCCAGTGCGGACGGCGGTATCTGATACTCGATGGCCACCGTGCCGAGGCGCGCATTCAGCCCCATCACCGGCACCACCAGCAGCCACTGCCCGGGGGCGGTCTCCTCGGCGCTGATCTGCTCCGCAGTCAGATAGCGCTCGGCATAAAGACTGCCGAAGGTGGCGCCCAGATGCCTGCGGTCGCTGGCCACGACGATCACGCCGTCCGCCTTCGCCACCGTCACGCCCTCGAAGCGGTCCAGCTTCACCAGGTCGGTCACGTACTGATCCACCTGGTCCAGGTTGCCCCCCATCATTTCGCGGCGGATCGCCCATGCCAGCGGCACGCCGAACTGGCTCAGCGACTGCTTCACCATCCCGGCCTGGCGGGCCTCGGCCTGCTTGACCCATTCCGCGCGCTGGACCGTCACGTCTTCCTGCGCCTGTGTCACCGCATTTTGTGCCTGCCTCACCGCGATGCCCTTGGCGACATACAGCCAGCCGATGATGACGAGGCCGATCACGGCGACGATGATCGCCAGACGATGACGGTTCCAGATTCCCAGCGCGCCGGTTTCCGGTTGGTTCGGGTTGATTTCAGTCATGTTTGCTTCTCCTCAGGTAATGAATCGGGTCTTGGGTGCGCCCGCAGCAGCGCATAGGGAAACCGCTCGAACACCTGTGCCGCCAGCAGGCCGTGCGCTTCACCCAGGGCCTGCATGGCGACGGTCTGCCCGGTCAGCACATTATCCCACTGCGCGTGCATCCGCTCCGGCGGCAGCTCGACCCAGGTGTCGCCCCACACGCCATCGCCGACCGGCAGGCGGCCCTCCTCGCTCATGAGGCTGTCGAACAGGCGCGGCACCAGTACCATCAGGGTCTCGCCATTGGACTGACGGGTGAAGGCGCACAGCTGCTCCGCGTGTTCCGCGCGCGCGCCTGGCTCTCGTGGTGGAAGGCCGCCAGCGCCGATATGGAAATGGCTCATGCTCCAGACGAAGGGCACGCACGAGCCGCCCGTTCGTTCGACTATATTGGTCAATGACCTGCTGCAACGCGCGGCAGTGGCCACGAGGAGGACACCATGTCAGTCGCCAAAATCATCGAAATCAGTTCCGAATCCACCAGCAGCTTCGAAGACGCCATTCGTCAGGGCATCGAGACCGGCGCCAAAACCGTGCGCAACATCCAGGGCGCATGGGTGAAGGAACAGTCGGTCGTCGTCGAGAGCGGGAAAATCGTGAAATACCGGGTGGTCCTCAAGGTCACGTTCGTCCTCGACTGATGCCGCGGCGCGTCCCCCGGCGCTACGAAAGGCTGCAAGGCTTCAAGCACGGCTGGCCGCTTCGCGCTGCCGCTCATGCGACACCAGCTTCGCCAGTTCGGTCATTTCCTCCGCCAGCAGGCTCAGCAGATCGTCCAGCGTGAGGATGCCGACCAGGCCGCCGTCACGGTCGACCACCGGCATGCGCCGCACGCCCTTGCCGCGCATGAAGCGCAGCGCCTCGAACAGGCCTTCGCTTTCGCGCACGGTCGCCACTTCCGGGCCCATGATGTCGCCCACCTTGAGCGCATCCGGATTCACCCCCGCCGCCACCACCTCCACCACGATGTCGCGATCGGTGACGATGCCGACGGGATGCCTGCGGCCGTTTTTTTCCTCGACCACGACCAGATCGCCGACGTGGTGCTGGCGCATCAACTGCGCCGCGTCCACCACCGAAAGCGCCTTCTTC
>JAUYCF010000010.1 GCA_030692355.1 Thiobacillus sp.
ATTCACGCTCCAGCACCGAAGGCTTGGCTTCATAACCGGCCGCCGCCATCGCGGCGCGTAACCGTTCCGCAAATTTTTTGCTTGCGCTATCCATGCCGGGAAGTTACCGGCGGTACGCACGACAAGGGTAAGAACGGCGTCACGTTTAGTTACGTCATGAACGTAACTATTGATCCGGCCAGATTTATCCGTGAGTTCGTTCGTGCTGAGCCTGTCGAAGCACAGCCCTTCGACAGGCTCAGGGCGAACGGTAGTCATGTTTAATTCGTGCCGGATCAATAATGGCAAAGTCCGCGCGACCTCATCCTGTGCCGCAGTTCGCATTCCATGCCAAAATCCCTGCTCGAACAACTGCCTGAAATCGTTGCCAAGGGCAGGCAGCAAGCCGAGAAAATCCTCGAAAGCATCGAAAGCCGTCATCGCGTGCAACTGCAAACGCGCGAAATCGTGCTGCCCGCAAAAGATGCGGCGGCTCACGACTGGATCACAAGCCAAAATCGGCAAGCCCAACGTGAAGGCGTGTTCAACCCCACGCAAAGAACGCTGATTGACCCGGTGCAGCCCGGTTTGAGTGCGGCACCCGAAGCACCGTGGACGAATCGCCTGATCTACGGTGACAACCTGCTCGCCATGGCCGCGCTGCTGGCGGGCGACGACACCACGCCCTCGCTACGCGGCAAAGTCGATCTGATCTACATCGACCCGCCATTCGACTCCAAGGCTGACTACCGCACCAAGGTCACCCTGCCCGGCGTCGAGCTGGAACAAAAGCCCACCGTCATCGAACAGTTCGCCTACTCCGATACCTGGAGCGACGGCACCGCGTCGTATCTGGCGATGATCACGCCGCGCCTGATCCTGATGCGCGAACTGCTGGCCGATACTGGTTCAATCTACGTGCATCTGGATTGGCATGTGGTGCATTACGTAAAGATTGTGATGGATGAGGTGTTTGGTAAAACGAATTTCGTAAACGAGCTTATCTGGCACTACCGTCGCTGGACCGCCCCTGCTTACAACTATCAACGACTACACGACACGTTATTTTGGTACGCCAAAAACAAAGAAAGACGCCTTTACAACACAGTTTGGGTAAAGCCGGCTAACGAAGAAAAGGGCAGAAACGAGAGCTACGAGCTCGATGAAGACGGCAGGCTTTTTAGGTGGCAAGGCCTTCATGGTGAACGATACAAAATCTTTCGTGACGAAAAAGGTGTACATGCCGGTGATGTTTGGGATATTGCCTACATCCACCCATCCGCCAAAGAGCGTACGGATTACGCCACGCAAAAGCCTGAAGCCCTGTTGGTGCGAATAATTGCAGCCCATACAGCTCAAGGAAACCTCGTCGCCGACTTCAACGGCGGCTCCGGCACCACCGCCGCCGTCGCCGAAAAACTCGGCCGTCGCTGGATTACCACCGACCTCGGCAAGCCCGCCTGCATGATCATGCGCAAGCGGCTGATTGACCAGGATGCGAAGCCGTTTCTGTATCAGGCCATCGGCGACTATCAGGTGGAAGCCGCGCGCGCGACGCTGGGACGCGATTTCCGCATCGGCGATCTGTCGCAGATTGTGTTATCGCTGTACGGCGCGTTGCCCTTGTCGCCGGAGGACAGCCCGCAACGCAACCTCGGCCACGTCACCGCGGGCGGCAGCAAGACGTTGGTGCTGGCCGATTCGCCGAACAAGCTGACCGGCACGGCGACGCTGAAAAAGGCCATCGCGCAACGCGACACTCTGCTGGGTGGCTGGGATCGCGTGGTGGTTCTGGGCTGGAACTTCGAGCCTTCGATCGGCGAGACGATCACGGCGCTGAATGATGAACGGCTCGAAGTGCTGGTGATTCCGCCCGACCTGATGGACCGCTTGAAGAAGAAGGGCGGGCTGGAAAAGCTGCGGGGATCGGTGCGGTTTTCTTCCTTGCAGTACCTGACGATCTGGCCGGTGGAGTGCGTAGGGTGCGCCGTGCGCACCGATGAGCAGCATGGTGCGCATGGCGCACCCTACGAGGCGGCAACAGAAACGCTGACGGTCAAACTCAGGAACTATGTATTGCTGTCGCCCGAGGCGATCAATCTGGATGAAGCCAATCGGGTAAAACTGCAGGCTATTGCCAACGCCGAACCGCTGGCACTGATTGAATACTGGGCGGTTGACCCGGATTACGACGGCCAGGTATTCCGCTCAGTGTGGCAGGACTATCGCGGCAACACAGCGAATGACGGCGACCCGCTGCGGGTGGTGACGCAGGCCACGCTGACCGTCCCCACAAAACCCGACGCGCGCCGGGTGTGCGTGCGGGTGGTGGATGTGTTCGGCTTCGAGGCGGAAGTGGTGACAGCCGTGGCAGCAGCATGAGCACCAGGACGGAGGACCAGCTTGCACTGTCTGCCGGGCTGACTGCCAAAGCCAACGCGCTTTGCCTGGGCCTCGAATCCGGCACGGCTGAAATGCTCGACCTGGTTACCCCCGTTACTTCCGAGTTACTGAAGTGGTGGTTCGGCGACGACATGGTGGCGGCGCGTGGCGGGCTGAATTTCCACGCCGGGCAGAAGCGGGCGATTCTGAATGCCATCGTGGCGCACGAGGTTCCGGGCGCGACCACGCTGCTGGATCTATACAAGCAAGCGGCGCCCGATGCGCTGCTGGCTGGCAGTCGCATGAGCGAAGTCGCACAAGCCAAACACGCGCACCCCAAATACTGTTTGAAAATGGCGACCGGCACGGGCAAAACCTGGGTCTTGCAGGCGCTGCTGATCTGGCAAATGCTTAACAAGAATGCGGCTTTGAACGAGGGCGTGGACGATCCGCGCTTCACCCGGCAGTTTCTGATCGTCGCCCCCGGTTTGATTGTGTACGAGCGGTTGCTGGATGCGTTTTGCGGCAAGCTCATGGGCGGCGTGCGCGATTTTTCCACCTCGGACGTGGCGCAATTTGCCGACCTGTTAATTCCGGATTCGCACCGCGAGCAGGTGTTCGGCTTTGTGCGTGGCAATGTCTGCGCCAAGGATGAGATCGGCCTGAAAGCCACCGGCAACGGCATGATCACAATGGCCAACTGGCACTTGCTGGCGGAAGGCGACGAGGCGGAGTCCGATGAGGACATGCTCAGCCCCGGTGCGCCGCCGGAACCCAAGCAGGTGATCGACGCCGTGCTGCCGCTGACGCCGGGGCGTGCCACCGGCAATAGTCTGGACGTGCTCGACCGCCGCTACGCGCGTGGCAATGTGCTGGAGTTTCTGGCCAGGCTGCCCGAACTGATGGTGTTCAACGACGAAGCGCACCACATCCACGAAGTGAAGCGCGAAGGCGAGACGACCGAGGTGGAATGGCAGAAGAGCCTGTCGCGCATCGCCGAAAGCAAAGGTCGCCGCTTTGTGCAAATGGACTTTTCCGCCACGCCTTATAACGACGTGGGCAGCGGCAAGAACAAACGCAAGCTGTACTTTCCGCACATCATCACTGACTTTGATTTGAAGAGCGCGATGCGCCTCGGGCTGGTGAAGTCGCTGGTGCTGGATCGGCGCAAGGAGATCGGCGCACTGCCGCTGGAGTTCAAGGCTGAACGCGATGAGGATGGCAACGCCATATTGAGCGAAGGCCAGCGCGTGATGCTGCGCGCGGGACTGTCCAAGTTGAAAAAACTGGAAACGGATTTCGCCAAAATCGACCCGGCGCGCCACCCCAAGATGCTGGTGGTGTGCGAAGACACCACGGTGTCGCCGCTGGTTGCCACATTTCTACAGCAGGAAGGCCTCAGCGAAAACGAGGTGATGACCATCGACTCGGGCAAAAAAGCCGAGCTGGGCGAGAAGGATTGGGCGCCGGTGCGCAAGCGTCTGTTCAACGTAGACAGACACGCCACGCCGCGCGTGATTGTGAGCGCACTGATGCTGCGCGAAGGATTCGACGTCAACAACATCTGCGTCATCGTGCCGCTGCGTTCGAGCCAGGCGCAGATTCTGCTGGAGCAAACCATCGGCCGTGGCCTGCGGCTGATGTGGCGCGATCCGGAGTACGATGACATCAAGCGCGACAACCGGGAACGACTGAAGAACGGGCAGGAACCGGGCAGCCTGATCGACGTGTTGTCGATCGTCGAGCATCCGGCGTTCCAGTCGTTTTACGACGAGCTGATCGGCGAAGGACTGGCTGGCGAATCGACCGAAGCCAGCGACAGCACGAGCAGCACGGGTGACGTGATCGCGGCGGCGTTGCGCGACGGTTTCGAGGCATTCGATTTCGGCATCCCCTTCATCCTGCGCGAAGCCGACGAAACCATGGATCACGCCGCGCTGGATGTGATGAAGCTGCCGGCCTTCACCGCCATGACCCCGGAACAACTCACCGCCATGCTGGGGCGGGGCGATGTCTTCGTCTCGCAGGATTTGCAGAGCAACACGCTGTTCGGCGACTACCGCGTGGACGGCGCAGTCATGAACGTTACCGGCTACAACGATTTTCTGGCGCGGCTGACGCGCCGCATCAGTCAGGCGCTGAGCCAGCCGCTGCCAAAAGGCAACAAGATCGCTGCGCACCTTGCCAACCCCTACTTGCAGGTCAACACAGCCGATCTCACCGGCGCACTCGACGATTACATCTGGACACAGTTATTCAGCGGCCCGTTCAACCCGATGGAGGGTGAAAACTGGCGTGTGTTGCTGTTGCAACCGGTGGTCGATCACATCGCCAAGGTGTTCGCAATGGCGCTGATCGAGTCCGAAGCGCCACAAATCACCGGACAAACTGAAGTGCTGCACCGCTGCCTGTCCGAAGTGCCGAAGCTGATGATGCGCGAGAGCAGCTCACTGCCTGTGAACAAGTGCATTTACGAACGGCTGGCTTTTCCTATCCGCAACGGTGGGCTGGAACGTGCTTTCATGGAATGGGCGCAGGCCAATGCAGGGATACAGGCATTTTGCAAAATCAGCGAAAACCGCCACACCTTCGCCCGCCTGCGCTACGTAAAGGAAGACGGCCTTCCCGCGCTCTACTCGCCGGACTTTCTGGTGCGCACGGAGGCGGCTATCTACCTGGTCGAAACCAAGGCGCAGCAACAAACCACTCACCCCAATGTGCAGCGCAAGCTGAAATCCGCCACGGCCTGGTGCGAGCGCATCAACAGCCTGCCGCCCGAACAGCGCGACGGTTTGCCCTGGCATTACGTGCTGCTGGGGGAAAGCTTATTTCGAGACTGGCGTAGCAAAGGCGCGCGGCTTGGGGAATTGCTCGATTTTGCGCGGGTGCGCCCGCTCAACGATGCTTCGTTGCAGGGACGGCTGACTTTATCGTAGGGGGTTACTCAAGGTCTGCTGCGATATTTGGCAACTGCAGCCAACTGCAAGGCGATAATTTTCTGTGCTGGTTTCTGCTCAGGCCACCCGATGATATTTGCGTGGTTCGGGTTATTTTGAACGGGCACAGACTTCACGTTAAGCGATTGTCGCAAGGCATCAGCTGCGCGAATATCCGCGCGCCCGTAAAGAGTCGCCCCTCGAACACCGGCAACGCCTTGGCCTATTGCCCAAATCTCGTGTTCAGAAAGTGATTGGTGACGGGTAACCGAAAGATCCACATGGGGGTGAGGCATAAACGCTTCGGGCCTGACCGTTGCATCGGACCGAAACCATTTGCTAAAAAGGATAAACCGCGCCAGTTGCTCGTCGGCGGCAACTGGGGTTTGAACGCTCATGCGCATGCGGCCGTGATGCGGCGGATAATATCCAGGATCGTTCCAGGTGCTTCTCCGTAAAATGGCTCAGTTCCATAGTGTGTGCTGCTACCCAACAACGCCGCGTAATGAAGGTCGCCCTCCGGGCTGATACTGACAGACAGCATTCTGCGCGGGGATTGAAACCACTCGAAAGCAATATGTCCGTCGGGCTCTGCACCGAGAGTCGGGGCAGATGTCCCTAATGGCAATGCTTCCAAAAACCGATAAGCCAATTCATATGTCTCGACTGCAACTGGCATGGCTTCATAGCCATCCCAGTTTGTCTGGCCACATTCCTGGTAAATTTGGTGGAGCTCTTTGACAGACACACTCAGTTGCTGTCCAAACGTATAGCTGCTTAGCCATTTTTGGCGTCGTTCCTGAGCTTGCTTAGCGATAAACTCGGCCGTCGCACTTGCACCACGTGAAGGCAGTGCGCCAAATTGAGAAATTGTCATTGTTGACATTTTTCGATCCTTATATTTATTATACTCATTTGAATAACGCCCAAGCCTTGTCAGTAATACTGCCAAAGAATGCCTTGTTTTTTAGCCACCGCATTTCCAATAAATGCCGCCTCAATTCCGCCCCATCATCTAACTCATATCCCTGAGTGGTCAGCACGTCAATATCCAGAATCAAAGCCGCTCCTGAGCGCTCATCAACCGCCGGGGGTTGTATCGTCTTAACAATATTAATGACATACGATCGGCCTGGCACCATGAGCGTGTCCTGATGCATAAAACCGGCAAACGGCAAATCCAGCCCTTGGGGGGGTTGGGGCGCGGATTTCATATAGTCTTCAAACTGGAACTCACCAATTGGTAGCCGAATTCTATTGATAAAACGCAAACCCAGCCTATCGATTGCTACTGGCTTGGCAAGCTCAAGATAAACCTGCCAAAGCTTCATTGCTTCGCTGTGCAACTGCGGCCAATCTTGGTAAGGCTCTAGCCGACTGAAAACAAATCCATCACGATTGAATTGTGCGATATGTTTCTTATCGTCCGATTGAAAGCGTAATCCTTTCCAGTCGAAACGAATAATCTGGCTTGAAGCCTGTCCGTCTTCCAGTTTGATTTCATGCTGAAGCTCTTGATGAGAATCCAGAAACTGATAGCCAGTGAGTGCAGCTTCTATCTGCGGTCTTAGTGACTCCTCGTTAAATGTGGCAGTCGAACGCGCCCGAATATCAATCACTGCCTCCACAATTGGAGCTTGCGGAAGATGCTGAAATTCCTCTTCCAAATTGATTTCAAGGTTTGCCATCGCACTCATTATGACTCAGGGCTTCGTAGCAAGAAAGGTTGGACTGTGCTTATGGCAGTCAGACCTTGCGGTACACCTCGGCGCCCTGCTTGACGAATTCCACCGCTTTCACTTCCATGCCCCTGGCCAGCGCGGCGGCTTCGGTGAGGCCCTCCTTCGCCGCGTACTCACGTACGTCCTGGGTGATCTTCATCGAGCAGAAG
>JAUYCF010000001.1 GCA_030692355.1 Thiobacillus sp.
TCCTTGCGCTCGCGGCTGGAGCTGTTCTGCCATACGCCGCCGGCCGTGAGCAGCGCCCCGGTGGCGGTGCTGATCGGCACCCCCGCCACCGCCGCGGTGTTGATCCCGACGTTGCCGCTGTAGTCGATGTGCAGCCGCACCGTGGGGGCGAAATTCGCCCCCACCGCCGCGCCGGTGTTCGTGAAGACGCGGTCGCCCGCCCCGCCCGAGCCGGCCATCACGGCCTTGGTATCGGCCGACTTCTGGACCCAGCCGCCGGCGGTGGCGTCATAGGCCGCCCCGGAGGAGACAAAGAAGTTGTTGTCCGTCACCGAGGTGAGCCAGCCGCCCACGTCGCTGCCATCGAGCGAGAAATGCAGTTGCGACTTCGATGCGCCGTTAGCCGCGATGCCGACCTCGCCGTTGATCTCCAAGAGATGATTGTCGAATTCGCCGTAGATGAAGGGGGAGTCGCAAGGACTACCGTTGAGGCAATTGTCAATGAAGAGCTTGTTGCCGCCGCCGGCGTTGTGTGCCCCCGCAGCGAAACCGATGAAGACGTTGCGGCCGGCGCCGACGTTGTTGTAGCCGGCGTGATACCCGACGTAGGTGTTGTTGTTACCGGTGGTGTTGGAGTAGCCGGCCCCCTCCCCGATGAAGGTGTTTTGATAACCACCGATGTTGCTGGTGCCGGCAGCATTTCCCAGGAAAGTATTGCTGTAACCGGTGGTATTGGAATTGCCGGCACCGGCACCCACAAAGGTGTCGAGCTGAGTGTCCCCGGCCGTGCTCGACCCGGCACCGGTGCCATAGAAGGTATTGGTGACGCCCTCAGTTCCGGCCAGCGCCGCGCCTGTCCAGGTGCCGAGAAGAAGTGCAAAAATCATCGGGGTCGTAAGCGCTTGTGGGGTTTTCATGGTTTTCTCCTTCAGGTTTGTTTAAGGAAACGGGGTGATCTGAGGGGGCTGAATTTTGGGTGAACGGCTTTTCATCAGCCGCGGAGACATCCTGCCCTCTCTTTAGAGAGTAGGTCGGTTCTCGCGACTCAGTTCCGCAAGGGCATCGTCCATTTCTGGCTGAGGCTGTTCGGCGCGAGGTAAACACCTTAGCCGCGCACGGCGCCGGCAGCGCGTGCCTTGACAGGGAGACAGTGGAGATACACGACGGGCACACAACGGCCGCGATTGCCGCCACGCGCGCGGCAGGTTGGGCGTTTAGAGGATCAACTGCGGTTCAAAGGCGCCTTGGTGATCGCGCGCGATTTCGATCGGCAATACGCCCTTTCGCGTCTTCTTGCTTTTGCCGTTGCGGGCGCTGCCGACAGGATTGAAACGGGTGCGTTCCTGTGATGGCACTGGGATTTGGTGAGTTGCTTGAACTGCTCGTCTCGTTACCAGGTCTTCGAGTCAGCCAGCGCCCGCTGCCTCAACCAAGATCAAGGATGTAGCCATTGAGTTAGGATTCTGATAGGCAGCGTGTTTCCATGCGCGCCAGTGGCTCAGGGGTGGGATGTGGGGATAGAGCGTAGTGACTGCGTCATAGCCTGAAAATATTTCTGAAGGGCTGAGTTGTACTATTCATTCTTTCGAATATTTTAAATATTCCAATCTGAATTCACTTCATAACCCAGCGACAACAATGCATCACCCGCAACCCGCTTGAAAGTCACCACATTTCCTTCAGAGAAATGGTTTCTCCAATCTCCCGAAATTCCTTTTCTTACGAATGTATTGTGCTTGAATACTTCCCCAAGAGAAGCCTTGAATTTTTCCTTGGTAAATTTCGAAACGGTGTCTTCCAATTCTTTCCGGGAAAAATTTACATATCCAATAGCGATCAGCAAGGATCCAAGATAATGAACAGGATTTGACAAAAACTCTTCATAGCGAATTGTTACAACCGATTTCTCTGCCCAAGCTAAAACATAATTAGCCCAGTCACGTGCTGTTTTTTCCACATATTCGCCAAAATCTTCCTCGAACGAAGTTGAGATGGCATTCTGGACGCAAAACTCTTTGTCGAAAAACCATTTCGAAACAACTACATCACGGCCGTCTCGAACCAAATTGATATAGGTGGCATCAAAGTCGATCAACTTCGACCCTGGCAACTCGTGACTTTTAACCACAGACCGCTCTGGAAAATCCAAATTGTTGGCGTCGCTATACCAGGGATGCTTTTTTATATCAAACAGATCAAAGCCGGGCCTCACATAGATGTCTCTTTGGGGGATCTGCAAAGCGTCTCCAAGCATGGATGTAATCCATGACCCTCCTGATTTTGGAAATTCGGTTAAAATAATCGACTTTTCAATTTGCATGTTTTATAAGCTCGCGCTCGTGAAACATCTGTTGGGTGGGGCTGGTACAGATGTTATTTTTATGCCGCCCGCAAGAGATCCTGACTATGCAATATCGGCCAGCCCAGCCCGCAAAGGTGGCGCGGCGCAGCCTTGGCGCGCCACCTTGCTTTGCGCCTTGCGGCGCATCGCGGCTGAAGCCGCTCCTACAGCGGCGTCTGCGGGGTGCCGCAGGGTAGGAAAAATTGCTTATTCACTTTCCTGGAATCGTGTTGGATGCATAGCCAGCTTTGCTTGAAAGTTCGCCATGGCGCTCGTTAAATTTGTCAGCGACTAGTGGCGTGAAATAATTCCGCCAGTCCCCAGAAACTCCTTTTCTTTCATGTGCCATGATATTTTCTTCTCCGGGTTTCCTGCCACCTGTCAAGCTCTCGAAGCGGTTAGCGTCAACAACCTCACGTAGCCTCTCCGGAGAAACTTGAATTTCACAGTGCTTAATCAACACCTCTTCCAAAATTTCTGAATCATTTTCCAGCAGATCCTCGTAGCGTATGAACTTCTCGCCCGCTTCTATCCATGACTCTTGAATTCTTGCTGACGCGGGCAACCATTCATCCATCAACATCAATAAGCCTGCCTCGGTGGTCATAGCCTCCAGGCGTTCGCGCCATCTTGCAAGGTCTGCACTTATGATCGTGTGACTGTAGCGAATGCTGAAATATCCAGAAATAAGGGTGTCTCTCAAGTCCCTGATAATTATCAATTTGCGATAGTTGTCAGGTAGGGAAACTGAGTAAAACTGCTCCCTGGTTGCATACACGGTTGGATAAACAGCCCCCCGAACCAGCGAAGTGTCCTGATAATGCTGTCCATTTAGCTGGGGAGTAATAATTCGATCAGGGGCTATTTCTCGAAGAATTTTGTAAATCCACTGTGAACCGGCTTTCCAGTGCGTAACATGGAATAAAGTTGGTTGCTCATTTTGCTGCGTTTGTGTCACTTGAGACTTTCTGGTATGGGTATAAGAAGCCCTCTCGGCATGCGAAGAGGGGGATTCAACAGTAATCGTCATTTTTCCGGGCAGATTGGCAAGCCCATGGTGCGTTAGAAATTGAATATTGTTTCTTACTGCCGGCCCTACAGAAAAGGAACCCGCATCGGTAATATGACAAATTCGCATACGTTTTGCCGACATTTCTTCATGGGAAACACGCTCCCTATGCTTCCAGGTATGTGTCGATACAGATGCCAGGCCAATCTCAAAAACGTATTCTCCAAGGCCCAGGTCCAGGTTAATTTCCTGCTTGCACCACACCTTGCTGCCGGATCCTAAGCTCGCCGGCACATTGTCATCATATTGCCAACTATTCTTTCCGTGAACAGTGACGCCCCGGTCATTCTTAATCACAATGCCGCAGATGGGCACGCCGATATCTTCATTGAGTTCAAACTCGTAATAAAAAATCGCCCGCTCACCCTGCCGAAAACTGTTACATGGCTCACCTGCCGCATTACATACGGCAACGCCCACACAGCGCGCCTGCCCATTGCTGATCTGTGATTTGTTCGTCAGGTCGAGAAAGGCTTCGACTGGCGGGCGATCGATCACATGCTCAACCGGTTTTTCGACTGGCATCTTTACAGGGCTGCTTTCTTGCTGCTGCCCTTTGCGGCTTTCCGCCTGATGCAGCAGGTAATAGTGCTTGGCCGCTTCGGACGCCAACCCGATAAAGCGCGGTTCGCCGTGGTCAAGCAATATGGCCCGTTCGCAAAACTGTTCAATATCTGGCATTGAGTGCGACACAAGCAAAATTGCAGCGCCTGCCGTTTTTAATTGTTCCAGGCGGGCGTAACACTTTTGGCGAAAGAACACGTCTCCCACCGCCAGAGCCTCGTCGATGATGACGATGGAGGCGTCGATATGCGCCTGCACCGCAAAGGCGAGCCTTAAAAACATGCCGCTGGAGTAAGTCTTGACAGGCTCGTCAATGAACTCGCCAATATCGGCAAACTCAACAATCTGCTCGTAGCGTGCTTCGATTTCTTTCTGGGTGAGCCCGAGAATTCGCCCATTCAGGAAGACGTTATCGCATCCGGTAAATTCCGGGTTGAAACCGCTGCCCAGCTCCAGCAACGCGGCGATGCGCCCTGTTACCTTGGCCTCACCACTTGTCGGCGCCAAGGTGCCGGCAAGGATTTGCAGCAGGGTGCTTTTGCCGCTGCCATTGCGGCCGATGATGCCCAGGGTTTCGCCACCTCGCACCTGGAAGGAGACGTCAGTCAGCGCCCAGAATTCTCGAAAATAACGGGGCGCGGAATGATGTTTCGATATCCCCAACGCGACACCTGCGCGATTGGCTGCCTGGTGCAAATGGGGCAAGACAAGTTGCTTCAGCCTGTCGCGCGGCGTGTTGTAGATTTCGTAACGCTTGCTGAGATTGCGAACGTCTATGACGATTTCATTAGAGGACATCGGCAAATCCTCGACGCGATTTCTGGAACCACCAGTAACCGATGGAGCAGACCGATGCGCCAATGGCCAGACTGATTGCCCATTCACCCCATTGCAACGGTTTGTCCCAGAGCATCAAGTCGCGTAGTTGAATGATAGGGAGGGTAATCGGATTCCACGCCAGGAGCGCCTGATAGGTTTCGGGGAGGGATTCGATGGGGTAGAAAACCGGCGCCAGGAAAAGTGCAACGGTAGTGACCATTCCCATGACCTGGGAAAGGTCACGCAGATAGACGCCAAGCGAGGCGAATATCCAGGAAAGGCCAAGCATCATCAATATCAGGGGGATGAGAATAATGGGGATTAACAACGCACCGATATGAACAGTTACACCGGCCAGCAGGCAAAAAACCATAAGGACGCCGAAGCTGACGAGAAAATGCAACAAGGCTGAGAACAACGCCATCCACGGCAGTATTTCAAGTGGGAATACTACTTTCTTGACGTAATTGGCGTGGCTGGTGATTAAGCCCGGGGCTCGGTTAAGGCATTCGGCAAAAAAACTGTGAACGATCATCCCCGAGAAAAGCACGATGGCGAATGCGACCTTGCTTTCTTCGCCAGTTCCCCATCTGGCCTTGAAAGCCACGCTGAAGACGATGGTGTATATGGCCAGCATGAATAGCGGGTTGAACAAAGACCAGACGACGCCCAGCATGGAACCTTTGTAACGCCCTATAAAGTCACGCTTGACCAGATCCCAAAGCAATTCCCTGTGCCGGATAAGGCTGCCAAGCATGGCAGAAGGCGTGGCCGGATAATGGATACTCATAGTACGAGGCGCCCGAACAAGATAACGATGACATCGCGGCATTGTGTAGGTATCCGCATAGGCGGTGCGTGGTGCGGTGGGCTTCGTGGCCTTTGGCCTTTTAATTCAATACATTTTACATCCTGCTCACATATTTATTGGCCGCCAGTATGGCGGCCCCAGACGCAGCCCCTGCTTATTTCGTGAGCGCCATGAACAGAGCATGGATCGGTGCGCACGGCGCACCCTACGAGCCTAATGAACAATCCGGGACAAACATCGACACGCCAGGCCAATCAACCTCCTGGCTACTTCGTCAGCGCCATGAACAGCTGCGGAAGCCGCTCCGGCAGCCGCTCGATGCGGTCGATGACGGTGTACTGGTGGCCGAAGATGTCGCCGACGTATTCGTCGGCCTTGGGGTCGAGGTTGATGCAGTAGGGGAAGATGCCCTGCTGGTCGAGCTCTTTGACGGCCTGGCGGGCGTCTTCGATCAGCAGGCGCTCGTCGTGAACGTCGACGTCGGACGGCATGCCGTCGGTGAGGATGAGCATGAGCTTCTTGTCGGCCGGGCGGGCGCCGAGGTAATGGGCGGCGTGGCGCATCGCAGCGCCCATGCGGGTGGAATAACCCGCCTCCATCGCGGCCAGGCGCGCCTTGACGTCGTCGTTGAAGTGCTCGCCGTAGCCCTTGATGTGCAGGTAGCGCACGTCGTGGCGGGTGTTGGAGTGGAAGCCCGCGATGGCGAACGAATCGCCCAGCTTCTCGATCGCCCAGGCCAGCAGCGACACCGCCTCCTGGGAAAGTTCGAGTATGGTCTGGTCGGAGCCCGCCGCCTTTTCGTTGAGCGACTCGGACAGGTCCAGCAGCAGCAGCACGGCGATGTCGCGGCCGCTGGTCTTGTGGCTCATGTTGATGCGCGGGTCGGGGGTGGCGCCGCACTTGAAGTCGATCAGCGAGCGGATCGCGACGTCGAGATCGAGCTCGCTGCCCTCCTCCTGGTAGCGGATGCGCACCTTGTCCTGCGGCTTCAGCAGGTCGAGCATCTTCTTCAGCTGCTTGGCGAGCGCGCCGTGCTTGGCGAGCAGGCGGTCGATGTCAGCCGGGTTGCCGCTGGGATGCAGCGCGGCGTACACGCTGGCCCAGTCCGGCCGGTAGGTCTGGCTGGCGTAGTCCCACTCGGGGTAATGGCGCGGCGGCAGGCCGTGGATTTCCTTGTCCGGCTCGATCTTGCGCTTCTCGTCGAAGGCTTCTTCCTCGTCACCCGACTCGATGAATTTCCACATCTGGCGGTTGTCGTCGCGGTAGTCGACGACCGTGTCGGCGAAGTGGATTTTGGCGAGCTGGTCGCTCTGGCGGCGCGTTCTGGCGACGTAGGAGAGGGCCAGCGCGGCGATTTCGCCGGTCGAGGATTCGCCTTGCGCCATCACTTCATGGAAGCGCTCAACGAATTCGCGCAAAACGGGGTCGGTATAGCCGTGACTTGAATGATCCGGGCGGTGCGCGGAGCGCACCCTACGGGAAGACTCCGAGGCGTCGCAGGGCGCACTTTGTGCACCAGCTACGTTGGGCTCGTCGTAGGGTGCGCCATGCGCACCAGCCGCGTTGGGATCGCCGTAGGGTGCACTTTGTGCACCAGCCGTTTCCAGCAGCGCGCGCGACAACATCGCCATCCGGAAGCGCAGGCAGGAGGTGGTTTCCGGATCGCAGGCGCCTTCCATCGGCTTCGGATGCAGCGCGAGGAAAAGCCGGCGCAGGCCGGGGTATTCGCGGATCAGCAGCGTCTCGATGCGGCAGTCCTCGAAGAACTCGACCGCCATGCGCTGGAACGGGCTCCAGTTGTCGGCGATCTGCGCCTCGGACCAGCGGCGGTGGCCGACGATGTGAGCGAGCACGGCGCGGTAGCGGTCGATGCCGGGTATGCGTATGGTTTCGCCAGCCGCTGTCGTGGGAGCGGGCTTGCCCGCGATTGCAGGCGCTGTGATCGCGGGTAAACCCGCTCCTACAGGGGGGGGTGTGGGAAGGATGGGGGCGATGCCGGGGATGGGCTGCGATTCACAGGGTGCGCCGTGCGCACCGCCCTGGTTGACGCCGGCTTGATTGGTGCGCATGGCGCACCCTACAGTTACTGCTGTCGTGGGAGCGGGTTTACCCGCGATTGCAGGCGCTGTGGTCTGCGATTCGTAGGGTGCGCCGTGCGCACCTTCCTGAACGGCCCCCTCTTGATCGGTGCGCACGGCGCACCCTACTGTTACATCGTCGTATACGTCGGGCAGGCGGATGCCGAGCTTGTCGTAATACGGAATCGGCTTGCGGATTTCATCGAAGGCGGTGGAGTACGGCACCAGATGGTCGCCGTCCTGCCACAGGCCGCGCAAGTAGAGGTCCAGCTTGTGCTCGATGTCCGCCAGCAGGGTGCCGTGGCGCTCGCGCTGCAGCACGGCGCGGCTGTCGGCCGACTGCAGGCTGAAGAAATCCTTCTGCCGCTCGGGATGGGTGCCGTAGTTGCGGATGCCGTATTCCACCCAGTTCTTCAGGCCGGCCAGCGTCAGCTGACTGAGCAGGTTCGGCGCCTGGGCGAGAAACTCTGGCAGGCCCGGGCTGGGGAAGGTGGTGTGGTGGCCGTGGATGGAACCGGTGGTGCGCTCCATGAAATCCAGCGTGATATCCAGGTAAAGCTGCAACTGCTCCTGCGTTTGCAGGCGCCGCGCCACCGGCGCCAGGGTCTGCAGAAAAGGCGCGATGGCACGGCCGTTGGGCGACTTCTGCATGCGCTGGATCAGCGCCATCGCCGCCGGCAAAGCGGATTCGCCCACAGCCTTCGCGGCGGACGGCCATTCTTCCAGGAACGCCAGCATCGGCTCCTCGCCGCGCCCCAGCTTGCCGATGACGCAGCCGGCATTGAGGTAGGCATCGATCCCTTCGCGCGTGAGCACCGACAGCGCCTCGGCCATGACATCCTCGAACACCTCCTCCACCTGCGGAAAGCGGGTGTCGAGCTGCTTCCAGTAGGCCGCCATCAGGGGATGCTGGTATTCGGTTTTGGTCATGGTCTGCTCCATGGGTGGTGCACGGAGTGCACCCTACAAAGGGTGGTGCCATATTGCACGCACGCACTATTCATCATGCACTCAACGTAGGGTGCACTTCGTGCACCGCATTGCCACAAAGGATGGTGCCATATTGCACGCATGCGCTACTCATCATGCAATCAGCGTAGGGTGCACTCCGTGCACCGCATTGCCTGTTCCATGGATGGTGCATGGAGTGCACCCTACAAAGTGCACCGCATTGCGTATTTTCACTCACCGAATTCACCTTCGATCTCCACGCCCGATGCCCAATCTGCCGGGTAAATGCCTCGCTCCACGCATCTTTGGAAGCTCGAATGCGACCAATCCGCCGGACGCCCGACGTGGCCATGCTTGACTGGATTGAAGTGGATGTAATCCATGTGCCTCGCATAGTCCTCATCATTCCGTATCAGGTGCTCCCAGAAGCGCCGCTGCCAGAATCCGGATTCATGCCTTGTTTTCATGGAGGGCGTGGCGACGGGCGCAGCAAGATGCCCGACCGCTCTGGATACGAGGCGTTTGATCATGGCCCAGCGACGGCTGAAGTCTTGATCGCCCGCAGGCAACGTCCATAAGGCGTGCAAATGATCGGGCAGGATGACGACGGCGTCCATCTCAAAAGGGTGGGCGTGTTGAACGGAACGAAAAGCCTCGCGCAGGGCATCCATCGCCTCCGGCCGGGTCAGTAGCGGCTGTCGGCGATACGTCACCACCGTGAAAAAGTACGTGGCGCCACCCATGCGGGAGCGACGATAGTGGGACATTTACGTAGGGTGCGCTTCGCGCACGGCGGTTAAAGAAGAGCGGTGCACGAAGTGCACCCTACGTTTCTTCATATCACGCGAATGTGGCGTCGATGGCGTGATCCAGCGTTTCGCGGATGTCGGCGTCGTCGGTGATCGGGCGCACCAGTGCCATGCGGCAGGCGTCCGTCGGGTCCACGCCGTCCTTGATCAGGGTCGCGGCGTACACCAGCAGACGGGTGGAGATGCCTTCGTCCAGCCCGTGCCCTTTCAGGTTGCGGGCGACGCCGGCGACCTTCACCAGCTTGGCGGCCACCGCTTCGTCCATGCCGGTCTCTTCCGCCACGATCCGCGTTTCCAGCGCGGCCTCGGGGTAGTCGAAATCGAAGGCGGTGAAGCGCTGCTTGGTCGACTGCTTCAAGTCCTTCATCAGCGTCTGGTAGCCGGGGTTGTAGGAAATCACCAGCTGGAAATCGGGGTGCGCGTTGAGCAGCTCGCCCTTCTTGTCGAGCGGCAGCACGCGACGGTGGTCGGTGAGCGGGTGGATGACCACGGTGGTGTCCTGGCGCGCCTCGACGATTTCATCGAGGTAGCAGATGGCGCCGATGCGCGCGGCGGTGGTGAGCGGACCGTCGAGCCAGCGGGTGCCGTTGGCTTCCAGCAGGTAGCGCCCCACCAGGTCGGACGCGGTCATGTCCTCGTTGCAGGCCACGGTGACGAGCGGCTTGCCGAGCTTCCACGCCATGTATTCGACGAAGCGCGACTTGCCGCAGCCGGTGGGGCCTTTCACCATCACCGGCAGGCGGTTGCGGTAGGCGGCCTCGTACAGCGCGACTTCGTTCTTCTGCTGCTGGTAGAAGGGTTCCTGCTGAATCTTGTACTGGTCTTTGTCGATCATGTTCGACTCCCGTAGGGTGCGCCATGCGCACCAATTTGACGTGGTGCGCATGGCGCACCCTACGAAAAACAACGCCCCGGCAGGGCGGGGGCGTCGTTCGCGTTTACTGCAGGGAGGTGCTTACTTGTGCACGCCCAGCTTTTCGCGCCAGCCGGGGAAGATCTTGTCGGCGTCGCCGGGGAAGGACTCGAACGCGCGGGCAAATTCCTTGTGCTCTTTGGCGAACTCGATCGGGTCGGCGCCCGCTTTCCAGCACTCGTACGACTGGCGCAAGGAAATCGCGCCGGCCGCCGGGCTGTCGATGTGGCCGTAGGAGCCACCGCCGGAGGTGTTGATCACGTTGCCGTGGCCCAGGTTCTCGAAGAAGCCGGGCAGACGCAGCGCGTTCATGCCGCCGGAGATGATCGGCGTGGTCGCCTTCATGCCGTGCCATTCCTGGTGGTAGTAAGGGCCATCTGCGGAGTCGCGCTCGATCATGTAGGCGATGTTCTTGTCATCCGCCGCGCCCTCCATCTTGCCGTAACCCATGGTGCCGACGTGGATGCCGGAAGCGCCTTGCAGACGCGACATCTTGGACAGCACGAAGGCCGTGTAGCCGCGCAGGGCGGAAGGTGACGTGACCGCGCCATGGCCGGCACGGTGGTAGTGCAGGAACTGGTTCGGATACTGACGGCGCGCGGTGGTGATCATGCCGGGGCCGCCGACGTAACCGTCCACCAGGAATGCGACCTTGTTCGCATCCGGGCCAAAGGCTTCCAGGATGTAGTCGGCGCGGGCGAGCATTTCGTAATGGTCGTCGGCGGTGATGTTGGCGGAGAACAGCTTGGCCTGGCCGGTTTCGTCCATGGCACGCTTCATCGCGTCGTACACCAGCGGAATGACTTTCTTGGTCGGGCAGAACACCTGGTTGCCCTGGGGTTCGTCGTTCTTGATGAAGTCGCCGCCCAGCCAGAACTGGTAGGCAGCCTTGGCGAACGGCTCGGGACGCAGGCCCAGCTTGGGCTTGATGATGGTGCCGGCGATGTAGCCGCCATCGACGCGAGAACGGCCCAGGATGTCCCACATATCGGCGATGTTCATGGATGGGCCGTCAAACAGGCGCAGCATGGACCAGGGGACATAGAAATCGTGCATCTTCAGGCATTTTACGTCGCCCTGGCCCTGGTTGTTGCCGATCGCCAGCGTCAGGAACGACACCAGCATGGTGCGGCCGTCGGTGATGTTGCGGTCGAACAGGTCGATCGGGTAGGCAACTTTCATCACACCCTTGGCTTCGTCGATGAAATACACCAGCGCGTCAACGCCCTTGGTGAATTCGTCGGTGGTGCAGACCTCGACGTTGGTGCCGGTGGAGGACTCGGCCGCGATGTGCGCCGCGGTTTCCAGATAGCCATAGCCTTCGGCGGGCTGCATGTGATAAGCCACCAGCACATGCTTGTCACCCTTGATCAGGTCTTCTTCCTTAAGGCTAAGGTTGGCGTAGCGGTTCGATTGGTCCATGTGTTTCTCCTCGTTCTCGGCGTGTAAGAGTTGCTTGGTTATTAAGTGTTATGCGGCTGCAGCGTGTAAAGGCATCTTAATGAGTGTGGTCTATAAATAAAAGTCACGATTATTTATTGTCTATATCAGCATTTGCTGATGGCAGATCTGTGCAAGGTTTTGAGCAGGTCGACATCAACCATCGACTTGCCATGCACGGCGCCGCGGCGCCCCTGGAACGGTCGATCCGGCTCGCCGAGATCGGAAAGTACGGCGAGCGCACCGGAAAAATCGTGGTCCAGGGTGTATTCGTTTTCCGTCACCAGGGTTGGCAGGCCGGCGGCAAGGCTGGACTTCAGGCCATTGACCGAGTCCTCGAAGGCGAGGCAGGCGCTGGCCGGCAGCTTCATTTTTTCCAAAACCCAAGAATAGATGTCCGGCGCGGGTTTTTTAAGGGGCACCACGTCGCCGGCGCCAATGACTTCAAACCACGCCGCGGCGTCGGGCGCCAGGCTGGCTTTGAGCAGGCTGGTGACGTTCTCCGGCGTGGTCGTCGTGGCAATGGCGAGGCGCAGGCCGGCGGCGCGTGCTGCGGCGATCAGCCGTGCGACGCCGGGACGCAGCGGGAGCGCGCCCGATTCGACCAGTTTCACGTAATGCGCGGTCTTGGTGGCGTGCAGGGCCTTGATGCGCTCGGCGGCATCGGCTTGTTGCAGGAAGGCCGGCGCGTGGCGCTCGCAATAGAAGCGCATGCGCTCCTTGCCGCCGGTGACGGCCAGCAGTTCGCCATACAGCGCGGCGTCCCAGCGCCAGTCGAGGCCGGCGTCGGCGAAAGCAAGGTTGAAGGCGATGCGGTGTCCATCGCGTTCGGTGTCGGCGAGCGTGCCGTCGACGTCAAAAATCAGGGCTTGGAGTGTATTCATGGACGCGAAAGATATCCATAACAACCCATAAGCAACAGTCACGTTTTTTTATTGCAATGATAAGATTATGGTCATCGCTAAACTCGGCGCTGGCAGGACGGCACCGTTATCGGGAGCAGCAGAGATGAAGCACGTCACTTTGCGACAACTCAAGGTCTTTGAGTCCGTGGCGCGCCATTTATCGTTCTCCCGCGCCGCCGAGGAGTTGCATCTCACGCAGCCCGCGGTTTCGATGCAGGTCAAGCAACTCGAAGAGCAGGCCGGCCTGCCGCTGACCGAGATGATCGGCAAAAAGGTATTCCTCACCCAGGCGGGCGAAGAAGTCGCCCGTCACGCGCGACTCATCGCCCAACAGCTGCGCGAAGCAGGCGAGGCGATCGATGCGCTCAAGGGGGTGCGCGGCGGCACCCTGTCGCTCGGCGTGATCAGTACCGCCAAGTATTTCGCGCCGCGACTGCTGGCCGAGTATCGCCGGCGGCAACCTGGCATCGAATTGAGGCTCGGCGTTTACAACCGCGCGACCGTGCTGCGCAAGCTGTCCGAGAACGAGATCGACCTGGCCATCATGGGCCAGCCACCGAACGACTTTCCCACCGTGGCGGAAGCCTTCGCCGACCACCCATTAGTCATCATTGCCGCCCCCGACCACCCGCTCGCCAGGAAAAAGAAGATTGATCCTGTCCTGCTCAACGAAGAGACTTTCCTGATCCGCGAACCCGGTTCGGGCACGCGCGCCACGATGGAACGTTACTTCGCCGAGGCCGGGGTCGTTCCCCGTCACCGCATGGAACTGGTCAGCAACGAAGCGCTCAAGCAGGCCGTCATGGCGGGTCTGGGTCTGGCTTTCATTTCCGCGCACACGGTCAGCCTCGAATGCGAGGTAGGGCGACTGGTTGTACTGCCCGTCACCGGAACACCCATCATTCGCCGCTGGTATGTCGTTCAGCGCGCCGAAAAACTGCTGCTGCCGGTTGCCGAAACTTTTCGCACATTCCTCATCGCCGAGGCGCCGGCAATGTTATCGGGCAACACGCAAACCAGCGAAAGTAAAAGTCGGCGCTGACAGCACGGCGCGCATGCCATTCCGCTAATCCTTCACCAGAAGGATTCAACCCTGTCCGTTCATGGGGTTTTCCTTGCCGCACCGCGCAACCGCGCTTCCAGTTCCTCGGCCATCAGCAGCAATGCCTGGTTGCGGACCTTGGGCGCACCCTGGTGGTATTCACGCACGGTACAGGGCACCGGTTCGTGCAAGGCGGTACGGCCGGCGTCCTGAAAGTCCGTCCAGGCCACGACGGGCATGTCATACAGGCTCGAATCCACCAGCACCCATTCCCGCTCGTCCAGCAGCAGGGACATGGGCGGCAAACTCTCCAGGCCGAAGCAGGTCGGTCGGTGGATGTGCATCCAGTAGCGTCGCCAGACGTTCCATACCTCAGCGGATATGCGCGAGGGGTATTCGCTCAGTGCCGGACAGTCACGCAGACGCTCGTACATGGTTGGCTAGCGCTGGCTATTCGTCTTCACCCAGTTCCGGGTCCCAGCCCTTGGCGCGCGCCGCCTGAATCGCCCGCTCATACAGCTCGCCGTGGCGCTTGAGCAGGTCCGGCGGCAAGCGGCTGGGCAGGTTGGCGTACTTGTCCCATTCGGTCTGGACCTGTTCCATCAGTGCCTGCATGCGACCAACCGTCCAGCCCGTGCAGTCCTCCGTTTCTGGGATCAGGCCGAACAGCCAGCCGTCGAGGACGATACGGCCCAGTTGCGTGAGTCCGTGCTTGTCGTTGTTAAGGCCGGGGTAAGTGTTTTCCATGTTCTCTCTCCTATCGGGTCAGGCCAGCATATAGGAGTGGCAGCTTCTCCGGCAGGCGTTGCACATGATCAACCACCATGTAGTTCTTCTGACCAAAGATCCGCGAAACGTAGTTGTCGGCGCGCGGGTCCAGGCTCATGCAGTAGGTGGTCACACCGAATTTCGCGACTTCCTCGACCGCTTTCTTGGTGTCGTAGCGCAGGTACTGCGGGTCGCGGACATCCACGTCGGCCGGTTCGCCGTCGGTGATGACAATCAGCAGTTTCTTGGCTGAACGTTGCAGGTGGAGGTGGTGGCCGGCATGCCGGATCGCCGCGCCCATGCGGGTAGACAGCTGACCGGTCATGCCGGCGAGCCTGGCCTTCGGCACCTCGTCCCAGTGCTGGTCGAAATCCTTGAAGCGGTAGTACTCGACATCGTGGCGGCCGTCCGAGCAGAAGCCATGAATCGCGAACGGGTCGCCGACCTTGTTGATGGCGTCCGCCAGCAATACACAGGCTTGCTGGGTGAGTTCGCGCACCGAGTACTCCTGGTCATGCACCTTTTCATTGGTCGATTCCGACAGGTCGAGCAGCACCAGGATCGAGAAGTCGCGCGTCTTGCGCACGCTGCGCATCATGATGCGCGGATCGGGCTGGTTGCCGAGACGGATGTCGGTGAAGCTGGCGATCGCCGCGTTGATATCGATCTCGTCACCATCCTCAAGGCGGCGGATACGCTGTACGCCCTGCGGCTGCATGGCATCGAGCAGGAACTTCATGCGGTGGATTTCGCGCTTGTACTGGGCGGTGATATCTTCGATGATCTGCAGGTCGCCGGACTTCGCCCGCTTTTCCAGCACGGTCGCCCACGCGGGACGTTCCAGCTGGATCTGGTAATCCCATTCGGAATAATGGAAGGGATCGGAGACCGGCTCCTTGCCTTCCAGCTCGTTGAAGCTCTTGCCGTTACTCTCGTCACCGATGTTTTCATACGGGAACAGCTCGGTGCCGAGCACCCAGATCTCCTCGGCATCGTCGCCGGCCGTTTCGACATCGATCTCGTTGGCCATTTCCATCACGTTGACGTACTTGCGCACCTGCTTGATGGACTCGTAGCCGGCACTGGCGGCCTTGTTGAACTCGAATTCCTCGAATTCCCAGAAGTAGCGGTTGTCGTCGCGGTAGGGGGCGGTGAGCAAATCGGTGCGAGGATTGAACGGCAGGCGCTTCTGGCCGAAGCTGTGTGCCAGTTGCACGCCGATTTCCCAGGAGGTCTGGTTGCTGCCGAGCCTGTCCTGCGTCTGCGCAAGCATGAACAGCGTTCGGGCTTCGCCGATCCATGGATCGTTGTCTTGATAGCTGTCGTCAAGCAGGGCGCGTGCAAGGCGATTGAGATAATCACCCATGCTGCCATTCATCTCGGACGTCGCCGTGTGCAGCTTGCTCCAAAGTTGCTTGAGACCGGGAAAGCGCCGGATGGAAAGGGTTTCCACGCGCGCATCCTCGATGACGCTGATCACCGCCATCTGCATGGGGTTGAGCGCCTCGGCGGAGATCGGCAGCTTCGTCTCGACCACGTGGGCGGCGCAATGAGCTGCCGTGGCACGATACAGCTCCAGACCAGACACCGGTTCCCGCCCCTCGACCGTGAAATCGTCGAACGCATCCGGTACATGCAACAGATAGTCCTCGATGTA
>JAUYCF010000030.1 GCA_030692355.1 Thiobacillus sp.
AGATTTTGCACAGCAGCGGCATGCCGTTTGGGCTGCGTATAATCGCCGCGCCATGCGCATCCTGCTTGTCAAAACCACTTCGCTGGGCGATGTCATCCACAATCTGCCGGTCGCCAGCGACATTCGGCGCGTCTTTCCGCAAGCGGAAATCGACTGGGTGGTGGAAGAGGGCTTTGCCGAGTTGCCGCGCCTGCATCCTGCCGTGCGGCGGGTGCTGCCGGTGGCCGTGCGGCGCTGGCGCAAGGCCTTGCTGGCGCGAGCCACCTGGCGTGAAATTGGCACATATCGCCGTCTCGCCAGCGCCGACTTTTACGATGCAGTACTTGATACGCAGGGTTTGCTGAAAAGCGCACTGCTGTCCACGCCGGCGCGCGGCAAGCGCTTCGGCTATGCCGCCGCGGTGGCGCGCGAACCGCTGGCGGCGCGCTTTTACGATCACTGCCTTGCCATTCCCCGCAATCAGCACGCCGTCATGCGCAATCGCCAGTTGGCGGCGGCAGCCCTGGGCTATGCGTTGGATGATCTGCCGCTCGACTACGGGATTGCCGCGCCGCCGTTGCAAGCCGACTGGCTGCCGACCGATCATTATGCGGTGCTGCTGACCGCCACCAGCCGCGCCGACAAGGAGTGGCCGGAGGCACACTGGCTTGCACTGGCCGCGGCGCTGAACGCTGCCGGCTTGCGCTGCATCCTGCCCGGCGGCAGCGCCAGCGAGCGTTCACGCGCCGTGCGCCTGGCGCAGGGCATGGCCAGCGCCATTGCCGCCCCCGCCATGAATCTGACCGAACTGGCCGGCCTGCTGGCCGGGGCGCGGGTCGTCATCGGCGTCGATACCGGCCTGGTGCATCTGGCCGCCGCCTTGCAGCGGCCGACCGTGGCGCTTTACAGTGCTTCAGACCCGATACTCACCGGCGTTCTGGCGGGTGAGCATTGCGTCAATCTCGGCGGCATCGGCACCCCTGCCGCCCCTGCCGAGGTGGCGGCCACGGCGTTGAAACTGCTGTGACGCGCTTTCTCTACACCCTGGCGATCTTCGCCCTGCTGCCCTGGGCGATGCTGCACCTTCTGTGGCGGGCACGTCGCCAGCCGGAATATCTGCAGCATTGGGGCGAGCGCTTCGGTTTTTATGGCGACTTGACGGCTGCCGCCGTACCCCATGCGGGGCATTTCATACCCGCTACGGGGCACTCCGTCCCGCCAACGCCGACTTTCAAGACCTTCTGGATCCACGCCGTTTCGGTCGGCGAAACGCGTGCCGCCCAGCCCCTGATCGCCGCCCTGCGCGAACGCTTTCCGGCCTGCCGCATTCTGCTCACCCACATGACGCCGACCGGGCGCGCGGCATCCGTGGCGCTGTTCGGCGACTCGGTCGAGCGGGTCTATCTGCCTTACGATACCCCGGGGGCGATGCGGCGTTTCCTGCGTCACTTTCGGCCGACGCTGGGTCTGATCATGGAAACCGAACTATGGCCAAACCTGATTGATGCCTGCCATGCGCAGGGGTTGCCGCTGCTGCTGGTGAATGCCCGGCTTTCGGAAAAATCGGCGCGGCGCTATGCGCGCTTTCCGCGTCTCGCGCGGCAAGCGCTCGAACAGTTAAGCGCCATCTCCGCCATCGGCGAGGACGATGCCCTGCGCTTGCGTGCACTGGGCGCAGCTGCCGTCACCGTTACCGGCAACATGAAGTTCGACATGACCCCGCCGGCGGAGCAACTGGAGATTGGCGCCATGTTACGTGGCCGCATTGGCACCCGTCCGGTCTTCCTCTGCGCCAGCACGCGCGAAGGCGAGGAGGCGCTGATTCTCGACGCTTGGCAGGCAAAAGTCGGCGCTGGCGACACGGCGCAATGCGCGACGCTTCTCGTCATCGTGCCGCGCCACCCGCAACGCTTCGACGCCGTGGCGCAGCATGTCAGGCAGTGCGGACTGAAAATGCAGCGCCGTTCGGATGATGCCCCGGTCGCCGCCGATACGCAGGTCTGGCTGGGCGACAGCATGGGCGAGATGTTTGCCTACTATGCCGCGGCGGATGTCGCCTTTGTCGGCGGCAGTCTGCTGGATTTTGGCTGTCAGAACCTCATCGAGCCCTGCGCGGTGGGCGTGCCGGTATTGATCGGCCCCTCGACCTTCAACTTCGCCGAGGCTGCCCGCGCTGCGCTAGCGGCTGGCGCGGCGCGGCAGATCGGCAATGCCGCCGGGTTGGTCGAGCAGGCGCAGACCATCATGGCCGATGAAGCATGCAAACAAGCGATGGGGGACGCCGGTCGCGCCTTCGCGGCCCGGCATCGGGGCGCCACCCGGCGCACCATGGCTTTGATCCCCCCCCGCGAGGGGGAAGAAGAGGGGCGGGCGTTTTCATGATCGGGGGCGCTCGCCCCCGATCATGAAAGTTAGGCCCTCAATGGGGAAGGGCAGGCGCTACGCCTGCCTGCAGCAAGATAGCGAGCGCCGCGGCCCCCACCGGACGGCCGAAAAAGTAGCCTTGGCCCTCGTCGCAATGCTGGGCCAGCAGAAAAGCCACCTGCTCTGCTGTTTCGACGCCCTCCGCAATAACGAGTTGCCTGAGGCTTTTACCCATGCCGATCACGGCACTGACGATGGCGGCATCGTCCGGGTTGCGGGTTAACTGGTTCACGAACGACTGGTCGATCTTCAGGGTATCGATCGGAAACTGCCGCAGATAACTCAGACTGGAATAGCCGGTGCCGAAGTCATCGACTGCAAGCTTGACGCCCAGGGCTGCGAGCGCATGCAGAACGGAATCGGCAGACGCGGCATCCCGCATGAGGACGCTTTCGGTTAGTTCAAGTTCCAGATAGCGCGGTTCCAGACGCGACGCCTCGAGGGTCGCGCGCAAGTATTCGAGAAAGTCCGTGGCGCGGAACTCAAGCGCGGAGGTGTTGACGGCAACGGTGATCGGCGGAAAACCCGCATCCTGCCAGGCGCGGGCCTGGAGACAGGCTTCGCGCAGCACCCAGCGGCCGATCGGCAGGATCAGGCCGCTGTCTTCGGCGATGGGCACGAACTGTGCGGGTTCCAGTAGCCCGCGTTGTGGATGCTGCCAGCGGACGAGTGCCTCGACGCCGACGATCATGCCGCTGAGAAGATTGATTTTCGGCTGATAGTGCAACACGAATTCCTGCCGTTCCAGCGCGCCGCGCAGGCTGGCCTCGATGGATTGTCGCGCAATGGCGCGGGCAGTCATTTCCTGCTCGAAGAATGCGTAGGTGTTGCGGCCGTTATCCTTGGCGTGAAACATCGCGGTGTCCGCATGCTTGATCAGGGTTTCCGCATCCAGGCCGTCTTCCGGGTAGATGCTGATGCCGATGCTCGCGCCGATATGCAGATCGTGCTGGTCGATGCGGTGCGGCAGTGCGATGGCCGCAATCATTTTTTGCGCAGACAACGCCGCGTCCTCCGGATGGTCGATGTCGGGAAGCAGCGCCACGAACTCATCCCCGCCCTGGCGGCTGATTGTGTCCGACTGGCGCACGCAGCCCGGCAGGCGCTGGCTCACCGACTGCAGCAATTGGTCACCCACGGTATGCCCCAGCGAGTCGTTGATGTGCTTGAAGCGGTCCAGGTCCATGAACAGCACTGCGAGCTGCTTGCCGGAGCGCCGCGCCAGCGCAATCGCCTGGGTCAGCCGGTCGTACAGCAGGATTCGGTTGGGCAAGCCGGTGAGCACATCGTGATGCGCCAGGTGGTTCAGTTCGATCTTCGCCTTTTGCACCTGCTCGGCCAGCTTGTGTGCTTCAATGCTGGCGATGACCAGCTGGGCGTTCGCTTGCCGCAACATGCTTATTTGATCGTCGGACGTTCCCGGTGTCCTCTCTGCCGCGCGAATGTCCCGCTCGCGCGTGGTGACGGTCCCTTCGCGCACGTCGACAGCCTTTTCGCGCAGACCCACGGCATCTTCCCGGGCCGCGGCCAATTTATCACGGCCAGGAACGGCCGCTTTATCGTCGTCCATGACAGCGCTTTCCCTGTGCGGAATCCGAAGCGCCGTATTGATTATTTCTGACCACTGCCATCCTCCATTACGCGGTTCTGCCGGGAGCAAAGGAAGGCTAGGCGTGTTGCCTGCAACAGTCGGTACGGTGACACACATAGCCGTGTGTAGACCATTTTGCTGGACATGAGGTTCACGTACAACGGGTCGATCTTCAGGGCATTTGAACGGAAACTGCCTCTGACAATCCGGGCGGGAATAGCGGGCCGCCAAAAATGCTAGCGCCGTCTTACCCTGTCACCGCAAGTTCCAGCGCCATGTTCAGCGCTTGCATGAATTCGTTGATCTTGATCGGCTTGGTGAGATAGCGGAAGAATCCTGCCTCAAGACCTTGCTGGATATCACGCGGCATGGCATTGGCACTGATGGCAAGCACCGGAATGTGCGCCGTTGCCGGATCGTCACGCAATATTTTCAGTGCCTGGAGACCGCTGAGACCAGGCAGGTTGATGTCCATCAGGATCACCTCCGGCTGATGGGCGCGCGCCAGCGCGATGCCGAGCGTGGCATCGCGCGCGCTCAGCATGCGCACATGCGGGACGCCCTCGATGATCTGCTCGACCAGCATCAGGTTGGCCGGATTGTCTTCCACATAGAGCAGGGTGCGTAGTGCCGTGTTCCCCTGCGCGTGCGACCCAAGTTCTGCGGCCATCACCTGTTCAGCGGCAAGTTGCGGCATCACGTTACGGACCAGTTCGATCCAGAATTCACTGCCCACGCCGACCGTGCTTTCCACCCCGATGCTGCCGCCCATCAGTTCGACCAGCTGCCTGGTGACCACCAGGCCGATGCCCGTTCCTTCCTCGGCGCCGGTCTCCTGACCCAGACGGTTGAACGGCTGAAACAGCTGCGCCAGCTTTTGCGGAGGCAGGCCCGCACCGTTGTCCTTGATGCGGATGCGCAGGCGTTCCGGGGTCGCGGTGCACGTCACCTCGACTGTTCCATGCTCGCGGTTGTATTTGATCGCATTGGACAGCAGGTTGATCAGCGCCTGCTTGACCCGTGTGTGGTCGGCATGGGCAAACCAGGTGGGGTCCACTTTGTCGAAGACGATGTCGATGCCGCGCTGTTGCGCCTGTGGTCCGATCATCGCCTGGCATTCGAGCAGCACGTCGGACAGCGACAAGGGCTCCAGCGACAGCGACAGCTTGCCGGACTCGATCACCGCGAGATCGAGGATTTCGTTGATCAGGTCCAGCAGATACCATCCGGCCTTGATAATCTGCTGCAGCCGTTCAGTCTGGGTGGCCGTTGGCGGTGGTGAACCGGCTTCCAGCAACTGGGCGAAGCCGAGGATGGCATTGAGCGGGGTGCGCAGCTCATGGCTCATGCTGGACAGGAAATCCGATTTGGCCAGGTTGGCTTTCTCTGCCAGGGCCTTGGCGCCCTCCATCTGAGCTTTGGCTATTTCGACTTGTTCGGACAGCTTGTGTGCTTCGATGGTCGAAATGATCAGGCGTGCGTTCGCTTGCTGCAACATCGACATATGTTCATCTGCCGCCGCCTGTGTCGTTTCCGTTGCGTGAATTTCCCGCTCGCGCGAGGTGGCCGTTCCTTCGCGCAGATGAGCAGCGTCTTCGCGTAGATGAGCAGCGTCTTCGCGCAGATGAGCAGCGTCTTCGCGCAATTGCGCAGCATCTTCTCGTGCCGTGGCCAGGGTTTCGCGGCTTCGAACGGCCGCCTTATCGTCCATGGCCGCAGGTGAACCCGGATCGTTGCGATCGGCCGCGCCGTCGCTGTCAATTCTGTTCATTTGCCACTCTCCATCACAGGGCCGATCTAGTGTAGTGTTGCATTCTGTTTGGAACTTATAGCCATGTAATAACGGCCTCGTAGGTCGGGTTTTAACCCGACATGTCGGGCTGAAGCCCGACCTACAAGGGATTGCACATAAGTGCCGTCAAGAATGCAGCACTACAC
>JAUYCF010000038.1 GCA_030692355.1 Thiobacillus sp.
GCCGAGGTGGTTGCTTTCCATCAGCTGGTCGATGCGGGCTTGCAGCGGGCGCAGGTGGTCGTCGAGCAGGCCGGGTTCCAGGTTGGCCAGCAGGTGTTTCAGGGTGACGAGTGCGAGCAGTTCTGCGGGGCTGAACCACAGGCCCGGTAAGGCGTGGCGGCCGTCGGCGGTGTCGTAGCGATAGCCGCCCCGATCCGGGTCGCAGACGATGGGCGCGCCGAGTTTGTCGCGCAGGTCGGCGATGAGCCGGGTGAGGGTGGAGCGCGAAAAGCCGTGCTCAGCGATGAGCGCGGCGCGGGGGAGCCCGGTGCGCCGTCCATCCAGCAGACGGTGCAGGCGATAGATTTCGTCGAGTTTGCTCAAGTGTTCCGGATCGCTTGTTGGTTTTCATTCGATTCTCCGCGCCGGTTATTTTTATTGTGTGATGGAGTGTGCGCTCTGTGCCGGGCGCGTGCAAGCCGGGGTGCGTCCAGAGGGCACGGTCGGTCAGGTCGCACAGGGTTTTTATGGGTAGGGTGCGCCGTGCGCACCACGGCGCAAAAATCGGTGCGCATGGCGCACCCTACGACCTAACTCGGCTGATGAAACGCTGATTATTCTGTTGCGCCGTTCCCGCGCAGGAGGGAACCCCATTAACCAATGCGCCGGATTCCCGCATTCGCGGGAATGACGAATGAATCCGTGCTTCTTTGATGAACGGCACCGGCTTCAAAGCTTGGCCTTGTGTGCGGCGATGTACCGTTCATCCCGCATCATTTCCGCGGCAAACGCCAGTGCGGCCAGGATGTCTTCGCGGGTAATGTGGGGGTAGGACGCCAGGATTTGTTCGTAGGTCCAGCCATTGGCCAGCCAGCGCAGAATCAGTTCGACGGAAATCCGTGTGCCTTTGACAACAGGCTTGCCGGCCAGCACGGCAGGGTCGCTGGCAATTCGATCTCGCCATTCCATGTTCAGGCTCCTTGTGAAGTCAGGCTTGCGTGTCGGTTATGCCGCCAAAACCCGGACGTGCCCGGCTTTGCCGTATGCGCAGATTTTCTTGTCGGCGGTGACGAGACATAGGCCATGTATGCGTGCTGCGGCGATCAGGAACCGGTCTGCCGGGTCGCCATGCGGGCTGTCTGGCAGTTGCGTGCTTTCCATCGCGGTCTCGGCATCGAGCGCTTGCAGGCGGATACCGGGAATCGACATGGCGCGGTACACCCATTCGCGGGCTGGCGCGGACAGGCTGATTTTCCCTTTCGCGCACAACATGCCGACTTCCCGGACACTTACAGCATTGACATGCAACCGGTGTTCGATCCTGGCGCGCTCAATAGCAGTCAGGGTGGCGGGGCTCAAACGCCCGGCCACGCCTTCCGCATACCAAAGCCAGATGTGGGTATCCAGCAGCAAACCGCCCACGTCAGCGGTTTTTCTTGGGCTTGAGATCGGCATAGAGGGCGTCTTCATCTCCGGTTTCTGCGGACCAGGCTTCATCCAGCGGCGCGACAATGTCGCCGTGGAGCGTGACCGTCCCTTTCATGTAGCCGAACATGCTGGCCGGCACTTCATTTTCGATGGGCACCAGCTTCACCAGCGGTTTGCCGCGCTTGCTGATAATCAGCGGCTCATGCGTGGCGGCGACTTCGTCGATCAGTTTCAGGCATTTGGCCTTGAATTCGGCGGCATTGATGTTCATATTCACTCCTTGGTGACTATAACAAGTGGTCATGTTAGGCCTGCCCCTGATTGAAAACAAGCCGGGGAAACGCTGATTTATTCCGTCATCCCATTGAGGCCCGCAGGACCGTGACAAGGAAAGATGCAAATGCGTTGCGGACTTCACCCTCGCCCGGATGGTTGTGGTTTCGCTTTCAAGCTGACGCCGCCCGATTTTTGTGCCAGATTCGAGTCTGGCATGGCTTTGCGAACACTCTTCATGCATCACATTCCCAAACCCGTCGTTACCCGCATCTGCATCATCCGCCATGGTGAGACCGACTGGAATGTGGAGAGGCGCATCCAGGGGCATACCGATGTTCCGCTCAACGAGGTGGGACGGGCGCAGGCGCTGGCGATGGCGTTCAATGCGGCGCACCACCGGTTTGCCGCGATCTACAGCAGCGATCTGGCGCGGACGCTGGATACGGCGCGGGTGCTGGCGCAGCGCGAGGAGCAGGAAGTGAAGCTGCTGCCGCTGTTGCGCGAGCGGCATTACGGGGTGTTTCAGGGCATCACCGCCGGCGAGGGCGCCGAGTTGTATCCGGCGGCCTACGCGCACTATGTGGCGCGCGATCTGGATTACGATTTCGAGACGGGCGAGTCGCTGCGCCGGTTTGCCGGGCGGGTGGCGGAGGGCATCGACTGGCTGGTGCGGCATCACCGTGGGCAGACGATTGCGGCGGTGAGCCACGGCGGGGTGCTGGACGTGGTGTATCGCCGCGCCACCGGACGCCCGCTCTCCACGCCGCGCGATTTCAAGATTCCCAACTGCGCGCTCAACTGGTTCCATTTCGACGGCCAGGGCTGGCACCTGGAAGCCTGGGGCGACCGCCACCACCTGCACGAAGTATTGTCGGAGCCGCCGGAATGAATGCGCCGGCAGACTGGATGGTGCTGTTCCGCCACGGCCACAGCGAATGGAATCTCACCGACCGCTTCACCGGCTGGACCGATATTCCGCTGACCGAAGTCGGCCTCGCCGAGGCGGCCGTGGCGGGGCGGCGGCTGGCGCAGGCGGGTTATGCCTTCGACGAGGTGCACGGCTCGGTGCTGCAGCGCACGCGCCAGACGGTCGAGGCGCTGCTGGCCGCGATGGGCACGCCCGAGGTGCCGCTGTACACCACCTGGCGCCTCAACGAGCGTCACTACGGCGCGCTGCAGGGGATGAACAAGCATGAAATCTTCAGGACGTGGGGCGAGGAAGCGTCGCGCCGCTGGTGGCGTGGCTATTTCGAGCCGCCGCCGCCGCTGGATCACGATGATCCGCGCCATCCGCGTTTCGATCCGCTGTATGCGGCGCTCGACCCCAGGGACCTGCCCGCCAGCGAAAGCCTGCGCGACTGCCAGCGGCGCACTTTGCCCTACTGGCACGAGGTGCTGGTGCCGCGACTGCGCGCGGGGCGCCGCCTGCTGGTGGTGAGCCACGGCAACACCCTGCGCGGCTTGGTGATGCATCTGGACGGTCTCAGTCCCGAGGCGATGGAGCGGGTAGAGATTCCCTCCGGCGTGCCGCTGGTGGTTCGCTTTGCGCCGGATTTGCGGGTGGTGGGGCGGATGTGGCTGGATGCGCCTGACGCCGCGCAAGCCGTCTGATCCCATGTGTCAATCAAAAAGGCTCTTTCACCGTTAAGGAACCGCTGATTGGTTTGTCATTGCGAGCGCAGCGAAGCAATCCAGAAATGCCTGCTTGATCAATACGCTGGATTGCTTCGCTGCGCTCGCAATGACGGCCGTATTGAATTGTTCAGCACTTCCTTCTTAAGCGTTGGTCCCTGCAAAGCCCCTGACAACACGGGCTGGCAGCAGGTTGGGAATGCCTTCCCGACATAACGGACGGCGCTCGGACCGCTGAAGCAGTGGCGGTGGCGACGGTGCGTATTCGGGGCGAGGGCGCCCCTCCCACAGGGCGAGGGCGCCCCTTCCACGGGGCAGGCCCGCCTTGATTCCATATTGCAGGGTTCGGGCCGATAGGGCTCCGGGATCAGGGCTCCCAGCGTTCGGGGTGCGCCCAGAAGCGGGCATTGAGCCAGTCCGGTACCGTCTTGTAGGTGGCGAGGTCGTAATCGTAGATGCGCAGGTTTTCCGTGGGGTCGGTTGCGGACAGCGAGAAGCCGAGCGCGCGGAACATCGCTTCATCCAGCGCGCAACTTTCACGCACGGCGAGCAGGATGCGCGGGGCGACGTAGAGACGCGTCTGACTGATCAGGTGCCGGGCCTGCTTCGCATCCAGCCCGTTCAGCGCGTCGATTCCCAGCGCCAGCGCGCACGCCGGCCCCGGCGTGTTTTCCTGCCGGTGCACCGGCGTGTCGGGCAACACTTCGGCGGCCAGTCGATGGGCCGCGGCATCGAGGGCGCACACGCTCTCGGGCTGGATTTCCAGCAGGCGTGCCTGCAACGGGTCGCGCCAGTTCACGGCCCGGCCTTGCGCGGCACGCGCACCAGCCGGGTGCCGGCGATGCGGTCGTGCAGGAACTGGCGATCACGGTCGAACAGCGCCCACCAGAAGCCGGCGCCCGCCAGCAGCAAGCCGGGCAGGGCGAGGAAAAAGCGCAGCACGGCCTGTCTGAAGGTAATTGGGCCGCCGCTGCGGTTGACCAGGCGAATGCGCCAGGTTTTCATCGACAACGTTTGCCCGCTACGCAGCCAGAACACGCTGAAATAGGCGAACAGAATCCCCAGCAGATACAGCTGAAAGGCAAGGCGCCGCCAGCCGGCCTCCGTACTGCCGGCCAGGTAGAGGAAAGGGAGCGCGGCGATGAATACCACGGCCGTGACGAGCAGCGATTCGTAGATCATGGCGGCGATGCGAACCAGGAACGGGGCGGGGGCTGGTGTGTTGTCTTGCATGGAAACCGGGTATCGATAATTGTGGGCGGATGCGCCACTTTGCCACAGCGCACCCCAAGCATCATCAAAAAGCCAGGGAGGGGCTCGACGCGTATCGCAATGCAACCCATGGTTATTCCCGGTCGCAAAAGCCGGCCGGATAACCGCTGCGGCATGATTTCTTGACCGAAACAGGGCAAAACGATTACTCTCGCCGGTCCACCAACGAATTGATTTATTGCTATTTTATGGAAGCCACGGGCGCCGAGATCGTCGTACGTTGTCTGGCCGAAGAGGGGGTCGAGTTTGTGTTCGGCTATCCCGGCGGGGCCGTGCTCAACATCTACGACGAAATCTTCAAGCAGAACAAGTTCAAGCACGTGCTGGTTCGCCACGAGCAGGCCGCGGTGCATGCGGCCGACGCCTATGCGCGCTCCACCGGCCGGGTCGGCGTGGCGCTGGTGACCTCGGGGCCGGGCGTCACCAATGCCGTGACCGGTATCGCCACGGCCTACATGGACTCCATCCCCATCGTCGTCGTCACCGGCCAGGTGCCGACCCCGGCGATCGGGCTGGATGCATTCCAGGAGGTCGACACCGTCGGCATCACGCGCCCCTGCGTCAAGCACAATTTCCTGGTCAAGGACGTGAAGGACCTCGCCGTGACGATGAAGAAGGCCTTCATCATCGCGGCCACCGGCCGTCCCGGCCCGGTGGTGGTCGACGTGCCCAAGGACGTGACCGCCCACCTCACCGAGTTCGTCTACCCGGCCACGGTCGAGATGCGCTCGTACAACCCGGTGGTCAAGGGCCACAGCGGCCAGCTGAAGCGCGCGGTGCAGATGCTGCTCGAAGCCAAGCGCCCGGTGGTCTACGCGGGCGGTGGCGTGGTGCTCGGCGATGCCTCGGAACAACTGGTCGAGTTGACGCGTCTGCTGGGTTTTCCCATCACCAACACCCTGATGGGGCTGGGCGGCTATCCCGCCACCGACAGGCAGAACCTCGGCATGCTGGGGATGCACGGCACTTACGAAGCCAACATGGCGATGCAGCACTGCGACGTCCTGCTGGCCGTCGGCGCGCGCTTTGACGACCGCGTGATCGGCAACCCCGCGCACTTCGCGCGCGAGCAGCGCCGCATCATCCATGTCGACGTCGATCCCTCGTCGATTTCCAAGCGGGTCAGGGTCGACGTGCCCATCGTCGGCGACGTGCAGAACGTGCTGACCGAAATGCTGAGCCTGCTGAAGCAGGCCAAGGAAAAACCCGATGCCGCCGCGCTGAATTCGTGGTGGACGCAGATCGAGCTGTGGCGCTCGAGGAACTGCCTCAATTACAACCGCAACAGTCCCATCATCAAGCCGCAATACGTGGTCGAGAAGCTGTGGGAGGTGACCAGGGGCGACGCCTATATCACGTCCGACGTCGGCCAGCACCAGATGTGGGCGGCGCAGTACTACAAGTTCGACAAGCCACGCCGCTGGATCAATTCCGGGGGGCTGGGCACCATGGGCGTCGGCCTGCCGTATGCCATGGGGGTGCAGCTCGCGCATCCCGACGCGCAGGTGGCCTGCATCACCGGCGAATCGAGCATCCAGATGTGCATCCAGGAACTGTCGACCTGCAGGCAGTACCGCATTCCCATCAAGATCGTCACGCTCAACAACCGCTACATGGGCATGGTTCGGCAGTGGCAGGAGTTCTTCTACGGCAGCCGCTACGCCGAATCCTATATGGATTCCCTGCCCGACTTCGTCAAGCTGGCCGAAGCCTACGGCCACGTCGGCATGCGCATCGACAAGCCCGAGGACGTCGAAGCCGCGCTGAAGGAAGCGTTCTCGCCCGCGCTGAAGGAGCGTCTGGTGTTCATGGACTTCCAGACCGACCAGACCGAGAACGTCTTCCCCATGGTGGGAGCTGGAAAAGGCCTGTCCGAAATGATTCTGGCGGAGGAGCTATGAGACACATCATTTCGCTTCTGATGGAAAACGAGGCGGGCGCGCTGTCGCGCGTGGCCGGGCTGTTCTCGGCGCGCGCCTACAACATCGAGTCGCTCACCGTCGCGCCGACCGAAGACGCCACGATGTCGCGCATGACCATCGTCACCACGGGCTCGGAAGACGTCATCGAGCAGATCACCAAGCAGCTGAACAAGCTGGTGGACGTGATCAAGGTGATGGACCTGACCGAGGGCAGCCACATCGAGCGCGAGCTGATGCTGGTCAAGGTCAAGGCGGTGGGCCCGGGACGCGAGGAAATGAAGCGCACCGCCGACATTTTCCGCGGCCGCATCATCGACGTCACCGATTCGACCTACACCATCGAGCTGACCGGCACCGGCTCCAAGCTGGACGCGTTCCTGGAGGCGATCGATCCCGCCTTCATCATCGAAACCGTGCGTACCGGCGCGTCTGGCATCGGACGCGGCGAGCGCAGTCTAAAAGTCTGATTTTTTATTAGCCGTTTTATTTATTTCCACGGGAATTCATCATGAAAGTTTTCTACGACAAGGACGCCGACCTTTCCCTCATCAAGAAGCGCAAGGTCGCCATCATCGGCTACGGCTCGCAGGGCCATGCCCACGCCTGCAACCTCAAGGACTCCGGTGTCAACGTGACCGTCGCCCTGCGTCCGGGCTCCGCTTCCGCCAAGAAGGCCAAGAACGCCGGCCTCAAGGTCAAGACCGTGCCCGAGGCTGTTGCCGGCGCCGACCTGGTGATGATCCTCACCCCGGACGAGTTCCAGTCCAGGCTGTATCGCGATGAAGTGGAACCCAACCTGAAGCAGGGTGCCACCCTGGCGTTCGCCCACGGTTTCTCCATCCACTACAACCAGATCGTGCCGCGTGCCGACCTCGACGTCATCATGATCGCCCCCAAGGCACCGGGCCATACCGTGCGCTCCGAGTTCGTCAAGGGCGGCGGCATTCCCGACCTGATCGCTGTGTTCCAGGACGCCTCCGGCAAGGCGCGCGACCTCGCCCTGTCCTACGCCTCCGCCATCGGCGGCGGCCGTACCGGCATCATCGAAACCACCTTCAAGGACGAGACCGAGACCGACCTGTTCGGTGAGCAGGCCGTGCTGTGCGGCGGCGCCGTGGAACTGGTCAAGGCCGGCTTCGAAACGCTGACCGAAGCGGGCTACGCGCCCGAGATGGCCTACTTCGAGTGCCTGCACGAGCTGAAGCTGATCGTCGACCTGATGTACGAGGGCGGCATCGCCAACATGAACTACTCGATCTCCAACAACGCGGAATACGGCGAGTACGTGACCGGCCCCAAGGTCATCAACGCCGAATCCAAAGCCGCGATGAAGGAGTGCCTGGACAATATCCGGAACGGCAACTACGCCAAGCGCTTCATCCTGGAAGGCCAGGCCAACTACCCCGAGATGACTGCCTGCCGCCGCAACAACGCTGCGCACCAGATCGAGGTGGTGGGCGGCAAGCTGCGCGCCATGATGCCCTGGATCACGGCCAACAAGCTGGTCGATCACACCAAAAACTAATGAGGGACTAGGGGCTGGGGGTTAGGATTTAGGGGGTTTTGTGCGGCTGCGCCGCGACTCCTTTCCCTGGCTCCTAGCTCCTAGCCCCTAGCCCCTATATGACTCATCCCCTTATCGCCCGCGAGGGCTGGCTGGTTCTGCTGGCCGCATTTGCAGCCGCCCTGATCGCGACCTGGCTCGTCGGCTGGTGGTCGGTTCCGTTCTGGATCTGGGCGGTGTTCGCGCTGCAGTTCTTCCGCGATCCAGCGCGCGTGCCGCCGATGGATGCCGACGCGGTGATCGCGCCGGCCGACGGCCGCATTGTCGTGGTGGAAAAGGTCCGCGACGAATACCTGGATCGCGAGGCGCTGAAGATCAGCGTGTTCATGAACGTGTTCAACGTGCATTCCAACAAGAGCCCGGTCGACGGCGAGGTCAAGGGCGTCTGGTACACCCCGGGCAGCTTCGTCAACGCCGACCTCGACAAGGCGTCCACCGAGAACGAGCGCAACGCGATCCACATCGCGACACCGCGCGGCGATGTCACCTCGGTGCAGATTGCCGGTCTGATCGCGCGGCGCATCCTGTGCTACGTGCGCACCGGCGACAAACTGGTGCGCGGCCAGCGTTACGGCTTCATCCGTTTCGGTTCGAGGGTCGACGTCTACCTGCCGATTACGGCGCGCGCCGAAGTCACGATTGGCCAGAAGGTGACCGGCGGGCGTACCATACTGGCTCGCTGGTAGCCAGGGCGTGTTAACGCCAATTTCGTAATGCCTGAATTCGATCGCCGCAAGACCAATATGACGCGACCGCGGATACGCGATCGCGGCATTTACCTGCTGCCGAATCTCTTCACCACGGGCGCGCTGTTCGCCGGTTTCTATGCCATCGTTCAGGCGATGAACGGGCGCTTCGAGCACGCCGCGGTGGCGATCTTGATCGCCATGGTGCTCGACGGTCTCGACGGCCGCGTCGCCCGCATGACCCACACGCAGAGCGCCTTCGGCGCCGAATACGACAGCCTGTCCGACATGGTGTCGTTCGGCGTCGCCCCGGCGCTGGTGATCTACGAGTTTGCCCTGCAAGGCATGGGCAAGCTCGGCTGGATCGCCGCCTTCGTCTATTGCGTCGGCGCTGCGCTGCGGCTGGCGCGCTTCAATACCCAGCTCGACGTGGTCACCGACAAGCGTTTCTTCCAGGGACTGCCCAGTCCGGCGTCGGCAGCGCTGGTCGCCGGATTCGTCTGGGTAATGGTCGAGTACGGCGTGGCGGGCGATGAGGTGCGCTGGCTGGCGGCGGCGGTCGCGCTGTTCGGCGGACTCACCATGGTCAGCAACTTCCGCTTTTACAGCGGCAAGGAAATCAACCTCAGGAGAAGCGTGCCGTTCTTCGTCATCCTGCTGATCGTGCTGGCCTTCATCCTGGTGTCGACCAGCCCGCCCGAGGTGCTGTTCGGCGTGTTCGTGCTGTATGGCCTGTCGGGCTACGCCGACGCGCTGTTGCGGGCGGTCCGCCGCAAAAAGTCACCCACGGCCACGCCCCCCTTGCCGGATGACAAAAAATAGATAGAATTTGGACCATGTCTAATTGGCCGCAAGCTTCTTTCCCCCTTGGCCTGTCGAGCGTCCTGTTCGGCAGCCTGCCGCTGCGCTGCGCGCGCGCATACTAACCCCCCTCCCCCGCAGTACCCCGCGCCGCCAGTTTCTCGCGGCAACCCCTTTATAATGCGTCGGCCCGAGTCGCCATCGACATCGCCCCGACCCCCATGGAGCCAGCCATGAAAGACCGTTTATTCATTTTCGACACCACCTTGCGCGACGGCGAGCAAAGCCCCGGCGCGTCGATGACGAAGGAAGAGAAGCTGCGCATTGCGCGCCAGCTGGAAAAGCTCGGCGTCGACGTGATCGAGGCCGGCTTCGCCGCGGCCAGCCCGGGCGATGCCGATGCGATCCGCACGATTGCCGAAACCATCCAGGGTTCGACCATCTGTTCGCTGGCGCGCGCCAACGAGCGCGACATCCACGCGGCGGGCGGCGCGATCAAGCCGGCCAGCCGAGGTAATCGGGCAGGGGGCCGCATCCACACCTTCATCGCCACCAGCCCGATCCACATGGAAAAGAAGCTGCGGATGCAGCCGGACCAGGTGGTCGAGGCCGCAATCAAGGCGGTCAAGCTCGCGCTCGAATACACCGACGACGTCGAGTTCTCGGCCGAGGATGCGGTGCGCTCCGAGATGGATTTCCTTGTCCGTATTTTCGACGAGGTGATCAAGGCCGGCGCCAGGACCATCAACGTACCGGACACCGTCGGCTACAGCATTCCCGCCCTGTGGGGGGAGCGCATGAAGCAGCTGATCGAGCGCGTGCCCAGTGCGGATAAAGTCATCTGGTCGACGCACTGCCACAACGACCTCGGCATGGCGGTGGCCAATTCGCTCGCCGCCGTGATGAACGGCGCGCGCCAGGTCGAATGCACCATCAACGGCCTCGGCGAACGCGCGGGAAACGCCTCGCTGGAAGAAATCGTGATGGCGGTGCGTACCCGCAAGGATGTATTCAACTGCGATACGCGCATCGACGCCACCCAGATCGTGCCGTCGTCCAAGCTCGTCTCCACCATCACCGGCTACCCGGTGCAGCCGAACAAGGCCATCGTCGGGGCGAACGCCTTCGCGCATGAATCCGGCATTCACCAGGACGGCGTGCTGAAGCACCGCGAGACCTACGAAATCATGCGCGCCGAAGACGTCGGCTGGCATGCGAACCGTTTGAGCCTGGGCAAGCTGTCCGGCCGCAACGCCTTCAAGACCAAGCTCTCCGAACTGGGGATCGTGCTGGACAGCGAGGAAGCGCTCAACGCCGCGTTTGCCCGCTTCAAGGATCTGGCCGACAAGAAGCGCGAGATTTTCGACGAAGACCTGCAGGCGCTGGTTTCCGACGAAGGCTACGCGACCGATCACGAGCGCTACAAGCTGGTATCGCTGAAAGTGTGTTCGGAGACCGGTGAGGTCCCGCACGCGCAACTGGTGTTCACCGACGAAGGCGTCGAAAGACAAGCCGACGGCACCGGCTCCGGTCCGGTCGACGCCACCTTCAAGGCGCTGGAATCGGTGGTCAGCAGCAGCGCCAACCTGCTGCTGTATTCGGTCAACAACATCACCCGCGGCACCGACGCGCAGGGTGAAGTGACCGTGCGGCTGGCGCTGGGCGACCGCGTGGTCAACGGCCAGGGCGCCGACACCGACATCGTGGTGGCCTCGGCCAAGGCCTACCTGCACGCGCTGAACAAGCTGCACAGCAAGCGCGAGCGGGCGCATCCGCAGGTGTGAGCTTTTAACCGCGCAGGCGCCGCGAGGCGCCTGGCGCCTTGCTGATTAATTTGTCATTGCGAGCGCAGCGCGGCAATCCAGAAATGCCTGCTTGATCAATACGCGGGATTGCTTCCCGCCGCGCTGCGCTCGCGGTCGCAATGACGGCCATATTGAATTGTTCAGCGTCTCCCTAGCGTGGTGCTGCATTCTTGACGGCACTTATGTGCAATCCCTTGTAGGTCGGGCTTCAGCCCGACACGGGTGATGAACAACTTGCTTAGAGTCGTAGCCAAAGAGTATGAGCGGCACTGGAATAGCCATGCTTATGATGGCAAAGGTGGTTTTGTGGATCAGGGTATTGGCCGCTGCCGCGCCATGACGGACTATGGCGTGCCCAGTGATGCTCGCGAGAAACTGGACCACCCTGTCGACCGGCGGCGGGACAGGGCCGAAGGCAATTCCAGGAAACGCACCTACTCCGGCAAATCGTTCAGCTCGTAGCTGGTACTGCGCCCGCCTGCATCCGACTTCCGCAGCACGCCCCGCGCAAGCAGGTCGTTGATGTCGCGCAGGGCCGAGTCCGGCGAGCACTTGGCAATGGCCGCCCACTTGCTGCTGGTGAACTTGCCTTCGAAGCCGTCGAGCAGCCGATTGAGCAGCTTCACTTGTCGCTCGTTCAAAGGCGTGGTTGCCCAGCGCTGCCAGAACCGCGCCTTGGTCAGCACGGCGTCGAGTGTGTGCTGTGCCTGGTCGACTGCGCGGTGGAGCGTATCGAGAAACCAGGCGAGCCACTCGGTGACGTCCATCGATCGCTTCTGGGTCCGCTCCAGGATGTCGTAGTAGGCCTTGCGTTCGCGCTGGATCTGCGCCGACAAGCTATAGAAGCGTTGCGGGCTGCCATCGGCGCGCGCCAACAGTAAATCGCCAATGGCCCGGGCGATACGGCCATTGCCGTCGTCGAAAGGGTGCAAGGTGACGAACCACAGATGGCCGAGGCCGGCTTTGAGGAGAGGCGGTTCGCCCGACGCGCCATTTACCCAATCGAGGAATCGGCTGGTTTCGGCTTCCAGGCGATCGGCGGGCGGCGCCTCGAAGTGCACCCGTTGGCGACCGATCGGGCCCGACACCACCTGCATCCGGCCGCTGACATCGTCGCGCCAGCCGCCCACCTTGATCCTGGACAGGCCGGAGTAGCCAGCAGGAAACAGCGCGGCATGCCAGCCGAGCAGACGCTCCCGCGACACCGGCGCATGGCAGTTGGCGGTGGCATCGAGCACCATTTCGACCACGCCTTCGATGTGGCGATCGACCGGCGCCAGGGCACCGATGTCCACGCCCAGCCTGCGGGCGATGGACGAGCGCACGGATTCGACATTGAGCTGCTCACCCTCGATCTCGCTGGTCTTGACCACGTCCTCAGTAAGCGCCACGAGGCTCGCCTGATCGCGCAGCGCCATGCCCACGTCGGCCAGGCGCCCCATCAAGAGCCCCTGGGCGCGGCTGACCTCGGCCAGGGGCCCAGCGAGCGCCGCCAGGTCGAAGCGCCAGTCCGGCCAGTCACTGGCCTGCCAGATGTATCTGTAATCGCCGCTATTCATGCGGAGATTATGGACTCCATTCCCCGCATGCGCAATTTATTCACCGCACAGGGCGCGGCGAATGTGGCCGACATTCGCCGCACGAGGCGGGGAAACTGCCTGCGCCACACTTCTTGATTGGGTGTAAATGGGTGTGTTTTTAGCAACGACGACGGGCTATCTCCACTCACCACCCAACATATCGGCAACCAATCAGGGAGGAAAACCTGCCTGGTCGTCCGCCGCCGAAGGGTGCTCGGCAGGCTTTTCGATTGAGTTCGCACTGGTTCGAAGCAACCCGCTGCGCTTCGAGTTCTTTTTGTGCACGCCAGGCGTTTCCGTCTGTTCGAACCGCTTATAACCTTGCTTTCCGTTGCATCTAACACTACATTAGTAGCAACTGAAACGACTTTTTGCGGGGTGACCTCATGAACCAAGCGGCCATAGCCTTCAACCAAGGCGACCAAAACCGTGGCGCCCTGGCCAAAATGGTGACGCGTGCCTTCGAGCATTGGAAGCTTGGAACGGAGGAGCAACTCGCCATGCTGGGTCTGGCGACAAACAACCGGGCGGCATTGGGCCGCTACCGTCGTGGAGAGCCCCTGGCCGCGAACCGGGACTTGCTGGAGCGCGCCGGCCACGTATTGGCGATTCACAAGAATCTCCGCCTGATCTTCCCGCAGGACATGGACCTCGCCTACGCCTGGATGACCCAGCGCAACAAAGCCTTCGAGGGTCTTACGCCTGTAGAGGTAATCAAGGAATGGGGCTTTGCCGGGATGCTTGTCGTCCGGGCTTATCTTGACCGGGTTCGTGGTAGTTGATGGAGGCGTTCTTCGCGGGGCTGCCGCTTGCCGACGTGCACCAGGACCTGGCGCGCAATATCAAGTCCATCCGCGTTTCCCAAAACCTGTTCGACGACCTCTCGGACGACCCGGCCGACTGGGAAATTGCCCAACAACACGAGCTCGCCACCAAGCCGCACACCTACGAATCGCCGACCACCCTTATCGACCGGCCGTTCGAGGAGGCCCACTGGCTCAACGCAATTGAGTTTCCCTTCCGGAACTGGGCGTCCAGTCGCTTCTGCGATGGCAGTTTCGGCATCTGGCATGGGTCGGACAAGGTGGAGACAACGGTTTACGAAACCGTGCACCACTGGCGTTACCGCTTTCTCGCCGATGCAGGCTTTGATGAACTGGTGACCCGGGGAACGCGCGACAGCATAACGGGTGAACGCAAGGTGTACTGGGTGCGCTGCGATGCGGCGCTATTGGACCTGAGGGCGCGAGCCGCGGAATATCCTGACCTGGCACACCCAGCCAGCTATCACTTTACGCAGCAGATTGGCGCCAGGCTGCACCGCGAAAGTCACCCCGGATTCGTGACCCCCTCGGCCAGGTGCGAGGGTGAAAATTATGGGGTCTTGAACAGAAACGTGCTGTCCGCTCCCCGTGCCTGCTGTTCCCTGACGTACCAGCTGACCCGAGAGGGCGTAGCGGTGGAACGGGAAGCCGGTCAAACGTGGATGGTGCTGGCCTAGATTTCAGGAATCGAACCCGCGTCCCCAATCTGGACCCAAAATCAAGCAGTTTTTTATTGCCTGTGTTGGGTGAGGTTCCGCACTCGATGGCTGGATTGGGTAATTGCTCGGGCAAGGCCCTTAACAAACTTGGTTGGCAGCCTTCAATCCTCATGAACTCCCACGCCCGACCTGGAAGCAGGCTGGTTCGGAAAGCAATCGTTCAACCCGGATTGTTCATTAGAGCGAGATGCTTTGGGTAGGGTGCACTCCGTGCACCTTCGGGCGTCAATCGGTGCACAGAGTGCACCCTACGCGCCATAAATCGTCTAATGAACAATCCGGGTCCAACATTTGAGCCGGCGGCCTTTTCACCCAAGTCTGGCGGCCTCTGCTGCAACGTGACCAGCCAGCGCCGTAACAAATGTTCTAAGTCCCGTCATCGCCGACATTTCTGAAAACTCGCCGGTCTCGACAGCATTGCGGGACGATGCGATAAAGGCGGCGGTGGTGTAAAGCTGTTCCTTTACCAATTTCTGACAGAGCATGTCATATCGCATGAGGTACGACGCCCCCTCGAAGTCTTTGAAAACAGGAAAGTGCGGTGACGCATTCTTGACCGAACATCTGGATTTCGGGGCATCCTCGACCATCATCAACCAGCCGACGAAAGGGCGTGGTTGCTTACCAAATGCCTCTTCACGGTAGGCCGTCCAGAGATCATGCGCAGTGCCAATGGCTTCCTCGGTTCGATTGTTGAAATTATTCCCGAACGAACCCACCTGGCTTTTCAGTTCAATGGCCGCAATCAGCTCACCCTTATACGTGACAAGAAGATCCCATAGTTTTGTCGGCCTGAAGTAGCCGGGCAGTGTCAGCATCGCCCGTTTCTGATGAATCTCGGCATGAGCGAGTCCATTAGCCCGCACGATATCGAGCACCAAAGCCAGGAATCCATCCATGTTCTTGCCAGCGGTAACGTCAGCTCGCTCGCCTTGGTCAGCCTTCCCGGACTCGATCTGCTTTTGCCTAGCGGCCTCACGGTTTCCCCAGAAAGCCTTTACGGCCTCATGGGCTTTTTGTTCGTAATCGACAAGATCAAGCGCCATTTATTCTCCATTGCCCCCAAGGGAGGATCGCTCTTCGTCACTCAGTCCAAACAGAACGAATACCGCGCGGTTGCAGGCTTGAAAATCCCGCTTCATTCCAGCTTCCGCCAACTCCGTACGCAAACTTGTCGAGACATCCACCCATTGCGGGATGCGGATGCGCCGCAAGTATTGCGCCTGAAAGCGAAGGAACCCACCGCGCATTTTGGTCGAATAAGTCGCGATGAATAGGCGGGTAACCGCCGAAAGCAGCACGGCTTGCAATGCCCGCAAGTCCCACTCATCGGACGTGACGTAGTAAAGGTTGTGGTGCGGGTACAGCTCCCCACCCTCAAAAACAATATGGGCCTCGCCCTTGATATCGGGAATCAGGAGCTTCGGCCTCGATGCCAGCGCCGGGGTGATGCGGTCGATCGTGCGATACCAGTTGGCCGGCGACTTCTGGGCGCAGTGACGGCCCGCGATAACCTCCCGTCGTGCCTCCAGGTAGCGGCGCAACCGCGGGTAGTTTTGCAGTTCGACAAGGCCGCCTTCGTCGGAAAATGGATTAATGACGCCTTGACCGTGCCATTGCACCTCGCCAGATACGATGTCTTTGGTGGTAACCAGCGGCAGCTTGCGATCAGGCTCCACGTCGAGAGCCTCAAAGTCGCCGATATAGGCCTTGTCCGCGCCGGTTGCTACGCCGATTCCCACCTTGCAGCCCACTTCTTCCAGGGTCGGGAACTGATTTTCAAGGCGACGAATCAGCGCCATCTGATCCGAAGACTCGAGCAACCACGGTTCAGGCCCATTTGTGACTTGAGCCAGTTCACGCACTAGTCCGGCCTCTTTCGGCAGATTCCGCGCACGCAGCGCGTTGGCCAGGATCGCTAGCGTCGATCGGTCGATGGCAGGGCGATGGGCAATGCGCGTCGCGCCGGGCGCTTCCCGGCCGATGATGGTGATGGCCGGGTAGGCGACCACATCGGAATGAAACGCCTGGGTATCGACCATATCGACATAGATTTTCATGTGGAACTGATCGGCCACGAGGTTGCGAAGCGGCCCGCCATAGCGGTTTTTCATCCAGCGATCCGCACAGATAAATCCCAGATTGCCACCATTCGCCAACACTGAAAGCGACCGCTCTATGAACGGGATGTAAATGTCGGCCCGGTCATACATCGTCTGGTAGCGGCCACGGTACTCGGCTAGCAAAGGTGCCGGGATCAACTCTTGGCGAACATAGGGAGGGTTCCCGACAACAAAGTCGAATTTCCCTTCAAGCGGTGCAAGTAGGAAGTCTCCCTGCACAAGCCAACGATCAGCAAGTGCTACTGCGGATTCTTCATTTATATCTTCTTGCTTGAGCCGTTCGATCACGGCTGCGCGGGTGATAGAAAAGGTCATACGATGCAGCTCAACAGCGCGAATTGCATTGCCCAACTCTTCGACTACGTTTTTTGCGTGTCGCAGCGACGAACTCCACGCCGCCAGGAGACGTCCGATTGCTGGTAATAGAAAGCCACCACCACCAAATGAAGGCTCCAAAAGTCGCATCTCATGAAGCGGTTGATCCACGGTATAGCCAGCCAGATCCAGGATGAAATCCACTACCTCGGGGCGTGTAAAGATTGCCCCGCGAGACTCGGTTCCTGCAGCGGTAGACAATTTTTCAATTGCAGCAGCAACCATAGGCGAATGAATGCCAGCCGACTCGCTAAACAAGTCAAAATCAAGTTGCCTGGATACTGAACTCATGTCCCTATTTAACCTGTTAGCAGTTATTAACCGACCGACCAGTCAGGGCTATTGAAGCTCCCAGAACATTCTGATGCGCTGTAACCGATTGATTCGTTTTTGTGTGCTGAAATTTCATCCGCATAGGCAATGATAATCTGGATCGGGTGCCAGCTATTGGGATGTGCACGTCCGTCTGAAATTGGCCGGTCATACCCGAAGAAGCCGCCAATGGATTTTCAGCCGCCTGCCATCAAGCCCGCGAGGCACCCAGCCGGAACCACAACGCATACAGCGCCGGCACGAACAGCAGCGTGATCGCGGTGCCCACCGCGACGCCGCCGATGAGCACATACGCCAGCGGGCCCCAGAAGCTGTCGAAGGTGAGCGGCACGAAGGCGAATACCGCGGCCAGCGCGGTCAGCACCACCGGGCGGGCGCGGCGCACGGCGGCTTCGACGACGGCTTCCAGCGCGGGCATGCCTTCCTTGAAGTTGTCGGCCACCTGTTGCGTGAGGATCAGGGTGTTGCGCATCAGGATGCCGGCCAGGCCGGTCAGGCCGAGCAGCGCGACGAAGCCGAACGGCTGGTTGAACAGCAGCAGGGCGATGACTGCGCCGATCAAGCCGAGCGGCGCGGTGGCGACGACCATGAAGGTGCCCGAGAACGAGCGCATCTGCAGCATGACGAAAATGAGCATGAAGGCCACCATCATCGGCTGCAGCTTCTGGATCGACACGTCGGCCTTGCCGGACTGCTCGACCGCGCCGCCGATGTCGATCCGGTAGCCGTCGGGCAGCTTCTCGCGGACCGCTTCGAGCTTGCGCCAGATGGCGGCGGTGACGTCGTTGGGCTGCGCGCCCTGCACTTCTGCCTGCACGGCGACGAAGGGCTCGCGGTTGTAGCGCTTGATCACGGGTGCCTCGTAGCGCACCTCCAGCGTGCCCAGCTGGCTGAGCGGAACCTTGCGGCCCTCGCGCGTGAGCACCTCGAAGGTGGCCAGGCTGCCGGCATCGACCAGGCGCCGGCCGGCGGCGCCGCGGGCGACCACCTCGACGGTGCGGATGTCCTGGCGAAGCTGGGTCACCGGCGCACCGTCAAGGTGGAATTGCAGCTGTTGTGAGACGTCGAGCGGCGTCAGACCCAGCAGGCTCAGGCGCTGCACGTCCATGGCCAGGTGCAGCACGGGGGCGCGCTCGTCCCAGTCCAGATGGGGGTCGCGGGTGTTGGGATCGGCGGCCATGACCTCGCGCACCTGATGGGCGATGCGGCGCAGCTCGAGCGGGTCCGCCCCGACCACGCGAAAGCTCACCGGCCAGATCACCGGCGGGCCGAACAGCAGGCGATAAACGCGCACCCGCGCTTCGGCAAACTCGCCGCGGGCGATGTGCGCCTCCAGCTCGGCCATCACCTTGTCGCGCTCGCTGGCATCATGCGTCACGGCGATCAGCTTGGCGAAGGCGGGATCGGGCGGCTCGGGGTTGGCGGAAATGAAGAAGCGCGGCGCCCCGGCGCCGACGTAAGCCGACAGGGTCTTGACCTCCGGCATGGGGGCGAGGATGGCCTCGAGCTTGCGCATGGTGCGGTCCGCATACTCGATGCTGCTGCCTTGCGGCAGGTAGACGCTGACCAGCACTTCCGGGCGGTCGGACCCGGGGAAGAACTGCTTCTGCACCGGCCCGGCCAGCCCCGCAATCGCCAGCACCAGCAGCGCTACCGTGCCGGCGACCACGGTTTTCCGGTGCGTCACGCACCAGCTGATGACGGCGCGCAGGCGGCGGTACAGCGGCTTCTGGTAGATGTCGGCCTCGCCGTGTTCCTGCCCGGCAAAGCCGGGCAGCAGCTTGACGCCCAGATACGGCACGAAGGTCACGGCCACGAACCAGGACACCAGCAGCGCCACGCCCAGCACCCAGAAGATATTGCCCGCATATTCGCCCACGCCCGATTGCGCAAAGCCGATGGGGAAGAAGCCCGCCACCGTCACCAGAGTGCCGAACAGCATGGGGGCGGCGGTCACGCTCCACGCATGCGCGGCGGCGCGCACGCGATCCCAGCCCTGCTCCATTTTCACCAGCATCATTTCGACGGAGATGATGGCGTCGTCCACCAGCAGCCCGAGCGCGATGATGAGCGCGCCGAGGGTGATGCGGTCGAGGTTGATGCCCATCAGCTTCATCACGAGGAAGGTGATGCCCAGGGTGAGCGGCACCGCGATGCCGACCACCAGACCGGCCCGCAGCCCGAGCGCCAGGATGCTCACGCCGACCACCACCGCGACCGCGATGAGGAATTTGATCTGGAACAGATTGACGGCGCCGGCGATGGCCTCGGCCTGGTCGGTCAGCACGGCAAGCGAAATGCCCAGCGGAAGTTTGGCGCGCTCGTCCTCGACAAAGCGCGTCAGGCGCTTGCCCACTTCGAGGCCGTTCTCGCCGGCCTTGATCACCACCCCGAGCAACACCGCATCCTCGCCACGCGAGCGCACCAGGTAGCTCGGCGGATCCTCGTAACCGCGGCGGATGGTGGCGATGTCCGACAGGCGCAGCAGCCGTTCGCCGATGCGGATCGGCACCGCCGCGAGCTGCGCGGGATCGGACAAGTCGGCATCGATCCGCAGGTACAGGCGCGGGCCGGCGGTTTCGATGCGGCCGGCCGGGACCAGCCGGTTGTTGGCGTCGATGGCGGCGGCAATGGCCTCGGGCGTGATGCCCAGATTGACCAGGCGCGCATTGTCGAATTCGAGGTACACGCGCTCGCTGCGCTCGCCGAGCACGATGGCCTTGTGCACGCCCGCGGTGCGCTGCAGCCGGTCGCGGATGGCTTCGGCCTCGCGCGTGAGCTCGCGCAGCGGCATGCCCGGCGCGGTCAGCGCAATCAGCTTGAAATAGACATCGGAAAAGTCGTCGTTGACGAGGGGTCCGATCACCCCCTGGGGCAGGCGGCCGGCCTCGTCCTGCATGCGCTTGCGCACCTGGTAGAACAGGTCGGGGACCCGGGCCTGCGGGGCGTAGTCCTCGAACTCGACCTGCAGGTCGGCGCGTCCCGGCCGAATCGTGGTTTCGATGCGGTAGAGGTACTCAACCTCCTGGATGCGCTTTTCCAGCCGGTCCACCACCTGCTCTTGCAGCTCCTGCGGCGTCGCGCCGGGCCACACCGCCGAGACCATCATCACGCGCACGGTGAAGGACGGATCCTCGGCGCGACCCAGCGACAGAAAGGCGTAGACGCCCCCGATCACCGCCAGAATCAGGAAGAACAGCGTCACCGCGCGCTCGCGTACGGCGAGCGCGGACAGGTTGGGAAAACTCATTGCGCCAGCTCCCGCACCGCCATGCCGGGGGTGAGCAGGTGCGTGCCCAGCGCGATGACCTTGTCGCCCGCCTTCAGGCCGCCCTGCACCCGCGCCGCCTCGGCATCCAGCGCAAGAATCCCGACCGCCACCGGCTGCGCGCGCCCGTCCACCACCTGCCACACCCGCGGGCCTTCGCCGCGCTCGTCCAGCGCGGCAATCGGCACGCTCAACGCCTGAGCGTCGCCCCCCGGCGCGGCAAAGGCGGCGCGCACCACCGAACCGAGCGCCAGCGCGTCACCCCCCGTCGAGACCGAATAGCGCGCCCGCCAGGTGCGGCTTTGCGGATCGACCGCGCCGGAGACCTCGCGCAAGCGCAGCGGCAACGGCGCCCCGCCCGCGCGGATCAGTTGGCCGGCGGCAGGCGGTCTGGCCGCATCTGGAAAGAACACCTCGATTTCCCGCTCGCCGTCGCGCGCCAGCGTCGCCACGGCCTTGCCGGTCTCCACGACCTGGCCGGGTTCGCCGCTCACCTCGACCAGCACGCCCGCAGTCGGCGCGCTCAGGCGGGCGTAGCCCAGCGCATTGCGCGCCTGCGCCAGCCTCGCGCGGGCGGCATCCAGGCGGGTGCGGACTTCGCGTTCGGCGAGTTCGCTGCGGTCGAGCGCCTGCGCGCTCACGAAATTCCGGTCTTCAAGTTGCCGCACCCGCCCCAGGTCGGCGCGCGCCGTGGCCAGGGCCGCCTCCGCCGCGGCGACATCGGCCTGAGCGGCTTGCGACGCCTGTTCGAGATCGCGCGCGTCCAGCTCGAACAGGATCTGGCCCGCACGCACCGCCTGGCCGGCATCCACCCGCCGCGCAGCAATGCGCCCGCCCACCTGAAACGCCACCGGCGTCTCGTAACGCGCCCGCACAGTGCCGGTAAGGCCCAAAACGCCCGCATCCGCCGACGCCACCACCGCAGTCTTGACAAAGGGCGCGTCAACCCCGCCAACGGAAGGTTCCTCGCCCCCGCCGCAGCCGGAAATCGCCACACAAACCAGCGCGAGCAAAGCTTTCATTCGATGCATTTCAGTGCCTGACAAGGGAAAGAATTTGAACGGTGGCATATGGTAACCGCAGCGCAAGTGGCGTTCGTCAAGCCGTGCCGGCATTCCGCCCCAAATGTCGCGCTGTCTTGACCGCAACCTATTCGGCCCGAGGGCGGACCTCCCACAACAGCACTCCCGCAACAGCACGCCCCTGATAGGGCGCCCTCGCCCCGAATGCCGCGCTGTCTTGACCGCCACTTATTCAGCCCGAGGGCGGGCATTTTGTTGGCTTTTTGTCTTGCCATACGTACAGGTACGTAGTACAAACTCCCCGCACAGCTCATTCAAGCAAACGGATTGAGCCCCACCCTATGGGGGAACCATAGCTGGCGCCCCTAACTCTCCCACTCGGGACATGTGGCAGGCATCCTTTAATCTTGTAATCTTGAAAGCACCCGCTAAAGCCGGTGTTGTTTTTACCAACTGACGGGCAAGAATGCACGGTGAACAAACCCAGTCCGCAACAACCCGCCATCCCCGCCAAGCCTGCCAGGGAATCCCTCCGCAACCGGCTGCTGCGCCCCTCCCTGGGCAAGAAATTCGGCATCGCCTTTTTGCTGTTTTTTGCGCTGACGGCGGGGAACCTGATCCTTGTCGAACGGCTGTATGACGGGGCCGCCGACACGGCGAGCATCATCAATGAAAGCGGCCGCCTGCGCTATATAAGCCAGGAAATTGCGTTTCAGTCGGCGAGGGCGGTATACGAAAAACGCCAGGATGGGCAGGTGATTGATCAGCTGTACGCCCGATTTGAAGCGCAGCTGGACAAGATTGGGCTTGCTGTGCGGCAGCTGCCGCCGATCGTCAGGGATGAGGCAAGCAGTCTCCCCGTGTTTTTGCTGGATTTGCACCAAGCCTGGCAAGGGTACCGTTCCGTGGTGGACCCGATACGCAATTCGCCGGAAGAGGTCGACAGGTCGCTTGTCTTTAGTCGCCTGGGGTTCCATTCGGCCGCCACGCTGGATGCCGCCGACAACGTCGTCGTTGAATTGACCCGCGCCGCGGCCAAGGCCAATTCCAGAGCGGATTTGATCGTGAAAGTCATCCTGGCCGTGGAGGTGGCATTCATGCTGATGATCGTCCTCTACCTGCGCCACAAGGTCATCTTGCCGGTAAGAGGGGTTTCGCGCATGTTCAGCCGGTTTGCCTCGGGCGACCACTCGGCGCGGTTTGACTTCACGTCGCGCGACGAGATCGGGGAACTGGCGCGAAACTTCAATGAGACAGCGGAAACGGTCGGCCGGCTGATCGCCAATCTGGATATCGGCCTGAAGGTCAACACCTTGCTGCACCGCGCTGCCCGGATCCTGCAGGATGAGCGCAGGCCGGTGGCCGCGGTGATGCAGGAACTGGTTTTGATGCTGCCCTCCGCGTTTCGCAATCCGGAAAAGATTGCGGCCCGGATCGTTTATGAGGACGTGACGTTCGTCACGCCCGGATTCAGGGAGACACCGTCCCGCCTGGCTGCCGATTTTGTCCGGGGCGGCGGCTGTCAGGATGCGCTCGAAGTATTCCGCCTGGACGCGTGCCCGGCGGGCGAAGACGCTTTTCTTGAGGAAGAGCAGGCGCTGGTCAAGTCGCTGGGAGAAATGCTTCGTTCCTACCTGGGGCGCAGCCGCGCCCAGTTGTCGCGTGAACGGCTGGCGGCAATCATCGAGGCCACGCCGGATTTTGTCGGCACCTTTATGCCCGATGGCCGGATGCTGTACATCAATGCCGCCGGCCGCCGGATGCTCGGCATCGGCCAGGCGGACGACATCGCCGGCCTGAAACTGGCGGATTGCTACCCCGAATGGGTCGGCACGGTGCTTGCCGGAGCTGCCCTGCCGGCCGCCGCGCGCGACGGCATCTGGCTTGGAGAAACCGCCCTGCTGGGCCGCGATGACCGGGGGATCCCCGTTTCGCAGGTGGTCATCGCCCACAGGGATGAGAATGGCGCGGTCAATTTTATTTCCAGCATTGCCCGCGATATCAGCGAGCGTATAGCGCTCGAATCGCGGCTGACCCGGTCGCGCGATTTCCACCTCAAGCTGTTCCAGCACTTTCCGCACATGGTCTGGCGCTCGGGTCCCGACGGGAATTGCGATTATTTCAACAAGACCTGGCTCGAGTTCACCGGACGCAGGCTGGAGCAGGAACAGGGGGATGGCTGGGCGAAGGGCGTGCATCCCGACGATCTGGACCGCTGCCGCAAGGTTTATCTGGACGCGTTCGACAGGCGCGAGCCGTTCGAGATCGAATACCGGCTGCGTCGTCATGACGGGGAATATCGCTGGATCATGGGCAACGGCGCGCCATACGAGGACCTGAACGGCACTTTCGCCGGCTATATCGGGGCTTCCTACGACATCACCGAACGCAAACTGGCGGAAGAAAAGGCGCGCAAGCTTTCCCTCGTGGTGGAGGAAACCGGCAACTCGGTAATCATCACCGACCGCAACGGCATTATTGAGTATGTCAATCCAGCCTTCACCAGGGTGACCGGCTATCCACTGGAGGAAGCAGTGGGGCAGTCGCCGGGCATGCTCAAATCCGGACTGACTCCGGCGGAACACTACCAAAAGTTGTGGAAAACTTTACAGGCGGGCAAAGAATGGCGCGGCGAACTGCTCAACCGGAAAAAAAACGGCGAACTGTTCTGGGAATACGAAGTCATCACGGCGCTTAAAAACGAGACCAATGAGATCACCCATTTCATCGCAGTGAAGGAGGATGTCACCGAACGCAAACATCAGGAGGAGAAACTGCGTATGTGGGGCCGCGCCATCGAATCCAGCGTCAACGCCATCCTCATCACCGACGCCGAAGTGCCGGGCAATCCGCTGATCTACACCAACCCGGCGTTCGAGCGCATTACCGGCTATAGCCAGGAGGAAGCGCTGGGGCGCAACTGCAATTTCCTGCAGAACGAAGACACCGACCAGCCCAACATTGAAGCGCTACGCCAGGCCATCCGCGAGCAGCGCGAAGGGCATGCGGTGCTGCGCAATTACCGCAAGGACGGCAGCATGTTCTGGAACGAGCTGCTGGTTGCGCCGGTGCGTGACGAAAGCGGCAAGGTCACGCATTTTATCGGCATTCAGAACGACGTCACCGAGCGTAAGGCACATGAGACCCAGCTTGAGCGCCAGGCCAACTACGATGCGCTGACCGGGCTTGCCAACCGCAACCTGCTCCAGGACCGCCTCAGCCAGGCACTGGCCTTCTCGCGCCGCCATGACTGTGGGCTGGCGGTATTGTTCATCGACCTGGACCATTTCAAGCATATCAACGACAGCCTCGGCCACGATGCCGGCGACCTGCTGCTGGCCCAGGTTGCCGCCCGTCTTGCCGGCAACGTGCGCGAAGGCGACACCGTGGCGCGCCAGGGGGGTGACGAGTTTGTCCTGATCCTGTCGGAAATCAGGGAAGACGACGATGTGCCGGTGGTCGCGCAAAAGATTCTCAAGGCGATGTCAGCGCCTTTCGACATCAACGGCCGCGAGCTGCACATCACCTGCAGCATCGGCATCGCGTCCTATCCCAAGGATGGCGAGGACCGGCAGACGCTGCTGAAGAATGCCGATGCCGCCATGTACCGCGCCAAGGAACTGGGCCGCAACAACGCCCAGTACTACTCCGCCGAAATGAACGTCAAGGCGATGGAGCGGCTGGTGCTGGAAAACGGCCTTCACCATGCGCTGGAACGCGACGAATTCCTGCTCCACTACCAGCCGCAGGTCGACCTGCGCAGCGGCGAGATCGCCGG
>JAUYCF010000114.1 GCA_030692355.1 Thiobacillus sp.
CCCTCGCCGGACACGTCCAGCCGGACAATGCCGTAGGCGCGGGTCGACATGCGCAGGCGGTGCACGGCCAGCAGGGCGCGCGCGGTATCGGGCAGGTCGCCGAAGCGGTCGACCAGTTCCTCCTGCATCTGCGTCAGATCGTCCTGGGTCTGGCAGCTCGCCAGCCGCTTGTACAGCACCAGCCGCTCGTGCACATCGGGGCAATAATCCACCGGCAGCAGCGCGGGCAGGTGCAGGTTGATTTCGGACACCACCCCGAGCGGCTGGCTCATGTCGGGTTCCTTGCCGGCTTTCAGGCTCGCCACCGCCCCCGCGAGCATGTCGTTGTAGAGCGAGAAGCCGACTTCGAGTATCTCGCCGCTCTGCTTCTCGCCCAGTACTTCGCCGGCGCCGCGAATTTCCAGGTCCTGCATGGCGAGATGGAAGCCCGAGCCCAGCTCCTCCATCAGCTGGATCGCCTCCAGGCGTTTTTTCGCCTGCGGTGTCAGGGTGCGATCCTCCTCCACCAGCAGATAGGCGAAGGCCTGGTGGTGCGAGCGGCCGACGCGGCCCCTGAGTTGATGCAGCTGCGCCAGCCCGAACTTGTCGGCGCGGTTGATGAGGATGGTGTTGGCGGTGGGGATGTCGATGCCGGTTTCGATGATGGTGGTGCACAGCAGCACGTCGTAGCGCTGCTGGTAGAAATCGCGGATCACCTGTTCCAGTTCGCGTTCGCCCATCTGGCCGTGGCCGACGCGGATGCGCGCTTCGGGCAGCAGCTTTTCCAGCCGTTCGCGCATATTCTCGATGGTGCTGACCTCGTTGTGCAGGAAATACACCTGGCCACCGCGCTTCAATTCGCGCAGCACCGCTTCGCGGATCAGGCCGCTGGAAAACGACTGCACGAAGGTCTTGATCGCCAGCCGCTTCTGCGGCGCCGTGGCAATCACCGAGAAATCGCGGATGCCTTCGAGCGACATCGCCAGCGTGCGCGGGATCGGCGTGGCGGTCAGCGTCAGCACGTCGACCTCGGCGCGCAGCGCCTTCAGCTGTTCCTTCTGGCGCACGCCGAAGCGGTGCTCCTCGTCCATGATGACCAGGCCCAGGCGGGCGAACTTGACGTCCTTCTGGATCAGCCGGTGGGTGCCGATGACGATGTCGAGCTTGCCGTCCGCCAGGGCCTTGAGCGCCTCGGCCTGCTCCCTCGGGCTGCGAAAGCGCGACAATTCGGCAAGCTTCACCGGCCAGGCCGAGAAGCGGTCGGAGAAATTGTTGAAATGCTGCTCGGCCAGCAGCGTGGTCGGCACCAGCACCGCCACCTGGTAGCCGCTCATCACCGCCATGAAGGCGGCGCGCAGCGCGACCTCGGTCTTGCCGAAGCCAACGTCGCCGCACACCAGGCGGTCCATCGGCTTGCCCGACTGCATGTCGGCCATCACCGCGGCGATGGTGGCGGCCTGGTCGGGGGTTTCCTCGTAGCCGAAACCCTCAACAAAGGCTTCGTAATCGTGCAGCGAAAACGTGAAGGCGTGGCCCTCGCGCGCCGCGCGCAGCGCGTACAGGTTCAGCAGTTCGGCCGCGGTGTCGCGTGCCGCCTGCATGGCGCGGCGACGCGCCTTTTCCCACTGGTCGGTGCCTAATTTATGTAACGGCGCCGCGCCTTCGCCGGCGCCGCTGTAGCGCGAAATCAGGTGCAGGTTGGCAACCGGTACGTAGAGCTTGTCGCCCTTGGCGTATTCCAGATGCAGGAACTCAGTGTCGCCGTCGCCGAGGTCCATGTTGACGAGGCCAAGGTACTGGCCGACGCCGTACTGCGCGTGCACCACCGGGTCGCCGGGCTTGAGCTCGGAGAGGTCGCGCAGCAGGTTGTCGATTTGCGTCGCGCGGGCCTCTCGCGCGCGCCGGGTTTTCGGCGGGATCGCGTACAGCTCGGTTTCGGTGATGACGGCAAACTGATCGTCCGTCGTGACGAAACCTTCGGCCAGCGGGCCGTGCGTGAGCAAAATTCGTTCGTCACACCGCAGGGCTTCGGCCCAGCCTTCGCACAGCGTGGCGTCAAGACCATGTTCAGCGAGATATTCGTGCAGGGTTTCGCGCCGTCCGGCAGACGGCGCGACGATCAGCACCTTGCCCTGAAAGCTGTCGATGAAGCCCTGCAGCTTGGCGACCGGGTGCGCTTCGCGGCGGTCCACTGAAATGGGCGGAACGGGACGGGCCAGCCCGCTGCCGGTCTGCTCCACGTCCAGTCGGTCATAGGCCTTGGCCAAACTGAAAAAGGCGTCGGTCGGCAAAAACAGCTCGGCGGGCGGCAAGAGCGGGCGATCCTTGTCGCCCGACAGCAGGCGGAAGCGGCTTTGCGCGTCGGCCCAGAACGCCTGGCCGGCGGGGTCGAGCGCGCCGTGGCTGACGAATCTTGTCTGCGCGGGCAGGTAGTCGAACAGCGTCGCCGTTTCCTCGAAAAACAGCGGCAGGTAGTATTCGATGCCGGCCGGCGCCAGGCCATTGCTGACATCCTTGTACAGCTTGGATTTCGAGGGGTCGCCCTCGAAGCGCTCGCGGAAATTCTGCCGGAAGCGGGTGATACCGGCCTCGTCGAGCGGGAACTCGCGCGCGGGCAGGAGCCGCACCTCGTTCACCGGATAGATGCTGCGCTGGGTGTCGACGTCGAACGCGCGCAGCGTCTCGATTTCGTTGTCGAACAGGTCGATGCGGTAGGGCAGGGCGCTGCCCATGGGAAACAGGTCGATCAGGCCGCCGCGCACCGAAAACTCGCCCGGCGAGTAGACCTGGTTGACGTTAGTGTAGCCGCCCAGCGCCATCTGCGCGCGGAAAGCGGCTTCGTCGAGGGTGTCCTTCTGCTTGAGGAAGAAGGTGTGGGCGGCGAGGAAGGCCGGCGGCGCCAGCCGGTACAGCGCGGTGGGGAGCGCCACCACCGCGATGTCGAATTCGCCGCGCGAAATCTGGTACAGCGTCGCCAGCCGCTCGGAAATCAGGTCGGGGTGAGGCGAAAAGCTGTCGTAGGGCAGGGTTTCCCAGTCGGGGAAAGCGCACACCCGCAGGCCGGGGTCGAACCAGCGCAGCTCCTCGGTCAGGCGGTTGGCGTCCCACGCGCTCGCGCACACCACCACCAGCGGCGCGGCGCGGCGCGCCAGCTCGGCCAGGTACAGGGAATCGGCGGCGCCGGCCAGTCCGGATGCGTTGCGCGGAAGGCTGGAAGGCTGGAAGGTGGAAGAGAAGAACGTCATGCAAATGGCAGGATTATAGGATTAATCGCGGACGCGCGAAGCGCGCGGTGGGGGGCGGGTATAATGCTCGCCTTTCCTTGTTTGTGTGACACCCCATGAGCCTTAACAAAGTCAGTTCCGGCCGCAACCTGCCCGACGATTTCAACGTCGTCATCGAAATCCCCGCCCATGGCGAACCGATCAAGTATGAAGTGGACAAGGAATCCGGCGCGATGTTCGTCGACCGCTTCATGTCGACCGCCATGCATTACCCCTGCAACTACGGCTACATCCCGCACACCCTGTCGGAAGACGGCGACCCGGTCGACGTGCTGGTGATCACGCCGATTCCGCTGATTACCGGCGTGGTGGTGCGCTGCCGTCCCATCGGCATGTTGAAGATGACCGACGAAGCCGGGGTGGACGGCAAGCTGCTGGCCGTGCCGGTCGACAAACTGTGCGGCCTCTACCGGGGCGTAGGCCGCCCCGAAGACCTGCAAGCCCTGTTGCTGGCGCAGATTTCCCATTTCTTCGAGCACTACAAGGATCTCGAAGAAGGCAAGTGGGTCAAGGTCGACGGCTGGGTCGGTGTCGACGATGCCCGCGCAGAAATCCTGGCCGGCGTGGAGCGTTATCGCAACGCGGCGGACAAGCCGGCGTTCTAGGATTTAGGGGCTAGGGGCTAGGGGCTAGGGCTGGAGCGGCGCGGGCTATGCCCGCTCATCCCCTAGATCCTAATTCCCAGCCCCTAGATCCTGGCCACCGGCCACCAGGCAGCCAACATGAAAATCTGCATCCTCTCCGATTCCCACGACAACCGCCGTCTTTTAGGTGCGGCGGTCGAGCACGCCAGGGCGCACGGGGCGGAAGCGGTGCTGCACTGCGGCGACGTGGTCGCGCCGACCACGCTGCGCGTGCTGCAGAAATACGAACTGCCGGTGCACGTCATCCACGGCAACAACACCGGCGACCTCTACAACATGAGCCGGCTCGCCGCCGAGCCCAACAGCGTGATCCGCTACCACGGCCAGGACGCATCCTTCACCCTGGCCGACCGCAACCTGTTCCTGGTGCATTACCCGCACTATGCGCACGCGCTCGCCTGCACCGGCGACTACGACCTGGTGTGCTGCGGCCACGACCACAAATCCAGCATCGCGCAAGTCGCCACCGTAAAGGGCGGGCAGACCTGGCTGATCAACCCCGGTACCGTCGGCGGCGTCGGCGCACCGCCCACCTATATCATGGCCGACCTCGACACGATGCAGTTCGAGATCGTCACCGTCGATGCCGCGCCGGCTTCGGTGCTGCCGCCGGTCACCCCGCACGTTTGAGCGTAGCGGTAGCCGACTCGCATTTCCCCTCTCTGAAAAATCGCATCGGCTGGATCCGGCCCGTTTGGCTGGAGTCAGCGGCCGCTTGACGCCACCTTAAAGTCCCCTGTAAGTTTCGCTCTACAAGTAGCCCGTGCAAAGTACATGGGTTCGCGTTGCGGAAGAACAAAACAATTCAAAGCAATACGCGAAGGGGAGGGGGAGCCATGTCGAATGGGATGAGTGCGTGCGCGCAAGGTGCGCGCGGGATGGGTCGATCGAAGCCCAACCAGTTTGTGAATTCTGCCCCACGAAATCTTGGTCGGTTTATGAATGGGCTTCTGCAATGTATGCCCCTCAGATTTCTATTGATTTTTCTGGCTGTTGCAGGTCAAGCAACTGCAGATTATCAAATCCCCATCCTCAATACCTACTACTGCGTAAGAATCGACGGCAGTGTTGGGAACACGGGGAACTGGCTTAGTCAGCAAGAGGCAGCGGATGAATGGGGACGCCTAGTAGTGTCGTCCCCTATTCCACAAGCCCCAACATTAACGCATTGGTGGGTATGGAATAACTCTACTTTTGTTCCCATCAGTGGATTCAACCCACTGGGGCTTAGTTGTATGGCGGATAACGGTCTTCCATATATCCCCGGAGTGACCACCAGCCCGCCATATGACGGAATAAGCGCAGTGCTGGGAAAAGGTATTTCTTGTTCCTACCGCACGGCTTCCGGAACAGTTGCCGTTGGGAATGAAATGCGTTCATACGCTGTTGGTGATGGCACATATGGCTACACCTGCAATATACCCAGCGCAACTAACCCCAAATCATTAGGCCAATGCCCGACAGGCAACCCGGTTTATCCATCGACAGGCAACAAATCTCAGGTTGAGCACGACTACAGCGCTGACGGACTTAATTTCTCGCGTTGGTACAACAGTTCAGTACTTGAGGTGTATCGCGCAACAGGATCCAAGTGGAGACATAGCTACTATCGTTCCTTGGCTGTGATTGGTGGCAACGAATGGAAAGCTCTTTTGTTTCGTGAAAGCGGACGCATCATTGAGTTCCGTTTACAAGTCGGAGCTTGGCTCCCCGACGCCGATATCTCCGACCATCTAACCGAACTCAAAGACGCCAACGGCACCCGCACCGGCTGGCGCTACAGCGTCGCCGCCGACGACTCCATCGAAACCTATTCCGCCGCCGGCAAACTTCTTTCCATCGCCGACAGCACCGGCCGCACCCGGACCCTCACCTACGATTTACCTCTTGCCTCCGGCGGAGACGACGACCCCGAAACCCTCGACACCGTCACCGACGACACCGGTCGCCAACTGCGTTTCACCTACGACGCCAACAAACGTATTGCCACCGTCACCGACCCCGCAGGCGGCATCATCACCTACGGCTACGACGCCCAAAGCAACCTCGTCTCCGTCACCTACCCTGACGGCCGCAGCAAGACCTACCACTACAACGAACCCGAGAACACCGCCGGCGCCGACCTGCCGCATGCGCTCACCGGAATCACCGACGAGAACGGCGACCGCTACGCCACCTACCAATACGCCGCCGACGGCAAAGCCATCTCCACTGGCCACGCAGGCGGCGCCGACCTGCATACGCTCGCCTACAACCCCGACGGCAGCACCACCGTCACCGATCCCCTCGGCACCGTCCGCACCCACACCTTCACCACCATCCTCGGCGTCGTTAAAAGCACCGGCCAGTCCCAGCCCGGCGGCTCCGGCTGCGGCCCCGCGTCCAGTGCAACCACCTACGACGCCAACGGCAACGTCGCGTCCCGCGCCGACTTCAACGGCAACAAGACCTGCTACGCCTACGACCTCGCGCGCAACCTCGAAACCGCGCGCGTCGAAGGTCTGGCATCCGGCAGCGCCTGCCCGACGAATCCCGCAACCTACATCCCCGCGCCCAACACCGCCGAGCGCAAGATCCTAACCGAGTGGCATCCCGGCTTCCGCCTGCCGGTAACAATCACCGAAGCCGGACGCGAAACCAGCATCGTCTACGACGCCCGCGGCAACGTCACCAGCCGCAGCATCCGGGACACCGCGCTCAACACCCCCCGCACCTGGACCACTGCGTATAGCTACCATCCCACCGTCCCCGGCATCCTCGCGCAAAAGATCGAGAACGGCCCGCGCATCGACGCCAGCGACCTCACCACCACCGACTACTACCTTCCCGACGAGAACTGCTCCGGCGGCCACTATGGCTGCCGCGGCCAGGTCCGTCAGATCACCAACGCGCTCGGCCACGTCACGCAGATCACCCGCTACACCGCCCACGGCCAGCCCGAGGAGATCGTCGACCCCAACGGCCTCGTCACCGCGCTTGCTTACGATGCCCGCCAGCGGCTCATCCAGCGCAGCGTCGGTGGCGAATTCACCCAGTACGACTACGACGGCGTCGGCCAGTTGAAGCAGGTCGTGCTGCCGTCCGGCGCCATCGTTCGCTACGACTACGATGCCGCCCACGGCCTGACCGACATCTGGGACGAAGACAACAACCGCATCCACTACACCCTGGACCCCATGGGTAACCGCGTCCAGGAAGACGTGCATGACGCCGCCGGCAACCCTATTGCCACCAAGAATCGCAGCTTCGATCCCCTGAACCGCCTGTGGCAGGACATCGGCGCCGTCAACGCCGCCACCGGCAACCGCCCCGTCACCACCTACGGCTACGACGCCAACGGCAACCTCAAGACCGTCCAGCCCCCCGGCCAGCCCGCCACGAATTACCAGTACGACGCCCTCAACCGTCTGTTCCAGAGCACCGATGCCCTCGGCGGCGTCAGCCAGACCCGCTACGACCCGCTGGACCAGCTGCTGGAAGTGCGCGACCCGCGCAACGTGACCACCGTCTATCAGGTCAACGCCTTCGGCGAACAGACCCAGGTCGCCAGCCCGGACAGCGGCACCACCCACAAGACCTACGACGAAGCCGGCAACCTGAAGACCAGCACCGATGCGCGCGGCAAGAAGAGCACCTACAGCTACGACGGCCTCAACCGTCTGACCGGCATCAGCTTCTCGACCGGCAATCCCATCAGCTTCAGCTATGACGCAGGCACGAATGGGGTGGGCCGGCTCACCGGCATGACGGACGAATCCGGCACCAGCCAGTGGCAATACGACCTGCACGGCCGCGTCACCCTCAAGGCCACCAGCGTAGGCGGCGTGCCACGCAGCGTGGGCTATCACTACGACGCCCAGGGGCGGCTCAGCCATCTTACCTATCCATCCGGCAAAGCCCTCACCCTGACATGGCGCGCCAACAAGCTCGACGCCTTGACCCTGGACGGCCAGGCGATCCTCAGCAACGTCCAGTACCACCCCTTCAGCGGTCCGCGGCAGTGGAGCTTCGGCAATGGCCAGCTGGTCAGCCGCAGCTACGATGCCGACAATCGGCTGGCTGGCTATTCCCTGGCTGACAGCATGCGCAGCCTCTCGTTTGACGACGCCGGGCGCATCACCCACATCAGCGACAGCAACACTGCGCGGAACCAGGCCATCCAGTACGACCCCCTCGACCGCGTCACCGGCTGGGCCACCCAGCTCTACAACCAGGGCTACAGCTACGACGCCGGCAGCAACCGCACCGGTGCACGCTATGGCGCCGTCAACTACAGCCACACCGTCGCCCCCGGCTCCAACCGCCTGCAAAGCGTCGCCGGCCCCACGCCCAAGGCCTACCAGCACGACGCCGCCGGCAACGTCATCCACGACGGCCGCACCAGCTTCGCCTACAACGACCGCGGCCGGCTCGCCGGTGTCAGCAACGCCCAGGGCACCACCAGCTACCTGATCAACGGCCTCGGCCAGCGCACCGTCAAGACCGGCATCGAAGGCATCCGCTTCGTCTACGACGAAGGCGGCAAACTCCTCGGCGAATACGACCCCGGTGGCGCCCTGCTGCAGGAGACCCTGTACCTGGGCGACATTCCCGTTGCCGTCGTGAAATGAGGAGCGCGAACATGACAAACTTCCGCGCCTTCATCGTTGCCGCAATTTGCCTGCTGCCTGGTTTGGGTATGGCGAACACGCCACCCACCATCAAGATCAGCATGCCTGCAGTCAACAGCACCTTCATTGCCCCCGCCAGCATCACGCTTCTGGCGTATGCGGCAGACAGCGACGGTGCGATTGGAAAAGTACATTTCCACAATGGTGGAGCCTACATTGGGACGGGACTGCCCGCCCCGGGGGGCGGGTACACCTTGAATTGGGGGAAAGTTCCTGCGGGCAGCTACAGCCTCACAGCCACGGCTTATGACATGCAGGGCGCATCCGCTACAACGCCACCCGTGACGATTACCGTTACACCGCCCAACCTCTCGCCCAGCGTCAGCTTCACCGCGCCCGCGGCCGGCAGCAGCCACACAGCCCCGGCCAGCATCACGCTTGCCGCCACAGCAACAGACAGCGACGGTAGCATCGCCGCCGTCGAGTTCTACAACGGCGCCGCCCTCATCGGCACTGGCACCCTCACGGGTGGCAGCTACACACACACCTGGAGCAACGTCGTCGCCGGCAGCTACAGCCTGCGCGCCCGCGCCGTCGACAACCAGGGCGCGGTCACCACGTCCGCGCCGGTCGTTGTGACCGTCACCGACCCTCCACCCCCGCCGGTCGCCGCCGGCGTCTACTACGTCTACGCCGACCACCTCAACACCCCGCGGGTGATCACCGACGGCACCAACAAGGTCGTGTGGCGCTGGGATTCCGACCCCTTCGGCGCTGATGCGTCGAACGAGGACCCGGACGGGGACGGGCAGAAGTTCAGGTACAACCTGCGGTTTCCGGGGCAGTATTACGACCGGGAGACGGGGCTGCATTACAACTACTTCAGGGATTACGATCCGGGGACGGGGCGGTATGTGGAGAGTGATCCACTAGGTATTATTCCAATAGATATTTCCCCATTGATTAAGCAGGCTAAATACTTACTCGGAACAAAGGAGAAAGATTTATCTGAATTGGTTCTAGATCATCATGCACATGATGGTTATAAAGTTAATCATCCATATGCCTACGCGATAAGCAATCCTATTATATTTTCAGACTTTTTTGGATTATTGCCTTATAGCGATGATTACAGTCCAACACCAAATAATTGTTCGCATTATGGTTGTAGTGGGTTGAAAAGTATTTGTGAAAACACCCCGAATAACCCGAACATGAATTGCGCTAGGAAATGCCTTAAGACTTATTGGCCTGGCAATTACAGTGGTCCTATCCAAGATTATATGTTCTGGTTAATTCCACAACACCCTGTTTGCTGGGTCGAGTGCAAGATTTGGAAAACAAATGGTGATTAATGATGCGCCTGAGGTGATTTCAGAAAATGTCTAGCTTTATAAATGTGCTAGTATTTATTGGGTTGCTTCTTTCTGGAGCAGGAATGTTTTTTGGGATCTATTTTGGAATGGACTCGCTTGTGGCTTGGAGCACTGTTTCTGGTTGGGGATTTGGTGTTTATAGCGTTGTTGCTTTTTTTGTCGCATCAATTCTTGGGTGTGTAAGAAGAAGTATTGCGGTGTTGAATAGGCTGATGGTGTTTAATTTTATCTTGTCAGCAGTCGGGTTCATTGTGGTTATTTTTTTATGAGCACGCGCAACAACCGGGATTCAAAGAACACAAAGAACACACAAAGAACAACAGGGGACAGACCCAATGCCGTTAAGTTAAGCGCACCACATGTCATCGAATAGCCTTGTAAGCACGATAGCGAATGGGTTTGACGGCTTGCCGCTCACGCGGGAAATGGCGATCTGGTCGAACCCACTCAAACAACAGGGGACAGACCACGGTTTACATGATAGATTTCGGCTGACCCCCATCCCGAGCAGAAAACCATGCCTCGCCGCGCTCGCCTGTCTCTACCAAATATTCCCTTGCACATCATCCAGCGCGGCAACAACCGGCAAG
>JAUYCF010000078.1 GCA_030692355.1 Thiobacillus sp.
GCCCTTCTACGCCTGGCTGACTGACGCCGCCGCCGCCTACCTGCCGATCAACGAAGCCCCCGTCGCCGCACTCGAACTCGACGGCGAAACCGACGTCGCTGCCATCAGCCTGCGCCTGCCGCAGTTGCTCGAAGCCATCGCTGCCGGCACGTCACTCCCCGCATCGGGGGTCGACGCCGCATGCCAGCACTGCGAAGCGCGCGGGTTGTGTCGCAAGGGGATGTGGGAAACCACAGAAACAGTTGCCTGACGCCTACGGGTTGTAATAACATTGTTTTAACTTGTCAGCACTGGAGGAAGAACGGCCATGCGCATCAATCTGGTTAAAGTAGGCAACTCGAAGGGCATCATCATCCCCGCCGCCATCCTCGCCTCATGCGGCCTGAAGGATGCCGTCGATCTGCAGATCAAAGGCAAGAAGCTCGTGATCGAGGCGCTCAAGCAGCCCCGTGCAGGCTGGTTTGACGGCTATCAGGCCGAAAACGATGAAGCCGTGCTCGACACCATCCCGGTCGACGAGGGTGACGAAGAATGGGTGTGGTAAAGCGCGGCGAGGTTTACTGGGTCAACCTCGACCCCACCATCGGCAGCGAAATCCAGAAAACCCGCCCCTGCCTGATCGTGTCGCCGGACGACATGAACGCCGCCCTGCCGCGCACCCTCATCGCGCCGCTCACCAGCGGCGGCCAGCCTCTCGGCTGCCGCCCGGAAGTCGAGTTCAAGGGCAAATCCGCTCGCATCCTGCTGGATCAACTGCGATCCGTGGACAAACAGCGCCTGGGCGGCAAGATGGGGAAAATCGATCTCGCACTTTGGCATCCGGTGCTGCTGGAGATGCTGGCTTAACACGCCAGCTAAAATCGCAGTGTGATTAAGTTATGCAAACGGGGGGAAACGAATGTCCGCAAGTCCTGACTGGACGCGCCAGCAACTATTGGTGGCATTCCATCTATATACCCAATTGCCATTTGGGAAATTGCATTCCCGTAACCCCGAAATCGTCAAGTACGCAGCGCTGATCAGCAGAACGCCGTCCGCACTCGCGATGAAATTGACCAACATCGCCAGCCGCGATCCAGAAATAACTTCAACTGGGCGAGCAGGGCTAAGCGGCGCTTCTGCCGCCGATAAGGCCATGTGGGTGGAAATGCAGGCTGACTGGGGGCGTTTCGCTACCGAGATGCGGCAAGCTGTAACTGCGTTGGGTGCTGACACTGAGCTTGGCGCGCTCGTTGATGACCCGCTCAGTCTGGATGAGGATGTCAATTACACCGGAGCCGACAAAAATGTTCAAACGACAGCACGTGTTGGCCAGAATTTTTTCCGCCGTGCGGTGCTAAGTGCCTATGACTTTCGGTGCTGTATCACGGGGCTATCTGTACCCAAACTCTTGATCGCGAGCCACATCATGCCGTGGCGAGTTGATGCGACTAACCGGCTAAATCCTCGAAACGGCCTGTGTTTGTCGATGCTGCACGACAAAGCGTTCGATGCAGGAATCATCACTGTCACAGAGGATATGACCGTTCATGTTTCGCGGAAACTTGCGACCAATGCCGATCACTTTTTCAACGCCGCCTTGTTGGCTTACGATGGCAAACCCTTGGTCCTTCCAAAGAAATTCAGCCCGCGCGCGGAGTTTCTGTCCTACCACCGCCAACACGTCTTTGAAAGGTAGATGCCCGCTATGAATGTGCGATTTGAGTACCTCTATCGCGATGCTGGAAATTTCAAGAATTGGGGTGAAGTCGTGTTTTCCAACCCGCGCAACATCTGCGCTGATCGTGTTGCAGCAATGGCTGAAAAAGCACTGCGTATCGATAATCTTTATTTTGTGGCGTCCGAGGTCAATGTGCCTGATCTACACTTTGCGGAGCTTAGTGAGGCACTTGATCACGATTGGCACGAAGTTCACACTTTCCAAGTGACGGATGATGCGCCGAACGATCCACAAGGACGGGATATCGAGGCGTTTTTCAAATTACTCCAACGTTCGTCGCGGGATGCCTGGCCATGCCGGGCGTGAAGCCCCCAAGTAAAGACCGCTGGCGACAGGTGCTTGTGGGGGCTGATCGCATCGAATACAAACGCCTGCTCACACTCGATACCTCTATCAGCAAACACCAGACTGACGAGATGCAGGCAAAAAATCTGCAACTCGTTTTGCCGCGTGGTCTGCACGAGACCTACACGCCTGAGCAACAGGCGTGGCTTATGGATATTTCTTCATTTACAGAGATGGTGCGAGAACGGCAGGAAGCCACTGACACCTGATCGCCTTTCATGCGGCCCCGTCCCCTCGACCCCGCCACCACCCTTTCCCCCACCCGCTCGGTGGTGGTTGAAGCATTTATAAAAGCCACACCAGCAATTCGGGCAGTAGTGTTTTGAACGCCGGAGCCAATATGGTGCATCCATTCCAACCAATGATATTCTTACCGGGTATTACAGGAGATCATTCATGGAAACAACATCCGTAACCAGCAAGGGGCAGGTCACCATTCCCAAATCCTTGCGCCAGCAACTGGGCATCCGGCAGGGCAG
>JAUYCF010000115.1 GCA_030692355.1 Thiobacillus sp.
CTCGGTCAAACGCGTCACCGACATCATGAGCGAGATTGCCGCGGCGAGCCAGGAACAGAGTTCCGGCATCGAGCAGGTCAATCAGGCCATTGCCCAGATGGACGAAGTGACCCAGCAGAACGCCGCTCTGGTGGAAGAGGCCGCGGCTGCGGCCGAAAGCCTGCAGGATCAGGCCGGCAAGCTCATTGAGGCCGTCAGCGTCTTCAAGCTGGAAGGATCGTCCCATAGCGCACGGCCGGCGTCTCCGGTCCGGCAGGGTTCCACGACAGCCTTGCCGAAGTCAAAGGGCGCGCCGGCCCGGGCGATGGCGAGCCCGAAGAAGCTGGCGGTTGCCGGCGGCAGCAACGAGGAGTGGGAAGAGTTCTGAGTACTGGTGTCGAAGTTGAGCGTGCAGTAAATGCTTCCGTCTCTGGATTCTGAAGTATTGATTTTACGGACCTCAAATTCGATTGTTTGAATTGATTTGGGGTAATTTATGTTGACGAATTTGAGCATCAAGGCTCGGCTATTTTTTGTAATCGGTTTTCTTTCCGTGCTGCTGATCGGCATCGGGGTCATGGGGCTTGCCAGCTTGGGCAATACCAATGCTTCGCTGAAAACCGTGTACGAAGACAGGGTGATTGCGCTGGGTCAACTGGAACGCATTTCCGCCCTGATGAACAACGGCCAGGTTCTTGTGGGCGAGTCGGTTTCCGGCCAGTTGTCGGCGTTTCCTGATGATGTCTCGGTAGTCGACAAGCGGGTGGCTGAGATCCGGAGCGGGATAACCGAGATCGACGGCATCTGGAAAGCCTACCTGGCAACCAAACTGACAGCTGAGGAGGTAAAGCTCGCCGACGCGTTTGATGCCAGTCGCCGAAAGTATGGCGGGGAGGGTCTGTTGCCTGCGCTTGCCGCATTGGGTGCCCATGATTTCCAGCAAGCTGGCGAAGTCCTGCAGGGGCCGATGAGAGAGGCCTACCCATCTGTGCGGGCCAGTGCGGAGGCACTCATCAAGCTTCAGCTCGATGTGGCCAAAGGCGAATTCGAAGCCGCGCAATCCCGCTTTTCCATAGTGCGCAATGTTTCCATTGTCGTGATCGTGGCGGGTGTGCTGCTGGCTATCCTGATCGGCTTCTGGCTGGTCCGTGCCATTTCGCGTCCATTGAATGAAGCCGTCCGGATAGCAGAGTGTGTTGCTGCCGGCGACCTGACACAGACCATCGAGGTACACAGACAGGATGAAACCGGCCAGTTGATGCAGGCCATAAAGAATATGAACGAGAGCCTGGTACGGGTGGTCGGCCAGGTGCGCACCGGCACCGACGCCGTCGCCACCGCGTCGAGCGAGATTGCCGCCGGCAACCTCGACCTGTCGTCGCGCACCGAAGAGCAGGCGTCGAGCCTGGAAGAGACCGCCAGCTCGATGGAAGAGCTCACCAGCACCGTCAAGCAGAACGCCGAGAACGCGCGCCAGGCCAACCAGCTGGTCGTCTCCACCTCCGACATCGCGGTCAAGGGCGGGCAGGTCGTCGGCCAGGTCGTCGACACCATGGCGTCGATCAAGGACAGCTCGCGCAAGATTGCCGACATCATCGGCGTCATCGACGGCATCGCCTTCCAGACCAACATCCTTGCGCTGAACGCCGCGGTCGAAGCCGCCCGTGCCGGCGAGCAGGGGCGCGGCTTTGCCGTGGTGGCC
>JAUYCF010000026.1 GCA_030692355.1 Thiobacillus sp.
TTTCAACAAGCGGTGCGCAAAGCGCACCCTACAGGAAGCGGCCGATGAATGGCGTGGCAGCATTGCAACGAACCGGAGCGGGTGGCGGCGGTGATCGAGCACACGCTGTCGCACGATCCACAGACGGCGCAGCGGCTGATCCGCGACACCGGCCGCAGCGACTTTATGCATCGGCTGGGCTCAATGCAGTTGTAGGGTGCGCTTTGCGCACGCGGTATTTCAACAAGCGGTGCGCAAAGCGCACCCTACAGGAAGCGGCCGATGAATGGCGTGGCAGCATTGCAACGAACCGGAGCGGGTGGCGGCGGTGATCGAGCACACGCTGTCGCACGATCCGCAGACGGCGCAGCGGCTGATCCGCGACACCGGCCGCAGCGACTTTATGCATCGGCTGGGCTCAATGCAGTTGTAGGGTGCGCTTTGCGCACGCGGTATTTCAACAAGCGGTGCGCAGAGCGCACCCTACAGGAAGCGGCCTTGGCCGATCGCGCCCGGATGGATGATCCGGGTTGAAGAATACAGACGTAAAAAAGCCGGCCCTGCAAGGCCGGCTTTTTTGTTGCGCGCCCGAAGGCGCGCGTGCTGCACGATCAGGTTGCGCGGGTCTCGATGTCGTTCACCAGGCTCGGATAGCGCACGTGGTCGACCAGTTGCTGGATTTCCAGGCTGGGCGCACGCGAGAGCAGCGAGCCGATGATGACGCCGATAAAGCCGATCGGCATGCCGAACACGCCGGCGGCGATGGGCTTGATCGCGAACCATTCGTTGGCGGGGACGCCGCCGAAGAACGGGTAGGTGATGACCATGTAGTACATGCACACGCCCAGACCGGCGAGCATGCCGACCACCGCGCCGAGGTAGTTGGCGCGCTTCCAGAACACCCCGAGCACCAGCGCCGGGAAGAACGCTGAGGCCGCCAGCGAGAACGCGGCGCCGACCAGGAACAGGATGTCACCTGGTTTCAGCGAGGCGGTGTACGCGGCGAAGATGGCGACCAGCAGCAGCAGGCTCCTGGAGATGGCCAGGCGGCGGATGGTCGAGGCCTTCGGGTCGATCATCTTGTAGTAGACGTCGTGCGACAGCGCGTTGGCGATGGTCAGCAAGAGGCCGTCGGCGGTCGACAGCGCGGCTGCCAGGCCGCCCGCCGCCACCATGCCCGAGATCACGTAGGGCAGGCCGGCGATCTCCGGCGTGGCCAGCACGATGAGGTCGCCGCCGATGGTGATTTCGGCGAGCTGCACGATGCCGTCCAGGTTGATGTCGACGATCTTCATCAGGGTCGCATCCACCGCCTGCCAGTTCGCCACCCAGGCGGGCAGCGACGCGAATGGCAAGCCGACCAGGTTGTTGTAGACCTCGAACTTGACCAGCACCGCCAGCGCGGGCGCGGTGAAGTACAAGAGGAAGATGAACAGCAGCGACCAGAACACCGACTTGCGCGCCTCACGCACCGACGGCGTGGTGTAGTAGCGCATCAGGATGTGCGGCAGCGAGGCGGTGCCGACCATCAGGCACAGCACCAGCGCGATGAAGTTGCGGCGCTTGATGTTGGATGCCTGCTGGTCTTCGGCCTGCGCGGCGGCGATTTCCGCTGCGCTGGCGTCGGGATTGTCGTTCAGCAGCTTCTTCTCCGCGCCCTTGCCGGCAAACGCGGTGGCGTGGGCCGAGACCGGACCGGTCTTGGCCTTGGCGCCGTCGGCCGATTTCTTCCATGATGCCTTGAGCGCATCGACGGTGGCCGGGAAGTCGGCGGGGCTGTCGGCTTCGACACGCTGGGCTTCGAGGAAGGCGTCGCCATTGCCTGCGGCCACGGCCTCGTCCAGCGCCGCGATGCGGGTATCAAACGAAGCCTGCTGCGCCTGGAATGCGGCACGCGCCGAAGCTTCGGCGGCACCCTTGGCGGTGTTGGGGTCGTTGAACTCGTTTTCCAGCTGCGTGACCTGCTGCAGCACCTGGCCGTAGGCGACCTGCGGAACCGGGTTGCCGGTGTGAACCACCGACAGCCACACCACCGGGATCATGTAGGCGATGATCAGGATGATGTACTGCGCCACCTGGGTCCAGGTCACCGCACGCATGCCGCCGAGGAAGGAGCACACCAGAATGCCGGCGAGGCCGACGAACACGCCGATCTGGAATTCCAGGCCGGTGAGACGCGCGGTGATGATGCCGACGCCGTAGATCTGCGCCACCACGTACGTGAAGGAGCAGATGATGGCGGCGATCACGCCGATGGTGCGCGGCAGGTTGCCGCCGTAGCGGGTGCCGAGGAAGTCGGGAATGGTGAACTGGCCGAACTTGCGCAGGTAGGGCGCGAGAAACAGCGCCACCAGCACGTAGCCGCCGGTCCAGCCCATCACGAAGGCGAGGCCGTCAAAGCCGGCCAGGTACAGGGTGCCGGCCATGCCGATGAAGGACGCCGCCGACATCCAGTCGGCGCCGGTCGCCATGCCGTTGAACAGGGCGGGTACCCGGCGGCCTGCGACGTAGTATTCCGACACGTCCGCGGTTCTCGACATGATGCCGATGCCGGCATACAGCGAGATGGTGGCGGCGAGGAAGATGTAGCCGACCCATCGGGCGGGCAGGCCCATCTGCTCCAGGATCGCGAGCACGATGACGAAGGCGATGAAGCCGCCGGTGTAGAAGGTGTAGTACTTCTTGAGCTGCTGGAAGAACTGGCTCTGGGTCGTTGTGCTCATTGTTCTTCTCCTTCTTGCACGCCGTATTCATTGTCCAGCTGGTTCATGCGGCGGGCGTAGAACCAGATGATCAGGACATAAATGATCAGCGAACCCTGGGCGCCCATGTAGAAGGCGAAGGGGAAGCCCATGATGACGATGTCATTGAGCTGGGGGGCGAAAAAAATGACGACGAACGTCGCCACGAACCAGATGGCTAACAGGACCGCGGTGAGCCGCAGATTCTTGCGCCAGTACTCCTGATGTCTTTCCGACAATTCCATGGCAATTTCTCCGTTAGCATGAGTGCATGAGTGGAAGACGCGCTTTAAGGTCAACCTACACGTATTCAGATATAGATTAGATTGATGTTGCGCGTGCGCGGAGTGTAAGGACTTGCGACGGGGCCGACAAATATATTAGCATACACTAATATACTGATAGCCAGCGCCGGGCGCGCAACAGGCCGCGCAGCTGATGCGCGGTGGCGATGTTGTCGCGCTGCGCCGCCTGCAGCAGGATCAGCCACAACTCGGCGGTGGCGCAGGCATCGGCCAGCGCGCCATGACGCGCGTACACGGCAATGCCGAAGTGCGCCAGCCAGTCGTCGAGGTGGCGGCAGCGCGGCGCCGCGTCGGGGAACAGCAGCGGCGCCACCACGGCCGCATCGAACCACGGCGCGTCGATCGCCAGGCCCAGTTGCGCGCGCACGGCGCGCTGCAGCACCGCCTGGTCGAATGCCGCGTGGAAGGCGACCCGCGGCGCACCTTGGGCAAACTCCAGCCAATCGAGCAAGGCTTCGTGCGGCGCCTGTCCGGCGCGCTGTTCGCTGCCGCCGATGCCATGGATCAGGATGTTGGCGGCAGCGGTCGACTGCGCCTGCGTCAGCCCGACTTCCAGGCTGGCATCGAGCGCGATGCGGCCGCGTTCGATCGCCACCGCACCGATCGCCAGCAGCGGATCGCGCGCCGCATCCAGGCCGCCGGTTTCCACGTCGACCACGCACCAGCGCATGTCGGCGAGCGGCCGTTTGAGGTCGAGCTCCTGGCGGGCCAGCGCCGCGCGCCGCGCGCTGCCGGCGGCATCCAGCGGCGGCAGTGCCGGCCGGGCAAACGGCCAGATCACAGCTGGTAATCCAGCGCCAGACGCGCCTGCACCTTGCGCGCCTGGCGCAGCGCCTCCTTCAGGATGCGGCGGTCGAGCGGGTTCAGCGTATCGGGATCGAGATGGTTGTCGGGGACAATTCCCGTGCGCTGCTGCTCATGCTGGTGGCGCAGCCGCAGCAGCTGCAGGAAGTGGAACGCGCGGTTCCAGTCGGCCAGCTCGGCGTCGGGAATGCGCAGCGCGGGCGCGGCGGCGCGCAGGCGCTTGGCAGTGTTGGTCTGCGGGCTGCCGGACGCCAGCGCGAAAATGCG
>JAUYCF010000033.1 GCA_030692355.1 Thiobacillus sp.
GAAAAGTCAGTTTCATGATGTCACTCCGGGTTTCGCAACAGTCTGCGGAAGGCAAGTCCTGCGATCGCCGCCCACACCAGCGTGCGCAGGCTCATGGCGATCACCGTGCGCTGCTCGTAGGCGCCAGCGGAAAGAATGTGCACGCCGAAGGCCGCAAACGCGAGCGCGGTCGCCGCGGCAATGGCGACGGCCAGCCACGCGGCCCAGCGTTGTTGTCGCCACAGCCCGATGCCGGCGACGACATAGGCAAAGCCCGCCAGGAAGTTGAACCACAGCACGAACGGCACGTAATTCCCGGCCGCGGCGCGCGCTGCCGCGTCGCCGAACAGGATCGTGCCGCCTTCCTTGATGGTCAGCAGGCCGAACCCGACTGCGACCAGCGAAATCGCCCAGATCGAGACGCCGCGTTTTGTGTGTGAGGGCATGTTTATTGACTCCGGTTGTTTTCCAGTTTGAAGGGAAAGCCCGTTCGCTGCAAAAAATGGGCTAAGTGAAACCCCGATTTATTCTGCGCGTAGGGTGCACTCCGTGCACCTTCTGGCATCAATCGGTGCACGGAGTGCACCCTACGTACTACAAATTATCCAAGGAACAATTCCGGTTTAATCGGTGTCTCCCGGGGACTGCAGCGTAATTTTTTCAGCGCCCCTCGTAGAAGTGTTCGATCAGCGGCTTGCGGAACTCACGATGGCAATTGTGGCAGGCGGTCTGAAGCTTCTGGAAGGCGAGAATGACGCCCTCGCCCTCGCCGGCCTTGGCGGCCTTGGCGACCGTCCTGGCGGCATCATGCGTTTCGCCGTCGTACGACTTGAACTTGCCTATGCGGGTGCCGGCAAAGCTCATGATGCGCATTTTCTCGGAGAGCGGCGGTTGCGGATGATCGGCAATCAGCAAGGCGGCTTTTTCGACCTGAGGCCAGTCCTCGTGTGAAATCCCCTCGGTGATGGCCTGCGCGTTTTTGCCCAGATCTTTCATGATGCTCCGGAGTGCAAGGGGCTTGGCGCTGGAGGCAATGGGGTCGGCCAGGAGCTGGCCGCTGCCAGCCATGATGGCAAGTCCGGCAAGCAGGCTCAACGTGGCAGCAAGAGGCGATTTCATGGTGTACGGTTTCCTGGTTGCGGGTGGGGTTCTCACGCGATCTCCCGCCCTTCGCCCGCTTCTTCGTAGGTCTTGCCGTCGCGGATATGGTAGATGCGCTTGAAGGTGGGGATGATCTTTTCGTCGTGGGTGACGACGATGATCGCGGTGTGGAATTCCTGCGCCAGGCGGT
>JAUYCF010000060.1 GCA_030692355.1 Thiobacillus sp.
GCCAAGGGGCTCTCCGAGGTGCGCGTGCTGTTCCGCCATGTGCTGAAGAACGGCATGATCCCGATCCTCACCGGTGCGGTGGTGGTGCTGCCGCTGCTGTTCATGGGCAGCCTCATCACCGAATCCTTCTTCGGCATCCCGGGGCTGGGCAGCTACACCATCGACGCGATCCAGGCGCAGGACTTCGCGGTGGTGCGGGCGATGGTGTTCCTCGGCTCCTTCCTCTACATCGTTGGCCTGATCCTCACCGACATTTCCTATTCGTGGGTGGATCCGCGGGTGCGGCTGCAATGAATAGCATCCAGCCCGTGATCCTGTGGACCGATGCGCTGATCTTCGCGCTCCTGCTGGCGGTGCTGGCGCTGGTCTGGCTGATCCGTCGCCAGGAGCATTTGCTGGCGCCGTGGCGGGTGGTGGCACAGCGGCCGATGGCGATGGGGGCGGCGCTGGTGCTGGGCGCGTTCGTTGCCATTGGCCTGCTCGATTCGCTGCATTACCGCGCGCAGCTGGCCGACAGTCCGGCCGATGCGCCGCAATATTCGGTCGAGGTGCTGTCCGTGTTCGATGCGCTGACGAGCGGGCTGCGTAGCCGGCAGGAAAAAACCTACTCGGCCCCGCTGGCGATGCAGCTGTACGCCAAGGAGTTCGTTGAGCGCGACGGCGCGACGGTGCGCGATTATCCGCGCCTGCAATACGGCGGCGCGCACCTGCAACACGCGGATGAGCGACTGCCGGATATCACTCGCCGCACGCTCACCGGCGCCACGCAGGGGGGGTTGGCGAGCCTGCTGCTATTCGGCCTGCTGGCCGGGTGGCAGGCGCGGCGGACGCAGCTTGCAGTGGGCGCGTGGCTGGCGGCGTGGCGACAGGGCAGCCTGAACTGGCCGGGGCGAACAGTCGTCCTCATGGTGGCGCTGCTGCTGATGCTGGGCGGCGCGCTGGCGCAGCTGGCCTCCGGCTACCATGTTTTCGGCACCGACAAGGTCGGGCAGGACGTGCTCTACATCAGCCTCAAGAGCATCCGCACCGGCCTGGTGATCGGCACCCTCACCACCCTGGTCACACTGCCGCTGGCGATCGGTTTCGGCATCGCCGCCGGCTATTTTCGCGGCTGGGTGGACGACGTCATCCAGTACCTCTACACCGTGCTGAATTCGATCCCCGGCGTGCTGCTGATTGCGGCGGCGGTGCTGATCGTGCAGGTCTACATCGAATCCAACCCCGACATTTTCGATACCGCTGCCGCGCGCGCCGATATCCGCCTGCTGGCGCTCTGCCTCATCATGGGCGTGACCAGCTGGACGGGTCTTGCGCGCCTCTTGCGCGGCGAATCGCTGAAGCTGCGAACGCTGGACTACGTCGAGGCGGCGCGCGCCTTCGGCGTGTCGAATGCGCGCATCATCAGCCGCCACATCTTTCCCAACCTGTTCCACCTGGTGCTGATCGCCATCGTGCTCGATTTCTCCGGCCTGGTGCTGGCCGAAGCCGTGCTGTCCTACATCGGCGTCGGCGTCGATCCCGCCATGTACAGCTGGGGCAACATGATCAACGGCGCGCGCCTCGAACTCGCGCGCGAGCCGGTCGTCTGGTGGCAGCTCGGGGCGGCGTTCGCCTTCATGTTTACCCTGGTGCTGGCTGCCAACCTGTTTGCCGATGGCGTGCGTGATGCCTTCGATCCGCGCCTGGGGGGGCGTCGATGAAACCCCTGCTCGCGGTGCGCGATCTCGTCACTGCCATCGGCGGCGTGCGCGTGGTCGATGGCATATCGTTTCAGGTCGCGGCAGGCGAAACCTATGCGCTGCTGGGCGAATCCGGCTGCGGCAAGTCGATCACCGCGCTGTCGCTGATGCGGCTGCTGCCGGACGGCGGCCGGGTGATCTCGGGCAGCGTGCAGCTCGGCGAAATCGACGTGATGGCCCTGCCCGAGCGCGACATGCGGCGCGTGCGCGGCGGGCAGATGGCGATGATCTTCCAGGAGCCGATGCTGGCGCTGAACCCGGTCATCAAGGTCGGCGAGCAGATCGGCGAAGCGCTGGCGCTGCACCAGAACCTCAGCGGACAGCCCGCGCGCGATGCCGCGCGGGGGCTGCTCGATGCGGTGGGCGTGCCGGACGCGGTGCGCCGGCTCGACACCTATCCGTTCGAACTCTCGGGCGGGCTGCGCCAGCGGGTGATGATCGCAATGGCGCTGGCCGGCCGGCCGCAACTGCTGATCGCCGACGAGCCGACCACGGCGCTCGACGTGACCATCCAGGCGCAGGTGCTTGACGTGCTGCGCAGACTCAAGGCCGAGCAGCGGATGGGCATGCTGCTGATCACGCACGACCTTGGCGTGGTGGCCGAAAACGCCGACCGCGTGGGGGTGATGTATGCCGGCGAGCTGGTGGAGGAGGGCGCGCGCGATGCGTTCTTCGCCGCGCCGCAACACCCCTACAGCCGCATGCTGTTCGAGGCGTTGCCGCGCCCCGGCGACGGCGGGCGGCTGGTCACGATTCCCGGCCAGGTTCCGCGCCTCGACGGCCCGATGCGCGGCTGCCGCTTTGCGCCGCGCTGCCCGCATGCCGTTGCACGCTGCCGCGCTGAATCGCCCGGCTGGCAGGTGATCGACGATCAGCGGGTGCGTTGCCACCTGGCGGGCGCCTTGCCTGCGCGCAGCGAGCGCGAACCCACCGCACATTCGGTAAAACAAGCTGCGCAACCGCTGCTGCAGGTGGACGGCCTCAAGGTGCATTTCCCGATCCGGCGCGGCCTGATCCAGCGCACGGTGGGCCATGTGCGCGCGGTCGACGGCGTGTCGCTGGACATCCGGGCGGGCCGCACGCTGGCGCTGGTGGGCGAATCGGGCTGCGGCAAGACCACCGTGGGCAAGGCGCTGCTGCGGCTGATCGAGCCGACCGCTGGCAGCATCGTGCTGGGCGGCGAGCGCATGACCGCGAAAAATGCCTCCACCCTGCGGCGGCAGGCGCAGATGGTGTTCCAGGATCCGTTCAGTTCGCTCAATCCGCGCATGCGGGTGGCGGATATTCTGCTCGAAGGCATGGACGCGCTGGGCGTCGGCGCGGCCGGCGACCGCCGCGGCGCGGTGGCGCGCCTGCTGCATCAGGTCGGGCTGCCGGACGATGCCGGCGGCCGCTATCCGCATGCGTTTTCCGGCGGCCAGCGGCAGCGCATCGCGATCGCGCGAGCGCTGGCGGTGTCGCCCCGGCTGGTGATCTGCGACGAGCCGACCAGCGCGCTCGACGTCTCGGTGCAGGCGCAGATCCTGAATCTGCTGAAGGATCTGCAGGACAGCCTGGGGCTGGCCTACCTCTTCATCACCCACAACCTCGCGGTGGTCGATTATCTGGCGCACGAGGTGGCGGTGATGTACCTCGGGCGCATCGTCGAACACGGCGCCGCCGCCGACGTGCTGCGCGCGCCGCGCCATCCCTACACGCAGGCCTTGGTCAGCGCGGTGCCGCGCATCGAGGCGCAGACCGGGTCGGGCATCATTCGCCTGGCGGGCGACCAGCCATCGCCGCTCAACCCGCCCGACGGCTGCCATTTCAACCCGCGCTGCCCGTACGCGAGCGAAGTGTGCCGGCAAACCTATCCCGAGCAGACCGGGCTGGGCGATGGGCATTGGGTGTGCTGCCACTGGGTGGCTGGACAGACTTGGGGCAATTCGGAAATGCCCGCTTGATCAATACGCTGGATCGCCGCGCTGCGCAATGACAGCCATATAGAATGAATCAGCGCTTCCTTAGGAGTTTTTGGAGAGTCAATTGAATACCGGTAAACGCAGTCACAACTTCTGGATCGGCAATGCGGTGCTGACGGTGGCCATGCTGACGCTGTTTTTCATGGGGCCGTTGTCAGACGCCCTGGGCATCTGGGCGGCGGTATTGTGGATGGTGCTGGCGGCCGTGGGCATGGCGCTGGTGATGTCGGACAAGCGCGAAGAGCCGCCTGCGCCAGACTGAAACGCATTCTTCATGGATTTCTGACGACGACCGCCTGCCCCATGCGGATCTTGCTGCTGTTCCTGAAAACCGGATTCCACGCCTTGATTTCCCCCAGGCTGACATCGAAACGCCGGGCGATGGCGTGCAGGGTGTCGCCGCGCTTGGCAGTGTAGCGAACCGGCTGTGCCGGTTCGCGGATACGCGCTGCGGGGTTGCCGCGGCCCTTGACCGGCACCAGGATGGTTTGCGCGCGCACCAGTTTCCCGTTCTTTGTGTGCAACTGGTTGTGTTCTTCAAGGCGGGCGAGGCTGGTGTCGAAGCGCCTGGCAAGGGCTGCGGGACGCTCGCCCTTTTTTGCAGGGTAGGGCTGCCAGGTGTCCCAGGTTCCGGTTTCCAGGTTGCGCTGGAAGGCGTTGGCCTTGTCGGCCGGAACCAGCAGATTGACCGGCGTGTCGGAACGGATGAGCTTGCGCGGAAAGGCAGCGTTCAGCGCGATGAAGTCATCGCTGCTCATGTCCGCCAGGCGCGCGGCGGAATGGATGTCCATGCTGGCATGGACGGTGACCTGGTTGAAATAGGGCTGGTCCGGCAACTGCTCGATGGCGATGCCGTAACGCTCGGACTCGCGTATCAGGTTTTTCAGCGCCAGCAGTTTGGGGACGTAATGCCGGGTCTCGTTCGGCAGGGACAGGCTGGCGTAGTCGCTCGGCAGCCCCTGCCCGATGTTGTGCCGGATGGCCCGCGCAATGCAGCCCTCGCCGCAGTTGTACGCGGCCAGCGCCAGTTGCCAGTCGCCGAAGTCGAGATACAGTTTGCCCAGGTAGTCGAGCGCGGCACTCGTGGATGCGGTGAAGTCGCGCCGGCCGTCGTACCATGTGTCCTGCCTGAGCCCGTAATGAAGTCCGGTGGAGGGGATGAACTGCCAGATGCCGGACGCAGCGGACGGTGACAGCGCGGCAGGATTGAATGCGCTTTCGATCATCGGCAGCAATGCGATTTCCATCGGCATGTCGCGGCGGTCGAGTTCCTCGACGATATGGAAGAGGTAGGGACGCGAGCGCTCGGCCAGACGGCGCACGTTTTCCGGCCGGGCGGCGAACCAGGATTCGTGGACGGCAACCAGCGGGTTCAGGGAGGCCTCTTCGTCGACCCCGAAACCGATGCGGATGCGCTGCCAGACGTCGTTGTGGTCGGCTTCGGCGGTGGTTTCGTTATTCCCGGTGTCGCTGGCGGTGTCATCGTGCCACACCGGAACTGGAATGATTGGGGCTTCTTCGTGTGCCCCCAGCGTCTGCGGGCTGGCGCCGGATTCTTCGGCATGCGCTGGGCAACTGAATAGCAGCGCCAGCACAGCCAGGCTGATCAGGTTTGATCCGATGCCGGTGATACCGGCTAATTTGATTCCGGGCAAGGTGGTCTCCCGTACTCAACAAGGCCCCATCCTAAGTGGCCGGATGGGGATCGGTCAACCGTCCCAGGCGTCCTTGGCGGCGCGGATCGCGCCGAATACCTCGGCCGGGCCGGGATGCGGGCGTTTCAGATAGCGGGCGGCAAAAGCCGCCATGGCGGGGTCGTGGAAGCGCAGGAACGGGTTGGTGGCCTTTTCCAGCGCCAGGGTGGAGGGCAGGGTGGGGCGGTCTTGCGCGCGCAGGGCGCGGTCGGCACGCTCGCGTTCCAGCAGCGCGGGATTGTCGCCATCGATGGTTTTGGCAAAGTCAATATTGCTCAATGTGTATTCGTGCGCGCAGCAGACACGGGTAGTATCGGGCAGCGCTAAAATGGCGTCGAGGCTGGCGGCCATCATTTCGGGACTGCCTTCGAACAGTTTGCCGCAGCCGCAGCCGAATACGGTATCGCCGCAGAACAGGCAGCCGTGGCCGACATAGCTGAGGTGATCGAGCGTGTGGCCCGGCGTCGCCAGGACGTTGAAGTGCAAGCCCGGTTCGGCGATGTCCACCGCGTCGCCGCCGCGCAGGACATGGGTGACGGCGGGAATGCGCGGATTGTCCGGTGCGTAGATGGCGCATTGATAGCGTTGACGCAGGGACGTGTTGCCGCCAGTATGGTCGCGATGGTGGTGGGTGATCAGTACTGTTGTCAGCGCAAGCCGATGCGCGTCGAGAAAGGCGATCAGCGGCGCCGGATCGCCGGGATCGACCGCAACGGCATGACTGCCGTCGTGCCACACCCAGATGTAGTTGTCTTCGAACGCGGGCAGGGAAATGAGGGTCAACATGTCGGGACTGCCGGAAAGGAGAGATGGCTATGTTATCCAAGCTGGATGCAGGATGGTTTGAAACGCCGCTGGGGCAACACTTGCTGTTTCGCGAACAGCGCTATTTCGACGATGCCGTGTCGGACGTGTTCGGCTTCAATGCGGTGCAGGTCGGCTTGCCGCGGATCGATTTCCTGCGCAACAGCCGCATTCCGCTGCGTGTGACCTGTGCGGTGGAACCCCCAGCCGGGGTGCGGGCCGACCCCATGTTTTTGCCGTTCGAGAACCAGTCGCTCGACCTGCTGTTGTTGCCGCATGTGCTGGAATTCAGCGCCAATCCGCACCAGGTGCTGCGAGAGGCCGGGCGTGTGCTGCGCCCGGAGGGCCGCCTGGTGCTGGCCGGATTCAACCCACGCAGCCTGTGGGGGCTGGCGCGCACGCTGCAGGGCGGCGAACGCGGCTACCCGTGGAACGGCAGTTTCCTGAATATCTCTCGGGTGAAGGACTGGATGGTCCTGCTGGGACTCGAAGTGGCGGCGGGCAGCATGTGCTGCTACCGCCCGCCGATCAACCGCGAAACCTGGCTGCGCCGGCTGCGCTTCATGGAGCCTGCCGGCGACCGCTGGTGGGCGATGGGCGGCGGCGTGTATTTCCTGCAGGCGGTGAAGCGCGTGCAGGGCATGAACATTATTTTGCCGCAATGGAAAACGCCGGTTGCACAACGCTTGTTGTCACCGGCGGCAAAAGTCATCAATCTCAAACAATATCGGGTAGGCCGTGAACGCTGACACCATTTATATCTACAGTGACGGCGCCTGCAAGGGCAATCCCGGCCCGGGCGGCTGGGGCGCCCTCCTGGTGACGGACGGCCATCGCAAGGAAATCTGCGGGGGGGAGGCCAACACCACCAACAACCGCATGGAGATGACTGCGGTCATTCGCGCGCTGGAATCGCTGAAGCGCCCGTCCGCAGTCGAGGTTCACACCGACTCGCAGTACGTGCAAAAAGGCATCAGCGAATGGATGGCCGGCTGGAAGCGGCGCAACTGGCGCACCGCCGACGGCAAACCGGTAAAAAATCAGGACCTGTGGCTGCAACTGGATGCCTTGAGCCAGTTGCACGGCATCGAATGGAAATGGGTGCGCGGCCACAATGGCCACCCGGAAAACGAGCGTGCCGACGAACTGGCAAACCAGGGCGTGCTGCAGGCGCAACAGCCCTAAGGGCTCGCTAATGAATAAATTGGGCATACGTTGCTTCGTATTCGGGATGGATGCAAGGCGCGAGGCGCGGCGAATGGTTGTTCCATTCGCAAGCCTCGCAACGCCGCAGACGCCCGAATACGAAGCAACCCTCCGGGCTGGGGTTGCTTTGGGCGCATCCCGGTGTTGCAAGCCACTTGTTGTGAGTGACACAACCGCGCGTCTTGCGCCTAGGGCTGCACCTAAAGCGACCCCAGCGTAGGCCCAATTTATTCATTAACGAGCCCTAAATGCGACAAATCATTCTCGATACCGAAACGACCGGCCTTGACCCGAAACAGGGGCATCGCATCATCGAAGTGGCGGCGGTGGAAATGGTCAACCGGCGACTCACCGGCAACCACCTGCATCGTTATGTGAATCCGGATCGCGACATCGACGCCGGGGCGATGCAGGTGCACGGCATCACCCCGGAATTCCTGCAGGACAAGCCGCGCTTCGCCGACATCGCGCACGAGTTCGTCGATTTCATTCGGGGCGCCGAACTCGTCATACACAATGCGCCATTCGACGTCGGCTTTCTCAACATGGAACTGCGTCTGCTCGACATGGCGCTGCTGCCCAACTGGTGCGACGGCGTGACCGATACCCTGGCGATGGCCAAGGCGCTGCGCCCCGGCCAGCGCAACAACCTGGATGCGCTGTGTAAGCACTATGGCGTGGACAATGCGGCGCGCACGCTGCACGGCGCATTGGTGGACTGCGAACTTCTGGCGGCGGTGTACCTGGCGCTGACGCGCGGGCAGGAAAGCCTGTCGATCGGGCTGGAGGCGCGCAGCGCGCAGGCCGATCAGGTGGCCGCGCGCGCGCGCCCCAAGGCCGTATTGCTGCAGGCGTCGGCTGACGAACTGGCCGCGCATGCCAGCCTGCTCGGGGCCATCGCCCAGGAAAGCAAGGGTGCCTGCCTGTGGAGCATGGAGCAGGAGGGAAGTTGACGGATGGGTTGTCGCGCGGACGGACCACGCTCCACCGCATCGTACGGCTGGGGCTGGCGTGCGCCTGTCTGCTCGTGGTGTCGGCACAGGCCGTCGCTGCACGGGTGACGGTGGTATTGAGCGACGATTCGGCGCCGTATCAGGAGGTCTATCAGGCCATCCGCGCCTATCTTGACGACACCTCCCACGAAGTCATCCAGGTGTACGCCGAGAGATTGAATGCGGTTTCGTTGAATGAGTCGCGTCTGGCCGTTGCAGTGGGGGTGCGCGCGGCGGAGTCGCTGGCCGCGTTGCCGGTTCGGCCGCCGGTACTGGCGGTGCTGGTGCCGCGCGCATGGTACGTCAAAACCGGGCGTGCCCGCCTGAGCGACGGCGGCGGACGGAGGGCCTCGGCAATCTATCTCGATCAGCCCTTCGAGCGTCAGGTGCGGCTGATTCGCCAGGCTTTCCCCGAGGCGCGGCGCGTGGGAATGCTGGTGAGCGCCGAGCAAAGTGGCCTGGTGGGCGAGCTGGACGACGCCTTGCAGGCACAGCGGCTCAGTCTGGCGCATGTCACGCTGTCCGGCGAGGAGCGGCTGATCACGGCGCTCGAAAACGTGTTGTCGGATGCAGAATTGCTGCTGGCGGTGCCCGATCCGCTGATATTCAATCGCAACACCGCACAAAGCCTTTTTCTGACTTCCTATCGCTACCGTGTCCCGGTTCTGGGCTATTCGCGTTCGTTGACGCGGGCGGGGGCGCTGTTGTCGCTGCATTCCAGTCCTGCGCAAATCGGTCGACAGACCGCCGAATGGGTGAAGGGCGCCATTCAGGGCGTGCCGGTGAATTTGCCGCCGCCCGCGCACCCCGCCTACTTCAGCATTTCAATCAACGAACAGGTGGCGCGCTCGCTCGGCTTCACTTTGCCGCCGGAAGTCGAGCTGGAAAAACGTTTGGGCGGGGGATATTGATGACGACTTCACTGGGGATACGCGGGCGTGTCATTGGCCTGGCCGTGGTGCCGATGGCCATCATCGGCGTGCTGCTGCTGTTCCAGCTCATCGCCGGGAAAATCGACGATCTCGATCAATCGCTGCGCGACCGTTCCGTGGCCATTGCCCGCCAGCTCGCGCCGGCAGCGGAATATGGCGTCGCCGCAGGCAATATCGAAGTATTGCAGACCCTGCTCGAAAAAGTGGCGATCGAGCCTGACGTCCGTGGGGTGGCGGTATTTTCCGATAACGGTCAGGCGCTGTCGCAAGTCGGTATGGGCGCCTGGCCGGAACCCGCCCAGGGCGGGCTGCCCACCGAGCGCATCCATCAGATCGAATACACGGACCGCCTGGTGTACTACGCGCCGATCACCCGTACCGAGGTGATGGTGGACGATTTCAATCTGGTGGACGAGCGCGCCGCGCAGCCGGGCACGCAGACCCGGCTGCTGGGGTGGGTGGGCCTGGACGTTTCGCGCAGCGCCACGTTCAAGAGCCAGCGCGAGGCTATTCTGCGCAGCCTGGCGGTTCTGCTGGCCGGACTGGGCGTGAGTCTCTATCTCGCCTGGCGCATCGGGCGCCAGATCACCCGGCCGATTCTGGCCTTGACCCACACGGTCAGTCGTATCGGCGAGGGCCACCTGGACGAGCGGGTCGAGCAGACCGGACGGGCCGAGCTGGGCTCGCTGCAGCGCGGCATCAATTACATGGCGACCCATTTGCAGGCGATGCAGGATGAGATGCAGGAAAAGATCGACCAGGCCACCGCGCGCCTGGTTTATCAGGCCAGCCACGATGCGCTGACGGGGCTGATCAACCGTTGCGAGTTCGAGCAGCGGCTGGAGCGCACGCTGCTGTCGGCCCTGCAGCAAGGCCGGGAACATGCGCTGTGCTACATGGACCTTGATCAATTCAAGGTGATCAACGATTCCTGCGGCCATGCGGCGGGCGACGAACTGCTGCGCCAGCTGGCGCTGCTGCTGAAAGGCAATCTGCGTAAAAGCGACACCCTGGCGCGCCTGGGCGGCGATGAATTTGCCTTGCTGCTGGAAAATTGCAGCATCCCCGATGCGCTTGAAGTGGCGGATACGTTTCGTGCCGAAGTGCAGCGCTTCCGCTTCAAATGGGGCGACCGCATTTTCAACGTCGGCATGAGCGCGGGCATGGTGGCGATCAACCGCGACAGCGGCACCGCCGCGAGCCTGCTGTCGGCGGCGGATGCCGCCTGTTATGTGGCCAAGGACCGCGGGCGCAACCAGATTCATGTCTATGAAAGCAGCGGCCACGATCTGGTGCGCCACCGCGGCGAAATGCGGTGGGTGACGCGCATTCAGCGGGCGCTGGAGGAAGGTCGCCTGCGCTTGTCATGGCAGGAAATCCGCCGCACCGATAGCGTGGGGGAACCCCCCTGCCATGTCGAGTTGCTGTTACGGATGGTGGACGACGACGGCAGCGAAATTCTGCCGATGGCCTTTATCCCGGCGGCCGAGCGTTATTCCATCATGCCCGCCATCGACAGCTGGGTGATCGGGGAAACGCTGCGCGTGTGCCAGCGGTATCTTGCGGCCAGGTGTGGGCAGCATTGCCTGTTTGCAATCAACCTGTCGGGCGCGTCGCTGAAGGATCCGGAATTCCGCCGCATGCTGCTTGACTGCCTGCAGGAGAATCCCGCGCTGGGGCCACATCTGTGCTTTGAAATCACCGAAACGGCGGCCATCGGCAACCTCGCGGTCGTCAACGAATTCATCGACGCCATGCGTGAGTTTGGCTGCAGCTTCGCGCTCGACGATTTTGGCAGCGGCCTGTCGTCCTTCACCTATCTGAAGAACCTGAAAGTGGATTTCCTCAAGATCGATGGCGCGTTCGTGCGCGACATCACGACCAATCCCATCGACCGCTCCATGGTCGAGGCGATCCATCGCATCGGCCATCAGATGGGATTGAAGACCGTGGCCGAATATGTCGAGTCGGAGCAGACGCTGGCCATGTTGCGCGAGATCGGGGTGGATTATGTGCAGGGCAACTGGGTGCACTGCCCCGAGCCGCTGGAAACGCTGTGCGGTAAATCCTGAGTAGGGAAAAACGGCGGCCGGGTCAGTCGCCTACGCCGAATCCCGCTTCGATGACGGCCTGAACCAGCGCGGCGCGGTCAATCCGGGCAGGGTCGACCACCACGCGCGCCTGGCCGGGCACCAGCGTGATTTCGACGCTTTGCACCCCCGGCAAGGCCGCCAATACCTTCTGCACACTGTTGACGCAGCCGCCGCAGGTCATGCCGGTCACGGACAAAATGATTTCGCTCATGTGCTGAACCCCGAAAGAACATTCGATGCCTGATTTTATTCCAGTTGAAAAACAAAAGCCCGCGGCATGCAGTCGCGGGCTTGTCGGTGGGGCCTGGATTATTTCTTGCGCGGACGCTTGCGCAGGGCTTCCTTGGTGTGATCGATCAGGCGGTCGGCCACCACTTCGGCATCGACGGTGAAGGAGCCGTCGGCAAGGGCCGCCTTGACCGCCTCAACCTTGCCGATGTCGGTGACGTCGACCGCGGCCAGCTGGGCTTCCAGCGAACGGACGCGGGTGCTCGATTCGGTCAGCGTCAGCGAATCGCTGCCGCCCGCCGTGGGGGCGGACGTCTTGCCCCCCCCCTTGCCCTTGGTGGCGGAAGTTTTGGCAGCGGCGGGCGGGGTGATGCGTTTGTCGATTTTCACGAAGGTGATACCTGTTGGCCAGTTTTCCGGATGTTGCTTATTAATTGCTTATTGGATGGTAATACGGCATCCATCCGGAAAACCTTAGCGCTGATTTACACCAGCATATGCGACGCCAGCCCATCCGCCAGTTTTGGCTCGAACCAGGTGGACTTGGGCGGCATGACCTCATTGGCATCGGCCACCGCCATAAGGTCTTCCATGCGGGTGGGGTGGAGCGCGAAAGCCAGCGCCATTTCCCCGCTGTTCACCCGCTTTTCAAGCTCGGGCAAGCCGCGGATGCCGCCTACGAAATCGATGCGCTTGTCGCGCCGCGGGTCGGCGATGCCGAGGATGGGCGCGATCAGGTTGTTCTGCAGCAAGCTCACATCCAGGCGTCCCACCGGGTCGGCCGGGATCAGTTCCGGGCGGATCGTGAGGCGATACCAGCGGCCGGCCAGATAGAGGCCGAAGCTGCCCGGCTGCTCGGGCTTGACTGCTGTTGCGGCCGGTTCGACGCTGAAAGCGGCGCCCACGCGGTCAAGGAAGGCTTCCGCGGAGAGCCCGTTGAGGTCGGCGATGACCCGGTTGTAATCCAGGATGCGCATTTCGTGCGCGGGAAAAACCACCGACAGGAAGAAGTTGCAGGGCTCGGCGCCGGTATGCCCCGGGTTGGCGGCACGTCGCGTGGCGGCGATGCGCGAAGCGGATGCCGAGCGGTGGTGTCCGTCGGCAATGTAAAGCGCGGGCATGGCGTTGAACGCGGCGGTGATGCGCGCCTGGATCGCGGGGTCGCGGATCACCCAGAGGGTGTGGCGCACGCCGTCGAGTTCGGCATCGGAATCCGGCGTGCCGACCGAGGCCTCGGCCAGGATGGCATCGACCTCGGGCGCGGCGGGATAGGCCAGCAGCACCGGGCCGGTCTGGGCGTTGAGCGCGTCGATCTGGCGCACGCGGTCGTCTTCCTTGTCGGGGCGGGTGAATTCGTGCTTGCGGATGCGGTTGGTGTCGTAGTCGGCCACCGAGGCGGCTGCCACGATGCCGGTCTGGCTGTGGCTGCCCATCACGATGCGGTAGGCGTAGTAGCAGGGCGCGGGGTCGCGCGCCAGCACGCCGGCCTGGATCATGGCCTGCAGATTCTCGGCGCCTTTGGCGTAGACCTCGGGGGCGTAGGGATTGGTGCCGGCGGGAAGGTCGATTTCCGGCTTGGAAATATGCAAAAAGCTCCACGGGCGGCCGCTGGCGCGTTCCCGCGCTTCCTCGGTCGACAGCACGTCGTAAGGCGGCGCGACGACATCGTTGGCGCGTCCCG
>JAUYCF010000005.1 GCA_030692355.1 Thiobacillus sp.
TACAACCGGAAGCGGCTGCATTCGACGCTCGGTTACAAATCTCCGACACTGTTCTTGCAGGACTGGCTGACCGCTCAGCAGATGGAAAAACGGGTAGCATGAACACCGCTCGTTGGAAGACGAAAAACAGAGGGAAGGTCACATTGCGCCTTACACGGCTTCCAAGTCATCAGACGATGCACCTCTTTTAAACCGCGATCCAATTCAAACCGCTATGGTTCAACTTAAATATTTTGGTGATGACCGTGACTATTTTAAGTATGACTTAATCACTGCAATCATCACGAGTACATCTCTGCGTCACTATGTATTCATCCCAATGCTTACGGAACACAGGCCTGACAATGAGGGGAACAAAATACCTAAAGTGCTCGGGGGTAAACGAACTGACCTCCTTCATTTCATAGGTCGTTGTCAGAATCAGGAAAAGAGCTTGTCTCATTGGAAACGCTGGCTGGCTCCCCACGCAGCAAGCTACGAAACAGTGGAACCGGTGGACGAGACGATCTTTTCTAACGAGACCAGACCGAGCTACTGGCCAAAATTTCATTCCTTGGTCGAGCAAGCAAACACACTTGTTTTTCTGGATCCTGATACCGGCTTGCAATTGGGCAGGAAGACCAAGATTCGTAAACAAGATTGGCCAAAGTACATTCTGGATGAGGAGTTAGTCTCGCTAGCCGGGAAGCTTCACCCGACTTCTGCACTACTGGTCTATCAACACCTTCCTAGAAACATGCATACCCATCGCGAAACCCTGGAAACGAAAATAATGTTGGCGCAGCAGTTGGGGGGGATGAAGGTTTCAGCTTACAGAGAGGGCGACCTTGCATTCATCGCAATCTCAAAACGCCAACAGATACAGAATGAAATTGATCATGTATTCAGTGAATATCACGACGCCAGCAATCACCGACACAAATCGTTGCATTGTGGGAATTAAAGAAGACAGCCCGTGTAGGGCATTAGACGAAGGCGTAATGCACCGGATGGGCGTCCCAAACACGGAGTGAGAATCGCCAATTACCGCCGCCCTGGTTTTGACTTGCCCCCCTCTCAGCCCCGCCGGAAATCGAGCCTGCCGGGTGGATCAGCGGCAAAGGTGTTTGAGTCCCGCTCACAAAAAACCAAATTAAAAACAGCAAAAGCGGGGCGAGTTCTTTGCCGCCCACCCGGCAGGCTCGGTTTTCGGGGTTTCGGGGATGTCGGGGTCGCCTTCTTTTGGTTACTTTTCTTGGCGAGACAAGAAAAGTGACTAGCTGCCGGGCTACCCCCGGCCAACGGTCAGTGGCCCAGTGAATCTCTCAACTACGTAGATCAAACTTCACAGCCCCTGCACAAACCCCAACACCTCCGCCGCATGCCCCGGCGCCTTCAACCCGCGCCAGCTCTTCACCAATTCCCCATTCACGTTGAACACAAACGTGCTGCGCTCAACCCCGCGCACCTGTTTGCCATACATGTTCTTCAGCTTCATTACGCCGAACAGTTCGCAGGCAATTTCATCCTTGTCGGACAGCAACTCGAACGGAAAACCCTGCGAGGCCTTGAAGCCCTCGTGCGATTTGATGCTGTCGCGCGAGATACCGACGACGATCGTGTTGGCCTTGGCGAAATCGCCATACAGGTCGCGGAATTCCTGACCTTCGAGGGTGCAGCCGGAGGTGTTGTCCTTGGGGTAGAAGTAGACGACGACGTTCTTGCCGCGGTGGTCGGACAGCTTGAAGGTGGAATCGCCGGTTGACGGCAGTTCGAAGTCCTTGATTTCGGATTCGTTCATGGGGTGGTTTTCCTGGCTTGGCTTGATTTAACGGGTAGAGGATTTCAATAACACGATGGCGGCACCGGCGCCGCCGTCTACGGTGCGTGCCTGACAGAACGCGAGCACGTCTTCGCGCTGGGTGAGCCAGTGGCGCACTTTGTTTTTCAGCACCGGCAGGCGGTTTTTCGAGCCGTGTCCCTTGCCGTGGATGATGCGCACGCAGCGCCGGTCTTCGAGCATGCAGCGGTTGAGGAAGGCGGCCAGGGCGATGCGCGCTTCGTCGCCGGTATGGCCGTGCAGGTCGAGTTCGCCCTGGATGACCCAGCCGCCGCGCCGCAGTTTCCGCAGCGCTGCGGTCGGCACGCCGGGACGCGAGAAAACCAGCTCCTCGCCGGTGGAGAGCGCGGCTTCCCAGTCCCACGGGTCGGACAGCGCATCGACCAGGACCTGTTGCTCGTCGCGCAGGCGCTGGCGGGCAATCGGCTTGGGGCGCGGGCGCGTGTGCGCCACGCGGTCGGACGGGGGAAGGGGAACGACGTCGGCGACGGCGCGACGGAACAGCATCGCGCCGTCTTCATGGATCCTGGGCTTATGCGGTGCCTGGTGAAGCGAGGCTGGCGCCGCGGCCTGTTCGCGCAGGGCGCGGCGCATGCGGGCCAGCGCCTCGAACGAGGCGGGGGCGAGCGCACTGCCGCGGGCGCGCTTCATGCCGGATCACTCGCTGGCCCGGGCTGCGCTCAGGCCTTGCCGAGCGCGTCCAGGTAGCGCTCGGCATCGAGCGCGGCCATGCAGCCGGTGCCGGCGCTGGTGACGGCCTGTTTGTAGATGTGATCCTGCACGTCGCCGGCGGCGAACACGCCCTCGATGCTGGTGGCGGTGGCATTGCCGTTGCGGCCCGAGCGGGTGACGATGTAGCCGCCTTCGAGGTCGATCTGCCCCTCGAAAATGCCGGTGTTGGGCTTGTGGCCGATGGCGATGAAGACGCCGGTGAGCGCGATGTCCCTGGTCGAGCCGTCCTTGGTGCTCTTGATGCGCATGCCGGTGACGCCGGTCTTGTCGCCCAGCACCTCGTCCAGGGTGTGGTCGGTTTCCAGGGTGATCTTGCCTTCCTTGACCTTGTCCATCAGGTTGCCGACGAGAATCTTCTCGGCCTTGAAGGTGTCGCGGCGGTGCACCATGGTGACGTGGCGGCAGATGTTGGCCAGATACAGCGCTTCCTCGACTGCGCTGTTGCCGCCACCGATAACGGCGACATCCTGGTTTTTGTAGAAGAAGCCGTCGCAGGTGGCGCAGCCCGACACGCCCTTGCCCATGAAGGCCTGCTCGCTTTCCAGCCCGAGGTACATGGCCGAGGCGCCAGTGGCGATGATGAGCGCATCGCAGGTGTAGGTGCCGGCGTCGCCGATCAGGGTGAAGGGCTTTTCGGTCAGCCTGGCGGTGTGGATCTGGTCGAAGATGATTTCGGTGTTGAAGCGCTCGGCGTGCCGCTGGAAGCGATCCATCAGCTCGGGGCCCTGGACGCCGTCGACGTCGGCAGGCCAGTTGTCGACTTCGGTGGTGGTCATCAGTTGGCCGCCCTGCTGCATGCCGGTGATGATGACGGGGGAGAGGTTGGCGCGCGCGGCGTAGATGGCGGCGGAATAGCCGGCGGGGCCGGAACCGAGAATGATGAGTTTGTGGTGTTGGGTGCTCATGGTCTGTGCTCGGACGATGGGAAAGCTGGCTATTCTAACCAAACTTGGCGGCAGCGTTTCCATGCGGGCTGCCCGGTATAATCCAGAGCACCTTGGCTTGTTGAGTTTTCATGGCGCGTCCCGCTTCCCGTTCACCGACTCCTTTGCCGCCCCGCATGCAGCGCCTGCTGCGCGAAGCACGCGCGCTGCTGGTTGGCTTTGCCGCGCTGCTGCTGGCGGCGATTCTGCTCACCCACAATGTGGCCGACCCGGGCTTCAGCACCACCGGCGAAGGCGTGGCGATCCATAATCTTGGCGGCAAAAGCGGCGCCTGGCTGTCCGATCTGCTGCTGATGATTTTCGGCGTGTCGGCCTGGTGGTGGGTGCTGCTGGCACTGGCCTATGTCATTCACACCTTTCGTCATCTGGATGAAAACCCGCTGGCGGACAGCCGCCAGCGCTGGTTCCGGCTCGGCGGATTCGGCCTGCTGCTGCTTGCCAGCACCGGGGTCGAATGGCTGCGCGCCTGGCATTGGGCGGTGACGCTGCCCGACGCGCATGGCGGCGTGCTGGGTACCGGCGTCGGCGCGGCGGCGGGCGCGCTGCTGGGGTTCACCGGCGGCTCGCTGGCCCTGCTGCTGCTGATGGCGGTGGGGTTCAGCCTGTTCACCGGCGTGTCGTGGCTGGGCATGGCCGAGCGCGCTGGCGAGTGGGTGGAGCGGGCCTGGTGGAAGTCGATCCAGACCTGGCAGGCCTATAAGGATCGCCAGCTGGGCGAGGCGGCGCAGCAAAAACGCGAAGCCGTCGTGTCGGTGGAAAAGAAAAAGCGCGTCGACGCGCCGCCGATCCGCATCGAGCCGGTGGTGAAGGAAGTGCCGCAATCCGAGCGCGCCACCACCGAAAAACAGTCGCCGCTGTTCTCCGATCTTCCCGACTCGCCCTTGCCGCCGCTGCATCTGCTCGACCCCGCCGAGGAGGCGGTGGAAACCGCGAGCGCCGAGGCGCTGGAGTTCACCTCCCTGATGATCGAGCGCAAGCTCGCCGAATTCGGCGTCGAGGTGAAGGTGGTGTCGGCTTCGCCCGGTCCGGTGATCACGCGCTACGAGATCGAGCCGGCGGTGGGCGTGAAGGGCAGCCAGATCGTCAACCTGGCGAAGGATCTTGCGCGTACGTTGTCAGTGATCAGCATCCGCGTGGTCGAGGCGATTCCCGGCAAGCACACCATGGGGCTGGAGATTCCCAATCCCAAGCGGCAGATGGTGCGTTTGAGCGAGATTCTCGGTTCCAGGGCCTACCACGACAGTTCGAGCCCGCTGACCATCACTCTGGGCAAGGACATCGCCGGCAATCCGGTCGTCGCGGACCTGGGCAAGATGCCGCACCTGCTGGTCGCCGGCACCACCGGCTCGGGCAAGTCGGTCGGCGTCAACGCGATGATCCTGTCGCTGGTGTACAAGTCCGACCCGAGCGCGGTGCGTATGATCATGGTCGACCCCAAGATGCTGGAGCTTTCCATCTACGAAGGCATTCCGCATCTCCTGGCACCGGTGGTCACCGACATGAAGCAGGCCGCCAGCGCGCTCAACTGGTGCGTGGCCGAAATGGAGCGGCGCTACAAGCTGCTGTCGGCGGTCGGCGTGCGCAACCTCGCCGGCTACAACCAGAAGGTGCGCGACGCCAAAAAAGCCGGCACGCCGCTGACGCATCCCTTCAGCCTGACGCCGGACAATCCTGAGCCGCTGGAAACGATGCCGATGATCGTGGTGATGATCGACGAACTCGCCGACCTGATGATGGTGGTCGGCAAGAAGGTCGAGGAGCTCATCGCGCGGCTGGCGCAGAAGGCGCGCGCAGCGGGGATCCATCTAATCCTGGCGACGCAGCGGCCGTCGGTCGATGTCATCACCGGCCTGATCAAGGCCAACATCCCGACGCGCATCGCCTTCCAGGTCTCCAGCAAGATCGACTCGCGCACCATCCTCGACCAGATGGGCGCCGAGGCGCTGTTGGGGCAGGGCGACATGCTCTATCTGCCGCCCGGCACCGGGATGCCGCAGCGGGTGCATGGCGCCTTCGTGTCCGACGCCGAAGTGCATCGCGTCGTCGATTACCTGAAATCGCTGGGCGAACCAGAATATATCGAAGGCGTGCTCGAATCTCCGGAAGAAGCCGGCGAGGGCGGCGGCGAATTCGGCGAGGCAGCGGAAGCCGATCCGCTGTACGACCAGGCCGTCGCCTACGTGCTGAAAACGCGCCGCGCCTCGATCTCGTCGGTGCAGCGCCAGCTGCGCATCGGCTACAACCGCGCCGCGCGCATGATCGAGGACATGGAGCGCGCAGGACTCGTGTCGTCGATGCAATCGAACGGCAACCGCGACGTGCTGGCGCCCGGCGGGGAGTCATGAGCCGGTTTTTTGCCCTGATTCCCGCCGCAGGAAGCGGCTCGCGCATGGGCGGGAGCATTGAAAAGCAGTACATGCCGCTCAATGCAGTGCCCATGATTGCGCACGCGATGATGGTGCTGGCGCGCGAGCCACGCATCACCAAGTTGTTCGTCGTGCTGTCGCCCACCGACAAACGCTGGAACAACTACGCGTGGCAGGGCTGGGAAGAGCGCATCGAAGTGCTGCGCTGCGGCGGCGCCACCCGCGCCGAAACCGTCCTCAACGGCCTTGATGCCATGTCCAGGATCTGCGCCGCTGACGACTGGGTGCTGGTGCACGATGCCGCGCGCCCCTGCTTGCCGGACGAAATGCTGGTCAAGTTGCTGGATGAAGTTGCGGATGACCCGGTCGGCGGCCTGCTTGCCGTGCCCGTGGCGGATACCCTGAAGCGCGCCGCCGAGACTGAATCAGGCGCACGCGCCGAAGCAACCGTTCCGCGTGCCGGCCTGTGGCAGGCGCAGACCCCGCAGATGTTCCGCCATGGCACGCTGACCGAAGCGCTACGAGCCGCCGGCAGCGATATGACCGACGAAGCCTCTGCCATCGAGCAACTCGGGCTGCAGCCGAGGCTGGTCGAATCCGACAGCCGCAACCTCAAGGTCACCTATCCGCAGGACCTGGAGCTAGCGGGCCTGATTCTGGGGAAGCTGAATGAATGACATCCGCATCGGCCACGGCTTCGACGTCCACGCGCTGGTTGAAGGCCGCAAGCTCATCGTCGGCGGCGTTGATATTCCTTATGAACGCGGCCTGGCCGGCCACTCCGACGCCGACGTGCTGCTGCACGCGATCTGCGACGCTCTCCTGGGCGCAGCGGGGCTGGGTGACATCGGCCGCCATTTCCCGGACACTGATGCCGCGTTCGCCGGCATCGACAGCCGCATCCTGCTGCGCCGTGTCGCCGAACAATTGAAGTCGCGCGGCTGGCGCGTCGGCAATGTCGACGCCACGATCATCGCGCAGGCGCCGAAAATGGCGCCGCACATCGCGCGGATGACGGCGCATATCGCGGACGACCTCGGTGTCGCCATCGATCGCGTCAACGTCAAGGCCACCACCACCGAAAAACTCGGCTTCACCGGACGCGGCGAGGGCATCGCGGCGGAAGCGGTATGCCTGATCGCGCGTGATTGAGCCAAGCCTGACCAAAGCGGGCCTGACCGAATCCGGCCCGGCCGGGCCCGACACGCTGCGGCTGTTTTTCGCCCTCTGGCCGGATGATGCCACCCGCGACGCCCTCGACCGCGCCGGCAAATGGCTGCATCAGCACTGGGGCGGCCGGCGCATGCACGCGGAGACCCTGCACATCACCCTGGCTTTTCTCGGCAGCACGCCGGCCGAACAACTCGATGCCCTGACTGCCTGCGTCGACGCCGTCCAGATCGATGCGTTCGAACTGGTCCTTGATCAGGCCGGCTACTGGCGGCACAACCGCATCGGCTGGCTGGGCGCGAGCCAGACGCCGCCGCAGCACCTCGAATTGGTGGGCGCGCTGAACGCCGCCTTGCAGGGTGCCGGGTTTTCCGTCGACACCCGCCCGCATGTGCCGCACGTCTCTCTGCTGCGCAATTCCGCCGGCGGGGAGGCGCCGTCATGCGAGCCGGTGCACTGGCCTGTGAGAGATTTCGTACTGGCGGCCTCGCGCCGCGAGGCCGACGGGATGCATTACGACGCGATCCGGCGCTGGCCGCTGGCGTGAAACAACATAAAAAATCAAAAAACCCCGCGCCGACTCGACACGCGCGTGGCGTTTCGGTTATGATCCGCCCCGCATTAGGCGCGTAGCTCAGCTGGTTAGAGCACCACCTTGACATGGTGGGGGTCGATGGTTCGAGTCCATTCGCGCCTACCAATATTTGAAGGGTCGGGATGACCCGTTTTAGTGGGGTTCGCCCCGTGGAGCTTGTGAAATGTCACCGCGAACTAGTCGGCTTGTCACTGGATAAACCCGGCGCATCGCTGTTCGCAGAGTCTCTGCAATCTTCCTGTAGTACCCAAAAGCGCGGTCGGTCCGCGCTTTTTTTTGTTTCTGGAGTTTGAATCATGGTCAACGTCACGCTTCCCGATGGCTCCGTCCGGCAGTTCGAAGCCCCGGTCACGGTCGCGCAGGTCGCATCCAGCATCGGTGCGGGTCTGGCCAAGGCGGCGCTTGCCGGGCGGGTCGACGGCGAACTGGTTGATACCAGTCATCTGATCGACGCCGATGCGCAATTGTCCATCGTCACCGACCGCGATGCTGACGGTCTCGACATGATTCGCCATTCCACCGCGCACCTGCTGGCCGCTGCGGTGAAATCGCTGTTCCCCGACGCGCAGGTGACCATCGGGCCGGTGATCGAGGACGGCTTCTTTTACGATTTCGCCTACAAGCGCCCGTTCACGCCGGAAGACCTGGCGGCCATCGAGAAAAAAATGGCCGAGCTGGCCAAGCGGGACATCCCGGTCGAGCGCAGCGTGATGCCGCGCGACGAGGCGGTGACCTTCTTCAAGGATATGGGCGAGGCGTACAAGGCTGAGATCATCGCGTCGATCCCGAGCAACGAGGACATCTCGCTGTACCGCGAGGGCGATTTCATCGATTTGTGCCGCGGCCCGCACGTGCCGTCGACCGGCAAGCTCAAGCACTTCAAGCTGATGAAGCTGGCCGGCGCCTACTGGCGCGGCGACAGCAAGAACGAGATGCTGCAGCGCGTGTACGGCACGGCGTGGGCGAAGAAGGAAGACCTCGAAGCCTATCTGTACCGGCTGGAAGAAGCCGAGAAGCGCGACCACCGCCGGCTTGCCAAACAGCTCGACCTCCTGCACATGCAGGATGAAGCGCCGGGCATGGTGTTCTGGCACCCCAAGGGCTGGATCGTGTGGCAGCAGATCGAGCAATACATGCGGCAGAAGTTCGTCGAGTACGGCTACCAGGAAGTGCGCACCCCGGCGGTGATGGACCGCAGCATGTGGGAGAAGTCCGGCCACTGGGAAAACTACCACGACAACATGTTCACCACGTCCTCGGAAAACCGCGACTACGCGGTCAAGCCGATGAACTGCCCCGGCCACGTGCAGATTTTCAACAGCGGCCTGCATTCCTATCGCGATCTGCCGCTGCGCCTGGCCGAGTTCGGCTCGTGCCACCGCAACGAGCCGTCGGGCGCGCTGCACGGCATCATGCGGGTGCGCGGCTTCACCCAGGATGACGCACACATTTTCTGCACCGAAGACCAGATCGAGCAGGAAGTCGCCGACTTCATCGTCATGCTGCAGAAGACCTACGCCGATTTCGGCTTCGACGACGTGCTGGTCAAGCTGTCGACCCGTCCGGAAAAGCGGGTCGGTTCGGACGAAAGCTGGGACAAGGCCGAAGCGGCGCTGGCGGCAGCGCTCGACAAGAGTCAATTGGCCTACGACCTGCAGCCGGGCGAGGGCGCGTTCTACGGCCCCAAGATCGAGTTCACGCTGAAGGATACGCTTCACCGCCTGTGGCAGTGCGGCACCATCCAGCTCGATTTCAACCTGCCGCTGCGTCTCGACGCCGAATTTGTCGACGAGGACAACAGCCGCAAGACCCCGGTGATGCTGCATCGCGCCATTCTCGGGTCGATGGAGCGCTTCATCGGCATCCTGATCGAGCACCATGCCGGCAACTTCCCGTTGTGGCTGGCGCCGGTGCAGGTGATGGTGATGAATATCAGCGAGCGCCAGGCCGAGTATGCGCAAAAAGTCACCCAGGCGCTGCGCGAGGCGGGCATCCGTGCGGTGTCGGACTTGAGTAATAACAAGATTACTTATAAAATCCGCGAACATAGCTTGCAGAAGCTGCCTTATCAGGTGGTTGTCGGGGACAAGGAAATGGAGACCGGGTTGGTTTCCGTCCGTGCCCGCGGCAACCAGGATCTTGGGCAGCTCAGTTTGGATGACTTGATGGCGCGTCTGAAAGCGGAAACGCTGGCGCGCCAGTAATAGCGGTCAAACAAGGCGTAGGGACCACCTGTAGTTAGGTTGGCCCCGCGCCTTCTTTATTTATGGTTTGACCTTTTTGCCTCGACGCGCAGCGTCAGGTTTTTATTTGGAGAACAACTCATCGCGACGGAAAAGAAACAGACACGCATCAATGGGGAAATTACCACCCCTGAGATACGTTTGGTCGGTGTGGAAGGCGAGCCGCTTGGCATCGTGAAAATTTACGATGCGCTGCGTCAGGCAGAAGAAGCTGACCTGGATCTGGTGGAAATTGCGCCGACGGCCCAGCCGCCCGTGTGCAAGATCATGGACTACGGCAAGTTCAAGTACCAGGAAAGCAAGAAGCAGCACGAAGCCAAGCTGAAGCAGAAGCAGGTCCAGATCAAGGAAATCAAGTTCCGTCCGGGTACCGACGAGGGCGATTACCAGATCAAGCTGCGCAACCTGATCAAGTTTCTTGAAGAAGGCGACAAGACCAAGATTACGCTGCGTTTCCGGGGCCGCGAAATGGCCCACCAGGAAATCGGCATGAACCAGTTGAGGCGGGTCGCGGGCGACCTGGCCGAACTGGCGGTGGTTGAGCAGTTCCCCAAGATGGAAGGCCGCCAGCTGGTGATGATGCTGGCGCCGAAAAAGAAGATTTAAGTTTCGAGACCGGCGTTCTCGGCCCGAGAGGGTGAAAACGCCACAATACGTGCAGTCGGGTTGGTGAAGCATTCCACGTCGTGGAGTCACCTGGCCGCATGAGATAAAAAGGAAGCATCATGCCTAAGATGAAGACCAAGAGCGGCGCCAAGAAGCGGTTCCGTGCACTGGGCGGCGGCGGATTCAAGCGCTCGCACGCGTTCATGCGTCACATTCTCACCAAGAAGAGCACCAAGCGTAAGCGCCAGTTGCGCGGCATGGAAACAGTTGGTGCCAGCGACCACAAGTCGGTTGCTCGCATGTTGCCCTACGCATAAAGGAGAAAGACCATGCCACGCGTCAAACGGGGTGTAACCGCCCGCGCCAGTCACAAGAAAGTCCTCGACGCCGCCAAAGGCTATCGCGGCCGTCGCAAGAACGTATTCCGCGTCGCTAATGAAGCGGTGATGAAGGCCGGTCAGTACCAGTACCGCGACCGTCGTCAGCGCAAGCGCCAGTTCCGCAGGCTGTGGATTGCCCGTATCAACGCCGCCGCGCGTCAGTACGGTCTGACCTACAGCGTGTTCATGAACGGCTTGAGCCGCGCAGAGATCGGGATCGACCGCAAGGTTCTGTCCGATATCGCGATTTTTGACAAGGATGCCTTTGCCAGGATCGTCGATCAGGTCAAGGCCAAGCTGGCGGCGTAAGCCGTCAAACCGTCACAAAAAAAGGCCGCAAGGCCTTTTTTTGTTGGTACTTTTCAAACGAGTTTATCCACGAAGAATGCGAAGTTCACGAAGAAAAAACCATTCAATCTTCGCGTTCCTTCGCGTCCTTCGCGGATAAATTCCTGATATGTAAAAACCGCCATGCGCAATCCAAACGAAATCGTTGCCGACGCACTTGCCGCGATCCAGACCAGCCCCGATTTGCCGACGCTGGAACAGGTCAAGGCGGCTTATCTTGGCAAAAGCGGTCAGCTTACCGAGCTGTTGAAAAGCCTGGGTGCGATGCCGGCCGACGCGCGCAAGACCGCCGGCGCCCGCATCAACGAGGCCAAGCAGGCGGTGGAGGCGGCGCTGAAAACACGCCGCGAGGTATTGCAGGAGGCCGAACTGGATCGCCAACTGGCGGCCGAAACGTTGGACGTGAGCCTGCCCGGGCGGGGCCTGGCGCATGGCGGCCTGCATCCGGTGTCGAAGACGCTGGCGCGCATTCAGGCGCTATTCCGTACGATCGGATTCGATGTGGCCACCGGACCCGAGGTCGAGACCGACTTCTACAACTTCACCGCGCTCAATATCCCGGAAGACCATCCGGCCCGCGCGATGCACGACACCTTCTACCTGCAGAGCGGGGAGTTGCTGCGCACCCACACTTCGCCGGTGCAGGTGCGCCACATGCAGACGCACCAGCCGCCGCTGCGCATCATCGCGCCCGGTCGGGTGTACCGCTGCGATTCGGACGTCACGCACACGCCGATGTTCCACCAGATCGAAGGCCTGTGGGTCGACGAATCGGTGTCGTTTGCCGACTTGAAGGGCGTGCTGGCCGATTTCATGCGTAATTTCTTCGAGCGCGACGATCTGCCGGTGCGCTTCCGTCCGTCCTTCTTCCCCTTCACCGAGCCGTCGGCTGAAATGGACATCGGCTGCGTGATGTGCGGCGGCGAAGGCTGCCGGGTGTGCTCGCACACCGGCTGGCTGGAAGTGCTGGGCTGCGGCATGGTGCACCCCAACGTGTTCAAGCACGTCGACATCGATACCGAGCGCTACATTGGATTTGCCTTCGGTTTGGGCGTCGAGCGCCTGGCGATGCTGCGTTACGGCGTCGACGATCTGCGGCTGTTTTTTGAAAATGATTTGCGCTTCCTCAAGCAATTCAATTAATTAGAGCGAAATCATCATGCAATTTCCAGAATCCTGGCTGCGCAGCCTCGTCAATCCCGCGCTCGATACCGCCCAACTGGCCCATGCCCTGACCATGGCGGGACTGGAAGTGGAAGCGCTGGCGCCCGCCGCGCCGCCCTTCAACAACGTGGTGGTGGCCGAAATCCTGTCGGCGGAGAAACATCCCGATGCTGATCGCCTGCGCGTGTGCCAGGTTGATGTCGGCGAAGCGGCGCCGGTCACCATCGTCTGCGGCGCGTCCAACGCGGCGGCAGGGCTCAAGGTGCCGTGCGCCCGGCCCGGCGCAAAGCTGCCCGGGATCGAGATCAAGGTCGCCAGGGTGCGCGGCGTCGAGTCCTTCGGCATGCTGTGCTCGACCAAGGAACTGGGCCTGGAAGGCGCGGCGGATGGCTTGATGGTGCTGCCTGCCGACGCACCGGTGGGCGAGGATTTCCGCAGCTGGCTCAATCTGGACGACACCCTCATCACCCTGAAACTCACGCCCAACCGTGCGGACTGCCTGTCACTGCAGGGGCTGGCGCGCGAGGTCGGTGCAATCACCGGCGCCGAGGTGCGATTCCCGCAGATCGTCGAAGTCGCCCCGGGCATCCAGGACGCGGTGCCGCTGCAGGTGACGGCAAGCGAGGCCTGCCCGCGCTATCTGGCGCGCGTGGTGCGCGGCATCGACGCGCAGGCCGCCACGCCGCGCTGGATGGCGCAGCGGCTCGAGCGCAGCGGCATCCGACCGCTGCTGGCGCCGGTCGACATCACCAACTACGTGCTGCTCGAACTCGGCCAGCCGATGCATGCCTTCGCGCTGTCGCGCCTCAATGGCGGCATCGAGGTGCGGCTGGCGCGTCCGGGTGAAAGACTCGAACTGCTGGATGGTCAGGTCGTCGAACTCGCTTCCGACATGCTGGTGATCGCCGATGCCGGCGGGCCGGTGGCGCTGGCCGGGATCATGGGCGGGCGGCCGGCCAGCGTGGAGCGCGTCACCGTCGACGTCATGCTGGAGGCCGCGTTCTTCGCGCCGGCGGCGATTGCCGGCCGCGCCCGGCGCCTGGGCTTGTCGACCGATTCGTCGCACCGCTTCGAACGCGGCGTCGATTTCGGCGCCATCCGGCAGGCGATGGAACGCGCAACGCAACTGCTGCTCGACATCTGTGGCGGACAGGCCGGGCCGATCACCGAGGCGGTCGCCGAGTTGCCCCGGCGTGAGCCGATCACCTTGCGGCTGCCGCGCCTAACGCGCGTGGCCGGCATCGAGCTCGATGCCGACCAGGTGGCGCGCGACCTCGCTGCGATTGGCGCGGGGGTCGAACGCCAGGACGACCGCCTCGTCGTCACGCCGCCGAGCTTCCGTTTCGACCTTGCGATCGAGGAAGACCTGATCGAAGAAGCGGTGCGCCTGTTCGGCTACGACAACATTCCGGCGCAGCCGCCGGCGGCGCCTTCGCGCATGCTGCCGCAGGACGAAACGGTGCTGGCCGACGATACCCTGCGCCAGATGATGGTTGACCTGGATTACCAGGAAGTCATCACCTACAGCTTTGTCGATCCTGCATGGGAGACGGCGCTCGACGCCGGCGCCCGCCCGCTGTTGCTCGCCAACCCGATCGCCAGCCAGTTGTCGGCGATGCGGACCACCCTGTGGGGCGGCCTGATCGAAACCCTGCGCCACAACCTCAACCGCCAGCAGGCGCGGGTGCGGATTTTCGAGCTGGGACGGGTGTACGTATCGCTTGCCGAGCAGCCGATGAGGCTGGGCGGCCTGGTCTATGGCGACGCGCTTCCCGAGCAGTGGGGCGCGCCGTCGCGCCGCGTCGATTTCTTCGACCTCAAGGGCGACCTGGAACGGCTGTTCGGTCATGCGCTGGATGCCCGCAGCGGTGCGCATCCCGCCCTCCATCCGGGGCAGTGTGCCGAACTGTGGGCCGATGGCCGGTCCATCGGCTGGATCGGTTCGCTGCACCCGCGTCTGGTGCAGGCGTTCGATCTGCCGGCCGCACCGGTTCTGTTCGAACTCGACAGCCTGGCGCTTGCCCGACGCAGCCTGCCGCGGCATGCCGCGTTGTCCCGCTTCCCGCAGATGCAGCGCGATCTGGCGTTCGTGCTGGACGTTCATACGCCAGCCGGCGAGCTGCTGGCTGCGTTGCGCGAGGCCGCGACTGAACGGGTGCGCTCGATCGAGGTGTTCGACGATTACCGTGGAAAGGGCGTGGCCGAAAACCAAAAAAGCCTTGCCATACGGGTAGTTATGCAAGATACTGAACGCACATTGACGGATCAGGAAGTGGACGGTGCCGTGCAAAAACTGGTCGATGCCGCACTTCGTCAGTGCAATGCCCCCTTGCGGGTGTAGCGTGAATTTTACTGGCGCGTGCGTGACGCGATTTTCCACCAGCCAACTCTGCAACAACGACCAACGACCATGACCACCCTTACCAAAGCTGATCTGGCCGAACTTCTGTTCGAAAAAGTGGGTTTGAATAAACGAGAGGCGAAGGACGTCGTCGAGTCGTTTTTCGACGAGATCCGCTTGTCGCTCGAAAAGGGCGACATCGTCAAACTGTCCGGTTTCGGTAATTTTCAGTGTCGCGAGAAACCGCAGCGGCCCGGCCGCAATCCAAAAACCGGCGAAGAAATGCCGATTTCCGCGCGTCGCGTGGTGACCTTCCACGCCAGCCAGAAACTCAAGTCACAGGTCGAAGGCGCCAAAATTGGAACGCCCAGCGAGGAGTGAACTCCCGCCGATTCCGGCGAAACGCTATTTCACCATCGGTGAGGTGTCGGAGCTGTGCGCCGTCAAGGCGCACGTGCTGCGTTACTGGGAACAGGAATTCACCCAGTTGCGCCCGGTCAAGCGGCGCGGGAACCGGCGTTACTACCAGCACCACGAGGTGCTGCTGATCCGCCGCATCCGGGAATTGCTGTACGAAGAGGGGTTCACCATCAGCGGCGCACGGCAACGCCTGGAACACGATACCGAAACCCCACCCGAGGCCGCGCCCGCGCCGGTTTCAAGTGCGCTGGATGTCGGCAAACTGCGTGCCGAAATTACCGCCATCCTGAAAATATTGGGCTGACCGGCTTCCGCCGGATGCGGCTCATCTGTTAGAATTGCCGGCTTCATCGGGGCGTAGCGCAGCCTGGTAGCGCACTTGACTGGGGGTCAAGTGGTCGGAGGTTCAAATCCTCTCGTCCCGACCAAAAAATCAAAGAGACAGGGTCGGTTCACACCGGCCCTTTTTCTTTGGGGTGGCCGAAACCCTATTGTCGTTGCGGTATCTGCAATATTCGGGTGAGGCACTATCATTTAATGTCTGTTCAATATCAGGAGAGAGTTATGGAACACACCTTGCCCGCACTGCCCTTTGCCATGGACGCGCTCGCGCCGCACATGTCGCAGGAAACCTTCGAATACCACTACGCCAAGCACCATCAGGCCTATGTGACCAACCTCAACAACCTGATCAAGGGCACCGACTTCGAGAACAAGTCGCTCGAGGACATCGTCAAGAGCGCCCCCGCCGGCGGCGTCTACAACAATGCCGCGCAGGTGTGGAACCACACCTTCTTCTGGAACTGCCTGTCGCCCAACGGCGGCGGCGCCCCCGCAGGCGCCCTGGCGGACGCCATCAACAAGAAGTGGGGCAGCTTCGACGACTTCAAGAAAGCCTTTCAGACCAGCGCCGTCGGCAACTTCGGCTCCGGCTGGACCTGGCTGGTGAAAAAGGCCGACGGCTCGGTCGACATCGTCAACATGGGCCCCGCCGGCACCCCGCTGACCACCGGCGACAAGGCCCTGCTGTGCGTCGACGTGTGGGAGCACGCCTACTACATCGACTACCGCAACCTGCGTCCCAAGTTCGTCGAGACCTTCCTCAACAATCTGGTGAACTGGAAGTTTGCCGAAGCGAACTTCGCTTAAATCAGCTTTCAGGAAGCCTTGCGCTTCCACGCAGAAATGAAAACCGGGGCTATGTGCCCCGGTTTTGTTTTGGGACGCTTCGCATTACCGGCAGCAAAAAGCAGAGCGAGGAACGAGCGGTGCTTTTTGGTGTCCGAGTGAAGTGATTGTTAGCCTTCAACATCTAAAAACTCAAATCTACTTAACCACTCAATCCGGTCTGTGAGCAGCTTTAGATTTACACTATGCCCCATCCCCGCTGGCCTGTTAACAACATTCACTACTGTTTCGGAGTATTGTTTGCCCTTATAGTCTAACTCTTCATTCTGAGTAGTATCTTTGTGTCTCAGAAGTATTATCGACTCGGTTTTTCGAAACCGATCATTCTTTGCCGCTATCAGAAAGCCTTCAACTAACGCACATTCAAAACTCTCATTTCTATTCTTCTCGGGGACAATTTGATAGAGATAATCAATTAGCTCCGATTCGTCACCATCATCTGAAATATATCGCTGATAGGCATCTGGTTTGAAATGCTTCGATATGATCAAGAAAACTAGTAAAGCAGGAAAAATGTACTCATTTTCTTTTGCTGTTCTGATTGCGATATTAATAGTTGCAAGAAACTGCTCAACCTCTCTCAATGAAAGCCGGAGGCCGGATGCAAGCATAGTAAAGACATTTTTCAGATGCTCATGATCGTACTGAAGCTCTTTATATTTCTTCCTTGGGTCAAAAAACTTCTCTAGCTGCAAGGAAAATAGTAGCGATTTGATATAGTTACTTATATCTGGCTTCTTCAGTTGGTACTCAAAATCAATGAACCGACGAAGGTATCCATCTGAATCAATTCCGTTTCCATAGACAGCCTTGATCGAGTGGCCAAGCTGTTCTTTATCGAGAGCCAGTACAAACACCAAGCCCTTTATGTTAAATAGATGCTTGATTCTCTCCAGTAACTCAATTGCATAGTTAGGCCTACATCGATCTAATTCATCAACAAATATAACAAGTTGCTTCCCATTTGCTGAATTCTCAACGAAGTTAGCTAAAGCGTTATGAAACTCGGATATTGCCCCTTTCTGCTTGAGGTAGTTGTCAAGTGCATCACCAGCTAATGAACCAGCAGCTTTAGCAATCTCTTCTTCGATAATTTTGTCAGCATCAACAATACCCGCTGTCCCAACTCTTATTAGCGCTGGAATTCCTCGTTTAGCTATCTGCTTTCCGGCGGCCTTGGTTTTCTCCCAAGCTTCGCTAGTCTTTTTCGAGAAACCAATCAGGCTTTTTAGCCCTTCGTTCATTTCTCCCAAAAAGGAAACCAATGGATCATCAGAAAAATCGGTTTCCCATGCATTGAAATACAATGAGGACGTGTTCTCTGCCTTGAGATGTTGCTCCCATAACTTAATAAATGTTGTTTTTCCTGTTCCCCATCGTGAATCGATTGCTATTACTGCAGGAGAATTTACGTTTAGTGCCAGTAACGAAAGATTGAGTATCTCTTCTCTTCTACCCAAAAGATCCGATTTGAAAGGATCCTTTGAATCAAATTGAATTGGTCTGAATTTCAAGTTCAAGGCATTTGTCCTATCGAGGCTAACAGTTATTCAAGAGACCCATGTGTCCGGACGATTTTTAATATAGAGCAGAGCAATTCCTTTCCTTCATTAACCTATTGATTACACAAGCCGAGTCAGTGCCCCGGTCTCTATATTACGTTATGAAAAGCCAGACACAGCCTTGTCCGTTTCGATGGGGCGTAGAGATCTTAATCCATCATTGAGCGGCTTCCGCGTCACCATCCGCCAGCCGCAGGATCTCGCGATAACCGCCCGCCACCAGCGCCTGTGCTTCGCCCAGCAGGCCTGTAGCGTCGGCGTCCGGTGCGGTGGCGCCATCAAGCAGGTGCAGCATCTGGGTCCAGCGTGCGCGCTGGTTCGCCACGGTCTTCGGCGCGACGTGGCCCTGGCGCCGCAGTTCGGCGGCGCGGCTGACGAGGCGGAATTTCGCGGCCTCCAGCTGCGGCGGTAGCGGCAGGGATAAGTCAAACGTAATGTCGAGGCGGTAGGGCGCGTCGACGGGCGCCTCGGTTTGCGGGGGCGGGCGCCACGACAGTTCGTCGGGGGCGGGCGCGCTGCGCGCGGGGTCGAGCGGGAATTTGTGGAAGCCCCATTTGGCGCCCATCCAGCATTCGAGCAGCACGCGGTCGTCGTCGACTGTGCACGGTTCGCCGGCGGGCGCCGTGAGTTCGGCGTCGCCGGGTAACGGGCCGTAGGCGCGCGGGTCCTGCTTCCAGCTTGAAAAGTCGCGCTGCGGCGGCGCGCCGTAGTCGGCTTCGAGAGCGCGCCAGATCGTGATGAAGGCCTGATAGTCGCGCTGGTAGTCCGGGTTGCGGCGGAGGAATTCCCAGGTCCACTGGTCGCGCGTGAGGCCGGCGCAGGGGGCGTAGGGATCGGCCGCCATGTCAGATCGGCAGGAAGACCATGCTGGCGACGTTGACCACGCCGAAGCGGATCGCGCGATTGCTTTTGTCTTCGATGATTCTGGCCAGGGTGTCCTGGATGCCGATGAGCTTGCCGTATTCGCGCTCGAAACTGAGGTTGGCGATGCCCGTGGCATCCATGCTGTTGGTGAGCAGGATCAGTTCGCCTTGCGCGTTTCGGGCATTCGACAGCTTCCATAGCACGGCCTCGGTATTGCGCGCGGCGTTATAGAGCTTTTGCGCATCCACTTCGGTCAGCAGGTAAAACTCGGTCCGGTGGTTGAAGGCTGCCATATGCATGGCCAGCAGGCCGTTCATCAGGGCTTTCACCCGGTCGCCGCTGAAGTCGGCGCGCCATAGCTCGACCAGGATGGTTTCCCAGGGGAGGCTTTTCTGTGGCGTCAGGTGCCAGTGCCCCAGCGGTTTGAACAGGGCCCCTGTTGCGGACTCGGCACTGGTAAAGCCGGATTTGCGCCATTCCTTGGGATTGCGGCGATAGAGCTTGAGCGTCAGCGTCCTGAGGATGCCGATGATTTCCTGCTGATGGATCTCCACCACCGTGTCGACATCGCCCTTGGCCAGCTCCGTGAGACTGAAACTGCGCACGCTGCTGCTGCCGTCGCGGCGCTGGATGGGTTGCCCGCTGCACCCGGCGAGCAGGGTAACGATCATGAGGCCGGCGAGCAGGGAGGGGCTACGGTTCACGAAGAGCAGCTTACCTCAATCTTTCTCGCCCAGTCAGGCGGTTCGGCGGCGTAGGGCTCGTATTCCGGCTGTTCGTCGAACGGCCGCGTCAACAGCGCGTGCAGGCGATTGATCTCGTTGTAATCGCGCTCGTCTGTCGCCCGGCGGATGGCAATCTCGGCCAGATGATTGCGCAGGATGTATTTGGGATTGACTGCGCGCATCGCCGGGCCGCGTTCGGCGTCGATGGAAGCCTGCTGGCGTAGCGCGGCGGCGTAGCGCGCCGCCCAGGCATCGAACGCCGCGCGGTCGAGGAAGAGGTCGCGCAGCGGCGCGTTGTGCGAGGGGGTAACGGCGTAGCCGTTGGGTACCCGTCGGCCTCCCCCTTGCGGGGAGAAGGCTTCCGGGCGGCTGTCGAAGCCGCACAGGCGGCGCAGGAAGATCGTGTAGTCGACATGGTTCTGCGCCAGCAGCTGCAGCGCATCCATCACGAGCGAGGCCGTTTCGCTGCCCGGCGGCAGGCCGAACTTGGCGGCCATGCGCACGAGGTAGGCGCGGCCGAACGCCTGCGGATACTCGCTGATCGCGCTGGACGCGGCTTCCACCGACATCAGCGGCACCAGCGTCTGGGCCAGCTTGGTGAGGTTCCATGCCGCCACATCGGGCTGCTGGTCGAAGGCATAGCGCCCGCTACTGTCGGAATGGTTGCAGATATAGCCGGGGTCGAAGGCGTCGAGGAAGCCGAACGGGCCGTAGTCGAGCGTGAGGCCGAGGATGGACATGTTGTCGGTATTCATCACCCCGTGCGAGAAGCCCACCGCCTGCCACTGCGCCATCAGCTCGGCGGTGCGCAGTGCGACCTGGCGCAGGAACTCGGGGTAGGGATCGGTTAGCGCCGTCAGCTCTGGGTAGTAGCGCGCGATGACGTAATCGGCCAGGTGCTTGATCGACTCGATCTGGTTGCGGTAGTAGAACACCTCGAACGAACCGAAACGCACGAAGCTCGGCGCCAGCCTGGCGACCAGCGCGGCGGTTTCCTCTTCCTCGCGGTAGACCGGGCGGTCGCTGCCGACGATGGCGAGGGCGCGGGTGGTCGGAATGCCGAGTGCATGCATCGCTTCGGAACACAGAAACTCGCGGATGCTCGAGCGCAGCACCGCGCGGCCGTCGCCGCCGCGCGAGTAGGGGGTGCGGCCGGCGCCTTTCAGCTGCACTTCCCAACCTTCGCCCGCCGCATTCCTCACTTCTCCCAGCAGGATCGCGCGGCCGTCGCCCAGCTGCGGCACGTAGTGGCCGAACTGGTGCCCGGCGTACAGCGCGGCGATCGCGTCCATTCCCGGCAGCAGCTGGTTGCCGGCCAGCGTCTGGATCAGTTCGGGGCGGGTGATTTCGCTCTCGTCGAGGTCGAGCAGCGCCAGCGCTTGCGGGCTGTAGCAGACGAGGTAGGGATCGGGAACGGGGGTCGGGCAGACGCGCGAGTAATAGGCTTCCGGCAGGCGGGCGAAGCCGTTGTCGAAGATGAGCGATTCAAGTTTGGCCATGCGGAAATTCTACGGCTTCGAAAGGATTGTGCGACCCAGCCGACTCCAGGGTTATCGCGAGCCGTATAGCTGGACCGCGAACCCGTCGTGTTCCCATTCGCCGGCCAGCTGCCAGCCGGCGCTGTTCGCCAGTGCGCTGAATTCGTCGCGGCGGAACTTGTAGGAATGCTCGGTGTGCAGCGTTTCGCCCAGGGCAAAATGGAAGCGCCGGCCCGTGACGCTCACGTCCTGCCCGGCGAGGCTCACCAGGTGCATCTCGATGCGGCCAGCCACCGGGTTGTAGAACGCGTAGTGGCTGAATCGGGAGGGATCGAAGTCGGCGCCCAGCTCGCGGTTCAGCCGTTCGAGCAGGTTGAGGTTGAAGGCGGCGGTGATGCCGGCTGCGTCGTTGTAGGCGCGATGCAACCGCTGCGGGTCCTTCTTGAGGTCAAAGCCGATGAGCAGTTGGCCTTCCGCGCCGGCCAGTTGGCGAAAGCGGGTTAGCAGGGCAGTCGCCGCGTCGGGCGGAAAGTTGCCGATGCTGGATCCGGGATAGTAGACGAGCCGCCGGCCTGCCGGCAGATGGGGCGCCGCTGCTTCCAGGTCGTGGACGAAATCCATCCCCAGCGCGGTGACGGCTAGCCCGGCGTAGTCTCGGGACAGGGCTTCCGCTGCGGTTGCCAGCGGGTCGCCGGCAATGTCAAGGACGACGAGGTGAGCGGGGTGCAGGGCATCGAGCAACAGGCGCACCTTGGCGCAGTCTCCGGCGCCCGGCTCGACGATGCAGTCCACCGGGCCGATGGCGGCGGCGATGTCGGGCAAGCGGGAAGCCATCAGCGCCCGTTCGGTGCGGGTGAGCGCGTATTCGGGCTGGGCGCAGATCGCTTCGAACAGGCGACAGCCCGCTTCATCGTAGAAATATTTCGGCGGAATCGATTTGGGGCTGGATGCCAGACCGTTCAGAACGTCGGCGCGCAGGTCGTCGCGGTCGGCAGGAAAATCCTTGAAGGTAAAAGACACTCAGACCCCGATTGAAACCTGGCTGCCGGTATCCAGCCGGCCGATTTCCGCCGCCTGCATAAAGCCGTGCCGGTGGAAAATTTCCAGCACGGCTTCCCTTGATTCGGGCGCGCAACTCACCAAGAGGCCGCCGCTGGTTTGCGGATCGGTCAGGAGGGCGCGCTGCCAGTCGGCGATGCCGTCGACCAGATTCACTTCGCCGCCGTAGCTCGCCCAGTTGCGCTCGCTGGCGCCGGTGATATGGCCGCCCTGGGCCAGTTCGCCCACGCCCGGAAAGAGGGGCAGGCGCGCCAATTCAACGCGTGCCGCCAGCTTCGACGCGCGGGTGATTTCGAGCAGATGGCCGAGCAGGCCGAAGCCGGTGATGTCGGTCATCGCGTGCACGCCGTCGATTGCGGCCAGGTCGGCGCCCGCGGTGTTGAGCTGGGTGGTGGCTTTGATCATCGCCGCATATTGGTCGGCGCTCAGCAGGTCTTTTTTCAGCGCCGCGCTGTAGATGCCCACGCCCAGCGGCTTGCCGAGGATGAGGTGGTCGCCGGCCCGGCCGCCTGAATTCTGCTTGACCTTGCGCGGATCCACCACGCCGATGCCGACCAGGCCGTAGATCGGCTCCGGCGCATCGATGGAATGGCCGCCGGCGATGGGAATCCCGGCCTGCTTGCATACCGCCTCGCCGCCGGCGAGGATCTGCCGGATGACGCTGTTAGGCAGCTTGCCGATCGGCATGCCGACGATGGCCAGGGCGAACAGCGGCCGCCCGCCCATGGCATAGACGTCGGACAGCGCATTGGTGGCGGCGATGCGGCCGAATTCGTAGGGGTCGTCGACGATGGGCATGAAGAAGTCGGTGGTCGCCACGATCGCCTGCTCGTCGTTCAGCCGGTAGACGGCGGCGTCGTCGCCGTGCTCGATGCCGACCAGCAGATCGGGAAACGCGGCGGACACGTGCGAGGCGAAGGGCGTGTCGGACAGGATGTCGCGCAACACCGAAGGTGCGATCTTGCAGCCGCAGCCTCCGCCGTGGGAAAACTGGGTCAGGCGGATGGGGGGCGTGAGAAGGGTATCGTTCATGGTCGGAATTCGTTGTCGAGAGTGGGTGCCCGGAATGGCATGGCCTACAGTAGTTTATATAACATGAACAGAACCCGACCCGTCAGTGCTTGCACCGCGGACCAGCTCATCGAGCGGCTGGCGCAGACGCGCGGCCGCCTGCGCGCGCTGGTCGACGGCCTGCCGGCCGGCGGCCTGCTGGGGCCGCGTGCCGAACACCTTAACCCGCCGCTGTGGGAATACGGGCATATCGTCTGGTTCCAGGAACGCTGGTGCCTGCGCGCACGGCCCGATGGCGGTTTCGCGGCCAGCCTGCTGGCCGGCGCCGATGCCTTGTACGACTCCTCCAGCGTAGCGCACGACACGCGCTGGGATCTGCCCTTGCCGGAACTCGCGGCGGTCGACGACTACGCGGCCGGGGTGGCCGAAGCCGTGGCCGCCCGCCTGCGCAACGCATTCACCCACGAGCTGGCGTATTTCGCCGAGCTGAGCCTGTATCACGAGCTGATGCACATCGAGGCCTGGTGGATGGCTTTCCAGAATCTGGGCTATGCGCCGCCGGGGCGGCCCGATGCGGCCGCCTTGCCGCCCGGTCGGCGGCTGGCGTTTGCCGCGGGCGAGGTTGTGCTGGGCAGCGCTGCGGACGAAGGGTTCATTTTCGACAATGAAAAGTGGCGTCACACGGCGCCGGTTTCGGCATTCGACATCGACGCGAGTCCAGTGTCCGAGGCGGCCTTCGCCGAATTCGTCGATGCGGGCGGTTACCGGCGCAGGGACGGGTGGTCGGACGAGGGATGGGCCTGGCGCGAGGCTTCGGGCGCCCGCCATCCGCTTTACTGGCGGCAGCTAAACGGCGATTGGCAGGCGCGCCGCTTCGAGCGCTGGATGCCGCTGCGTGCGGGCGCGCCCATGCTGCACGTGAACCGCTACGAGGCCGAGGCCTGTGCCGCCTGGATGGGCAGGCATCTGCCCACGGCGGCACAGTGGCTGCGCGCGGCGGCACGGCCGGAATTTCAACGGGGCATGGGCTGGGACTGGCTGCGCGACCCCTTTGTGCCGTATCCGGGGTTTTCGCCCGATCCCTACCGGGATTATTCCCAACCCTGGTTCCATACGCACGCGGAATTGCGCGGTGGTGGGCCGGTCACCGATCCGGCCCTCAAACGTCCCGGCTTCCGCAATTTCTACCTGCCGCACCGGCGCGATCCGTTTGCGGGGTTCCGCACCGCCAGCCTGGGCTAGGGAAGCACTGAACAATTTCAATATGGCCGTCATTGCGAGCGAAGCGCGGCAATCCAGCGCATTGATTAAGCGGGCATTTCTGGATTGCCGCGTCGCTGCGCTCCTCGCAAAGACGAATTAATCAGCGCTTCCCTGGGGGTGGCCGGACTCAGCCGCCTGTCATCGACATGAAGCGCAGGACTTTTTGTGGCGCCTCGTTGAATTCGTGGCGTTCCGGCTTGAGATTGATTGCTTCGAGTATGGCGTCATCCAGTTCGGCGTCGGAACAGCCGCTTCGCAGCAGCGGGCGGAATTCGAATTTTTCATCCTGGCCCAGGCACATGTAGGCGGTGCCGTCGACGGCGATACGGATGCGGTTGCAGGTCTGGCAGAAATGCTGCGAGATGGGCGTGATGAAGCCGACGTTGAAGCGGCCGTCCGCGGTGCCCAGGTAACGCGCGGGTCCGGCGCCGTGCAGGACGGTTTCGACGAGATCGAACTCTTTGCGCAGGCGTTCCTTCACCGGCTGCAGGTCCAGGTATTCGGCGTTGCGGCCGGTGTCGCCCATCGGCATCGCCTCGATCAGCCGCAGCACGAAGCCGCGCTGCATGCAGAAGGCGACCATCTCGTCGATCTCGTCGTCGTTGGTGCCGGCGAGCGCCACCATGTTGAGCTTGATCGGCGCAAAGCCCGCATCCTGCGCCACGGCGAGGCCGGCCATCACCTTGGCGAGCACGTCGCGGCCGTTGATTTTTTCCACCCGCGCCTGCTGCAGCGAGTTGAGGCTGACGTTGAGCCGCGTCACCCCGGCGGCTTTCAGTGCATGGGCGTGGCGTTCGAGCTGGGTGGCGTTGGTCGACAGCGACAGGTCTTCGATGCCGGGCAGGGCGGCGATGCGCCCGGCCAGTCCGGCAATGTCGCGCCGCAGCAGCGGTTCGCCGCCGGTCAGGCGGATGCGGCTCACGCCGAGCCTGGCAAATGCGCCGATCAGGCGTTCGATTTCGTCGAAATTGAGCCAGTGCTCGGGCTCCTCGAAGCCGGTGAAACCTTCCGGGATGCAGTAGCTGCAGCGCAGGTCGCAACGGTCGGTCACCGACAGCCGCAAGTAGTCGATGCGGCGTCCGAACTGATCGGTAAGAACGGGTGCGTTCATGATGAGAGTCGAAGTGGTTGGCAGGAATGGGTTATATATGGAAAAATATAACCCAATTATCCAATTCAGGCCAGCCAGACTGACAATGCAAGCATGAAAATATTCGGCATCGCAGGCTACAGCGGTAGCGGCAAGACCACGCTGATCGAGCGCGTGCTGCCGCAGCTGGCCGCGCGCGGACTCAAGGTGGCGGTGATCAAGCACACCCACCACGACTTCGACATCGACCGCCCCGGCAAGGACAGCTGGCGCGCGCGCGCGGCGGGTGCGGCGGCGGTGCTGCTGGCGTCCGACCACCGCACCGCGGTACTGACCGAGCATCGCGACACGCCGCCCCCGCTGGACGATCTGCTGGCTCAGCTGCCGCCGTGCGATCTGGTGCTGGTCGAGGGCTACAAGCGCTGTGCGATCCCCAAGCTGGAAGTGCATCGCGAGGAGACCGCCAAGCCCTGGCTGTTTCCCGACAACCCGAATATTCTGGCGGTGGCGTCCGACGTCGAACCCCCGGATGGTTTTCCCCGCATCGACCTCGATGACGTTTCCCAACTCACTGACTTTATCCTGAACCATGCTTACAGCCGACCAACTGCTTGATGCCCTGCTCGAACGCGCGCGCGGGGTGACCGAAACCGAGACCGTGTCCATCACGGATGCGCTCGGACGCGTGCTCGCTGCGCCGCAGACTTCCGCCATCACCGTGCCGCCGCTCGACAACAGCGCGATGGACGGCTATGCCGTGCGCGCCGCCGACGTGGTCGTGGCCGGCGTGCGCCTGCCGGTGTCGCAGCGCATTCTCGCCGGCGCGGTCGGCACACCATTGCAGCCTGGCACCGCAGCGCGTATTTTCACCGGGGCGCCGGTGCCGCCCGGGGCCGACGCCGTGCTGATGCAGGAATACTGCCTGGCCGAGGGCGAATCCGTCGTCATCAACAAACTGCCGCAGCCGGGCGAAAACATCCGCCGCGCCGGCGAGGATATCGAGGCGGGCGGGCAAGTCCTCGCCACCGGCACCCGCATCGGCGCGGCGGAAATGGGCCTTGCCGCCTCGGTCGGACTGGCTGCACTGCCGGTGTTCAAGCGGTTGAAAGTGGCGTGTTTCTTCACCGGCGACGAGCTGGTGACGCCCGGCACGGCTTTGCGGCCGGGCCAGATCTACAATTCCAACCGCTACCTGTTGGCCGGACTGCTGAAGTCGCTGGGCTGCGAGCTGACCGATTTCGGCATCGTTCCCGACTCGCTGGAAGCGACCAAGGCCGCTCTGGAAGGCGCGGCCAGCATTGCCGACGTCGTCATCACCAGCGGCGGCGTGTCGGTGGGCGAGGCCGACTATGTGAAGGCAGCAGTCGAAAAACTCGGCCGCGTCGAGATGTGGAAGGTCGCCATGAAGCCCGGCAAGCCGCTCGTCTACGGCCGCGTGAACGACGCCGATTTCATCGGCCTGCCGGGCAACCCGGTGTCGGCCTTCGTCACCTTCTGCCTGTTCGTGCGGCCGTTTTTGCTCAAGCGCATGGGCGTGGCCGACGTGCTGTACCCTGCATTCGCCATGCAGGCGGACTTCGCCTGGAACAAGGCGGGCGCACGGCGCGAATTCCTGCGGGTGAAAATTCAGGCGGATGGCAGGCTGGCGCTGTTCCCCAACCAGGGCTCGGGCGTGCTGACGTCCTGTGCCTGGGCCGATGGCCTGGTTGACCTCGGCGTCGGCCAGACTGTGCATCCGGGCGACTGGGTGCGGTTCATTCCCTTCTCGGAGTTGCTGTCATGAAATTACGCGTGCTGTATTTCGCCCGCCTGCGCGAGCGCTTCGGCGTGGGCGAGGAAACCCTGGATTTCGCCGGCGCTACCGCTGCCGATCTGGTCGCGCATTTGCAGACCCGTGGCGGCGTGTGGGCGGAAGAACTGGCTGCGGGGCGCGCGTTCCGGATGGCGGTCAACCAGGACGTTATCGCGCTCGATGCATTGCTGCCGGACAATGCCGAAGTCGCGATTTTCCCGCCGGTGACCGGAGGCTGAGGGTATGAAAATCCTGGTCCAGACCGATCCCTTCGACCTCGGCGCCGAAGTCGCCGCGATGAGCCGGGGCCGCACCGACATCGGCGCCATCGCCAGCTTCGTCGGCCTGGCACGCGACATGAACGAAGGCAGCGGCGTTGCGGCGATGACGCTGGAGCATTACCCCGGCATGACCGAGAAGGCGCTCGCCGCTGTGGTCGACGATGCGTGCTCGCGCTGGACCCTGCTCGACGTCACCGTGATCCACCGCGTCGGCCGCCTGTTGCCGGGCGATCCCATCGTGCTGGTGGCAGTGGCCGGCAGCCATCGCGGCGAAGCCTTCGACGCCTGCGAATTCATCATGGATTACCTGAAGACGCAGGCGCCATTCTGGAAGAAGGAAGAAACGATGGAAGGCGACCGCTGGGTCGAGGCCCGCGCCAGCGACGACGCGGCAGCGGCGCGCTGGCAGGCGAGCTGATCGCCTGTTTTATCCGGGATGGTTCAAGCGTAGGGTGCACTCCGTGCACCTTCTGCCATCAATCGGTGCACGGAGTGCACCCTACAACCCCGACCTGCATTACCGCAACGCGGCCTCAACCGGCCTGGCTCGCTGGGCTTGACTTTGGTTCTAACACGAACTAAATTCCATTCGTGTTAGAACCAAATGCGCATGCGATGAGCCAGCCAGCCGAATTCCTGCCGACCATACAAGCACTGGTGCAGTGCTATCAGGCCTTTGAGGCCTATTCTGCCGCGCACATTCGCACCCTGGGGCTGACGCCGCCGCAGTTCGACATCGTCGCCACACTCGGCAACACCTCCGGCATGACCGCCACCGAGTTGGGCGAAAAGACGCTCATTACCAAGGGCACGCTCACCGGCGTGGTCGATCGTCTGGTCGATCGCGGCTGGGTCGAACGTGCCGCGCACGACAGCGACCGCCGCTGCCAGACCATCCGCCTGACGCAATCCGGCGAGGCCCTGTTCGCGAGGGTCTTTCCCGCGCACCTTGCACATATGGCTGCATGTTTTTCCGGTACGGGCGCAGCCGAACACACGCGCTGGCAAACCGCCCTGCGCGGGCTGGAACAGGTTTTCAGAAAGGGGACTGCATGAGCGCCGTGATGCGTTATTCGACCCCGGCCATCGTGCTGCACTGGCTGGTGGCGTTGCTGATCTTCGCGGGATTCCCGCTCGGCGTTTACATGGTCGACCTGCCGCTGTCGCCCGACAAGCTGAAGCTCTACAGCTACCATAAATGGATCGGCGTCACGGTGCTGCTGCTGGTTGCCGTCCGGCTGGGCTGGCGCCTGACGCACACGCCGCCGCCGCTGCCGGACGGCATCGCCACCTGGCAACGCCGCGCGAGCGCAATCACGCACGGACTGCTGTACGGGCTGATGATCGCGATCCCGCTGTCGGGCTGGCTGATGAGTTCGGCCAAGGGCTTCCAGACGGTGTGGTTCGGCGTGCTGCCGCTGCCCGACCTGGTCGGCAAGGACAAGGCATTGGGCGACCTGCTCGCCGGGGTGCACCAGGCGCTGAACTTCACGCTGCTGGCGCTGGTCATCCTGCACGTGGCCGCTGCGCTGAAACATCATTTCATCGAACGCCGGCCGTTTTTGCAGCGCATGGCCTGGGGCGGAAAGGAACGCACATGAGAATGACGGGTTTGATTTTGCTGGCGGCGCTGGCCGCACCCGCGGCGAATGCGGTGGAATACCAGACGGTGCTGCCGAAGCAGAGCACGATCCATTTCGAGTTCCGCCAGATGGGCGTGCCGATCAAGGGCGGTTTCAAGCGCTTCACCACGCAGATGGCGTTCGACCCGGCCAGGCCCGAGGCCGCCCGTGCGCAGATCGAGATCGACCTCGCCAGCATCGACGCCGGCTCGCCCGAGGCCGACGACGAATCCGCCGGCAAGCTTTGGTTCAACCGCAGCGTCTACCCGAAGGCGACCTTCGTCTCCAGCCAGGTGCGCGCGCTGGGCAACAACCGCTACGAGATGCGCGGCACGCTCACGCTCAAGGGCAAAAGCCGCGACATGGTCGTGCCGGTGACCTTCGCGCCCGGCAATAAAGCCGCCGTCTTCGACGGTGGCTTCGTCCTCAGGCGCCTCGACTTCGGCATCGGCGAAGGCATGTGGTCGGATGTCGCCACCGTCGCCAACGAAGTTCAGGTCAGATTCCGCATTGCCGCCACCGGCAACTAACCCCGCAGTTCATCCACCTCAAGGAGCCTTACATGAAACGTCTCGCCCTGTTCGCCGCACTCGCCGCCGCCACCATCACCGCCCAGGCCGCGCCGGTCACCTACACCATCGACAACAGCCACACCTATCCGCATTTCACCTACAACCACCTGGGCTTCTCCAACCAGACCCACAAGTTCGACAAAACCAGCGGCGCCGTGGTGCTCGACCGCAAGGCCAGGACCGGCTCGGTCGACGTCACCATCGACACCACCTCGGTCAACACCGGCCACGCTGTGTTCAACGAGCACATCCAGGCCGCCGATTTCTTCGACACCGCTGTCTATCCGGCCATCACCTTCAAGTCGACCCAGATGAAATTCAAGGGCGACCAGCCGGTAACCGTGGCGGGCGATCTCACCATCAAGGGCGTGACCAAGCCCGTGACGCTGAAAATCACCCACTTCAAGTGTCAGCCGCACCCCATGCTGAAAGTGGAAGCCTGCGGTGCCAACGCCACCACCCAGGTCAAACGCTCGGAATTCAACATGGGCAAGAACGTGCCCTTCGTCAGCGATGAAGTGACGTTGACCCTGGCGATCGAAGCGGTCAACAAGCCGGCGCAGTAAGCCGGTGCTGCTACAGGTTTTCCTGCTGACTGCAATTTTCGTTTACTCAGGGACACGAATATTTCGCCGGCCCTTTAGGAAGCCCTGAACAAGCCCACAATCGTCATTCCGGCGGAAGCCGGAATCCAGTTAAATCAATCACCTGGACCCGGCTTCCGCCGGGGTGACAACTCCTTCAGCCTGGTAGGGTGGGCACGCTTTTGTGCCCACGCTGCGCTCGCCCGCCGTGGGCACAATGAAGCCGTGCCCACCCTACCTGGCTTGATTGGCCCAACCAATGCGTTGAACTTCGGCCGATGTGCGGCAATGGCGTGCCAAGCCTCATGGAATGCTGCTTCGCGCTGTATTGTCATGATGAGTGTCAACGTAAAAGTGAGGGGCTGCGCGCTTTTGCGCAGTCCCTCTCGACTGCCGGGTTGGCCATTTCCACCACCCACAAACGTAGTTGACTGGGCCGTGGGAACGCCTGCGGTAGATAACAGGGACCTTAAGCCGCCAGCTTGAGTTCGACTTTCTTCCCCAGCAACCAAACGGGGTCGGCATCGCAATTGTTTTCATTCATGCACCACCAGCGCTTCGCGGGTGATCTCGACAAACCTGGCGGATGCGAAGGCTGCTTCGATCCCGTTCAAATTAGCGCGGAGAATTTTCTCCAGCTCGGTGTTGGAAATGTTGCCGGTTGAGATCAGCAACAGCGGCGGTTCGCCGGTGACCAGAAAGGACTGTACGAAATCCGCATCCTTGCTGATGACGATGCGCCCTTCCTGCATGGCGCGTGCGATGAGTTCGCTATCCTGGGTGTTGTTCTTTTTGGGAAGGTCGAGGGTGTGCAGCGCATCGTGCCCCGCATCTTTCAGCCAACTGGCGAAGCGCCGGGGAGGTTGCGCATCGACCAGAAATTTCATGCGGCCAGATGTTCGAGCCGTTTTATGTGCGTCATTCGCGCGGCATAGGAAAGCGCGGCCAATATGTCTCCACGCTCGAGGTCTTCGTAGTCTTGCAGAATTTCATCTGTGGTCATGCCGCTGGCCAGCCACTCCAGCACGTTCTCGACGGGATAACGCAGGCCGCGTATGCAGGGCTTGCCGTGGCATACGGCAGGATCAATGGTGATGCGGTCGCTCATTTTGCCTCCTGCTCGATATTCACGGGGAAATCTTACACCAGCTTTCGTTCCTTGTAGGTTAGACATATGGGCACTTCTATAAATTGTCATTCCGGGCTTGACCCGGAATCCAGGTGCTTGATTTGACTGGATTCCGGCGTTCGCCGGAATGACGAAATCAGAATTTATAGTATAGAAGTACCTATATATAGGGGACACCACGATTAAATAACCGGCCTCTCCACAACCGTGGTTCCCTATTGTTCCAAGCGCTCGGAATTCAACATGGGCAAGAACGTGCCTTCGTCAGCGACGAAGTGACGCTGACCCTGGCGATCGAGGTGGTCAACAAGCTGGCGCTGTAAGCCAGTGGAGTAAGCCTGCCCGGCAAGCCGGGCAGGGCGGTCTCCGGTAAAATGCGGCTTTAGCTGTCCGGAATATCCCCTGTGCACCCCCACCAACTTGAACTGCTCGCGCCCGCGCGCGACGCCGACATCGGCATCGAAGCCGTCAACCACGGCGCCGATGCGGTGTACGTCGGCGGACCGTCGTTCGGCGCGCGCGCTTCGGCGTCCAACGAAGTCGCCGACATCGCGCGGCTGGTCGAATACGCACACCGCTTCAATGCGCGCGTATTCGTCACCCTCAACACCATCCTCACCGACGACGAACTGGAACCGGCACGCCGGCAGATCATTCAACTGTACGAAGCCGGCGCCGACGCGCTGATCATCCAGGACATGGGCCTGCTGGAGCTCGACCTGCCGCCGATCCAGCTGCATGCCAGTACCCAGACCGACATCCGCACGCCGGAAAAGGCCCGCTTCCTGCAGGACGTCGGGCTGTCGCAGATCGTGCTGGCGCGCGAACTCGATCTTGAACAGATCGCCGCCATCCGCGCCGCCACCGATCCTGAACGCTGCACTCTGGAATTCTTCGTCCACGGTGCGCTGTGCGTCGCCTACAGCGGCCAGTGCTACATCAGCCACGCCCACACCGGGCGCAGCGCCAACCGTGGCGACTGCTCGCAGGCCTGCCGCCTGCCGTACCAGGTCACCGACATGGAAGGGCGCATCGTTGCGCACGACAAGCACGTGCTGTCGATGAAGGACAACAACCAGAGCGACAACCTCGAAGCGCTGATCGACGCCGGCATCCGCAGCTTCAAGATCGAGGGCCGCTACAAGGACATGGGCTATGTGAAGAACATCACCGCCCATTACCGTACGTTGCTGGACGAAATCATCGAGCGTCGCCCGGAATTTGCGCGCGCGTCCGCAGGCCGCACCACGTTTGCCTTCACGCCCGACCCCGAGCAGAACTTCAACCGCGAGTTCACCGACTACTTCGTCGGCGGCCGCCGCGACGACATCGGTGCCTTCGACACGCCGAAGAACCCCGGCCTTTTCGTCGGCTACGTCAGCAAGGTCGGTGACAAATGGGTCGAACTGCACACCGACTCGCCCGACATCGTGCTCAATAACGGCGACGGTCTCTGCTACTACACCTTGCAGAAAGACCTGACCGGCCTCGCCATCAACCGCGCCGAAAAGCTGGGCACGGGCGCCTGGCGCGTGTTCCCGAAAGACGCCATCGCGAGTTTCAAGGACTTGCGCGCCGGCACGATGGTCAGCCGCAACCGCGACATGAACTGGACGCGCCTGCTCGACAAGCCGTCGGCCGAACGCCGCATCGGCGTGTGGCTGCGGCTGGAAGAAACCGCGGACGGCTTTGCGCTGACGCTGACCGACGAGGACGGTCATGCCGCGACAGTCGAGGCTGCGCACGCCAAAGAGCCGGCCAAGGACGCCGCCAAAGCGGAGGCCACCCTGCGCGAACACCTCGGCAAACTCGGCGCCACGCCGTTTGCATCCATGGGAATCGCGCTTGAACTGTCGCAGGACTGGTTCGTGCCGGCGTCCTTCGTCAACGCCCTGCGCCGCGACACCGTCGCCGCGCTGGAAGCCGGACGCGCCGCCGCCTACCGGCGTCCGCCGCGTGCGCAAGCAGTCGAGCCGCCGGCGGTCTATCCCGAGGACACGCTGAGCTATCTCGCCAACGTCTACAACCACAAGGCGCGCGATTTCTACGCGAAGCACGGCGTCCAGGTCATTGCCGCTGCCTACGAGAGCCACGAGGAAAAAGGCGAGGTCTCGCTGATGATCACCAGGCACTGCGTGCGCTATTCGCTTTCCCTCTGCCCCAAGCAGGCCAAGGGCGTCACCGGCGTGCAGGGCACCGTGCGCGCCGCGCCACTGACGCTGATCAACGGCAGCGAAAAGCTCACCTTGCGCTTCGACTGCAAGGCCTGCGAGATGCACGTGGTGGGGAAACTGAAACCGGCCGTCGCCAAAAACAGCGCGCCGCTGAACTTTTATAAAACGCAGCCCGTTGCACGAGCCGGTCATCCCACTTGAAACACACTGAAATGCGCCAACCCGAACTGCTGGCCCCCGCCGGCTCGCAAACCATGCTGGAAACCGCGCTCGCCTTCGGCGCCGATGCGGTGTATGCCGGCCAGCCGCGCTACAGCCTGCGCGTGCGCAACAACAGCTTCCGCGACGAAGTTGCGCTGGGGGTCGGCATCGAATACGCGCACAGCCGGGGCAAGCAGTTCTACGTCGTCAGCAACATCTTTCCGCACAATTCCAAAATCAAAACCTACCTGGCCGACATGGCGCCGGTCGTCGCCCTCAAGCCGGACGCGCTGATCATGGCCGACCCGGGCCTGATCGACATGATTCGCGAAACCTGGCCTGACATGCCCGTCCACCTTTCGGTGCAGGCCAACACCGTCAACTACGCCGCAGTGCGGTTCTGGAAAAAGCTCGGCATCCGCCGCGTCATCCTTTCGCGCGAACTCTCGCTCGACCAGGTCGCCGAGATCCGCCAGGAATGCCCGGACATGGAACTCGAAGTCTTCGTGCATGGCGCGCTGTGCATCGCCTATTCCGGGCGCTGCCTGCTCTCGGGCTACTTCAACCACCGCGACCCCAACCAGGGCGCCTGCACCAATTCCTGCCGCTGGGAGTACAACACCCTCCCCGGCAAGGAAGCGCCGGATGGCGACGTGTATCTGCTGGAAGAGAAAGAACGCGCCGGCAGCTACATGCCCATCGAAGAAGACGAGCACGGCACCTACATTCTCAACTCGAAAGACCTGCGCGCCATCGAACACGTGCAGCGGCTGACGGAAATCGGCATCGACTCGCTCAAGATCGAAGGCCGCACCAAATCGCCCTATTACGTGGCGCGCACCTGCCAGACCTATCGCCAGGCCATCGATGACGCCGCCGCCGGCCGCCCGCTTGATCCGACTTTGCTGCGCGAGCTCGACGGCCTGGCCAACCGGGGCTATACCGGCGGTTTTTACGAGCGCCACCCGGATCGCGAATACCAGAACTACCTGAAGAGCCATTCCGAGTCGGACCGCAGCCTCTACGTCGGCGACGTCATGGCGTACGACGCAGACGGCCTGGCCGAGATCGACGTGAAGAACAAGTTTTCGGTCGGTGACCGCATCGAACTCATCCACCCCAGGGGCAACCTGGAGATGACGATTGCCACCATGCAAGGCAGAGACAGTACCCCGGTCAGTGTCGCACCGGGTAGCGGCCATCGTGTGCACATTCCCCTGCCAGCGGGCTATGAGGGGGCGTTCGTTGCGCGCTTTATTGCGGAGCGAGATTAAACCTAAAAACCGCAGTTGACCGCTCATCACCCTTGCAAACGCCACATGAACACAAGATTGAGTGCCTTCAATGCCGTTTACCCGGTGGGTGAGTCCGCTACACGCCCGATGGCACGCCTGCTCGTGCGCCTGCCTTTGTACCCGCAAGGAGTAGGCCGGATTCGTAAAGCCGCTAAAGCGGCAACG
>JAUYCF010000003.1 GCA_030692355.1 Thiobacillus sp.
CGTCGGTCATCTCGTCTCTCGGCGGTCGATTTCTCTCAGGTTTCGGCACCTGTTATTTTAATTCCTGCGGGATTCCGGTGTGGGGAATTCAGGTGAGTTCCTTTGGCTGTGCAGGGTTGGAGGGTTTTGCAGGGGCGACTACGTATGGCGGCGTTGCTGCTATGCATCGCCCGGCCTCACGGCCGGGCGCGGATTGAAACCAACGCCACACGGGGCGTTCCCGTGTTGGCCAAAGCATCGCCTGGCCTCGAATACGTCTGCACCGGACCGAGAAGTTCGGCACCGAACAACGCGGCCTGAATAACGAGGAAGAAACGCAGCATCAGGGTAGGCTAACAGAAGTGCAAAGTTGCAGCACCCGAATATTCGTTAAGGCTTATTCATGATGGCCATGTTCATGTTCATGTTCGTTTTCGTTGGCTTTCTTATCCTTCAACACATTTACAGTGATGCCATTGGACAGAACCATATCCCCTGGGAGTTGACTTGGCGCACAAGGGCCGATCCATCTAGCCTCGAAAAACACATCACCCATTTGTGGTGCTGGAACCGAACCGGACGCATAGCGAACGTTGAACTTTCCACGGTAGGCCACGCCAAAATTCCCGCTCATGGTCATTTGTGAATCCACCTTGATGCCATGGACCTCGCAATGCGTTTTGATTACCGTCCCAGCGGAAGAACGAACCACTTCCAGCGGCGCACAGCGCTCCTGCCCTGGCAGGATCGACAACAGCACATCTGGCTCCGACGCGGCATCCGAGCATTGTTGCACCTTAACCGCACGCATGACGCTCTCGCCATCCTTCCGGATGCTGACTTCCCAAAGACCCGCTTTCCGCCATTCAAAGTCATTCGCGTAGCACAGTGTGCCATCTACAAGTGCCAGCAAACATAGCACCTTGCATAATCGGTTGACCATATTTCCCCCTGCCGAGCAAATTTATCGCTGATCTGAAATGGTATCGACGAAAGTCCCAATTGGATAGCACCCTCAAAATGGAACCGTTGAGGCAAACTGAACAAATTTGACCATGCCATAGAAAAACCGCCACAAAGAGTTAAAACTCCCTGTGGCGGCAGTATATATACCCAGCGCTAACTTACATTGCGCGCCGGCGCATTGCCGCAAAACCAAACATGAGCAGCAGCGCCGTTAGCACAACCATCATGTACTCGGACAGTGTTGGGATTGACGCCGGAACCGGGATCGGATCGAGCGGGATATTGTTGTTTGTAACATCCGACGTCGGCTTCGGACCAGACAGGTAATACATCGTTGGATCACCAACCTGAGGCGCACCATTTATGGGCGTAATCTCTCCTCCGCCAGCCGGCCAATCTCCCGCTGTAGGTGGAATTACGATACTTGGGGATACATAACCGGCGCTGCTCACTGTCAGGCTATATGTGTCGACAGGCGCCGCCGACAGCAAGAAGAACGCATATCGCCCGTCTCCATTGGTGACTTGTGTTGCATTTCCGCCCACCACATAGGCGTCGGCATTGCCGCCATTGTAAAGGAGCGTCACCGTTGCACCCATTATCGGCAGGCGTGTCGTGCTGTCATACACCACGCCGCTGGGGTCGATGGGCACCGACATGGTTGCTGTCGAGGAGAAGCCCAGACTGTCGCTGACCGCATAGAGCAAAGTCGCCGTGCCATAAAATCCTGAAGCAGGGGCAAAATTCACGGTTCCGCTGTTGTCGATGACCGTCCAGGTTCCCTGCGCAGTCGTCACTGGCCCCTTCTGAATCCCCGGGGTAGCCGGGTCGAGGTCCACCGTGCTCTGGTCAATGCTGGCGGCCCCAAAAGCGGTGTCGTTACCAGCCGGGGAAAAAGTTCTCGTTCCAGATGGTGCCACATCATTGGTCGCCGTTGGCGGGCGGCCGAAGGTGAAGCTGGCCGAGCAGTCGGCGTTTACAGGCGAAATGGTGTAGGCGCTACCGGACCAGGTGCCGGCCGGGCAGGTACCATCAACTTTGGTAGCGTAGCCCGAGTTTGGCACCACCGTGTACGACACGCTGCCGCCCGTCAGGACAGTCTTGGCCGAATTGGGAGTAATCGACCCGTTTGCACCGACTGAGGGCGTAACAGTATTGACACCGACATTGGTGAATGTGAAATTGATATTGCAGCTCTGGGCAATGGGGTTGGTGGTATAGGTGTTTCCGACCAAAGTACCGCCCGTCTGCGCACCGCTGGCAGCGCAGTTGTCGCTAATATTCGGGGCGTAACCGGCCGACGGCGTTACGGTAAAGCTCGTGGTGCCGTTCGGAGCCACGGGTTGAGCTATGTTCGGCGCTACGCTGCCGTTGGCGCCGACCACCGGCGTTACGGTCAGCGGCGCGGTGAAGTCAGCCGCGACCACGGTGGCTCCAGCCAGAGTCACCGTGCAACTCGATGCCGTACCGGAGCAACCGCCGCCAGACCAACCGGCGAAAATCGATCCGGATGGCGCAGAAGCATAGAGAACCACCTGTGTCCCGGTCGGATACTGGGCATTGTCCGTTGAGCAAGCCGTTCCGCAGTTGATGCCGCCCGGAACCGTGGATACGGTGCCCGTGCCGATGCCGGATTTGTTCACTGTCAGGGTGGAGAGGGCCGGGCCAACGTTATCGACGTCGGCACTGGTGTTGTTGGCGGTGCTACTGTCGAGAACGCCCCCCGGAGCGGTGACGGTCACGGCGTGGTTGACGGTTCCGGTTCCCGTGCCGGCGGGGTCAACCTGGGTGGTCACTGTATAGGTCAACGTCTCGCCCATCGGGATCGTCGCCGTGGTGGTTTCGCTGATCGCTCCACTGCCGCTGGCGTTCGGGCAGGAGGTTCCCGCCGATGCCGCGCACGTCCAGGTGGCATTTACCAACTGGGCCGGGAGATTTTCTACGACCGTCGCGCCCACCGGCACATCGGCAGGTCCGGCGTTACTGACCACGATGGTGTAGGTAAGGTTCTGACCCCAAGTTACCGAGGATTGGCCGTCAGTGATGGTTACGCCCAGATCGACAAGCGGTGTTGCGCCACTCAGGTTGGTCTGCACCAGGGGGCCCAAGATCGCCGGCGAATTGTCTCCCGACACTTGGTAGTTCCCGTGGTTGATCGGGCCGATCGCCGGATTGGGCACATTGAACGTCACCTGGAAGGTGCCGACGTTATTGGGGTTAAAGGTGCCAAAATTACACGAAATCGTACCCGCAACTCCTGCGCCCGGCGTCGTGCAAGAACCAGTGCCGGTGCCACTGATGGACTGGAAAGTCAGGTTCTGGGCAGGGCCCGTGTTGTCCTGAGGCGAAACCACGGTCACCAGCGTATTGGTGAGCGGCGAAGTGCCCGAGTTCCCATAAGTATAGGTGTAGGTTACCGTACCTCCAGCCGTTGTGTACTGGGGACCGGTGGCATAAACATAGGGACCGGGAAGAGTGGTCAGCGCCGGGCCGGAATCCACATACACGTGGCCTTCGTGTCCGCTTTGACCGCAACCGGCGCCGATGATCTTGACCTTGATCTGGTCACCGACGTCGAGCAGGCCGGCACCGGGGGCGATATCGATCGCCTGCCAGTTGGTATATTGGTATCCACCGACGGTTACCCATGGCACCCCGGTCTGGCCGGAGAAGTTGAAGGTGTGGAAGATCTGCGTGCCTTTGGTGACGTTGGTCACCTCGACGAAGAAGTAGGGCTGCTGGTTGGCGGGGTGACCGGGGTTCTGCAGCACCGGAGCGATGGCGAAGCGCACGTGCACCTTGCCGTCAGCGGGATCCACATCGGCCAGAGTCATGGTCGCCGTCTGGTCGATAGCGCTGACTCGATAGCTGTTGCCCAGGTAGTTGATCCGGACTGCCTTGTTGTCGTAGAGCGGGTAGCCAAGCACGCCACCGGTCTGCGCATCCGTTCCGGAACCGACCACGGAGGTCAGGCCGTTGTCCGCCACGGGGCCTGTCAGGCCCAGGTGTGCTTCAGTGGTAGGGGGGAAGGTCGGGATGGTACGAGTGCCGCCCCAGTTATAGGATGTCACCGACCAGTTTGCCAGATCGGACTCGAAGCCTCCGTTCTGGAAACCAGCTTGCGCGAGCGGTGCCGCAATAAAAGCCAGCAAACCCATTAGCCGCGCACAAAAATCAAACTTCGATCTCCGTCCAGCCTTACCCTGATACGCCCCACTCGAACTAAACATCACACTCCCCTTTTTGTTTTCCGTCATGCCAAATTATTTACGCACACGGCATTGTACAGAATACAGAACGGGCTGGAAAACATTACATCCTCAACAACTTTTCAATGCGGTATCCATGCGTGAAATCCATTTCATCGTTGAAGAAGCGCCCGAGGGCGGGTATGTCGCGCGTGCGGTCGTCGTGGATATTGACGACCGAGGCCGACGATCTGCCCAGCCTGCATGCCAGGTACCGGTACGCGACGCCGTGCGTTGCCACTTTGACGAAGAGCAGGTGCCCGGCCTCATCCGCCCGCACATCACCCGTGAAGAAGTGCTGGCGACATGAGAATTCCACGCAACTTTTCTGGCGCGGACCTGATCGAGCGCCTGAACCGGTCAATAGGGACGAAACAATAGCCACCCTTTTACGCACCGGTGGCGATGCACGGGCTCCGGCTGCGGAGCCAGCCAAACGGCCGGCACGGTGCGGGGGGGGGGGTGCGGCGAACCCGCTTTGCGGACTTCATAGCCGGCTCCATCGTTGCCCGATGGGGGTGCGACAAATTGCCGCGCGGCAAATTGCCTCATTCCCAATCTCAAGCATGTTCCATAGCATTCCCTACCTTGAGATGCATCAAGGCAGCACCGACATAAACACAATCACCGAAGGGAGCGAAGTTGAAAACGAATAACAAAGTATTGCGGGGTTTGATCGCTGGAATGTGCGCGGGAATGTCCGGTGCTGTATTTGGGGCGGATGTTGACGGCACGGACAAATTGAGGGAGGTCGTGGTAACGGCAACCAAAACCGCCAAGGACACGATGGATGCGCCAGCGACTGTGAGTGTGGTGACCGCCAAGGACATTGAAAACGCGAACATCCATTCGGTGGATGAGGCGCTTACGCTTCTGCCCGGGGTCTACACTTCCCGTCCGGGCGGGCACGAGCCCAGCGTGATGGGTACCAATGTGGTGATGCGCGGGATTCCTGATTACTCGCGGACGCTGGTGCTGGTGGACGGACAAACCCTGAACGATCCGTACATTGGCGCGGTGACCTGGGAATCGGTGCCGCCCGAAACGGTCGCGCGCATCGAGGTGGTGCCGGGGCCGTTTTCCTCCCTTTACGGCGGCAGCGCCATGGGCGGGGTAATCAACATCATCACCAAGACACCGACCAAGCGCGAGTTCTCGGTCAAGGGTGGCTATGGCACGGACAATTTCAAGAGCGGCAGCCTGGTTTATCAGGATCGTGTCGGCGAGCGCGTCGGTATCGTGTTCAATTACGCCTACAAGGAGAGCGACGGCTACATCAAGGATGAGGTCGTGCTCAAGCCGGGCGGGGTGGGCGGTACAGTGGTCACGGGTGGCCAGTTGACGACCGATGCTTACGGCAACACGGCCTATCTGGTCGGCGACAAGGGGGAGAACGGCTGGAGTTCGCAAAACCTGGGCGTGAAGCTGTATGTGGATCTGCCGGCCGATTCACGGCTAAGCCTTGGGGCTTCGCAGTTTCTCTACGACAGTTCGGGGCGCAACCAGTACAACACGTATTTGCGCGATGCATCGGGCAATCCGGTCATCGGTAACGTGACCGTGGCGGGTGCCGGTATCAATCTGGCCGCAACGGAAAAGAATTTCCTGACCGGACCCGACAGCGAGATCAAGGAAGTGAATCGTTACACGGCAGAGTATGAAACGAAACTGGACAAGGGAGGGACGCTCAAGGCAACGCTCGGCTACACGGACATTCCCTTGTACAACAATTATTTTGTACTGGGCGCCTCGGCGACTAGCGAAGGCGGCGCTGCCAGCCGCATGCTGCGTCCCAGCGACGAGCTTTCCGGCTCGGTGCAGGCCAGTCTGCCGTTTTCCGACCGGCACTTTCTGATCGCCGGCATTTCGGCGAACAAGCGGACGATCGACACAATCACATACAGCGTCACGGACTGGCGCGATGCCGATGCCACGGGTCCGGTCCAGAACCGGACGGCGGGCGAGGATACCTCGTACGCCCTGTATGTCCAGGATGAGATCACGCTTACAGACCAACTGATGGCTTACCTCGGCGGACGTTACGACATCTGGTCCACCGAAGGCTTTATCGAGCAGGTCAAAGCGCCAGCCTCCAAAACCGAGTATTCTGCGCGCCGCCAAACCCACTTCAGCCCGAAAGCCTCTCTGGTTTATCGCCCCGCCGATGCGACGACCCTGCGGGGTTCTGTTGGCAGTTCCTTCCATGCACCCAATCTGCGCGACACTTTCGGCTGGTGGACCCCGAAAACCGGGTACACCTATACGCCCAATCCAGACCTCAAGCCCGAGACGGTCACATCCTGGGAACTGGGTGTCGAACAGCAGGTGGGAAGCGGCACCCTGTTGCGCGCCACGTATTACGAAAACAAACTGAAGGACTTGATTTACCGGACGCAGGATGATGACTTGTTGGCACAGGGTGTTGCCAATGCCGGTGCCGCCGAGGTGAAAGGGATCGAACTGGAAGTGCGCCAGAAGCTGCCGGCCGGGTTGACCGCTTTCGCCAACGTGACGTTCAACGACTCGAAAATTACCGAAAACCTGGCCAATCCGGCCACCGAAGGCAAATACATGACCAGGACGCCGCGCAAAATGGCCAATATCGGGCTGCAGGGCGTTAAAGGCCCGTGGAGCGGGTCGCTGACTGGACACTACGTGGGCAAGGTGTACGCCAGCGACGTGAACACGGATGTCGTGAGCGGGGTATACGGTTCTTACGATGCTTATTTCATTGCGGACGCGAAAATAGCCCACCAACTCAAAGACAATGTTGCGCTTTCGCTATCGGTCAGCAATCTGGCTGACCGCAAGTATTATCAATCCTCCCTGGCCCAGGGAAGGGCGTATTACGGTGAAATCGCGCTCAAATTCTAAGATTCGAAACCAGGATGTTCATTGGACGATTTATGCCACGTAGGGTGCACTCTGTGCACCGATCGACGTTCGAAGGTGCACGGAGTGCACCCTACATCTCGCTCGAATGAACAATCCGGGGTAAACCAACACATGAGCAACTCGACGATTGCCTTATTTCTTGCCGCTGATTAATTCAAAAAATGTCGTTGCGAGCGCAGCGAAGCAATCCAGAATTCCAGCGATATCAACGGGCTCTGGATCGCCACGTCACTTCGTTCCTCGCGATGACGGAATAAATCAGCGCTTCCTTAGACGACTTATGGCACGTGCACTCTCCGAAGGTGCACGGAGTGCACCCTACCGACAGCATCTCGCTCGAATGAACAATCCGGTGGCGCGTAGGGTGCACTCCGTGCACCGATTGACACACGAAGGTGCACGGAGTGCACCCTACATCTCGCTCTCATGAACCATCCGGGGTAAACCAACGTACATGAGCAACTCGACGATTGCCTTATTTCTTGCCGCAGCTTTGGCCGTCTGCCCGGCGCTGGCAGTTGACCACGCCGGCCATGACAAATCCGGGGCGGCGGCTCCAGCCGCCGCACCGACGGACAGGGAAAATGTCTGGAAGGCGAAGCTGGCCAAGCCGTCGCTGGCTCTTACCACGGCTTTTGACGGGAAAGGCCGGCTGTGGCTGGCCTCCATCCGCGGCCGGCATCTTTACGTCAGCCATTCCGACGACAAGGGCGCCACCCTGAGCGCGCCGGTCAAAGTCAATGCCGAGCCGGAAGACATCCTGGGCGACGGCGAGAACCGTCCCAAGATTGTCGTGCGCAAGGGCGTGGTGTACGTGTCGTACACGCGGGGGCTGGAAAAACCCATGACCGGCGACATCCGCTTCAGCCGCTCGCTGGATGGCGGGCGCAGCTTTTCGGCGCCGCTCACCGTCAACGACAACCGGGAGATCATCAGCCATCGATTCGAGACGCTGGAGGTGAATGACCGGGGGCAGGTTTTTCTTGCCTGGCTGGACAAGCGAGATTTAAGCGCTGCCATCAGGAAAGGCGAGAAATACAGCGGGGCGGCGGTGTATTACGCGGTGTCCGACGACGGCGGCGCCAGTTTTCAGCCCAACCTCAAGGCCGCCGACCATTCCTGCGAATGCTGCCGCGTGGCCATGGCGCTGGATAGCGATGCAACGCCGGTGATCTTCTGGCGCCATATCTTTGGCAAGAACGAGCGCGACCATGCCATGCTGCGGCTGGATGGCAAGTCCTCGCCGATCCGCGTCAGCTACGACCGCTGGGAAGTGGATGGATGCCCGCACCACGGTGGCGCGCTGTCGATTGCATCCGACGGCGTCTATCATTTCGTCTGGTTCAACAATGCGCCCGAGCGGCATGGGCTGTTTTATGCGCATTCCGCTGACCGGGGCAATCGCTTTTCAGCGCCGCTGAATTTCGGGAATTTCGAGGCACAGGCCGGCCATCCGCATGTACTGAGCCTCGGCAAGGTGGTGCATGTGGCATGGAAAGAATTCGACGGACAGAACTCGGTCATCCGGGGGATGACCTCAGCCGACGGCGGCAAGTCGTGGTCGCCGCCGCGCCAGATTGCCGCGACCGCCGGCGCCTCGGATCATCCCCTGCTGGTGGCCGACGGCACTCAAGCGTATCTGTCGTGGAACACCGCCAGGGAAGGTTTTCGCCTGATTGGGATGAGGCCGTGATGCGGCAACGCCTTTTGGCGCTGGCGCTGCTGTCGGTGCTGATTCTTCCCGCGGCGGCGCAGGAGCTCAAACCCTTCGTCGCCGGCAGCATCAAGGAAATCACCGCGGCGCGGCAGGGCAAGCCGTTCATCCTGGGCATGTGGTCGCTGACTTGCGTCCATTGCCAGAAAGAACTCGCCTTGCTGTCCGGCCTGCTGAAAAAGCACCCCGATCTTGATCTGGTGCTGGTGGCCACCGATACGCCGGAAGAGGGAGAAGCAATCAGCGCCAGGCTGCAGCAATCCGGTCTCGGAGGTGCGCAAGCCTGGGTTTTCGCCGATCCCTTTGTGGAGCGTCTGCGTTTCGAGATCGACCCCAGGTGGTATGGCGAACTGCCACGCACATACCTTTACGATCCTTCCCACAAAGCCTTGGCTTTCAGCGGCAAACCCGATCCCCGCCAGCTGGAGCAATGGCTGAAGAAATACTTCGCTCGGCATTGAAGCGCCGGGTTATTGATGGCTATGTCACTGTTAGCTGTTGAAGTTATGTTTTGCCCCTCCGATGAAGCCCCTGCCCTGCAGCATCCCGAGGCGCCCCCCTGTGGGAGCGGCGCCCTCGCCGCGAATGTCGCACCCATGCAACCGCCGCGCATTCGGCCCGAGGGCGGGCCTCCCACAACCCCGCGGAATCATTCCGCCCCCCTGTGGGGCTTCCATCGCCAGCGCCCGTGCCAACAGTTCCGGCCCACAACCCCGCGAAATCATTCCGCCCCCCTGTAGGAGCGGCTTCAGCCGCGATGCGCCGCAAGGCGCAAAGAGCAAATTCTAGCCAGGGTCTTGCCGCGCCACCTTTGCGGGCTACCGCCCGCATCGCGGCTGAAGCCGCTCCTACAGGCTGGCCGACACCAACAAAACGGTAAAAGAGTCTTATTTATTGCCCGGACTCGGCAGTGAAAGCCGGCCAAACGCCCGGTACGAAAGTGCGAGGCAAACCGGCTGCACGATCCCATCGCTGGCTCCATAGCCGCCCGATTGGGGTGCGACAAATTGCCGCGCGGCAATTTGTCCAATACCCAAACCCGAACAAGTTCCATAGCATTCCCCTGTTCTCTGACGGCCCGGAAATTTCGGCTTCGGCTCGGCCTCTGCCTTTGTCTGCCGGGAACTTTTCTCTCAAAACACAAAAAATAAAGGTCGATGTCAGCGGTGTTCGGCAAACATTCAAAATCTGCAAACAGTCGGCGAGCCATGCTCGCCGCTACCGGTTGCGGCGCATTCCCCCGCGAGGGCTGCCAAGCCTTCCCCCTGGCTTAGGCGTACATGGGCATTTTCTTTCCCGACTGCGGGGTTCCCACAGGCCGATCTGGCGGTCAAAAACTGTTCTTTGCCGCGGTAGCGGCGGCGCACGTCGCCATTCTCGGGCTGCTGGCGGTTGCCGTGCCCTCCGAGCGATTGGCGGAACTGGCGCACCCCATTGCGGTGCGCCTGATCGAATTGGCGCCCGAGGCGCCGCCACCGCCCCAACCGAAGCCGCCGCCCCCCCGGCCGAAACCGGCCACGCCGGTTTCGGCTCCCCCACCGGTTCTCGCCGTGGCCAGCCCGGTTGAATCTCCGGTTGCGGCTTCCTTCACCGTCGCGCCGCAACCCCCCGCTCCCGTTTCAGAGCCGGTTATCGTTGCCGCCCCTGCCCCTGCCCCCGCCCCCGCCCCTGCGCCCACGCCCGCCCTCATCGACGCCCGTTTCGACGCCGATTATCTGGACAACCCCAAGCCGCTGTACCCCCATGCTTCCCGCCGTCTCGGCGAGGAAGGAAAGGTGGTGTTGCGGGTCTTCGTCAGTGCGGAAGGCGACGCGAAACAGGTGGAGGTGAAGCGCTCCAGCGGCTTCCAGCGTCTCGACCTGGCAGCCGAAAAGGCTGTTGCCCGCTGGCGCTTCGTGCCGGCAAGGCGCGGCGAACAGGCTGTGACCGCCTGGGTTGTAGTACCCATCGTATTTAGTTTGAACAATGAAAGTTGAGGATACCGCCATGCCATCCAACCTCGGATTAGCCCATTTCTGGCAACAGGGTGACATCGTCACCCACAGCGTCGCCATCCTGCTGCTGGTGCTTTCCATCGCCAGCTGGTCCTTGACCATCACCCGCTTTTTCCAGCAACTGCGCTTCAACCGCACCATGGACAGCGTTTTTGCTTCATTCTGGGAGGCGGACAGCATCGGGGTCGCCCTCGACAAAATCGAGCGGGAAGACAAGACCGGCGTGTTCGCGGGGCTGGCGCAGGCGGGCGTTCAGGCCGCGCAGGCGCACCAGCGCCATGCGGAACGCGGCATCGGCGCAGGCGTCAACCTCAGCGAAACGGTCACCCGCGCCCTGCGCAGCCAGATCGTCCGTTCCCAGGTCGGCATCGAATCGGGATTGACCTTTCTCGCCTCCGTCGGCGCCACCGCGCCTTTCATCGGGCTCTTCGGCACCGTCTGGGGGATTTACCACGCCCTGGTCGCCTTGTCCGGTTCCAGCCAGGTCGTGCTCGACAAGGTGGCCGGCCCGGTGGGCGAGGCGCTGATCATGACCGCAGCCGGCCTGTTCGTCGCCATTCCCGCCGTGCTGGCCTACAACGCGCTGACCCGCGCCAACCGGCTGATCTTCGCCCAGCTCGACGGTTTCGCCCACGACCTGCATGCCTACCTGACCACCGGCGTGCACCTGCCTGCGGTCACCGGACAAGCCGCCCCGGCGCGCCCGGTTCCGGTTCCGGTCACGGCCTGAGGAGCGGACATGGCCTTCGGTTCCTTTGACAGCGGCGGCACCACCCAGCCCATGGCCGAGATCAACACCACGCCCCTGGTGGACGTGATGCTGGTGCTGCTGGTCATTTTCATCATCACCGCGCCACTGTTTCACCAGGCGGTGCCCATCGACCTGCCCCAGGTGGACTCAACCCAGCTCGACGACAAGCCCGTTGTCGTCAGGCTGGCGCTGGACGGCCAGGGCGGCCTGTTCCTCGACGGCGTCCCGACCAGCCGCGAGGACGTCCAGGCGCGTCTCGCCGAACTGGCCCCGTCGCAGCCGGAACTTCACCTGCGCGCCGACCGGGTCACGCCTTATGAAAAGGTGGCCGACATCCTCGCCGTGGCGCAGCGGGCGGGTGTGATGAAGATCGCTTTTGTCACCGAAGCGGCCAAATAGCCGCCCCAAGGGCATACGCAGAATCTGATTACAACAAAGAAGAGGAGTCGAGCACCATGAATCGCAAATCCAATGTCCCTGCCCTTGTTGGCGTCCGCCGCCCGCTGTCCGTCGCCGTTGCGGCCGCGCTCGGCATGTTCTATGCGGGCGGTGCCATCGCCGAGGAAAGTGAAGTCAAGCTCAAGGAGGTGGCCGTCTCGGTGGAGGTTGACAAACCCGTTCCCATTAACTCGCCGGCAGCCACTGAAGGTGTTACCGCCAGGACGCTGTCGACCGTGACCGTCATGAGCACCGTTCCGGGCGAAAAAATGTCCATCGATGTGCCGTCTTCAACCGGATCCAGGCTTGGGCTGACACCGCGAGAAACACCGGCTTCGGTGACCATCGTCGATCGCGACACCATCGAGCAGCGAGGCTCCACGGATACCCAGGAAATCCTGAAAAGTGTCCCGGGCGTTACTGCCGCATCGCCTCCAGGTTCATCAGGTTCCGTGTTTTATCGTGGCTTCGGCGCGTCGTCGCTCACCCAACTTTTCAACGGCATCACGGTTCAGTACGACGCGATAGCGGCACGCCCCGTCGATAGCTGGATTTATGACCGCGTCGAAGTCATTGGCGGCCCGTCCACGTTCTTGTTCGGGGCAGGCGCGGTTGGCGGTTCGATCAACTACATCACCAAGCTGGCGAGCCGTGATGAAGGCGACTCCACACAGGCCCGCGTGAGCTACGGTTCGTATGACACCTCTCAACTTTCCATCGGCGCGAACCGGCGGCTGGGAAGCGGCGACGGGGTGAAGAATTACCTGCGCGCGGACGTCAATCGCGCCGACTCGAACGGTTATGTCGACGGGAATACGCGCGAGGCATGGACGAGCGCATTTTCGTTGTTGACCGACATCACGCCGCAGCTTTCGCACACCCTGGCGATTGAGTACCAGAAGGAGACGGTCGACCGTCCCTATTGGGGAACACCGCTGCTGAACCCGACCACCGGCGATGGGCGCATCAATCCGGACACGCGCTTCAAGAACTACAACTCCGCGGACGGCATTTACGAACAAACGATAAACTGGCAGCGCTCGCTTCTGGATTACCGCATTTCCGATGCGACCTCGATCCGCAACACGCTCTACCACTATGACGCCCTGCGCGACTACCGGAACGTGGAAGTTTACAAATACAACCCAACCAATACCGCCGTCATCCGGTCTGCAGCGTACCTGACCCGCCACGATCAGGAACTAACCGGCGACCGGGTCGAGTTGACGCATAAATCCCAGCTCGCAGGCAGGCAGTCCGACTGGGCGACCGGTTTCGATTACAGCGTCAACAAGCAGACACGTTTTCCGCGTTCAGTTTCCGGGATGGTCAGTACCGTCGACCCGATCAGCTTTACAACCGAGTCATTCTTCGACATTCCCGGGATGGTTCCGGGGTTCGATCCGGACCGGAGCAATACAGTGACGACACTCGCGCTGTTCCTCGAAAACCGGACCAGGCTTTCAAATGCACTTTCTCTGGTCAGTGGGCTGCGGCATGATCAGATCGATCTTGAGGTCACCAACCATCGCACCGTAACCGCAACGAATCCAGCGTACTTCAAGCAGACCTACAGCCCGACAACCGGCCGTGTCGGCCTGGTCTATGACATCACCCCGGCAGCGAACGTCTATGTCCAGTACAGCACCGCCGCCGATCCTCCCGCCGGCATCCTGACAACGGCAAGCTTCAGCCAGGTGCGGGATTTCGACCTGACCACCGGCAAGCAGATCGAAGCCGGCAGCAAGTTCGATTTTCTTGAGGGGCGCGGGGTGGCTACTGTCGCGGCCTACAGCATCACGCGAAAAAATATCGCGATCACCGATCCCAACAACCCCGGGACGACGATCCCTGTGGGGCAGCAATCCTCGCGCGGGATTGAGCTGGCTGCTTCACTGAAGGTGACACGGAATTTGATGGCTCAGGGTAATTTCTCCTATGTCGACGCACAGTATGACGACTTTACGCAGAATGTCGGCGGAGTCGTGGTTTCCCGTGCGGGCAACACCCCGACCAACATTCCCGCACGCGTGGCGAATCTCTGGCTAACCTACAATTTCACTCCCGAATTGCAGGCCGGTGTTGATGCGCGCTACGTCTCGTCGCGCTTTGGCGATACGGCGAACACCATCAGCGACTCGGCCTATGCGCTGTATGGCGCCTTCACATCGTATCGGCTCCAGAAGAACACCAGCCTCACCGCTCGCGTTCGAAACCTGACTGACGAGATATACGCCGCATCGGTCACCGGTTCCCCGATGTTCTATCTCGGTGCGCCAAGGACGTATGAGCTTGCCTTGCAGACGCATTTCTAACAAGGCTTGAATGAAGCGCTACCTTTTCCTGACCCACCGTTGGCTCGGAATCGCCTTATGCCTGTTTATGGCGATGTGGTTCTTTTCCGGCGTCGTGATGATGTATGTGGGCTACCCCAAGCTCACTGCATCGGAACGGCTGGAACATCTGCCTGGCCTTGATGCGGCAAAGTGCTGCATCGGCCTCGACGAAGCCATCCTGGCGTCCGGTATGGACGATAGCCCGAAAGGCGTGCGCCTGACGTCCGTTTCATCCGTTCCTCGTTATGTGATGACGTTCGACAAGCATCGTGTTGTTGCAGTCGATGCGCAGAACGGCAAGAGAATAAACGCCGTTTCTGCATCCGATGCCGTCAAAGCGGCGTCCGCCTTCTCGAAAGGGGGGGAAGTGACGTATCTGGATCTGGTTCAGGAAGATGCATGGACGCATTCGAAGGCGCTGGATTTACACCGCCCCTTGCATCGCGTCCAGATACAGGATGGGGATGCGACCTTACTTTACGTTTCATCGCTCACCGGCGAAGTGGTGCGCGACGCAACGAAGACCGAGCGGGTCTGGAACTGGGTCGGTGCCTGGATCCACTGGCTTTACCCGTTTCGGGGAGGGCTGCTGGACAAATACCACCACGACATCATTGTGTATTCTTCCCTGGCGGCGACGCTTCTCGCAGTTTTCGGCCTTGCAGTCGGCATTATGCGGTGGCGGCTTAAAGGGCGTTACGGCAATGCGTCGAAATCGCCTTACCGTGCACCATTTATGCGTTGGCACCATTTTCTTGGGCTGGGCTTCGGTGTGGTTATGGCCGCCTGGATTTTCAGCGGCCTGCTTTCCATGAATCCATGGAAAGTGTTTGACTCCGGCGGGAAGCCCCTGGATGAACTGGCATATTCCGGCGGCGCGATCGAGGCGAAAAACTTCCCTGTCGACCTGCATGACTTTCTGCACAGTCAAAGTGCAGAGAGTGGACGGGCGCTTGAGCTGGAATGGCGCATGCTGGATGGCAAGGGTTATTACATCGCTTATGAAGGAAGCGGTCAGACAAGGATTATTCCTGCATCGAAAAACGAACGGCCGCGCGCCATGTTTCCATTCGAATTGCTGGAGGCGTCAGGGGCCCGTTTGGTTCCTGGTGCGCGGGTCGCACATAGTGAAGTGCTGGGCAAGCATGACTTTTACTATTACGCCCGCGCCCCCCACACGATGTCTGGACATGTAGAAAAGCGCCTGCCCGTGTTGCGTTTAAAGTTCGATGACTCCAATTCGACCTGGGTGCATCTTGATCCCTATACCGGGGCGGTAATCGGCAAGCTGGATACCTATCAGCGAACCAAGCGCTGGCTCTTCGCCTTATTGCACAGCTGGGATTGGCCACCATTGCTGAAGCAGCGTCCTCTTTGGGATGTGCTGCTTATCCTTTTGAGCATCGGAGGATTTCTGGTGAGCTACACAGGAATCGTGATTGCTTGGCGGCGGCTGAAACGAAAGCAGGGAAAATGTGACCGCAAGGGCCAACCAGCGTCAAGCGTAAGCGGCGCTGCGCAGGAAATACCGTCGTGAACAACAATCTGAATGCGCACACGTACCGTCCCCGCCCCGAATAATGTGCCGTTCGCGTCATCCCCGGGGCGGGCATCCTGAAATACTCCGCCCGCTTCAGGCTGTCCGCGAATAGCGCGGCTTGTCGCTGGAGGATTCCTTGAGATAGCGGTCGAAGCACATGCCGATGTTGCGCAGGAACAGGCGGCCCGTGGGGGTGACGCTGATCTTGCCGGTTTCGATGTTCACCAGCCCGTCGTCGGCCAGCGGGCGCAGATCGGTCAGCGCGTCGGCGAAGTAGTCGGTG